>DATDAW010000012.1:0-104922 GCA_036525185.1 Chthoniobacterales bacterium | reverse complement strand
CGATTCGAACGCCAACCGTTGGAAGAAAGTCGCTTGCCCGGTCACACCGAACAACTTTGATCGATTTATCTGGAGCATCCAGACAGGCGTGAACGACCAGCCGGATTTTGCAAGAGGAGCCGCGATTCAAGACATCCTTGGGTGCTGCGAGGAGTCGAGCCGCACGGGAGCCCGACTACTCGTAAACCACATTACATCGTGACACTTCCGCGGAATTTATAGAGGGCGGGCTGGAGATGGCATAGCCTATCACCAGCCCGACAAACCGTAAAGATCGGGAGGCTGGATTTCCATGTGATAGAAGCTGGGCTTTGACCACAAGCAGTGACCGCCGATTGTCTTAGGCCCGCCGCTTTCGTCAGAATCTCCGCTCTGATGAGCGATCACACACGCTCTACGCGTGTAGCTGATTCCACGCCTTTTTCGGTCTCTTTCTAAGGGCGCTTCATATCAAACCCGATCTCATTTGGGATTCCGATCTTCATCTTCATCAGACTATGGCAGGAATACCTCCTCGCACGATAAAACCTGATGTTGTGTCCCGTTTCTAATTCCCAAACGGCCCAGTTGAACGGCGTCGCCCGGACCAAGAACACCCAGAGCCCCAGCGCGCGCATGGCGGCCGACATCCCAGCGATCTGTAATCTCGCTCGCCGAGATAACTTACTCTAAAAACGCGAATGAGGAGGCTGCCCGGCGGATTCGGCCGGGGTGAGTTTTCGGCCTGAAGGAGCAACATCCTGGCCTCGACGGGCAGTGCTCCAAGCCACTTGCCGCCGACCCAGTGCTGAAAAATGTGGGTCAGCAGCAGCGCCCAGCGTTCCTGGCAGGTCCATTGCTGCGCGGCGGTCCAACAACGACTAAGGTGCTGCTACCAAACGTGATCGCTTACGTTAGCAGATCGCTGTTCTCGTGCTGCCAACTAACTTTGACTGTACATTGGCTGCCGTGACGGAGAGCCGGGCCACCTCCTTCCAAGGAAGTTCGCAACGCGAGTCGCCGCTATTTCAATCGCTTCGACCGGGTGCCTTCATCCGCCCTGGCCGATGACGGGCGCAAAAAAACTCACTGCTAACGAATCGAAAATCATCGAGGAGTTGCGAGCCGTCCAGCGCAAGCCACCGATATCGGCGGCTACTACCAACCCGACGACGCCAAAGCCTCCGCCGCCTTGCGCCCGACTACGAGATTCAACGGCAATCCCCGCGACACTGTCAGGAGACCACCATGGAGCAAAGGTTCCTGGGTTATCCAAATTGCCGCGAAGGTAGGACCAGCTGCCTCAGCCGCCGTCGTCTCTCCGTCTCTTGACTCCTTCTTCGATAAGACAGTCTTACCGAAGGATCGCAAAAGTCTCAGTTAAGGGACTTCATAACCCAGCCTCGGAATCCTCGAATCCCGTCAGCATCAGAACTGGCGGGAGTTTTTGATTTTTGAACACTGCCCCTTTGAACGCGCCTCTTTAGGCTCGCGAGAATGGAACCCCCAGTTTGAAGGCCTTCCGTCGGCGCCACGCCATCATGACTATTCCAGCCACAACCATCCCGAAGACCCTCGGCTCAGGAACAGGCTCCGAATAGATAAAATCGTCCATCGCGACGACATCGACCGTCTCCACATTCGGGTTTTCAAAGTTGGGACCTATCGCCGTATTGCCGCTGGTAATCCGCACACGGGAGATTTGTTCACCCGCATTGCCTATGGCTCCAAAAAACGAGAGGCTCTGGTCACTGACGGTACCGGCCGGCACAATACCGTCAAAGATAAGAGTGTCAGTACTGTCAAAAAATTGAATCTTTGTGCTGCCATTCAAATCCACGTCGGTGAAAACCGTGCCAAAACCGCTAACCGTTGCCGGGACAGCACCGTTTGTGCCTGGAATAAAGAAGAACACGTCGGTAATATTGCTAAGAACCGGGGTAAAAAGCCTCAATTGGCTGAATACTCCGAAGGTGCTGCTTAGGTTTGGATTATTGAATGCGGTATCCAACCCAGTGGGCGGCGCCTGCACGAAGCCAAATCCAGGAGTAGTGAACCGAGCCCCTCGATTATTCAGAAAGCCGTCGAACGGCGACAACGAAGGGCTAGTAGCGGACGATCCGCCCCCGTCCCAGTTGATCTCGCGGCGGCCGCTCGCAAGGGGCCCCGGTGCATTGCCGTTGTTGGGATCCCCCAATGCGCTTCGGAATGCATTGACAGTGTCCAGGATTGATCCTGGTGTGGCATCTCCTCCTTCGGAGAAAGTAATGACAGCGCCGAAAGCGCCGCTGGTAAGGGTTAAGCTGGCTGTGATTGATAGAAGTGTCAGCCGAACTAATGAGTGGTCGTGCTTCATGCCATCCTCCAAGTTAATTGTAGTTGCATTTATCCGATCAGTTAAAATCAAAAGCAAGCCGAAAATAACCTTTCGAATATCTTTAGAAAATCATGGCGTAGGAGATTGGGACAACGTCACAACACAAGCGTGCTTTCGTGAGCCCTCCGTTGAAACAGAGGATCGTTCGGAGGCTGGTTTCAACCAGCGTCGTTAGCGATGAGCTTGTCCCAAACGGCGTCCAATCCCTCCCTGCCGTTGCGGGAGGTTTCTTTTTTTGCTCAAATCGAGGAGTAAGATCGATATCAGCAAACGGTTATTATTCGAAGAGGCGCCACGGATTTCGGTGTAGTAAATGCACCTGATAGCGAGTTAGACCTTAACAGGCTTCTGTCCATTTCGGCCAAGCGTCGACCATTGTCCGAGAACTCCGCACTGCACCACAAGCTGCCGCATTTTGCCAGACTCTACCGCCAACCCAGCATGGGAACATGCCGACTACTAACCCGATGTAGCCACCCCGCTGTGGGTTTGGGCCGCTACAACCACTGCCGGATTTCGGCAGGTCATCGACGCCCTCCTCGCTTTCACCCTCCGGCACCACGACGTCACCCACTTCGCCACGGCGAATGCACGTCCTCGAGGCAAAGTTTTTCAAAAAGGGCAAAAAAGGCTGGTACTAGGCATTTAGTGTAGTTCATACAGCTTGGCGATGACGCCGCTGAGCCGGGAAACCCTTGAAGCGCTCGAGAGAGAAGCCCCTGGAGCGTTGGTCAATCTGGTACTGACGATGCAGGGAAATGATGCGGATGCGGGCGGACATTGGGCGGCTGCAGGAGCGGATCGCGCAACTGGAAGGCGAGAACCGGCCGCCGAGCGCCCCGTTTCGGCGCAGGGAGGATGAGCGCAAGAGCGATCCGAAAAAGCCCGGCCGCGGCGGAAGCCGTGATCTCTCGCCTGGGAGCGCGATTGTACGCGGATCCAATGAAGTCCAGGCCGCTAACTTCTTGGGTGAATCTCGGCGGAATCAGCGCGGTTAAGAGACTGTCTTGGGACAAGTTCGGCCAGCGCTTCAACCCTCACTTTACAGCAAGATCGCGACAGGTTCAGCAAGATGGCGTGCGACAGCACGCCCATGCTCAATTAAGATCGCTACGTGCGGGTCGAGATCCATTCCCCGGAAGACATTTTGTTCACGAGCGATCGCCTCGGCTTTGAGGGTTTTCGAGCCGTAGTGGTTGAATTGCCGGACGAGGGTGAAACGGGTTCGGGGCAGCGCGGGCAGCGCCGCTTCTGGTTCGCGTGTCGTCCGGTCCGGGAAAAAGGCCGGACCATTCTCACCTTCCAGGAAAGTGGCGAGAGTATGCTGATGAGCCGCATTTCGTCGATTGTCCCCCCACATCGAGCTTTCCGTTTGTCTTGGCGCCGGGCTGCGGGACGGGTTGGCACCTTTGAGGTGCATCCGCGCTTTTTTGAGAAGGTGCTGTGGCGCAGCGGAATCGCAGCTGCCGGCTTTCGCTGTATGCCACCCCCGCGGTTTGCGATCAACCGCCGGGTGGATTGGATTTGCCAACTGTTGATGCAAGAGACCGAACAAGGCTGCCCGAGCGGCCGCGCGTATTTTGAAAGTCTGGCGAGCGCGTTGCTCATCGCCGTGGCGTCGCAGGTCGATCCGCGGCCTCCCGACGCCGCCAACCTGGACGCGCAACATCGCCGCATCCAGCAGGCGATCGCTTTCATGGAGGCAAACTTCCCCTCAAGGATGACCGGCGAGGAGGTCGCACGCGTCGCTGGTCTGAGCCCTTTCCATTTCAGCCGGCTCTTCAATTCGCTCGTCGGGCTACCGCCACACCAGTACCTCTTACGCCTCCGGCTGCGCAAGGCCCAAGAGTTGCTGTCCGCAGACGAAGATTATTCGATTGCCGATGTCGCCGCGGAAGCCGGCTTTGCCGATCAGGCCCATTTTGCGCGACATTTTCGCCGCACTTTCGGCAAGAGCCCGCTAGAATTTCGGCGGGCGCAAAAACAGACAAAACTGAGAGCAAAGACGTTCTAGGCGGTCGGCGGGCTGCCGATCCATTCTTCGCGCGAACTCGTCGCCCCTATGAAAACTCATTTTTTCCCCCTTCGTACCATCGCGCTCGCGATGCTCGTCGGCTTAGCCGCGCATGCGCAGGCTCAACAGAATTCAGTCGACGTTGAAGACGAAGTAACCCTCATTCTCAACGCAATGAGCGACGAACAAAGGCGGCTCTACTGCATTGGCTATGGCATTGACTTCTCGTTTGCAAATATTAAAGGAGTCTTCAATATCAGACCCATCGACGACCTCGAATTGGAAGACGGCAGAGTCATTGACCTTCCCCTGATCCATGGAGTCGATGGCGGGATCGGTTTTGTCGGTCAGGGCTTTGAGCCCGGTGTTCGTTTTCCCGCCGGACCGCTCCTCGCCTCCACCTGGAATCCCGACCGCGCTTACTCCCTGGGAGATGCTTTAGGAAGGGAAGGAAGCGCTCGCGGCATACACCGGATGCTGGCCCCGGGGTCAAACTTCTATCGGACGCCTTATAACGGGCGAAGTTTCGAATACGTAACCGGAGAAGATCCTCTTTTGGGCGCTACCCTGCTACCACCCCTCGTCCAAGCCATGCAAGAGCATCGGGTCATGGCGACTGTTAAGCACCCCGTTGTAAACGATCAGGAGATTAACCGTACTACCGTAGTTATCGAGGTGGACGAGCGGACCCTCCGCGAAATTTATCTGCCCCCTTTTGAAGCGGCGGTCAAGCTTGGAGATACGGCGGCACTTATGGGCTCCTATAATAAGCTAAACGGTGATTACGCCACCGATCAGGTAAACGGCGATTGGGCCTGCGAAAGCCACTTTCTGCTTACACAGGTTTTTAAGGAAGACTGGGGTTTCCCGGGATTCGTCGAATCCGATTTCCTGGCGATTCACGATGGGGTGAAGGCGGCACAAGCCGGTATCGATATTGACATGCCCGGTGGTATTGGCAGCCCCTTTGGTGTCACAGATTTCACGGTGATGACGCCCGAAGACCTGCAGCAGAGCGGTGCGGACATCGATGACAAGGTCCGGCGGATGCTGCGCAGGATTGTTGAGTACGACTTCATTAACAACCCCCCGCAGGAGAACCAAGCAACAATAGACGCTGCGGCCGAGAATTCGAAGGAAGTGGTGATCCAGACCGCGCGCGAGGGCATCGTCCTCCTTGAAAACAGGAATCCTCGTCCATGGAACCGGCACTTCACGAAAAAGAAGAGGAATTTGAACCGACACAACTTCGATTGGCACAGAAATCTTCTCCCGTTGAACAAACACTCCATCAAAAAAATCGCGGTCATCGGACCAAATGCAGAAGGAGAACCGCCAACTGGTTCAGGCAGCGCCCACGTACCACCTTCGGACGACTTCATCAGTGTAATCGACGGTATCAAGTCTCTGGCACCCGGCGCCACCGTTGATTTCATTGCAGAGTGCGTTCCCGATTCCAGTACCGCGGAGTGGCAAACCGAATCGGGGGACCAGGGATTGGACGGTCAGTATTTCCCCAACCCTGATTTGACTGGGACTCCCGTCGAGCGCGTCGACACGTACCTGGATTTTCTAAGTTTCGACGCGACAAACGTTCCGGCAGGGATTGACCCTTCAAGCTTTTCCGGAATCTGGAGAGGGGCAGTGACGCCGACCGTCACCGGCGACCACGTCTTTAAGGTGTCCTCCGTGGGTAAAGTGCGACTCTACGTGAACGACCAGTTAATCATCGATGATACTTCAGATGTCCAAACGCCTCCCCTTACCCCGGATACGCCCGTTTCGGGTGCTCCGCCCCTCGTCCCGATATCCGGGAAGATCTTTCTGGAAGCCGGGGTACCTGCTGCGATTGAGCTGCAGGCGATGAACCTAAGGCCATCGGGCTTTGGCACCGCCACAGCGCTGCAAGTCGGCTGGGCTTCGCTGCAACCTCCCGCCGACCTCGCTACATATGACGCAGTGGTTCTTGCCGTCGGATCGAACGGACGGATCCAGGCCTGGGCAGGACCTGGAGGGTATGACGGAGAGAACTATGACCGGTCATTCCGACTGCCAGAACTTCAGGACGACCTGATCCTGAACGCCACGGAGCTCAACCCCAATACGATCGTCGTATTGCACGGCGGCGGCGGTTTCAGCGTGCAGGCATGGGCTGATAAGGTGGGTGCCCTGCTTCACGCCTGGTTCCCCGGGCAGTATGGCGGTCAGGCGCTGGCAGAGATTCTCTTCGGCAAAGTCAATCCGTCCGGCAAGCTGCCGATCACAATGGAAAAGCGCATTCAGGATAACCCGGCCTTTGCGACCTTCCCAACGACTATCCCAGTTCCGGAATCGCCGGAAGACAAGATAGTCTATTCAGAAGGTCTTTTTGTGGGCTATCGGGGCTACGAGAAAAACCGCATCGAACCTCAGTATCCCTTCGGCTACGGACTGTCATACACGAAATTCCGTTACTCGGATCTCGAAGTCGAGCCCATGGTCCTAAAGAAGAACATCTTTAAGAAGAATATCTTTAAAAAAGATGATGATCTCGTTCGGGTCAGCTTCCGTATCAGGAACATCGGCAAGCGAGCCGGAGCGGAGATCGCCCAGCTCTACGTTGCCCCCGTGAATCCGCCTGTGGAACGGCCGGTCAAGGAACTGAAGGGTTACCAGAAGGTGTTTCTTAAGCCTGGCGAGTCCAAGAAAGTCACCATCAGTCTCGATCGCCGCTCGCTGGCTTACTATAATGTTGGGAAGGGGACATGGGATGTTGCCCCCGGGGTTTACAGGATACTGGTAGGCTCCTCCTCGCAGGATATCGAATTGCGAAGGCCTCTGGTGAACTTGTTCCCGTCCTCGCTCTCGGTCTTGGAGAGCACTCCCGTGCCGGGAGCAAAACGCCTCAACGATCTAAACGCCTCAACGATCTGGTAGCGATTGGCAAAGGCGTTCGCGGCAAGCCAGCCGCACCAGGAGCACCGGCTCTGACAGTCAAAGGCGGAAGCGGAGGCGGACGCCATGATAAGGGGACAATTGTCAAGGTGACCGCAGATGAACCGCCTCCTGGGAAGAAGTTTGCGGGCTGGAGTGGTGACACGCAGATCCTTGCAAATCCGTCGGAGGAAACCACGACGGCGACGATCCCCTCGATTGACGTTACAATCCCGCAACCTACGCAGACGAGGTTCCATCAGGCGAGCAGCCGTAACAGAGCACCCGCACCTTGAGCATTGGGGGTGCCGCGTTATCGCGACGGGCTTTCACAAGCCCCTCTCCGACAAGGGTTCCGCAAGCGATCCATGCGTCGCGACTTCCAAACTGTTGAGCATGCAGCCATAAGTTTGTGGCAGGAGACGTTTCGCAAGGTTATGCTTGCGGAGGTCTGCTCAAAACGAACCAAGACACACACTTTTGATATTTCCTATGAGAGCAGCTATCGTCCCCGCCGCCAACAGCCGGTGGGAAGTTAAGCAGACAGAGACCCCTGAGCCGGAACCAGGCCAGGTTCTCATCAAGATCCATGCCAGCGGCCTGTGCTACACTGATGTGCACCAGACTCGTGGAGAGCTACCTGGCGATTTTCCGCGTACACTTGGCCATGAACCGGTCGGCGAGATCGTCGCTGTCGGCCCTAGTGTGACGACGCGTGGGGTCCGCGACCGCGTCGGCGTTCCCTGGGTTCAGCATACGTGCGGCTGCTGCGAGTGGTGCGCCCGCAGCAAGCCAATCTTCTGCGAGCAAGCGGTCGGCACCAGCGTACAGATCGCCGGCGGCCACGCGGAATACATGCTCGCTTACGCTGACGCCACCATGCTTCTGCCCGAAGCACTCAGCTATGAACAGGCCGCGCCGATTTTCTGCGCGGGTTACACGGTTTGGTCGGGCCTCCGCTGGGCGCAGCCCCAGCCCGGAGAGCGCCTTGCTGTGATCGGCATCGGCGGCCTCGGGCATCTCGCGATCCAATACGCCAAAGCGGCCGGGTTCATTACGATCGCCATCTCGCGCTCGACAGATAAGGACAAAATGATTCGCGAACTGGGTGCCGACGAAATTGTCCGTGATGGCAAGGGTCTTGCTGCAGCAGGTGGCGCCGATGTGATCCTCGGCACAAGCAATTCGGTCGATGCCATGGCTGATGGCATCGCTGGGCTGCGCCCTGATGGACGTCTGGTGCTCATGGGTCTCGAGAACAAACCGCTGCCGGTCCATCCCGGTGATCTCATTACGCGCCGTATTCGGGTTCTCGGCAGTCAGCAAAACAGCCGCGAATTTCTCTACGAAGCGCTCCAGATCGCCGCCACCGGCAAAGTTAAAGTGATTACAGAAACGTATCCTTTGGCCGAAATCACCACGGCCTATGAGCGCGTCGAACAAGGAAAAGTGCGTTTCCGCGCGGTAATCACCATGGGCGACTAGCGTCTAACGTGAGGTGCGTGTCTGACCCGCTGCCCGTCGCATGTTCGATGAAGGAACGAATGCTAAGTTCTGAGCGCAACCACGTGCCATCTTGCCGCGACCGATTTGACCAGAAGATTTAGGCGGAGGCTTTATTATAGCGGAGATGGACAGAAGGAGACGTTTCCTTCTCAGCGGTATCAGCTCCGCGCCTAGTTTCGTGAGGCGTTCACTGTTCACCATATTTTGACACCTACATAGAAACGCCAACGCTGACCAGTCCGTGACCTTTCAATTGATCGACGATCATGTAGTCGCTGACAGGGAATTGGCTTGCGGTTCGCTGGCCAAGATGTCCGCGACCATTGGCGTCTCGATAGTACCCGGACATACTGCATTCCTCGCGGGCACGAGAAACCAGTCGACCGCGGTGACAGAGAAAACGACGCACGTAGAGCCCGACAGTGCGCTGCCCGCCAGAACCTGGCTGTGCAGATACCGAGGATAGGCGGCCGCCGTCGTTTCGTTCGGCCGTGCTCAGGGGATTCTTGTTCGAGAGCATAAGAAACCGGGTGCTGAAGCCGCCTGGTTGAACTCGTCGTCAGCCGTTTTTTTATCACTCGGCTAACGGGCAAACTGCCGACCTTTACGCTATTGTAGATCTCTTTGCGGCCTGACGGCCGTAATTGCGTAATTGCGCCCCTATCGGGTGCCCCCCGTTTGCCCGCCGTCGACGACCAGGCGTGCCCAACGACGTAGCTCGCTCCCGGGCTGCACAGCCAAAGCACCACCGACGCGATCTCCTCGGGCTCGCCGATCCGGCCAATGGGCAAGGATTTGACAATGCCTCGCTTTCTCGTCCTCGAACGCTGTGCGGGCAAACGCCGTGTCGATCGTGCCCGGGCAGACCGCGTTCACGCGGATGCCTATGGCGGCGTATTGGAGGGCCGCGGCCCGGGTTAGACCGATGACACCATGCTTCGACGCGGTATAGGACGGAATACCCCGGTCGCCCCTGAGGCCACCGATGGAGGAGCAGTTGACGATCGCGCCGCTGCCCTGGCGTTGCATCTGGTGCAGTTCGTGTTTCATGCAACTCCAGACGCCCCGCAGGTTGAAGCGGGTTACCCGGTCGAACTCCTCCAGCGTGCTGTGGGCCGTCGGAGCGTTTTTGGGCATGACGCCGCCGTTGTTGAAGGCCGCGTCCAGTCGGCCGAACTCGGCGACCGTCCGCTCGACCATGGCTTCTACCTGGGCGTCGTTGCTGACGTCGCAAGGGATGGCAAGAGCTCGATGGCCCTCGCTGACCAGCTTCTTGGCGGCTTCCCGCACCGCTTCCTCTTTGA
Organism: Chthoniobacterales bacterium; assembly: GCA_036525185.1. GTDB lineage: Bacteria > Verrucomicrobiota > Verrucomicrobiia > Chthoniobacterales > DASVRZ01 > DATDAW01. The sequence goes on along the minus strand of DATDAW010000012.1, from coordinate 94,829 downwards.
CGTCGGCGAGCGTCACGGATGCACCCGCCTCCGCAAACGCCAGCGCGGTCGCCAGCCCCATGCCGGAACTGGCCCGGGTGACGAGCGCAACCTTGTCGCTGAAGTTGGGGTAGTTGTTCATATTCGCTTGTGGTTGGATCTCATATTCGGTTTGTGGTTCGATGCACTCGAAGGGGAGAACTCAAGAGACGGAAATTTATGCGCGTTACAGTGTCTTGCTTCTGATCGCCAGGCGATGTCTCCCACGTCGGGATCGCTGCCTGCGGGCGCCCCTTGGACGGATAACTTCCTCGGCAGCTCGCTGATCTTTTCGGCCCTGCGAAGTCTCTCAGCGTCAGACTCACGGGAAGCAGAGAAACAAAATCCTTAGACGTTGTGTTGTCATCGAGCGTGGCGGCGAGTGTCTTGTTTTTGACTTTGATGCGAATCTTCATAGTGCTTGTATTCTCGTTAGGTGTTGCTGCTACGGAGTAATCAGCGCCGTGCGTGACGGCACAGCCAAGCGCAATAACTCCCGCCATCGCCGCTGTCAGGAGCAAGATCGGAAACCGCCTGCGTATGCTCATGATTGTCTCGTGTGTCGAAGGGTGCAGCGAAAAGGTCAGTGGCGACGCGTCATGTCAATAAACCTCATGCAAGGGTTGGTTATGGCTCGTAAATCAGCCGCTACGCCGCCGGCGTTTCGGCTTCTTCCTCATACAGCATCTCGCCGCGATGTAGACGCAGGGCGATCTGCGCGGTTTGGAGTTGGGCGCGTTGCGTGGGCGAATGCGCCGCCAGATAGCGCGCCACCGCAATGAGAATGTTTCTGCTCTGCTCGGCGCCGCGCCATTCTTCATGCTGCCGCACGCCGGCTTCGAGCATCTGAAACGTGTGGAACTCGGCGTCTTCGCGTACCACAGCCCGAGTGAAGGTGGCGATCAGAGGCTCGACCGGAGCGCCCTGCGCCAGATAGCGCGCGGTGATGCGCGCCGCTTCGTCCACGCGCTGCTGTGCGTCGAGCGTCTCCAGAAACTTCGGCGCAGCTCGTCGGCATCGTGGGGGCTTTCTGTCGAGTAGCCCGCTCTGGGCAGCGCCGCCGGAGGAACGTTGAGGAAGCGATCCAGATACACCGAAATCGCGCCGTGAAAGCTGCCGCGCACCTTCGTGAATACGCCGTGGCACGCCGTCATGCCTGCAGGATTGTCAATTTGGCTTCCAGCGTGTTTCATCGCGGATGCGCGATCTTCATATCCATCTCGGAGGGGCTGTTCCGTCGTCCGTGCTCTGGGAAATCCTTTGCGACAACGGCCTGCGAACGCCATACGTCGACTTCACCGCTTTCCATGAATCCCTGACCGCCCGGCCAGCGGCAGTGAAATCCCTCGACGACTTTCTCGGTCGCTATTTTAAGGTTACTGAGAAAATTCAATCCTCGCCTGCGGCCGCCAATGTTTCCGCGTATCAAGTCGTAGCCAAAGCCTACCGGCGCGCCCAGGTTGAAGCGATTGAACTGCGTTTCAATCCTCACAAGCGCATGCGGCGCGGCCTCCACACGATGGACGCCATCATCCTCGCCGTCATCCAGGGCCTGGAACGGGCGTCTCTTCATTACGGCGTCGAGACCGGCATCATCCTGTCGCTGGGTCGCGATCTTTCACTCGAAGCGAACTGGCAAATTATCGAGGCTGCAATCAAATGGCGGAGCCGCGGTTCCCTGAACGGCGCGAATGGCGTCGTTGGTGTCGACATGGCCGGACCCGAATCCAAGTCGCTCGAACTCAACAAATCATGGTTGAACGAGGTTTCCGCGATGATGGAAAAAGCTCGCCAGGCCGGTTTGAAAATCACCTATCACGTGGGCGAAAGCGAGGGCACCGGGCCGGAAGGCATTCTGCGCGTCATCAAGTCCATTTGCCCTGATCGCATCGGTCACGGCATCGAAGTGCGGCGCGCCACTGGTAAATTGAAAAACACCCTCATCACGCTCCTGCGCGATCACGCAATCTGCCTGGAACTCTGCCCAACGGTGAACCTCGTCACGCGCGTCATATCCGACTTTGCTTGCATCGCGAGTTTCGTCCGCGATCTGGCAAAAAACGACGTCGCTTACTGCATCAACACCGACAACCCATATCTCGTGCATACTAACGTCCGCCGCGAATACGAGATCATCGGAAATGAGCTGGGTAGCGATGCGGCCCACCTGCTTGAGCTTGCGAAACAACACGCCGCCCGTCACCGTTTCCTGAGCACATGAAATACTTACGCGAAGCGTCGTCGATCGTTCGATAGTTCCAGCCTATCCAAGCGCCACAATAACAGGCCGGGTCCTTCCCACCATGAAATCGCGCCCCTCTTCCGTTCATGCAAACCCGAATTCTGCCTCTTGCGACACGCAGCGTACTCCTAACAATAATCATCACGCTCATCCTGGCAGTTGGCAACGTCTTTGCTGGCGAACACGACGAATCCGAGAAAGACTCCGAATGGACAGTCAAAATCGGACGGAGCCACGTTACGATCAAACACGAAGGAAAATTGCCTCCGTGGCATGGACTGGACTGCCAAACATCGAAGAGACTCGCTTCCTTAAGCAGGACGGCAAGAAGATGCTCGCTACCAAGTCACGCGGCGATAAAGGCCAGCCTTTCGAATTTTTTTTGAGTCTCAGACCGGCACATTGGGAAATCTGGCATTCGCAGTCCAGCTGGCGGAAGACCTGCTAACATCTAATGACGATCATGCTAACATCTAACGACAAACATCCAATGGGGCAGGGGGTCAGGGGCAACTCTTGACAAAATAGTGGACTCCAGGACAAGTCCCGCACCCTTTGGATGCCGCAGGGCGGGTAGCGGCGGGGCATTTCCCGTCGCTACCAGTTCGTCGCCTTTTTTACTTCTTTCGCCGGATGTGGATGGTCATCATGTTATTCCACGAACCGTCGGGACCTTGAATTGCTGACGTAAAAACCTTGTAATCGGGGTTCTTGAACTCCGTTACTTCCTTGAATTTGGAAGGCTTATCGGGGCTGGGAACGGGGCCTTCCGTTTCCCACGTTAGAATGTTGCCCGTCGCGTCCACGGTGCCCTCATACTGCCAGATATGAGTGGTCATGCTATCGATCACGGTTCCGATGTATTTTTCTTTCGCGGGATCGTAGCCGATGGTGAGGACTTGCTCGTAAGGAAAATCCGTCGTGCTCTTGATCTGTGAGACGAGCCAAAAGCCTCCGATCAAACGGGCGCTTTCGACGCCCTTGAGCGGTGTGGCTGGCTGGCCGGGGACCATAAATGCCTCGCCTTCCGACTCCCATTCGCCGACGAATTTTTGGAGCCATTCGTGCTCCTTAACGGGGCCGGGCATTTCCATGCATGGCGATGCGTTCTCAGTTGGGGGTTCTTCAGTAAGAGTGCTCATATTCTTCTTGGGATCGTTGATTGGTTGAATTGCCGGTTTGTCCGGTCCGAAGATATGACGAATGACGCTTTGCATTCCGGACAGCGAAGGGCGTTTTTTTCGCTCAAAAACTGCCTTTCGCCGCCAGAATGGGATAATAGGCCGATCGATCGGTCAATTGCCGATCGCCAGCCAACTCGCCTCGACGCCATAAACCCGCGTTTCCATCCAGGTGGTAACCGAAATGGTAAACCCGCTTACCGTCACATCGGAAACCGCCACGCTGATGCGCGCGCTGTCGCGCTGGTCCAGATCAAAACCCGACAACGAGGCCTGCACCAGTGGCACAGAATTGAACGGCTTCGAGAAAGTGACTTCCGAAACGAAAGTGCGCGGCACGTCGATTTCACCATCCGGAATCCGGGAGAGATTCCAGCCTTCAGAGTTTACACCTGCGCAAAAGACGGAGGACGCTGTTTTCCAGGGGATAATAGATTCATTCATAAGCTGATAATTTGTGGGGGGTGCCATTAAGGGGCGGCCCCCTGGGATTTCCAGCCCAATCTGAGATTTCTGCGTTACGATTTGGCGACCTTGAGGCCCGTCGGCCATCAGAGCGTCTTTTCTGAAGGGCGCACCGGTCGCTATCGATTTCGAAATGTATCAGCCGCGACGACGCAGTGGGAATACTGCCAGGCAACTGAATGGAAACGGTTTACACCGCGTTCGGCGGCTCGGGCGAATGTGCGCGAACGTCCTCCAAAACCGGGCTGAATGCGACGACGGGGCGCACTTCAACCGTCAGGCCAAGGGGCAAACCAGGGCACATTTTTGCGATCTCGGTAGCCTCGTCGAAGTCGGTAACGCTCAGAAAGAGATAGCCGCCGACCACCTCCTTAGCCTCGGCATACGGGCCATCGATCACCGTTTGACCACGCGTGCCGGAAACCAAGCGGCCTTGCAGCCCCAACGGGCGGCCGTGCTGGACTTTCCCTCGGGCGGCCAATTCGTCATACCAGTCGTTCCATTGCTTCGCGAGTTCTGCCCGCTGTTCCGGCGAGAGATGCTGGTGGGTCTCCGGTCCGGCATTTCGAAAGAGCAGCATGAAAGCGTCGGTCGGGGGAACAGGATTCGTAGCCATGACGGACATCGATAATAGTCGTTCTGGACCGAGGCGTCAAAACGTACGACAAAGGACTGGGAAGTAGGGGTGTGATTGAAAGTGGTGCCGCGAAGTCAGGTGGATGGCATTGGACGGCTCCTGGCCGTCCCGCAGAGCCGCCTGACTCGGACCCACTTCAATCGCACCCATTACGGTGTTCGCCGGGGCTTTGTGCTTGCGCCCATAGAAAACCCGGTTTAATAAACTCGCCCCTTCACGGGTCGTTAGCTCAATTGGTAGAGCACGTGACTCTTAATCACTAGGTTCAGGGTTCGAGTCCCTGACGACCCATTTTCTTAAAAAGCAGAACCGTGAAGGTCTTGGGAGTCATGGGGCTTGAGGGGCAGATTTTTTTTCAGAGATCCATTGGTTCACCTCGGTCAGGAGGCGTTTCTTAAAATCGGCCCGGACGCGGATTTCATCGGAGATTCTTTCTGTCTCAGGCAGCGCGTCGGCGGGAAGCTTTTCCTTCACGAAGGCTTCCAGTTCAGAGGCAAATTTTGCGTCGGATGTTTCACGGACGATTGTGCCAAAATAGCCGTTACGGCCCATTGAGGAGACCTTTGCCAGCAAAACATCAGCGTTCTCGCGAGCAAAATCCCATGCGAGGCGATCGTTTTCGCCCAAGCGGGCAACATTCACGACGTTACGATTCGCATCCAGGACGCTCATTTCGCTGGTAAGCGAAAGTTCGAGGGTCATCTTGGCAAGCGCCGGGTCCACGACGGCCTGCATTCCCGAATAGAAAAGCCGCTTTTCTTCGGTGGTAGGGGCCTGGATCGCGAGTTGGTGAAGCGTTTCCCAAGTCTCGAGGTCAGCATAACGTCCGGCCGTTTGGATGACCGGCTCTCGTAAATCGCGTGGAAGCGAATCGGGATTTTTCTCAAATTCAGCGAATCGTTTCCGGATTTCCGCAACAGTTTCCGGGTCGCCATATCGGCCAAGCGCCCGGAGGATCGCGCCGCGCAAGACCTCGACCTGAGTGGATTCGCCCGCTTTTGCAGACCATCCGAGCCATTCGAGTTGCGGTTTCAAAATTGAAGCCGCAAACGCCTGGAAATCGGCTCGTTGTGGCGATCCAACCTGCATTTCATCAATGGTTTGCAGGCTTTCGAGAATTTGCTGCCAGATGGCCAGAGTCCGCTCATTTTTCAGGGCGGCTGCCAGGTCAAAGTAAGCGGACGCGGGAACGCGGCCCGCTTCAAGAAGTGCCCATGTGTCATTGAGCAAAAGAAGGCGATCAATGGCAGGCAGAGCGTTGATGCTCTTTCGCAAATCCGTCAGCAATTTCGGGGAATATTGGACCCGGAAATAGCCGCCATCGCCGGCGTTTGCATGCAAAACGTCGTTACATCCATTCCGCACGATTTCGTCTTCGGTGGCTTTTAAGAGTCCGTAGGCTGTATCAGCCCCTGTGGAAATGGCGACTGGTATTTGCCACTGGAGATTTGGCACATTTTTATCGCCGATCACGAAGCGCGCCTGCCGAAGTTTAATGCGACATTTGTCATCCGCGCAGTTGGCGTCCACGGACACGACGGGAAATCCGGGTTGTTCGGTCCAGTTCGCCGCGAGCGCCCTAACGTCCTTGCCGGAAGTGGCGCCGAGCGCGTTCCAGAGATCGGCTGTGGTCGTGCTTGAGTAGCGGTGTTTCGCCATGTAAGCGCGAATGCCGGCTCGAAAATCGTTTTCGCCGAGGTAGTTCTCGATCATTCGGATAAACGCCTGGCCTTTCAGGTACGTGATCTCGTCAAAAGCATCCATTGCCTGGCTTTCTGTGGCGACCGGTTGCTGGATCGGGTGCGTGACCTTGCGGGCGTCCAGGTCCATCGCTGTGTTCTTGTCGGCGTTTGCGTTCAGCCAAAACTCCCATTCCGGGTTGAAATGGTCGGTCGTTTTGGTGGCCATCCAGGATGCGAACCCTTCGTTAAGCCACAAATTGTCCCACCAAGCCATCGTGACGATGTTGCCAAACCACTGATGAGCAATTTCGTGAGCGACGATGTCGAACACGTTGCGTCGTGTCGTCTCTGCACTCGTTTTAGAATCGAAGAGCAGGTAATTCTCGTTGTAAGTGATTGCACCCCAATTCTCCATCGCGCCGCCGAATCCGCCCGGAATCGCGATTTGGTCGAGCTTCGGCAACGGATACGGCGTGCCAAAGTAATCGTTGAAATAACGGAGAATTTTCTTCGTGGATTCAAGAGCGTATTGCCCAGTCGCGGCTTTGCCTTCGGTCGTGAGAATCCTCAGTTTCACGCCAGCGACTTCGCTTTCGACAAACTCGAAATCCCCTAGGCAGAAAGCCATTAAATACGACGCCATCGATGGCGTATCGGCGAATGCTACTCTTTTCTTCCCCTCGCCAGCCGGAGTTTCGCTGACAACTGGTGTATTCGAGACTGCCAACTGCTTTTCGGGGACAACAACCGTCAGTTGAAATATCGCCCGATAAACCGGCTCGTCCCAGCACGGAAACATCCGACGGCAATCCGTCGCTTCCATTTGCGTGGCGAGCATCGTCTTCTCCCGACCGCTTGGCGTCTTGTATTTGACGCCGTACAATCCCTGAGCCGTCGCGCCGATTTTTCCTTTGAAATCAAGGGCCACCGTGTATTCGCCCGACGAAAGTTCCGTTGAAGGATCAAGTGTTAGAGTCTGCTTTTTTGGATCGAGGCGGGTTTTCAGCGCAACTTCTTTGGGCTGAATCAGTTTTGCCCCAGAGACTTCCATCTCCAAGGCATTCAGAATGATCTCGCGTACGGGCTTCAACACTTTGATCTTCGCGATCAACGACCCGCTCGTTGTGGACTTCGCGACATCTGGTGTAAGCGTGATCTCATAACGCACCGGAACAATCGTTTTCGGCAATTGCCCCGGTGTCGATTCAAACGAGAACGGTTTCTCGGCCAACGCCGAAACAGTTAAAAAGCCGAGCAAACACGCAGCGCTTACAGCAATCAGATTCCGTAATTCCATGCGCGAGTTATCCGTGCCTTGGCGCTTTCTGACAAGACTTGCGGGACAGGCCCGCGACGGCACCTCGTACGCGGAACCGGAAAACGTCGGAAACAGATCTCGTGGCCTGGCCGGCATAATATCTTGAACCCCAACTCTTTGACCCGACTTATTTCGTCGGTATATTCGCGGTAGCCGAGTGCCGCTAAGGCGATTGCCGGGTAAATTTATCGTAGGGAGTGACGTCGTAATCGCGCTGGCGGTTGCTTGCGTGCCTATGAAAACTCATCGGCAGATTTTGAAGGATCATCCAGTCCTCTCCTTGTTGCCGTGGTTTACGCTCCGACGCCTCGTGGATCCCGAATCGGTTCGTCCTTATCCCAAGGGCACCGTTCTCTGCCGCGCCGGGGCCCCGTGCAGAATCGTTTACGTCGTGCTTAGTGGACGGTGCAAAGTACATGAAGGAACAGCCGGCGCCGGGCACGTGCTGGGCCCGGGCGACATGGTCGGCGAGGTGGAATGCATCCACGACGAGGCGTATCGGTCCACGGTGCATGTCGTGACAGATAGCGTCCTGGCATGTATCGACGCGAACGCTCTACGCGCCGTGCTCGACAAGAAACCACAGCTTTCCGGGCGATTCTCGAACCGCATTCACGAACAATTTCGCCGCATGCACGAGGACAGCGCCGAAAGGGGCGCCCGACGCGTCATCGGAATCACCTCGCTTTCCCACGGTATCGACGATTTGGCCGTAACCGGACATCTGGCAACGGCCTTGCAAACATTGACCGGTCGTCGCGTGTTGCTGGCATTGATTGTTCCCAAAAGCACCGAACCCGGGTTGGAATCCTGGGAGAGGCTCGCTGCACGGGCTTCCAACGAATTCTGTTTTCGGGAACGTCTTCGCAGGGCGACCGGTGGATATGCGGAGCTGCGATTGTCCGCGCGCGGTAACACGCAGGAGGCGGCCTGCATTGCTCCCATGCTAGGTCATTTCGGACAGCATTTTGACTTCGTCGTGCTCCATCTCGCCCAAGATCTTCCGGTAAGCGTCGCCATGGAGGTCATGATCCAAACCGATTTGACCTACATCCTGCTCCAGCCGGAGGCGCGGACGATCTACGATTTTCAGCTTCTGAGTCGCCAAATTTGCGCCCAATCGCACGGAAGCTGCGAGCATGTGCGGCCGGTGATGTATCTGGAGGAATCGGCGAAAACGAGTGATCTGACGAGGTTTTACGCGGAGCTGCGCGCGCACGGACATTTGCCACAGGAATTCGTCCGCGGTTTCCCGGTGCCGGGCCATCCGGAGACAACGGAAAAATTTGCGGCTCACATTCGTCGGTTGGCCCGCGAGATTGCCGGAAGGCAGGTCGGCCTGGCGCTATCCTCAGGCGGCGCAAAAGGGCTGGCACACATCGGCGTCATTCAAGTCCTCGAAGAGAACGGCATCGAAATTGATTTGGTCGCCGGCTCCAGCATAGGAGCCTATGTCGGTGCGTTATGGTGCCATGGGCAGCGCGGGCCGAAACTTGAAGCCTTGGCGAGTCAGATCGAAGGCTGCTGGGGACTGTTAAAACTGATGGCTCCCGTGTTCCCGCCCCGACGCGGATTCTTGCGCGCAGAGAAAGTCGCCCGGCGCCTGCGGCAATCCCTGGGAGACGCCCGATTTTCCGATCTCCGCATTCCGCTCCGGGTGACCGCCACGTCGCTCGATACACTGGAGCGCATCGTTTTTTCAACCGACGACGTCGTGAACGCCGTGACGGCCAGTATTGCGATCCCGGGAGTGTGTGTTCCCGTGGAACGCGACGGCGAATTGCTCATCGACGGTGGCATTTCCGATCCTTTGCCTGTCGATGTCCTCCGCGAAGCCGGCATCGACCGAATCATCGCCGTGAACACGATCCCGACCCCGGAACAAATGCGGCAATGGGCCATGGTCGAAAAAGAGACTCACGACCGCGTGGAGCCACACGGTTTCCTCTCGACGCTGTTCAAACACGTCAACTATTTCGCTCGCGGCAACGTGCTCGACACCATGATGCGCGCCAACCATGGCGTGCAAATGCGCGTCGCAGAAATCGCCTGCCGCGACATCGACATCGTCCTGCGACCACTCGATTGCGACGGACGATGGCACGATTTCGCCCATCCGGCCAGATACGTCGCTTTGGGCCGGAAGGCCGCCGAAGAGCAGCTCCCCGAGATTCTTAGCCTGGCCAACGATTCCCCCCATGATCATCCTCAACCATCCCTCGCTCTCGTCGCATGAACAGATAACCCGGCAACGCCAGATCCGCGCGCTGCGCCGTTATCTCGGGCATGTCGTACTCCCGTTTTCGCCGTTCTATCGTGACCAATGGCGCCGGCAGGGTTTCGACCCAAACAAGCTCCGCACCTGGGACGACCTCCGCCGGATTCCTTTCACGTCAAAAGAAGACCTGCTTCCCGACAACGAGCATCCGACAAAACCCCGCGACCTCATCCTCGCGCCAGAACGTTCCCAGCTGCTGCGTCGCCCCTCCACAATCGCGTCAGCGCTGATTATCGGAAAGCGTAACACCCAGCAAATGCTCGAGCGCGAATTTCGTCCAATCTTGATGACAACCACCACAGGCCGTTCGACAGAGCCGGTTTCTTTCGTTTACACGGCGCGGGACGTGGCCCGGCTAGGGGACGCTGGCGCACGCGTGATGGAAGTGTGCGGGGCACAACGCGATTTTCGGATGTTGAACATGTTTCCCTACGCACCCCACCTGGCATTTTGGATTACGCACTACGCAGCAATGACGTTTGGAACATTCACGCTGAGCACAGGCGGTGGAAAAGTTATGGGGACGGACGGCAATCTGCGCGCCATAGCCCGGCTGGAGCCCGACATTCTGATCGGCGTCCCGACATTCGTCTACCATGTGATGCATCACGCAATTCAGGACTGTGTCCGCATGCCGAAGCTGAAAAAAATCGTCCTCGGTGGAGAAAAAGTGCCGAACGGTATGCGCCGGAAATTGCGGGCGATGGCGGCGGAACTCGGCGCCGAACGGGTGGATGTGATCACAACGTACGCCTTCACAGAGGCAAAAATGGCCTGGTCGGAGTGCCCGCGCGCTCCGGAAGAAGAACCCTGCGGATATCATCTCTATCCCGATCTCGGCATCATCGAAATCGTTAATCCGGACACGCTGGAACCCGTGGGCGAAGGCGAACCGGGTGAGATTGTTTTCACGCCCGTTGGCGCGCGCGGTTCGGTGGTTATTCGCTATCGGACCGGCGATGTCACCGACGGAGGCGTCGTTTGGGAGCCCTGCCCCGGCTGCGGCCGCCGCGTCCCGCGACTCATCGGCGACATTTCGCGTCGATCGGATGTCCGGCCCCTTCAACTGGCAAAGCTGAAGGGCACGCTGGTCGATTTCAACGTGCTGGAACACATTCTCGACGACTGTCAGGACGTAGGCACCTGGCAAATCGAGCTGCGCAAACATAACAATGACCCGCTCGATCTTGATGAATTGATTCTCCACGTCATGAAACATGGCGACGAAGACGACGAAATCCTCGAAACGCATCTGCATCACCTTTTCGCATCCCGTTTGGAGCTGCATCCGAACCGCATCGAATTTCATTCGGCAGCGGAGATGAGCCGGATTCAGGGACTCGGAGTCGAAATCAAGGAGCAACGCATCGTCGATCACCGTCCGCAAACAGCTGAACAAAAAGGAGTTAGCCATGTCTGATGGGCGCTTCATGATTGTGGATGGCGTTCGGACGCCCTTCTGCAAATTGGGTACCGATCTCGCCGGTCTCACCGCCGACGACCTGGGAAGAATTGCAGTCGATGCCCTGCTTACCCGCACGGGAATTGATCCCGACTCCATCGATGAAGTCATTTTCGGCTGCGTCGCCCAGCCGATGGAAACCCCTAACGTAGCCAGAGTCATCGCCTTGCGCGCTGGTATTCCCCGAGATGTTCCGGCCGCGACCGTCCATCGGAACTGCGCGTCAGGAGTGGAGGCGATCGCGACCGCGCAAGAGCGAATGATGGTTGGGCGCGGATCCGTGTTTGTGGTGGGCGGCACGGAAAGCATGTCCGGCATCCCGAGCTTTTTTAAAGCGGAAGCCGCGCAGAAATTCGCAACCATCACCCGAGCTCGTAACGCCATCCAGAAACTGACTGCGGCCGCCGCGCTCAAACCCTCCGATTTTTCGCCACAGGCTGGCCTCAATTTCGGCCTGACCGATCCCATCAGCGGTTTAAAGATGGGCGAAACCGCAGAACTCCTGGCTCGGGAACACGGCATTACCCGTGAAATGCAGGACGTCTTCGCCCTCGAAAGTCATCGCCGCGCTGCCGACGCCGTCGAAAAATTCGCCGCCGAAATCTGCCCCGTGTATTCCCCTCATTCCAGCCGAGCTGTGACAGCCGATAACGGTATCCGCGCAAATCAGACCTTCGACGCGTTGGCAAAACTCAAGCCTGTCTTTGATCCCAAATTTGGCACCGTGACCGCCGGGAATGCCTCCCAAATCACCGACGGCGCGGTCGCGTTGCTGGCGATGTCCGAGCGCCGGGCAGACCAACTCGGTCTTGAGCCGCTCGGCGCCGTCGGTGACTATGCAGTCGCAGGGTGCGATCCAGCACGCATGGGGTTGGGCCCGGTTTTTGCGATGAACCGGCTCTTCCAACGGTCCGGTCTCACGCTCGACGTCGTCGATTTTGTGGAAATGAACGAGGCTTTTGCCGCTCAAGTTTTGGCGGTCTTGAAATGCCTGAAATCTGAGCAATTTGCCCGCGCCGCACTGGAGCGGACGCGGCCGCTCGGTAAACTGCCCGCCGAGCGCCTCAACCCGAATGGCGGCGCCATCGCTCTGGGCCATCCCATCGGCGCGAGCGGCGCACGGCTCGTGCTCACCGCGCTCCGTGAACTCAAACGTCGCGGCGCAAATCGCGCTCTTGTAACGCTTTGCGTCGGCGGTGGGCAGGGCGCTGCGCTTTGGCTGGAAAGGACTTAATCCCTATGCAAACCATCTCTCGAGAAATCCGCGACAACGTTTGCACGCTGACATTTGACCGTCCGCAGTCGTCCGCTAATCTCCTGGACCGCGACACCCTCGACCAGCTCAACGGGCATCTCGATTTTGTCGAACACGAATCCAGCGTCCGAGCCGTCATTTTTGCCTCGGCAAAACCCCGCATTTTCATTGCCGGCGCGGATTTGAACGCGCTCGTCTCGAACGATTCGAACGACTTGCGCGCGTACATCGAGCAGGGACAAGCGGTTTTCTCGCGGGTTGCGCACCTGAGAATCCCCACTGTCGCGGCGATTCACGGCGCGTGTGTGGGCGGCGGATGCGAACTCGCGCTCGCCTGCGACCATCGTTGTGCGGCAGACGATCACGTGACTCGTATTGGTCTCCCGGAAGTTAGCCTCGGCATTCTGCCGGCGTGGGGTGGTTCCACGCGCCTGCCCAGACTGATCGGCGTGCTGAAAGCACTCGATGTCATCCTCAACGGCAAGGTTCTCTCAGCAAAGCAAGCGCTCGGGATTGGGATGATTGACGTGCTCGTCCACCCCGAGATGCTTGTCGAAGCAGCTCAGCAACTCACGCGAAAAGGGAAACGCCATCATCTCCTGCACGTGGACACGTCCGCGATCCATCCCCTCGTCGGTGCGGCAGTGACGCCGGCAACCCGGACTCGCCTGCTCGCCAGAACCCGCGGCCACTATCCCGCTCCACTTAAAGCTCTGGAAGTCGTCAGCCATGCCGGAACCTCGAGACACGATCCGCAGTCCTTCGCCCGTGAACGCGATGCCGTTCTGGAGCTCGCCTCCACAGAGACCTGCCGGAACCTCGTCCGCCTCTTTTTCCTCCAGGAACGGGCGAAAAAAATCACCGCCGACGCCTTCCCTTCGCTCTCGATTTCGGATGCGGTCGCATCGAAAATCGGGAGCGAAGAAAACGACCGTGTCGCGGTCATCGGCGCTGGCGTCATGGGTTCCGGAATCGCCCAATGGCTTGCGGCGCGCGAGCATCGCGTGCTGATGCGCGACATTTCCCCGGATCGCATCGCCGCTGGAATGCAAAATATCGCCTCCCTGACCGAGCATGGTGTTCATCGCGGGTTGTTGACGAAGCTCGAAGCCCGTGATGCGCTGGATCGCATTTCTCCGACAGCAGGACCTTTCCCCATGTCGCGTGTTCGGGTCATTATCGAAGCGGCCGAGGAACGCCTCGACCTTAAAAAACAGCTCTTTGCCGAACTCGACGCCAGCGCGCCGCCGGATGCCATCCTCACCACCAACACCTCCGCGCTTTCGATCGCAGCAATTGCCTCCGCTACCCACGACCCAGGTCGCGTCGTAGGCATGCATTTTTTCAATCCTGTCCACCGCATGCAGCTCGTGGAAGTGATCGCCGGTCCGCAAACCCGGCGGGACACGATCAATGAGGCGCTCAAGTTCGTGCAAAGTATTGGCAAGCTGCCCCTTTTGGTAAAGGACAGCCCCGGTTTTCTCGTCAACCGTGTCCTGCTGCCCTATCTGATTGAAGCGGGAAATCTCTTCGTCCAAGGCGCCAAAACCGAGGAAATCGACGAGGCGATGCTGGATTTCGGAATGCCAATGGGACCGTTGCGACTGATCGATGAAATCGGCGCGGACGTCTCCATGCACGTCGTGGAATCCCTGGTTGCGGCATTGCCCGACCATTTGTCGATGCCTTCTGTGCTGCCGCGCCTGATCGCAGCGGGATTTCTCGGGCGCAAATCCGGAAAAGGCTTCTACATCGATCACCGTAAAGAACATCCAAAACCGAATCCAAAAATCACCGGTTTCCGAGAAAACGACCACGCCGCCTCGCTTGACCGTGCGGGACTTCAGCGCCGCATGACGCTGCTCATGCTCAACGAAGCCGCACGTTGCGTCGAGGAACAGATCGTCGCCAGCCCGGACGACGTGGATTTTGGCATGGTGATGGGGGCCGGTTTCGCGCCGTTCCGCGGCGGCCCGCTCCGCGAAATCGACGCCCGGGGAACTGGGGTCATTGTGGACGATTTGAAGGAGCTCGCCGCGGTGGAAGGCATCCGGTACGAACCCTGCGATTTGCTGCGGCGGCACGCCGCAGACAACACACGATTCCATGAAAGCTGATTCCGCTCCCGTGGAGACCGATACGATCGACACCTCGAAGCTGTCTCCAGGCGAGCGCGCCGCTTTGGAGATCGCCGAAGCGGCCCGTGAAGAGGCAAGCGATCGCGGCTTTGCCGCCGGTCTTTTTATGGGGCGCTACGATCTTGGGACCGTTGCCCCCTATCCTGCGCAGTCGCACGAAGATCGCGACCAGGGCGATGCCTTTCTCTCACGCCTGGAAGCGTTTCTACGCGATCAAACCGATCCAGACGAGATCGACCGAACAGGTGAAATTCCGGAGGATGTAATTCACGGTCTTGCCCGGCTCGGCGCATTCGGTATCAAGATTCCACACCGATTTGGTGGCCTCGGCCTGTCGCAGACGAATTATTGCCGGGCTGCCATGCTCCTTGGAAGCTGGTGCGGAAATCTGACCGCGCTGCTTTCAGCACATCAATCCATCGGTGTGCCCCAGCCGCTCCTGCTTTTCGGCAATGAAGAACAACGCCGAAAATATCTTCCGCGCGTCGCACGCGGCGAGATCTCGGCATTCGCCCTTACCGAACCCGGCGCCGGATCCGATCCAGCCAGGATGACGACCCATGCGGAACCGGACGCGGACGGTTCCTGTTTCACGCTGAACGGCGAAAAACTTTGGTGCACGAACGGCGTCAAGGCCAGCGTAATCGTGGTGATGGCCCGGACGCCGCCGAAAATCGTCAATGGACATGCCAAAGAGCAAATCAGCGCGTTCATCGTGGAAATGGACATGCCGGGCGTCGAAGTAGCACATCGATGCCGGTTTATGGGATTGAAAGCGCTCTACAATGCGGTGCTGCGGTTTCACAACGTCCGAGTCCCGCGCGAGAACCTTCTTCTAGCCGAAGGAAAAGGTCTCCGTGTGGCATTGACCACGCTCAATACCGGCCGGCTAACGCTGCCTGCCGCGTGCACAGGTCTGGCGAAACGTTGCCTGGAAATTTCCCGGGCGTGGGCGCGCGAGCGTGAACAATGGGGTGCGCCCATCGGGCGACACGCTGCCGTCGCCGGAATGCTCGCGCACATGGCGGCCGACACGTTTGCAATGGAATCCATGACGCTCTTCGCGGCGAGCCTGGTCGATCGCGACAAACAAACCGACGTCCGACTCGAAGCGGCATTCTGCAAAATGTGGGCGACGGAAGCCACGTGGCGGATCGTCAATGACACCATGCAGATACGCGGCGGGCGCGGCTACGAAACAGCCCAATCACTGAGTGCGCGCGGCGAACCCGGCATTCCCGTCGAGCGGTTTTTGCGCGACTGCCGGATCAACACGATTTTCGAAGGATCAAGCGAGATCATGCGGTTATTCATCGCCCGTGAGGCGCTCGATCCGCACCTGAAAGTCTGCGCACCGGCGATGGATTCGCGCCTGCCATCTTCCATTCGGCTCAAAGTCGCCGCGCGCGCCACACTATTCTACGCGGGGTGGTATCCGCGCCAGTGGATGCCCTCGCGTTCATCCGGAGGCAAGTTCCACCCGGTCCTGGCGGCCCATCTCGATGCGGCCTCACGCGCGGCGCGGCGCATCGCCCGGACGCTTTTCCATGCCATGGTGCGATTTGGTCCCGCATTGCAGCATCGTCAGCTTTTGCTAGGTAGATGCGTCGTCATTGGCGCGGAATTGTTCGCGATCGGAACCACGTGTGCCCGCGCCCAAAGCCTCTTCGATGACGAAAACCGCAGCGCGGTGCCGCTTGCCGATTATTTCTGCCGAAATGCCCGTCTTCGCATCCGTGCCGCGCTCGACGGCCTGCACAGCAACACAGACACCCAGGGTTACCTACTCGCTCAAGAACTACTCGCGGACCGCTTCAACTGGCTCGACGACGGCATTGTCAGGGCTGAATAAGCCTTAGATCTCGATCTGCACGCCCGGTGCCGGGACGATGACCTTGATATCCGAGGCTTTTTCCCGGAGCTGCGTTTCGAACCAGGCAACGGCCTGTTTGCTGCCATGGACCAGGATGACCACAGGTGGGTGGACACGCAGGATGTAATCTAGAATCTGTTCGCGACCCGAATGCGCGCTGAAGTCGAATTTTTCAAGGGAGGCATCGACGCGCACCGGTGGTTCATCCTTGTCGAGGATGACTTCGCTGCCATGCGGAGCGACCCGAAGCTTGCCGCCCGGCGACTCGGGATCGGCGTAGCCGACAAAGAAAACGGAATGCATTTTGTCACTCAGGAACTTGCGGCCGAAAACATTGGACAGCGTCTTCTCAGTCATCATGCCGCTTGAAATGGCGAAAATCTTGCCACGTCCAGGCGAGGCGTTCTGAGCCTCCTTACCGCCGAGGATGTACGGCGCGACCGTGTCCAACAGCTGCAACCCAGCGTGTTGGCGCGGCACTCCCCGGGACAGTTCGTCATGAATCATTGTCATTTTCGCGCTGAGACCACCGATGTAGATCGGGACAGAATCCGGCAGTTGTTCAGCGCAACGCATTTTGTGCAGGATGGTCAAAATTTCCTGCGTCTTACCGATGGCGAAGACCGGAATGAGGATTGATCCTCCACGATCGAAGGCTTCACACACGGCTTGACCGAAACGTTTTTCCTCGGCCTCGCGGGCCCAGGCCGGCGCCGTCGGATTGTCTCCACGGGTGGTTTCAATGACGAGAACGTCGATGTCTTTTTCCGGGAATTTTGCCGCCTGGCTAAGCGTTTGGTTGCCAAAATTCACGTCGCCGGTGTAAAGAACAGTGCGCCCGCCGAATCGGAAAATGATGCCCGCCGAGCCTAGAATGTGACCGGCGTCGATCATTTCGAATGTAAGCTCCTCGGGATCAGGGACTGCGCGGTCACCCTCGAGATTCATCTGGTGCCGGAGCGGAATATACGACCATCGCGAAACCACATTGTTGACCTCCCGATGGGTAAACAGTGGATAAGCAGGGTTTCCGGTTTCTTCACGCTGGCGGACCATGACGTTGACGGAATTATGCAGCATCACGTCGCCCAGTCGACCAGTTGGATATGTCATAAACACCTTGGCCCGTGGCTGTTGGCGCATAAGCAAAGGCATCGTCCCAACATGATCCTGGTGGGCATGACTTAGAAAAATCGCGTCGAGGTCGAAGTCAGCGATGGGCGTGTAATCAGGACACGAATCCCAGCCTTCAAGTTTCGGATGCATCCCGCTGTCGATAACAATCCGTTTGTCGCCCCATTCCAGGAAGTAACAATTTGCGCCGATCTCAGTGTCGCGGGTTAAGTTAGTGAATCTCAGTAACTTGGGCAAAGTGTGCTCAGTAAAGCGCGAAAGGCGGGAAGTGAAAGGAGAAAGCTCATAAGTGTCCAATTTGGACTTCTGTCGTCGAGCTTCTACCTACCCTTGGCGATTTTGAATTTTTCCATTTTCTCATGAAACACCGCCATTTGCTCAACTGTCAACTGTGAGCGCTCAAGCACAATTTCGATGAGTTTCGGAACATAGTCCGGGCGTCGCTCGGCAAGTTCCGCATGCGCCATCATCGCAGCGAGTGAATTGTTCACATCGTGCCGCAGCTTGCGGTATTCGATGATCAATTCGTCGAAACTGCCCGGAGGCGACGGCTGTGCGGAAGGCTCGGTCATGGTTTCGGCAGACGAGAAGAATAGGCTGGAGGCAGAAATGGGGTTGTGCTTTGGTTGAAAATTCGAGTCAAAGCTCCCAATGCCAGCTCAGACTATCAAAATCAGCGGTGCCCGCCAGCACAACTTGAAAAACCTGACGGTGGAAATCCCTCGGGAACGCCTGGTTGTTATCACGGGCATGAGCGGTTCCGGTAAATCGTCGCTCGCTTTCGACACGCTCTATGCCGAGGGGCAGCGGCGGTATGTGGAGAGTTTATCCGCGTACGCGCGGCAGTTTCTCGATCAAATGCAAAAGCCGGATGTCGATTTTATCGAAGGGTTGTCGCCTGCAATCGCCATCGAACAGAGGTCCTCCGGAGCGAACCCGAGGTCAACAATTGCAACAACGACAGAAATTTACGATTACCTGCGCCTGCTTTTCGCGTCGGTGGGAGAACCGCACGACCCGGCAACTGGCGAGCCAGTCGGGAAACAGTCTCCGCAACAAATTGTCGATCAAATCCTCGCAAATCCCGAAGGCACGCGGCTCATCTTGCTGGCACCGCTCGTGGCGGGTGAAAAAGGCGAGTTCCGCGATGTTCTCGAGAAAGTGAAACGCGAAGGATTTGTCCGTGCGCGCGTCGACGGCAAGATGGTCGATTTGAACACCCCACCCTCCGAACAGCCGCTGCGACTCGCCCGCGACGCAGAACACACAATCGAAGTCGTCGTGGACCGACTCGTCGTTCGGGAAGGAATTCGCGCGCGCCTGGCGGATTCCGTCGAAACGTCGCTGAAATGGGGTCAGAACCAGCTCCGACTCTTGTCACAGCCCTCGAGCGCGCCTTCCGAACAATGGGATGAAGCGATTTTTTCGACCAATTTCTGCAATCCACGGACCGGGTTCACGATGATCCCGCCAACCCCCAAACACTTTTCCTTCAACAGCCACCTTGGCGCCTGCCCGGATTGCCACGGACTTGGCACCCGGCAGGTGATCGATCCCGATTTGCTCATTTCCGATCCCGCTAAATCGCTCGATGGCGGCGCAATCACGGCCTGGAGCAAAGGCACGAAGCGGATGCTGGCGTATTATCGAACTCTGCAAAGCGCTCTCGTAGAGCACTTTAAAGTGCCAACTGATCGGCCGTGGGCTCGGTTGCCAGAGCATTTCCGTGAAGCTGTCCTCTTCGGAACCGGGGACCGGGCGATCCCGATGAAAATGAACGCCAATGGCAAATCCGTGAATCGTGCCTTTGAGGGAGTCGTGCCGCAAATGGAGCGGCTTTACGAGACAACAGAAAGTGAATTCACGAAGAATCGACTGCGTGGATTCATGTCGCGCCGTCCATGCCCGACTTGTGGCGGCGCTCGACTTAAGCCGGAGATACTGGCCGTAACCGTCCGTTCAAAAGATGCGGCTCTCAATATCCACACCTTCTGCCAGCAAACCATTGATGAAGCGGTCAAGTTTGTCGAAGAACTGCACTTAACGCCGCAGCAAGTGACCATCACTGAGGAAGTTGTGCGCGAAATTCACAACCGGCTCGGATTCCTCCGGGAAGTCGGGCTCGGTTACCTTTCCTTGAATCGCGAAAGCGGCACACTCTCGGGGGGCGAGGCCCAGCGGATCCGGCTTGCCACCCAAATCGGTTCCGGTTTGGCGGGCGTTCTTTACGTTCTCGACGAGCCTTCGATTGGGCTCCACCAGCGCGACAATGAGCGGCTCCTCGGCACGCTCCGGCGCCTGCGCGATCTGGGCAATTCCGTCATCGTCGTCGAACATGACGAGGACACGATTCGTGCCGCCGATTACATTCTGGATCTCGGCCCGGGCGCCGGTCCACGCGGAGGGTATTTGGTGGCGGAAGGCACCTTCGCTGAGCTGGTTAAGCACGAAACATCTCTTACTGCCGCATTCCTGAGCGGACGCCAGCGGATTGCCATTCCCAAGGAGCGGTTCCGCCCGCGCGAGGATCTTTTGGCCGATGCAAGGCATTCCGTCGGATGGCTCACCGTCACCGGCGCGCAGGAAAACAACCTCAAGAATATCAACGCCGCGTTTCCACTCGGGTTATTCACCTGCGTCACTGGCGTTTCCGGCAGCGGCAAATCCACGCTCGTCGATGACATCCTGCGTCGGGCGCTTTTTCGCCAATTTTACCGCGCCAAAGAGCGGCCTGGAATGCATAAAGCCATTGCGGGCATCGACCAGGTGGATAAGGCCATTGTCATCGACCAGACGCCGATCGGCCGGACGCCGCGTTCAAATCCAGCGACTTACACTGGAGCGTTTGCGCCGATTCGCGAGGTGTTTGCAGGGCTGCCGTTGTCTCGAATTCGCGGATACAACTCAGGCCGTTTCAGCTTCAATGTTCGAGGCGGTCGTTGCGAAAATTGCCAGGGCGACGGCATGATCCGCATCGAAATGCATTTTTTGGCGGATGTATATGTCGAGTGCGAGGTTTGCGGCGGCAAGCGTTACAATCGCGAGACGCTGGAAGTGACTTTCAAGGGCAAAAACATCGCTGATGTGCTCGACATGAGCATTGATGAGGCGAGCCGTTTTTTCCGCCAGGTGCCCGCGATCTCGGATAAATTGACAGCCCTGGAGCAGGTCGGCCTCGGATACCTGCGTCTTGGACAGAGTGGAACGACGCTTTCCGGCGGCGAGGCACAGCGGGTAAAACTAGCGACCGAACTCGCCAAAAGAGCCACTGGAAGAACGGTTTACATCATGGACGAACCGACAACGGGCCTGCATTTTGCCGACATCGAGAAGTTGCTCGAGGTGCTTCTCAGGCTGCGCGCGTCGGGAAATACGCTGATCGTCATCGAGCACAATTTGGAAGTCATCAAATGCGCCGATTGGGTGATCGACCTGGGTCCCGAAGGCGGCTCCGGCGGAGGGCAAATCGTCGCCGAAGGCACTCCCGAGCAGGTGGCCCGTTGTGACCAAAGCGAGACAGGCAAATATCTACGGAGGTATCTGGGATGAAAAAGCTGGGAGAAGCGATTGCAGGTCACCGGAAATCATTCAAGAACCGTGCGTGGAAGGCGTCCCTCTTTGCGCTCTGTCTCGCTGGCAACCTGGCTGCCGAAGATCAGCTTTACACGGAAGCTGTCCGGGCGATCGGAGAGGGAATTCCACAGGTCGGCATCCAGAAGCTTCGCGAATATCTCGCCGGAAAACCACCGGAGCATGAACGTGCTGCCGCCACTTTTCGGCTCGCGGACGCGCTCATTGCTGCTGGTTCAGTCTCGGAAGCCCGCAAAGTTTTGCAATCAGCCCCCGACACGCCGGAACGCCAGTTCTTGTTCGTTCAGATGCAGCTTGCCTCTGGGGAGTGGTCGGAAGCATTGAACTCGCTCGGAGCTTTGATCTCAATGGATTCGCCTTTCAGAGATCGTGCGGTGTTCGCCAAAGCCGAGGCTTTGCGTGGGCTGGGACGCCCCAAGGAAGCTTCAAGTGTCTATGCGCAACTCATTCACGACCATAAGCTTGGCATTGCTGCGACGCTGCGTCGGGCCGATATCGCACTGGACTCCGGCGACATTGCTCTGGCCGCGAATCTGCTCAACGAGTTCCGCCCAAAAACCACGGCGGACCAACAGCTCGGCCGTTATTTGCACGCCAGGCTCGCGCTGACTCAAAAGAATTTTCCCGAAGCGCGCAGTCGCTTCGAACAGCTCCGCGAAAACCCCGCGTTTCTCTCCGCTGAAATTCTTGCGAGCATCCACGTGGGGCTCGCGCGAGCCCTGCAAGGGCAGGGGCAACGCGACTCCGCTGAAGACGTGCTGGAATTATTCATCGCCGAACAACCAGGAAATAAGCGGCTGGATACTGTCTTCGCCGAGTTGGACCGCGTTTATCAGGCCGACGACAACCCATCCGCCACGCAATTGCGCCGTTGGCGGGACGCGCCGCCCGAAAATCGTCAAGCCCTTGCGCTGCTCTATCTCGCGTATTTCGACCAGCGTGAAAGAGGCAACGATCAGGCTCTGAAAGACCTTCGAAGCTGGGTCGAAAAATTCCCGTCGCATCCGTTGCTGCCCGAAGTCCATCTTGAAACCGGGCGCATTTTGATGGCCGAAAGCAACGAAGCAGAGGCCATCGCCGAGTTTGACAAAGGTCTCGCTGCACATCCCTGGCCGGATATCGTGGCCCGGCTTCAGGCCGGCGCAGGAACCGCGTATTTTATGCTCCAGGATTTCCCGAGCGCTGCGGACCGCTTCGCGAAAGCCGCCGCGGCGAACTTCGCCCATGCCGAACCGCTTCTGTACAACAGTGCGCTCGCAACATTACAGACCGGCGACTTTAAGAAGTTTGTCGAAGTCTATCAGGAATTTAGCAATCGCTTCCCGCAGAGCAGCATGCGAAGCGATCTGCTGCTCGAGGAAGGACTGGTCCAGGCGCGCTACGGAGATCGAAAAGCGGCACGGGAAACGTTCAACTTGTTCATTCGCGATTTCCCAGAACGCGATCGGATTCCGATGGCTCATCTGGGGCTCGCTGAAATGTCGTTCACGGCAAATCCCCCGGATCTGATCGCGACTTCGGCAGAACTGAACCAAACCAGTCAGTCGATCCCCTCCGCCGACGTTGCTGAACGCGCAGCGTATCTCGCTCTTTTTCTGCACGATACGCAGGGGCAAACGAGCGATGCCGATTTGCTCGCAGAAGCGGCCAGCTTTATTGAGAAATATCCCAAGTCGCCCCTCGTTGCCGATGTCCGGATGAAAAGGGGGGAGATTTATTTTCGCCAGGAGGACTTTCCGAACGCGCAAACTCAATTCGAATTGGTCGCCAAAGATTTCAAAGATTCTCCCCTGTTGGAGAAAGCGCGTTTCCTGGCCGCTCGCTCCGCAATTCGCACCATGAATCCCGACGCCATCGATGGTGCGATCGACACCCTCGACCAAGTTGTGCGGATGAAAGGTCCTTTGAGTTTGTGGGCTCGTTATGAGCAAGCCATCGTCAAACGGGATACCGGGAAACTTGATGACGCCATCGTCCTCCTGGACGATCTTCTTTCGCAACACCCTGGCCCCGATCTCGCTGCGGCTGCACTCGCACGCAAGGGCGAGACGCTTTATCTGGAAGGCGTAAACGACCCCAAAGCCTACGAGAAAGCAGTCGCCGTTTTTGACACGCTGGCAACGACGCCTTCCATCGCGCTTTATTGGCGAAATCTGGCGCTCTACAAGAAAGGGAAATCGCTCGAAAAATTAAGCCGAATGGATGAGGCACTCGTGGCGTATTACGACGTGATCAATCCCAAAGGCGATTCCACGGAGCCTGAATATCTATGGTTTTACCGGGCCGGGTTTGATGCCGCTCAAATCCTGGAAGCCGGCGAGAAATGGGATGCCGCGGTAGCCGTGTACCGCAAGTTGGCCGACTCGAGCGGTCCGCGAGCTACGGAAGCGGCTGATCGGATGAAACGACTGCAGTTGGAGCATTTTATCTGGAACTGAGCGTCGGGAACTCAACTTTCAACGTTCAAGGCAGAGCGCCTGGCGTTAAGAGTCAGCTTTGAGCGTTCGAATCTGCTCCACAAGACCATCCACGTCTTCGAATGTCGTGTCCCAGGCGCACATCAAACGCGCGCACCCATTTGGGCCAACATCTGTGTAAAACTTTCGTCCGGAGGCATGTAACGCCTTGACCGTTCCCGATGGCAGGTAGGCAAAGACCGCATTCGCTTCAGTCGGAAATGCTATTTCCACCCCGGTGAGACTCTCCAAACCGACTCGCAAACGCTGCGCTGCGGCGTTGGCGTTGCGGGCGTTACGAAGCCAGACGCCATGCTGCAAAAATCCGTGCCATTGCGCAGAAAGGAACCGGTGCTTGGACGCGAGTTGTCCCGACTGTTTGACGCGATAATCAAAGTTTCTGGCGAGTTCCGGGTCGAAAATCACGATCGCTTCTCCAAAACCCATGCCATTCTTCGTCCCGCCAAAACACATCGCATTCACACCAGCCCGCCATGTGATTTCCGCCGGAGCGACCTCCAGACTTGCGACGGCGTTTGAAAAACGCGCGCCGTCGAGGTGCGTTTTGAGCCCGAGTGACTTTCCTTTCTCCACGACGGCGCCGAGCTCCGAAACCGAGTAAACAGTCCCCACTTCGGTCGCATTCGTAATGCTCAACGCTTGTGCCTTCGGCGCATGCACATCCGTCCGCCTCACCGCCGTTGCCTCGACCAGGTCCGGCGTCAGCTTTCCGTTCGCGCCGGGGGTCGGCTCCAAACTCAGGCCGTGCCTGAAAAATCCCGGCGCATTGCATTCGTCATTCGCGACATGTCCGAATTCGTGGCAAACGACCGCGCCGAATGAGTCGCACATGGACGATAGGATCAACGAATTCGCTGCGCTGCCGTTAAACACAAAGTGCACCGCACACTCGGTCTCGAACACCTCACGGATATCGTTCACCGCCTTCGCCGTCCACTCATCCGCTCCATAACTCGGCGCATGATCTCGGTTTGCTTGAGTAAACGACTCAAGAACCTCCGGACAAATCCCCGCATAATTATCGCTGGCGAATTGGCGCGCAAAATTCATGCGCCCATCCTTTCACCGTTTTCACGTTCCGCAATCATCGTAACCCATTTGCCGCGAACGACCTTGCGGAAAACGACAAACCCGGAGCCGCGCAAAACCGCTTCGCACTCATCCGCTTGTGCGCGCAGGATTCCCGATAATAAAAACCACCCGTCCGACTTCACGGCCTTTTGCAGACGCGGCCAGGCCTCGCGGAAGAGCTCGCTATAAATATTGGCTGCAACCAAATGAAAATCCCTCACCGCTTCGAATTTCAGCACGTCAGCGACACTCCATTTCACGCCGGTGATATGATTCAATTGCGCATTTTCCTGCGCCGTCCGCACCGCATTCGGATCAAAATCGAAGGCCTCCACGACGTCTGCACCCAGCATCCTGGCTGCAATCGCCAGCACACCCGACCCGGTCCCAACGTCCAGAAGTGACCATTTGCCTTTCGCTGTCAGTCGTTCGGCCACGTCGACCAACAAACGCAGGCACGTTGCCGTCGTTGGATGATCCCCCGTCCCAAACGCCATCCCCGCAGGAATCACGATCTCCGGGCGCGCCGGATTTTCAGAAGCCGATTCCACCACCGAAAATCGGTTTCGGATGTGAATCGCTCCGCGTTTTCTCTTTAATCCTGCGCTCCAGGTTTCGTCCGCAATCGCGCGAACGCTTCCGCCTAAAAGTCGCGAAATATCTGCCAGCTCCGCCGCTGACTCCCCGAAAACCTCAATCGTGTGCCAGACCTTCCCTGGCTTCCACGTCGCCACGACACAGGTGGGATTAACTCCTGGTAACTCCAGAATGACATCCCTCCAGGCATCCAGATTTTCGTCCCGGCAGCGTTTGGTCCAGACATGCATCGCGCTCAAAATGCATGGCCGGCGCCGAAAATAGAAGCTTCATGACGACGCCCACAAAGCCAATTGTTCAGGCACGGAGCCTCTACGTGAGGATTCTCCGCAGAACTCGACTTTCACCCTCTCGCTTCTGCATCCTTGCAGGACATGTTCAATCTCGAAGACGGCATCAAATGGTATCTGGTATTCCTGTTTTCCACGACGCTACACGAAGCCGCTCACGCGTGGACCGCGCTTAAACTCGGCGACGACACAGCGGCTCGCAGCGGACAGGTAACGCTCAACCCGGCGCCACACATCAAACGCGAGCCGTTTGGCATGGTCGTTGTTCCCCTGGCTACTTACCTCATGTCCGGCTGGATGATCGGCTGGGCCAGTGCCCCGTATAACCCGCGCTGGGCGCTGCAGTTCCCACAACGCTCTGCTCTTATGGCCCTCGCTGGACCGGCAGCCAATTTTCTGCTCGTCATCATCAGCGCCATCCTCATCAAAATCGGCATCGGCGCCGGTGTTTTCAGCGTACCGGCGGCAATTGACTTCCTGACCGTCACCGAAGGCAGTGGAGATGGCATGGCTGTTTTCGCTGCAGAAATGGTCAGCCTGTTCTTTTCGCTGAATCTTCTCCTGGGCTGCTTCAACCTGCTACCCCTTCCGCCGCTGGACGGCAGCTCTCTTCCGCTTTTATTCGTCCGCGGGAAGCTGGCTGAAACCTTGCAAAGCTTTTTATGGACCCCCACGACGAGCTGGGCTGGGATCATCATTGCTTGGAATGTTTTCCAATACGTCTATGAACCGGTGCAGCTGTCAGCCGTCCGCTTGTTATATCCCGGTATGTTTTGACAGACACAGGCGTCCCACCCCTCGGCAACCTTTCGGCATGAGGAACGATAACCGCGCTTGCCCGCCCGGCCAAACCGTGCAATATCGTCGTCCGTCGTTTTTTGCCGTCGCAGTGATGCCGATGTAGCTCAGTTGGTAGAGCAGCTGATTCGTAATCAGCAGGTCACGGGTTCGAGTCCCGTCATCGGCTCCAGCGGCGATTCGTTCGCGATCAAAGATTTGCCCAACGAACTTGGGCTCACGCGATAAATCAGGATGGTTGCCGTCTGGAGGTGCCAGGCAGGACCGTGAACAGGCTCAAGGACTTGGACGTGTACCTACGGTTCCTGGGAGCTTACCTCAAGCCGCAGACTGCGCCGAGCCGTGGACCAAACACGTCACGAGCGCCGCACGCGCTCGTTCGCTTCAGAATCAGGTAGTCCTGAGTTATTTGTCTCGTTAGATTGGCAGGGTGGAAAAGCAAACGAGTTTTGCGCAATCGAAGCTTGCGGTTCAGAAGGGGGTAACACGCAGGGAGCGTGTCCTTGCAGAAAGGGAGAAGATGGCGCCTCGGGCGAGGCTGATCGCTGTGATCTGCTCGCACTGCCCCAAAACGCGACTCCGACGGCGGAGATTGGTACACGGCGTCAGGAGAATGGCTGCGAATGTAGCCCACATCACGAAGACCCGTGGTTTACTCCCTAGCCAGGAGAAAGCAGGCTACGCTCACGCTGGCGACTTGATCGTTGAGAGGCGCGAAGAGATTGCCTCTTCTGGTCCCGGCATCCATTGGCGCGTGAAGGCGTTGGGCGACGGCCCAGTAGCGGCTCCTGCCAAGGGAAACCTTCTACTCCGAATTTAAACGGTATGAACCCCCAGAGAATTATGGTTTGGGACGCGGATCCACCGAACGGCATCGCGTTGGCGTTGACGACTGCGTTGGAGGCAGACGGGAATCCCGGCTCTGAGCTTTGCGTGAAGACAGGCATCCGCGACGCCCAGATGGCAATGGTGTCCTTCCAGCCGCATGTCGTGGTTCTACTCTTGCGCCGGTGTACGCTCAGCGAGGCGCGAGCCATGCTCGACGTTCCTGAGCGTGGGGAACTGCGGATCCCCGTCATCGCCGTGATCGCCGAAGGCGGACCGGAAGACGCGCTCGCACTGTTAAAAGCTGGAGTCGACGATTTCGTTCTGCCACCGGTGCGACCCGGCGAGATCTTTCCGCGCATCTGGCGCCTGCTCGCCCGCCCGCATCGAGGCGCCGCGACGCTGCATTCCAAGCCGCCCAAGGGCCGTTCGCCGCTCATCGGCCAAAGCCCTGCTTTCTTGACAGAGGTTGAGCGATTGCCGCTCGTGGCCGGAAGCGATGCCGGCGTCTTGATCAGTGGTGAAACGGGCACCGGCAAAGAACTCTTTGCGCGCGCCGTTCACGATCTGAGCCCGCGGGCGGGCGGCCCGTTCGTACCGATCAATTGCGGCGCCATCCCTGTTGAACTGGCGGAGAGCGAGTTTTTTGGGCACGAACGCGGCGCATTTACCGGCGCGCATGCCGCGTCTCGTGGAATGATCCGCGAGGCGGAGGGCGGCACTCTTTTCCTCGATGAAGTCCCTTCGCTCTCGCCACACATGCAGGTGAAGCTCCTGCGTTTTCTCCAGGAGAAAGAGGTGCGCCCGGTGGGTGCGGCTTCGCTACACCGGGTCGATGTGCGGGTGATCGCCGCAGCGCACCCGGGTCTGGAGCACGATGTGCGAGAGGGACGATTCCGTTGCGATCTTTACTACCGCCTTAACACCCTTCCCATCCGCCTGCCGCCACTCCGTGAGCGGCGGGAAGACATCCCGACGCTGACCCGTTTCTTCCTGCGCAAATTTGCGAACCACCCAGGGGCCAATTTCAGCGACGATGCCATGGGGAAACTGTTGTGTTACAACTGGCCGGGCAACGTGCGCGAACTTGAGCACGTGGTAGAGCGCGCCGTTGTCATGTCCGGAGGCCACGCTGTCTCTGGCCGGGACATCGACCTTCCCGGTCACGAGGATGCGTTTCCGACTGACTTTCGTTCCGCCAAATTGCGTACCATTTTGCAGTTCGAGCGCGCCTATATCGAAGGTCTGCTCTCGGTACATCGTGGCAATATCTCGGGTGCCGCACGGGCCGCCGGAAAGAATCGTCGGTCATTTTGGGAGCTTATCCGCAAGCATGGGATTGAGGCAGCGCGTTATCGCTCAAGGAACGGGGACGACTAAAACCCTGCGGCGGCTTTCCTCGCAACCGTCGACCATCCAGGACATTCTTGTGCCATCGCTAGGACTTTTATATCCTACCACGGCTGCCTTGTTCTCGTGCTTCACAGGCGAAGGGCGTGTGCGGCGGAACCAGTGATTTCGAGGACGTACCCATGGACAAAAACAACCGACTCAAACGCCCTCAGCCGCCAGAGCTTTCCGGCGCCGAGCCACAGGTGACACGCATCGCATTTTGCTGAGAATCAACGACATATGCCGCGCTACCAGCATGGAACCGCCCGCCCCACGCTCCATGGCACGCCCAATGCTGATCTAGTGGATTGTGCGATCCTCTCGAGGCAGTAGGTCACGGTTGAGCGCTGTTCCCCGCAATGACTGGTGGCGACAGGCGCATTGGTATGCCATCCAGTCGACGCCGAATCGCGAGGCTTTTGCGGTGGCCAACGTCGAACGACTCGGGATCGAGACCCTGCTGCCGAGACTGAGGCAGCGCGCCTATCGCCACGGCGCCCGCGCGGCGCGGATCAGACCACTTTTCTCCGGCTACTTCTTTGCGCGGTTCGTTCCCGCAACGCGCCTCGATCAAGTCCGCTACGCACTCGGCGTCCTCCGGGTCGTCAGTTCGGGGCGCCTGGCGTTGCCTGTGGACGACGCTATCATTGAGGCGATTAGGGCGCGCACGAACGACGAAGGCTTGGTCGAGATCGGGACGCCTCGTCTGCGGCCAGGCGATCGCGTGTGCGTCGAAGAAGGGCCCTTCAAGGGACTGCTCGGCGTGTTGGAGCGGGAGTTCGCCGACAGCACGCGCGTCACCATTTTTCTGGAAGCTCTGCACTCCGCGCGCGTCGTGATCGACAGCCGTTGCCTGGCCGAAGCCGAAGCGGCGTGAGGGAGAGACGCCCTTTTAAGAAAGTCCCGGCTGTGATCGGGTGTGCGGAGCTTGGTCAAATTTTAAGACCGGCCCGGCGCTTCGCGATCACATCAGGGACCGGCCCTGCAATAAACAAACCGTCATCACCAGCACCAGCTCATGCCAATCCAACCAACCTACCCCGGGGTTTACGTCCAGGAAGTTCCGTCCGGTGTGCGGACGATTACCGGAGTCTCCACGTCCATTGCCGCCTTCATTGGCATGATCAATCGCGGGCGTGTCGATACCCCTGTGCGCGTCCTTAGCTTCACAGAATACGAGCGCAACTACGGCAACGACCGGTCGGTCAGCGAGATGACCGACCAAGTTCGGCAATTCTTCTTCAACGGTGGCCAGCAAGCCTACATCCTGCGGATCGCAGACGGTGCTCTCGCCGCGCGCGCGACGATCGAAAACGAGTTCGGCCTGCAAGTGCTGTCTCTTACCGCAAAGGAAGAAGGCGTAATCGGCCAGAGCCTGCGTGTAGAGGTCGATTACGATACTGTGTCGCCGGAAGCGTCTTTCAACCTGCGGGTATTCCGGCAATTCGCAGACGCGAATGGCAATCTCGTTGAGGAAGCGCAGGAAGCGTATTCGGGGCTGAGCATGAACCCGGCGAGCGGACGCTTCGCCGTCGATGTGCTCACGCAGCAATCCGCGCTCGTGAACGCGGCATTGCCCGCTGCGCTTAACGTGGCTAATGAAACTTTCAGCGGTTACACGCTGTCGGGCCGGCTCTTTGGAAACGCTGTCGATGCGCCGGTCGATGATCTGCGCGCGAGCATCAATGCTGCCATCGCGGCGACCGCGGGTGGAGCGGCTGGCCAGTTTCGCGTGAGCGTTGATAGCATGCCATTCGTCAACGTGACCCTGGCCGCCATCCCCGGGCCAACCGACCCGCGGGTGGCGCTCGAACAGGCGATCGACAACCGCCTGAGCGCGCTCGGCCTCGGCCTCGGTGTCGCGGTGGATATGCCTGTCGGCCCCGCCAACGGCGGCAATCCTGCGAGCTACCTCCGCATCCGGACCGATGCCACCGACGGCTCTGTCGTCTTCAGCCCTGGCGCCGCGGACGACATCGCGTCCGTCCTCGAGCTGACAGTCGAGCGCGGCGCGGTAGCGGTGGATGGCTACGCCGCGCTGCGGCCGATGGCAAGCGGACTTGTGTTTCGCCCCGGCCCGCTCGATCCCACGGACCCGGTATGGTTCGATGCGTTCACGGCCCTGGCAAGTCGCGTTCCAGGGGACATTACAAACTATCAACTCGACGACTCGATCGACTCGCACACTCCGACAAATCCGATCGCCCTCACGCCAGCCACCGTCGTCGGCGGGTTGCTAGTGGACGGGCCGACGGTTTCCCTGAACAATTTCGCTGCACGACTTGGACAAATCGAGGACGCCATCAACGTCGAGGCCGGCCTCGATCCCGACTTCCAGTGGAGCGCCGCTCTGCACGGATACCGGCTGGTCCTGACCCCGACTTTCGGCGATGCCAACGCCAGGGCAACGGCTCTCCTAACGGATGACGGCGGCGGGGGTGGTTACAATCTTGGCGCCGCGAACAACGGCCTGGATATCGGCGCAAATCGCAACAACACACGCTATTACAGCCTCGATAACAACGCGCTCGGAGAGTACCAGACCACTGCGGGCAACAACGGCAGCGACGGGACCACACCGTTGCCCCCGAACTACGATGCCGCGTACGCCATCCTCGATAGCGCCGTGGACCTGTTCAACATCATGATCCTGCCGCGCGCCGCGACTCAGAACGACAATGCCATGCAAAACCTCTGGGGCGCCGCAAGTATCTTCTGCCAGCAGCGCCGCGCGTTCCTCCTCGTTGATCCGCCAAGAGACGCCGGCACCGGTTGGAATTCCATCGCCGACGTAAGCAGCGGAATTGCCGCTTTCCGCATCGGCATCACCACCGACCATGCCGCGGTGTATTGGCCGCAGGTGCTCGTCGCCGACGCCGCAACGACACGAGCGATCGCGCCAAGCGGCTCCATCGCGGGCTTGATGGCCCGGACCGACTCGAATCGCGGCGTGTGGAAAGCCCCGGCGGGGACCGAGGCGACGATCCGCAATGTGCGCGGCGTGCAGCGCGTCATGTCCGATCCGGAGAATGGCATCATCAATCCGCTCGCAGTGAACGCCATTCGCGTCTTTCCAAACGGCGTCGTTTCGTGGGGCGCGCGGACAATGGTGGGTTTCGATAACTCGGGGAACGACGACTACAAATATGTCCCCGTGCGACGGCTGGCGTTATTCCTCGAGGAAAGTCTTTACCGCGGGCTTCGGTTCGCCGTTTTCGAACCTAATGATGAACCGTTGTGGGCCCAAATTCGACTCGCGGCCGGTGCGTTCATGAATGGCCTGTTCCGCCGGGGCGCCTTCCAGGGGCAAAAAGCGAGCGATGCCTACTTCGTGAAGGTTGACAGCGAAACAACCACACAAAACGACATCAATCTCGGCATCGTTAATGTCGTTGTCGGCTTCGCGCCGCTGAAGCCGGCTGAATTCGTGATCATCACACTCCAGCAACTCGCCGGGCAGGTGCAGGTCTAATCACGGGCCTGCCGCCTCAACATTCATCCTTGGAAATAAGCCATGCCTCAGTTCACCGTTAATACCACTCGGATTGACCCGTACAAGAACTTCAAGTTCCGCGTGAAGTGGGACGGACAAGTCGTCGCGGGCGTCAGCAAAGTCGGCGCGCTCAAGCGCACCACCGAAGTCGTCAGCCATCGCGAAGGCGGCGACTTAAGTACTCCGCGCCATTCGCCTGCCAGTTCGAAATTCGAGCCCATCATGCTCGAACGCGGCGTCAGTTTCGCCGTAGAATTCCGGGAATGGGCGAATCTCGTTTATAACCACCAGGGCGACGGCGCTGTCTCACTCGCGAATTTTCGCAAAGACATCACCATTGAACTCCTCAATCTCCAGGGAACCGTGGTGAAAGCGTACAATGTCTTTCGCTGCTGGGTCTCGGAATTTACCGCGCTGCCCGAGCTGGACGCGAATGCCAATGCCATCGCCTTCGAGTCCATCACGGTCCAGAACGAGGGCTTCCAGCGGGATGAGTCAGTTGTGGAAGTCGCCGAAACTTAAGCATTTGCTGCGTGTTCGAGATTCGCCTCAATTCCGGAATCGCAGGCGCGCGCCGTCTCCGTCTGCGGGCGTTGGAAGGACGCGATGAGTTGAATCTCGATCCGGTGGGGCGGACGGGTTTCTGTGATTTTCTGGATGGGCTGGCGGTGCAATCAGAGGACGGTTGCGTGCCGCCGGGCCGGTCCCGCGAACTGGCCGTATGCGATCTCGAAGCGATCGCCGCGAAGCTCCAGTGCGCCTACTATGGCGAACGGATCGAGAGTTCGCTGCAATGCACGCGTTGCGGGCGCAGTTTCGATCTTTCATTCGACCTCGGCACGCTCGTCGAAGAATGTGGAAAACAACATCGCCACCCGGACATTGACGGGCCGGACGAGAACGGTGTGTTCACCCTGAGTGATGGCCGGCAATTCCGGCTGCCCACGGGGATCGACGAATTGGCGGTGGCCGATCTTGACGTCGCGGAGGCCGCCCGCGAACTGCGCTCGCGTTGTGTTCTCCATGGGGATTTCGAGTCCGATCCCGACGTCCTCGACGGGTTCATGGAAGCCTGCGGTCCGCTCATCTCGCAGGAGTTGAACGCGAGTTGCCCGCACTGCCGGAGGATGCAAACGACACATTTCCATGTGCGGCGATTCTTCCTTGAAGCGCTCGCATCCGAGCGACGATTTCTGAATTACGAAATCCACTACCTCGCGAAGAGCTACGGTTGGAGCCGGGCCGAGATTCTCGGCATGAATCGCGATGACCGAAGGCTGCATGTGCAGCTGCTGCTACCTGAGCTCTGACTCAACGTGCGTTCAACGAGAGACGTTTCAATGCCAGCCTATCTTTCACAGATCGCCGCCGGAGCTGCTCTGACGGGAAGCCGCGGGACACTTTCGCCGGCAGTTCGGAGCCGATCCCCGATCGCGGAGCGCGATCAACGGCTCACCCTGACGGACATGGATTGGAACTTTGAAGACACCCTCGCAAGCGGCACCTCGGCATCTGAGACACCGCCGCCCCTATCAATGGAACCGGCAACACGCATTGAACCGGAGGCTCCCAAGAAAACGCCCGCAAACCCCCTTCCTCATTCATCTTCACCGAATCCATCCATCGACGAATCGCCAGCGAAGCGGCCGGATTCGCCACATCAGGCGCAACGGGAATCGGCCTCTGACCCTTTGAGAATCCGGCATGCGGCAATCAACACGTCTAGCGCGGCCGCCTCGAATATTTCGCGGCAGGATCCGAAACCGCTCCCCGGGAATTCATTGGCTTCTCCCGAACCAGTTCCGGAACCAGTGGAAAAGTCCGGCGTTCAAGCACCGCATCCCGCATATGGCGCGACCGGATATTCGGCGCAGCAGCAGCGGCGCGTGCCTCAAAAGGCGGTTCCTGCGACCTCCAAAGCGGATCCTGGCACACCCATGATCGCCGTAAATACCGTGCCTCAAGCGGGCGAGCCAACAGCCTCGGCGCACGGCTTTCCCGAGGTCAGCCGTTCAGAACAGTCGCAGTTGCCGGAGCTCCCTCCGCTGACTCAGCGCCAAACCGCTCGCCGCCGCGAGCCGGTTGGACCCGAACTTTCTCCTGAACCCGCGCGGTCCAGTGTGGTCATCAATCACATTCAGGTCGACGTTGTTCCGCCCGCCGCGGAAAGGTCCACGTCCAAACCCGCTTCAACAGCGCCCCCGCGTTCGGTGCCCGTTTCCCAAATCGGTCCACTTCGCGGAGTGGCCAAACACCTCGCCTTCTCGATCCGCCACCGCTGATGCCTTATGGCTTTCGGGAATCTAGCCGACGTCACGAGCGCGCTCATCGTCCTGCTCGAGGCCTATATGAATGGTCACCTCCAGCAAGGGCTCGGCCCGGACGTGACGGTCCTGCCGATGCGCCCCGACCGTATCGATCCCGGACTGCAAAACCGGTTGAGCCTCCATCTCTACCACGTCAACGAAGACCCTTATTACAAGAACGCCATCGGCGAAGGCAACGATCCTCCCAATGTCGCGAAAGCGCCGATGAGCCTGTGCTTGTTCTATATTCTTACCGCGCACCACAACGACGGTCAGAGCGCCGCCGATGCACTCCGGCAGCAGGAGATGATGGGCATGGCGTTGAAGACTTTTCACGACAACCCCGTGATCACGGACCACACCGCCATCCCCCAACCCAACGGTACGAGCATCCAGATTCTCCCGCCAAACCTGCGGAATCGGAATAATTCCATCCAGGTCATTTTCCGACCCGTTTCGCCCGAGGACGCTGTCGGCTTTTGGACGACCGAAGACCAGCAGCTTACGACGCTCTCCGCTTATTATGAGGTGCGCGTTATTTTCCTCGAGCCCGAGTTGCCGCGAACTGTGCCTGGTATCGTCCTCAGTCTCGGCGCATATCTCCAACAACTTGGTTCGCCCGATTTGCGCACCAGCACGAGCGCGATGCGCTTTACGCTTCCGGCCATCGCGGGTGGCGGCCAGCCACCGCCAATCGAAGCCTCGCCGGCGCGCGCGGTCCTTGATGATCGGGTCAATCCTCCCGCTGAACACCGCCGCTTTCGACTGCTCGGCACCAATCTTGCCATCGGTCGTTCACGGATGCTGATCTTGCGCAACAGCCGCTGGCAAGTGCAGCCCGCGCCCATCGATGAAGCGCCGGTTGATCTTTCGCTCAATCCCAACTGGTCCGTGCGCTTTACCACGAGTGCCGTCGAGGTTGAGTTTCGCTCGACACTCGATGTCCGCACACCCGGCGGCATCGTGCAAACGCTGAACGTGCTTCCCGGCATCTACTCCGCGCGCGTGCAGGTGGTCACAGAACAAACGGTCCTGCTCGGACAGCTCAAGCAGATCGTGTCTGCAAGCAACGAAACGGCCTTCGCGATCGTGCCACGCATCGTTTCCTTCACGGTCGCCGGCGGGAACATCCTGGTGGACCTCGGCCCGGAATTCGACCTTACGACCTTGACTTTCAACTCGGACAACGTGCGCGTGAGTCTGGCTGGCGTCGCCTATACGCAGACGACCATCGCCCCGATTCCAAACCCCGGCGAATTCAGCGTGTCCGGCCCGAACCAAGTCACCCTCCGTCCGCACACCGGCTTGAATCTCGCGCCTGTCACACCCGAGGCACACTCCTTCCGGCTCATCGTAAACGGCGCGGAATCGCCACCTTTCTGGATCGAATTGCCCTGACTCCGATGCAAACTGCATTCATGGACGAACCAGCCGCATCGGCGCCGGAACCACCTCCTGACGCCTTGGACGAATCGCCCTTTGCCATCGATCCGCTGGAGGGAATGCTTCAGCGCGTCTGGCTTCGAGCGCGGCGCCGCAAAGCCTGGCTGGATTCGCTGAATCGGACGGCCTGCGAGCTTTCGCACGAGGATTTCTTCAACGATCCTGACGTACGTGCTCGTGAGCGCGCGTGGCAGCAATCCGGTGAGGGCCGCGTCTGGCGCGAAGCCATCGCCGCCGCAGACCGATGGCTGGAATCGGATTCCGCAGGTCCGCTGCAACGCCTCACAAAACTCTTCCGCCTTTCAGAGAGTGAATCCGACCTTCTGCAGGCGTCTGTCGCGCTGCGTATCGATCCCGCACTCGGCCCGGTGTTCGGCTACCTGCAGGGCAGCAGCCAACGCACCTTCCTCACGGCGCCGCTCGTTTCGCGGCTTTTTGGGGAAAACGAGAATCCATTGCCGTGGCGGCCGGGCGGGCCGCTCGACGCATGGCGACTCGTGCGCGCTGGAGAAGCGCCCTCTGGCGAGGCGGAGCCGCTAGTGAGTGACCCGATTCTCCCACGCTGGCTCACAGGGGAGGCGATCCCGGACGCGGCGCTCAGCGGCATTCTTCGCAACGCGCCACCCCGCCCGCCTTTGAGCAACTGGCCGCACGAGACTTTGGCCGCGCTCATTGACCAGGCGCTCACCCGCCACATCCCGATGCGCGTCATCATCACCGGCCCGAAGCAAAGCGGACGGGCGACGCTGGCGGCATGCGCCCTCGAGCGTCTCGGCTGGGTCGCCGCACAGGCCGATACCGATCTCATCGAAGACGACGACTGGGCGGAAACCTTCCTGCGCATCCAGCGCTTCGCGCGATGGGCCGGTCTGGCGTTGATCTGGCGTGGGGCGCGCCTCGACCGGCCATGGCCGTGTGCGGTTGAACCGTCACCCTTGCAAATCCTGGTGCGCGAACGCGACCAGACGATCGCGAACCGTTACGGCTGCGTGGATCACTTCATCGAGCAGCCGCGCCTGACGCTCGTCGACAAGGCGCGTCTGTGGAGGGAACACTGCTCGGGGTTCGCAGGCTGGGGCGCAACGGAGCAGCGGCGACTCACGGGCAGTTACCGCCTCAACGCGGGGCAGATTGTCGCGATCGGAAGCTGCGGAGCGGCCACAGCGGCCGAAGCGGCGGAACTGGCCAGAGAAGCCACCCGCAGTAACCTTGGCGAACTTGGCCAACTTCTCCCGTGCAACTTTCGCTGGGACGACATCGTGCTCAAGGCGCCGGCGATCGAGGCGCTTCGCGACCTCGCCTATGAAGCGCAGGAGCGAGCTGAGTTTTGGGAGAACCCGGAGGCGCGACGGCTCTTTCCTCGCGGCACCGGTCTCACAGCCCTCTTTACCGGCGAGCCAGGTACGGGCAAGACGATGGCCGCCCAGATCATCGCTGCGGAACTCCAGCTCGATCTTTACCGCATTGACCTTGCACGCGTGGTCAGCAAATACATCGGCGAGACCGCCAAGCACCTTCGCGAAATCTTCGCCCACGCCGCGGAAATGTCCGCAATCCTGCTTTTTGACGAAGCGGACGCACTCTTCGCAAAGCGCACCGATGTCCGCGACTCGCACGACCGCTATGCGAACGCCGACACGGCCTACCTGCTTCAACTCCTCGAGGAATATCGCGGCCTCGCCATTCTCACGACCAACAAACGCGGCAACGTGGATCCGGCTTTCTACCGCCGCCTGCGTTATGTCTTTGAATTTCCCAGACCGGGTCCCGAGGAGCGGTTGGAAATCTGGTTGCGGCTGATGAAAGGCCTGCTCGGCGGCGACACAGCCTGCTGCCTCCAACCCGCCGCGAAGGTGATTGCCGGGCAGGTGGAAGTCTCCGCGGCGCAAATCAAAAATGCCCTCCTTGCCAGCGTCTTTATTGCGAGGCGCAATGGCAGCGCCGTGCAACCAGGGCATCTCCTTCTCGGTCTCGAACGGGAGCTGACAAAGGAAGGCCGCTCCGTCGGCCAACACATCCGCAACGAGCTTTGCTGACCCATGGAAAAGCCTCGACAAACTCCGAGCCTCCACATTGGTAGCATGAGCCTGCGCGTTCCAGGATACGACGCAGCGGCCGGCCATCGCATCGCGCGGCAAACCGGCGAGCTGCTTGCCGCCGGCTCCACGGGTTTCACAAGCCGGCAAATCGGCGCAATGCGGCTGCGCGTGAAGGCCCCACCGGGCGCAAGCGAATCCGAAATCGCCCGCGCCGTGAGCCGCGCCATCCTTCGTCACCTGACCTCCTCCTCCGATGCCTGACACCGGCCTCGCCAACAGCCCAAACCTCGTCAAGGGCGCGATCGTACAGCTCATCGAAGACATCGTCGGCGTGCTGCCAAACGTCATCCCGTTCCAATACAACCCTACGAAACTCTCCCATACGATCACCCCGTGGAATCCCTTCGAAGTGGATCAGACACAGCGCGGCGCGCAGGCACCAAACGTTCAGCCTTTCGAGCCGAAACACACCATCACCCTCGAACTCGAGCTGGATGCCGCTGATGATCTCGAAGAAGGCGATCCCGTCGCGTCACTTGTCGGAGTCGCCGACCGCATGGCCGCGCTTAAGAAACTCATCCTGCCGACCAAAGGGTTGCTCGGCGATCTGGTCGCGAGCGTGCAAAGCCTCGTCGGTGGCGCCAGCGCACAGGCGACGCGGCCCACGGTGCCGGTGGCGTTTTTCGTCTGGGGACCGGGCCGGATTCTGCCGGTGCGCGTCACGAGTTTCTCCGTCGAGGAATCGCTGTTCTCGCCAACACTCCACCCCTTGCAGGCCACCGTCTCGCTCGGGCTCGAAGTGCTCACACCGGATGTCTTCAAGTGCCAGAGCTCCCTCAGCAGCGATCTCGCCGTGGCCGCCTACAACCTCACCAAGCTTCAGGAGGACGCACTCGCCATCGCCCACATCGCCAAGGCTGTCGATGCCGTGAAAGGCATTCTCCCGTTTTAGCTGACAGAATCCGACTCGATTCATGGCCCACTTCGACAAAAAAAGCCGTTACGTCCGTTTCGCCTCGATGCTGGAGGCGACTGACCGGCGGGGACGAATAGTGCAGTTTCTCACCCCTGCCGTGCCGCCGGCACAGACACAACTCGGCGAACATCTCCTGCGTCAAGGCCAGCGGCTCGATCACCTGGCGAGCCACTATCTCGGCGACCCCAACGGCTTCTGGCAAATCGCAGAAATTAACGACGCACTCCTTCCAGACGCGGCACTCCAAGGCGTCAGCGTGAAAATTCCACGAAAGCTTTAAACACTTTATGGGCCTCGGCGTTATCATCGCAGCCGGCGAAGAGAACGAATTGCTCTCGAGCGAGCTTCTCGAATGCATCACGGAGGTGCGCGTCGAGCAGACGCTCGATAATCCGATCCACTTCGCGCTTCGTTTTCAGGAAGACCTCCAGGACGGCGAGCCGCGCGTCCGTCAAACGCCTGAGCTACAGGCCGAACAAATTCTCACGATCGCCGTGGAGGTTGGAGATGAAATCAAGTGCCTTGTGCGCGGGCCAATCACCGAAACCAAAGGCTCGACAACTCTCGGCGGGCCGGGCTCGTGGTACGAGGTGCGGGGACAGGATCGCCGCATCGAGATGAGTCGGGTCTGCGCACGGCGAGCGTGGATTGGACGCGCTTCGGAAGTCGCGCAGTCGATTCTGTCCTCGCACGGTTTTACGCCCGAGACCCAGGAGACGACTCGAGTGTATGAGGAGAACACCGGGACACTCAATCAGCGCGCCACCGATCTCGACTTCGTCAAACAGCTCGCACGAACGAACAACCTCTGCTTTTGGATTTCCTACGAGTGCCAGTCCGGCGGACTCAACCCGCTTGGGGCGGATTCGCTGACGATCGAGGAAATCGCCAATTTCACTTCCTCTCCGGCGCGGCCTGAGGGTGGACTCAGTCTTCCGCTCCCGCAGATCCCGCTCGTCGCCTCGACGGACGTGGTGTTCCGCGTGAACGTCGAACCGGGGCGTTGCCAGAACGTGACGAGCTTCGATCTTAACGTTGATTCGGAACGTGCCTTTCAATTCAGCGGCAGCGCTGTGGACGATCGCTCCGCGCGGGCCGAAACGACCTCAGCCCTGGACACACAGCCTTCCATTTTCATCGGAGGCGATCCGTTGCCGAGCCTCGCGCCTTCCGAACGCAGCGCGTGCCTCACGGTAGCGGGTAATCAGGAGGAATTGCAGACGCGTTCCGAAGCTGCACTCACCGATGCCGGGTGGTTTATCACCGCTTCGGCGACAACGACCGCGCACCTGCTCGCCGGAATCGTGCAGCCGCATGACGTGGTGCCGGTTGAAGGTCTGGGGACACGCGACAGCGGCGACTACCACGTCAGTTCTGTCACGCACGTCATCAACGGCGCCGACCACCACATGGACGTTCAGCTCCGGCGGAATTCGCTGGGAAAATAAAAGATTCGGATTTTTACGCAGTTTAACCACTCAAAGATGTTCGTGACTCGTGTGATTCAACGCCGATAGCGCGAAGCGCCCTGGAGTGCGGCGCTGTGGCGCCGCTTTGCACGTGTGAGGTTTTCCCACGAAGCCGGGCATCTCTGAAACACTCATTCGACCCTTGAAAAGCGACGCTGCAGCGCCGCACTCCAGGGCGCTTCGCGCAGAAGTGGACCGCCGCTCTAACGCACATGGACGACCCGACGCTCAACAGCTTGCTGGAAAGCACCACGAGCCACTTCTACGGAAAATACCGCGGCCTGGTCGTGGCCAACGACGATTCCACGCAGCGAGGGCGGCTCCAGGTAACAGTAAACGCGGTGATGGGCGAGGAAGCGGTTTGGGCGATGCCGTGCCTGCCTTATGCCGGAGACGGGATGGGCACTTATCTGATCCCGGAGGTCGGCGCCGGTGTTTGGGTGGAATTCGAAGCAGGCGACCCTTCGTATCCGATCTGGACCGGATGCTTCTGGGGCGACGGCCAGGCGCCCGTGAGTGAGCGCAACCAGACCGCTTCACCAACGCTCAAGGTCATCCGCTCACAGGCGGGGTTGATGGTTGCGATGGACGACTCCGGGCAGGTCATTTCCGTCAGCGACGAGGACGGTTCGAACCTGCTGACGATCGAAGTTCAGCGTGGCCAGATCACCATCAAAGGCGCGACGAAAGCGGTGGTCGAAGCCCCACAGATCGAGCTCGTCGAAAACGCCACGCATCCCGTCGTGTTCGGCGACGAGCTGATGAATTATCTCACGCAAATCGTGCAGATTTATCAGACCCATCTGCACCCCGGTGAACTTGCTGCCGGCTTCATCCCCGTCACCCCCGCACCGCCTGTGCCGCCAATGCCACCGCCGACCCCGGCGCTCATTTCCACCCGCGTCAAAGCAGGCTGACATCTCATGCTTCATCCCGGAAAACACAACGACACTGGCGGCACCACGATGGCCGGCGCAATCGAGGCCGCATTTGTGAATCAGTGGCCCCTCTTCAATCCTGATCTGCCCCTGCCAAACGAAGAGCAACTCGCGCCGATGCGTTTGTTCTTTGTCGCGGTAGCCCAGGGCGTCGTGCAACACCTGCGCGATCACCCGGAAGCCTTCACGCTAGCGGTTTCCAGCACGTCACACACCCATTCCGGTGGTGCGCACGTGCATGGCGACGGCTCGCACTCGCACTCCGGCGGGAGCCATTCGCACCCTGCCGCAGTTACCCAGATCACTGCTCAAGAAACCACCGCCTGAACATGGCTGCCGCCGTCCAACGCATCCGCTTCCCGTTCGCCATCAACGCGAGCGTCGGACGATTGCGCCAGGAGCCCGATTACAACGCGTACATCGTCCAGTTGATCAAACAGGTGATTTTCACGGGGCCCGGCGAGCGCATCAATCGCCC
The DNA here is from genome assembly GCA_036525185.1 of Chthoniobacterales bacterium. Taxonomy (GTDB): domain Bacteria; phylum Verrucomicrobiota; class Verrucomicrobiia; order Chthoniobacterales; family DASVRZ01; genus DATDAW01. The sequence continues at coordinate 52,963 of DATDAW010000012.1, read as the reverse complement.
GCAATTTGGCGCGGGTGTGCGGCGGCTTCTTTTTGCACCGAATTCGGTCGGTGCCGCTTCCCTCGCCCAGACCATGATCTTTCAAGCGCTGAATACCTGGCTCGGGACGCTGATCCGGGTCGATCAAATCGACGTTGCTGCTGAGGAGGAAAAACTCCTCATCAATGTGAATTACACCGTCCTGCAAAAAGGCGAGCAACGCTTCCTCAACCTCGAAGCCACCCTCTGACCATGCCCGGCACCGACAGGCTTACGGCTCTTTGCGAGCAGGATGCGCTCACGGGAATCGACTTCATCCAGGTCGTCGATCCTGGCACGCAAACCCTCCTGCGCGTTTTCTTCGTGATCGACCCCGATCGCGTCGTCCCGGCGTGGGCGATCATTCCGCCGCTGCCGGCGCCTCAGGAGACACCATTCCCCGCAGACGACATCCGCATCGTCAGCGTCTCGGGCGGCGATTCGGTCGCACGGGTTGAGGTGACAACGGCGCGTTTCGTGCGCGGGACCTTTGCCAGTCAGGAACGCGTGGTGCTCGAGATCGAAACCGAGCGTCCCGGCGATTTTTCGATTTACGCGCTGCATATCGACTCGGACCGGCTGGATCCGTTCTTCAACGACGTCGAGTTCTCTTTCAAACAAGGTTGCCCAAGCAGGTTCGATTGCCGGGAGAAAGAACCACCCTGTCCCGATGAGGCACTCGTAGATTTCCCGATCGATTATCTCGCCCGCGATTTCACGAGCCTCCGCCTCGCGTTACTCGATTTCGCGGCGCAACGCTATCCCGGGTGGCAGGAACGACTCGAAGCCGACGCGAGCGTGATGCTCTCGGAGGTGATGGCTGCGCTTGGTGACGAGTTCTCCTATCTCCAGGATCGCCACGCGCGGGAGTCTCATTTTCAAAGTGCCACGCAACGCCGTTCGCTGCGGTGGCACACGTCGCTCGTCGACTATCCGATTCACGATGGGCTTTCGGCCACGACACTGCTCGCCATCGAAGCCTCGGTAAATGGCGCATTCGTCGCGGCTGGCACACGGGTCTGGGGACGCGCGGATGATGGCAGCGCGATCCCGTTTGAGATCGGCAACGGTCTTCGAGACACCAGGCGTTTCTGGGTGCACCAGGCGTGGAACGCAATACCGGCGCATCTGCCCGATGAGACGAAACCTTGCTTGCCCATCGGCAGCACGGAGGTCTTTTTGCGCGGCCACTTTCCCCTTGTGACGCAGCAGCCAAATCCGGCGGACGTGGGCGAAAACGATGACGACGGGGATTGGATCGGACGGATCCTCGTGCTGCACTCACTGCCGGATGATCCTTCGCTGCCGGAGCGAAATCACCTCGTGCGGGTGACGGAAATCGAGTCGCTCAACGACGAACTCGTGCTGGAAGCCGGAGCGCCGACTCCTTACACACGAGTCGCGTGGGACGCAGCCCAAGCATTGCCGTTCGAGCTGCATCTGCCGAGCACCACGGCGCTTGCAAACATCGTCCCTGCCAGCGCGGGCGCCACATTCATGGACTACTTCGTAATCGGTCGCGGCGCTAATGGAGCGTTGCCAGGAGAAGTTACACACGCCGTCGAACGCGCGGGCATTTGCAACGAGCTCACCGGGGAACGCCCAGTCACGTATCTCCATTCTCTCAGCGCCTCGGAGACATTGGGGCTCGGCTGGCTGGGGAAACTGCGTAATGCGGTGCCCGAGATCGAACTGCTCGAAGCCGATCCTGCCACCCTCGATCCGCTCGTGCCGCTGCGCGAATGGACGTTTACTCCCAGTCTGCTCGAGGCCGGCAGTCAAGAGCGATTTTTCACGCTCGAGAACGGAACGTGGAAAACGATCTTCGAAGTCGAACGATTCGGGCAGGTCGTGCGCCACGAGGATTATTCGAGTCAGGCAGGGTTCACCGTGCGGTTCGGCGATGGAGAGTTCGGCGTGCCGCCACCCGAGCAGACGGTCTTCCGTGCGCGCTACCGCACGGGCGCTGGCACCGGCGCGAACCTTCCCAAAGACACCGTCACGCTGATCGCCGATCCGAATCCGACTCTCCCTCCGCCGCTCACGCTGGTTGGGATCGCAAGCGGGGTGACGAACCCGTTTGCTATCACCACCGGAGTCGATCCCGAGAGCGCCACCTCGGCAAAGCAGCTCGCGCCGGAGGCTTTCCGCGCCGAGACGTTTCGCGCTGTGCGGGATGAAGATTATCGCGCCCACGCCGAGCGCGTTCTTGGCGTTCAGCAAGCAGGGGCAAAAGCACGCTGGACCGGCAGTTGGCTTTCCGAATTTGTGACCATTGATCCGGAAGGCGCGTTTTCGCTGAGCGCCGGGCTGCGCCGTGACGTGGAGCGCGCGCTGGACTGCGTGCGGCAGGTCGGGCGCGAAGTTTTCGTTCGCGACCCGCGTTACCTCAGCCTCGACCTTGAGATCGAGATCTGCGTGCAGCCATCGGCTTACGCGGGACAAGTGCAGGAGCGAGTGATCGAGGCGCTCACCATACGCCAGCCCGGTCTTTACGCGCCTAACCCATTCTTTCACCCCGACAATTTCACCTTCGGCACGCCACTCTACCGCGCCTCGCTGGAAGCGGCGGTGCAGGCAGTGCCTGGCGTACTGGCCGTCGAGGAAATCCGCATCCGGGTCCGCGGACTCACGGACTGGCGGCTGTTCGACGAGAACGTATTCGCGGTGAGCGACGATCAGATTCTCCGCGTACAAAACGACCCGCGCTTTCCAGACCGCGGCTCGCTCATTGTCCGCACCCATTGATCCATGCATCTCGCTTCTTCCATCAACGGCTGTCGCTGCGACCAGCTCGACTTTCCGCCGAAGCCGCAGATTCCGGCGGGCCTGAGCGCACTCCCGCGGCAGCTCGCGGGTTTCCCGGAGTTTCGCCTCGCGATGCTCCGGCAAATCCCAGCGCATCTGCTAATGGACGCCGCCGAATTTCCGGTGAACGTGCAGCGTCCGCTCCGCGACTGGCGCGCGCGGGAGGGCAACGACCTCGGCATCATGCTGCTCGAAATGTGGGCCTACGTTCTGGACGTGCTCGCCTTTTACGAGGAGCGGATTGCGAATGAAGGCTACCTGCCGACTGCCGTCCGGCCCGCTTCGTTGCAGGAACTCATCGCCCTCATCGGCTATATTCCACGGCCGGCCATCGGAGCTGAAGTGACCCTCGCTCTTCTCGCCGACACTGGGAAGGGCCTCATCAGCGTGCCCACCGGAACGGGCTTTCGATCGGGCGCTTTCGACGGTGAAAAACCGCAAATTTTCGAGGCGGACGAGGATTGCACCATCGATCCAGCGCTCAACGAATGGACGCTCGCGCCGATCCGCAACCCCGTTTTCAACGGTCAATTCACGATGCCCCCCAGCGATGCCCGGCTGGCGCGTGACGATCTCGTTCTCTTTACGTGGGGCACTTCCGGTGCGGCTGCTGCGCATGTGCGAAACGCAACTCCGAGGCAGCGGCTCGATGGCAATACGTACGTCGACCTCGATCTCGATCCCACTCCTTCCATCGGAGCGGGCGTGGTACTCAGCGATATTGCGGTGTTGAAACCGACCGCGCGGAGCGGCGTTTCGCAGGTGACCAATGCGGGAGCGAGCATTGATCTCGATTCCCTCCAAAGTGGTCTCCACGTGGGCGACCGGGTCATCATTCAAAGGGGCGACGTCTTGCTGCCGTTCCAAGTGGCAGATCTCGGTTTGGGTACGCTGCTTCTCGGCCCGCCGCCAGCATCCCCGCGCGCAGTGCACCCTTTTCTCAATGTCACGAAGCTGACCATCACTCCGGCACTGCCATCCGACTGGACCAGCCCGGTTTCCAGTTTGACCGTTCATTTCGCAATGGTGCGCGCGGGCTCGCTTACGGCGTCGGCCATAGCCCGGCTCGGTGTCGATGACTTGCTACCGAGCGCAGCTTTTGAGGCGCCGGTCGAACCACCCACTCTCCAGCCGTCGGGGTCGGTCCTGCTAGCCGGCGCGGATGGCAGTGGCGCGAATCTAACCGCCAGCGTGTCCATCAGCTCGGATGCAGGAACGGGCTCACTGACACCACAGCTGGACGCCGAGCCGTTCGCAACCGATCTGCGCACACCGGTCACAGCTTTCGGCAACCTGATCCACGCCACTCGCGGCGAGACCGTGCCTAACGAAGTGCTCGGAAGCGGAAATGCCGCCGTGCCGTTCCAAGCTTTCAAACTAAAAAAAACACCGCTCACCTACCTCAACGACGAATCCGCCCCGAATGGCCGCCGCTCGACGCTCGCGGTACGGGTAAACGGGATTCTTTGGAGCGAAGTCGGGAGTTTCTTCGGCGCCGGTCCGCAGGATGAAGTCTATATCGTGCGGCAAAACGAGGCCGGTGAGAGCGTCATTACATTTGGCGACGGACAGACCGGCGCGCGTCTCCCGAGCGGGGTGAAAAATGTGACCGCGACTTACCGGCACGGCGCGGGTGCTGCGAAGCCGCCTGCCAATCTCATTACGCAAATGTCCCGTCCCGTCCCTGGTATCCGTCGGGTTGTAAATCCGGTGGGAGCAGGGGGCGGAGCCGACGCGGATGCACCGAAGGACCTGCGCCGCAACGCGCCGGACAGCGCGCTGCTCCTGGGTCGCGCGGTTTCGTTGCCGGACTTCGAGGCGCTGGCTCGCGAATTTGGCGGCGTGGTGAACGCGCGCGCCACATGGGCGTGGGATGGCGTAATGCAACGCGCGGTGGTGAAGATCCATTTCATCTCCGATGGCGGCTCGATCGCAGTCGAACTACGCCGGTTCCTCCTCGGCCAGTCCGATCCGAACACACCGCTGTCGGTGACCGAAGCTGTGGCGTTGGACTCCAGTCTCACGATCGATTTGATCGTCGATCCGCGATTCCGTTCCGACGACGTCGAGCTCGCGGTCGCGACGGCGTTGACCGAACCGGAGAAAGGGCTTCTTGCACTCGAGAATATTCCGATCGGCCTGCCGCTCTTCCGCAGCGCGATCCTCGAGCAGATATACGCCGTCGCCGGCATTGTTTCGGTGCGCGCGTTGCGTTTCAACGGAACGGAAGCGCCCTTCGGCATCACCGCCGGCGAGGGCGAATACCACGACTTTTTATCGGGTCTCCTCGTGGGCAACACCATGGCAGGCGACGCCCTGTTCACCTCGGACTCTTGATTATGGCCGAAACCACTCTCACCGTCGCCAACCCGGCTCTCGACGAATTCGACCGTTACTACGCCGAGAAGTTGTGGGAATGGATTCCGCCCATCTACCGGCACGAAGACGGGCTGGCGGAGCAGCCGCACGTCCTGCGCGCGCTCGTGGAAATCCTCGCCTGCCAGGCGGGAGTCGCTCGCCGAAGCACCGACCGTCTGTGGGAGGATGCGTTCATTCACACGTGCGATGATTGGGCAGTCCCTTACATCGGTGCGCTGCTCGGCACGCGACTGGTGGGAAATCTCAATCGCCGGGGACGTCGCGTGGACGTGGCGAAGACGCTTTTCTATCGGAGGCGAAAAGGGACTCTGGTAGTCATGGAGGCGCTCATCCAGGACATCACCGGCTGGGAAGGCGCCGTTGTGGAAAGCTTCAAACGCCTCGCTCGAACACGGCACCGGTTGGATCCGGAGCCCGACCCACTTGTCGGCCCGATCACACGAACGCCGCCTGGCGGCACCGCCGATCTCCGCGCAGCCAGGATCAGCGACATCATTGACGGCCCGTTTGACGATATCGCGCACACGCCTGATTTCCGCCGTCTACGCGGTTTCAAAGGCCGTTACAACATTCCCAAGCTTAACTTTCATCTCTACCGCTTGCGCGTCTTCGAGGTGAATCTGGCGACGCCATTCGACTTCGGCGCCGAGCGGTTTGCGATCGATCCATCGGGACGCGATATCCCGCTCTTCCGTCCGAGCCGGCGGGGGCCGGAGGTGGATTGGACGCCCGTGGAAGAATGGCAATTGCCCGCAGCGATCCCATGCCGGCTTTTCAATGCGCAAACGACACATCTCGTGCCGGATGCACTCGCCGTCACCATCGGCACGATCCCGCAAGATCCGCCCCTCGACGAAACCGAATTGCACGCTGGCAATCTCTCGGCCTGGACGCTGCCGGCCGGCCTCCCCTTCGCTGCCATCGTCGATCCGCACACCGGGCGGCTCATGCTGGTGAATCCTTTGGCCGGCAACGACCAGCTTTACGTCCCGCGCTATCACTACGGTTTCTCTGCCGATATCGGCGCGGGCACTTACGATCGCTCCGCGAGCGTCCGCACGGAAGCCGTGACGCTTTTCCCCAACGGCGGCAACTCGCCCGGCCCGGTCACCGGTTTTACGCTGCCAACCACCGGCACGCACAGTTTCGCCAATAGTAAGACGTATCGTCCGGACACCCCGCCCGGGAACCGACTTTCGGGCATCGAAGATCTTTGGATCCAAGCCGACGACCGTGAGCGGCCCTACGTCGCGCTCGTCCCTGAAAACAACGAGCGGGAGTGGATCTTTGAAGCTGCACCCAAGGCGAACGACGACGACGTCCGTCGTCTTACGCTCGACGGCCTTTGGATCGGCGTGAATCCCGACGGCATTCCGGATGAAGTCCTCGCCGACCCCGACGACGCCTGCACCCCGGTCCAAGTCGTGCTCGCCATCGAAGGCGAGTTCGACTGCGTCGTTATCCGGCATTGCACGCTCGATCCGGGCGGAGAACGGGCGCGGCTTGTCCCAGGCACCGGCACACCGATCGCGTCGGTCGCGCTCGAAATTCGCGGCCAGGTGCGGGAGCTGGTGATCGAATCTTCAATTGTTGGGGCGATCCGCGAGGTGACCGACGACACCGACCCGTGCTCGGTCGGGAGTATCGTTATCCGCGATTCCATCGTGCAAAACCTGCTGCCGGATACGCTCGCCGTCGCAACGCGCATGGGCCACGTGCATCTCGAACGAGTCACGACCTTTGGCGACGTCGCGGTGAATCGCCTCGACGCCAGCGAAGCCCTCATCCAGGGCCTCGTGCGCGTGCTCGACAATCAGCACGGCTGTTTCCGCTTCAGCGCCACGGACGCGCACCCCGATCGGCGGTTGCCGCGCCAGTTCGAATCGCACCTTTTCGCGCCGTCCATCGCGCGTCACGTCTTTGTGTCGCGACGCTTTGGCGATCCGGGATTTGCGCAGCTCAGCAAAACTGCGCCGGAATCCATCCTGACCGGCGCGGAGAACGACTCCGAGATCGGGGCCTTCAGTCAGCTGCTGAATCCGATCAAACGCCGTGACCTCGAGCGCAAGGTCATCGAGTTCATGCCGTTCGGACTCATCCCGCAGTTTATCTTCGAAACCTAACCCGCTGAGGAATTTATCATGGCTACCCCCGACATTTCCCGCCAGCTCTTCCAGCCCGAGAAGCGTTACATCGGCACCTTCATGCAGCAGGGCCGCGTCGTCACCGACGAGGACCTGAATGCCCACCGCCGTCTCGACGCCGAGGACGAGCGCCTCACCTTCCGTGACATCATTTGCTCGAAGGGCAGCCCGAATCACGGCTTCCGAATCGGGGCGCCGACACCGGTGGACGTGGGCCTCGACCGCAGTGCTTACGATTTCACCATCGCGGACGGCAGCTTTTACATCGGCGGGCTGCGCTTCGTGGCGTTGGCCGATCAGCCAGAGACTTACCTGACGCAGCGCGACTGGCTGCAAATCGACATCGATCCCCCCGCCCTGCCGTTCATTCCGAGCGTGGCGGATCTCACCGATCCAAACGGCGGCACGCTCGACCGCTTTGACCTCGTCTATTTGCGTGGCTGGGAGCAGTGCGTCAGCGCGGTCGAAGATCGCGAATTACTCGAATACGCGCTCGGCGGACCGGATACTTCTGTCTTTCAACGGCGGCAGCGACGAATTGAAGTTCTCGCCGGTGTCGCTGACGACTGCGCCACCGCGTTCGAAGAACTGATCGACCACCTTACCGATCCGCTGCCGGGCGATACGTCAGGCGCCCCGCATCCGTTTGATCACGAAAGCTGCGAACTGCTTTCGAAAGCCCGGCTCACTGTTGGCTTCACGGGTGGGCCGCCGAGCGACGATCTCTGTCAGCCGCCCGTGCTGGGTGGATATCTCGGCGCTGAAAATCAGGCGATCCGCGTGCAGCTAACGGCGACGAATCGGTTTATCTGGGGTTTCGACAATGCGGCGCCGCTCTACCGCGTGCAGGTCGTCGAGGAGGAAGGGCTCGACGTCATCCGCTTTCTCACGCTGCCACGAGATGAGTTCGCGCAGCCAATCGCCGGGCAGGCGGTCGAGATCTTGCCATGGGGTGCACTCTTGCCGAACCTTGAAAAAACCGCGGAGTGGCAGGGGCACCTGACGACTGTCGCCACAGGTTTCGATCCCGACACGGGCCAGATCACCATCGAAACGCCGGTTCCGGCAGCGTGGCTCGCCTGGCTGAACGATCCGGCGCACGCGGGTTTCCTCAATGACCGGGATGAGCCCGTCGCGCAGCGCTACTTTTATCTCCGTGTCTGGACTGGCGGTTCCGGCGACGCCGCTCAGCCCGACCACACGTTTGTGCCCGGCACAGCCGTGCCGCTCGCAGGCACCGGCCTCGAACTGACCTTCAGTGACTTCGGCCTGCCCGGATCGTACTGGGTGATCGCCGCGCGGCCCAACACGCCGGACGAAGTCGTGCCATGGATCCTGACTGAAGAGGCACCTGCGTTTGGCCCACGGCAGTTCATTGCTTCGCTGGCGCTGATCCGCTGGAGCATCGATCCGATCAATAACGCCGTGGTCGGATCCGTCTTCGATTGTCGCGCGCGGTTCCGCCCGCTCTGCCAGCTCAAAGGATGCTGCACCATCATTGTCGGCGATGGTTCTGCGAGTCACGGAGAGTTCACGTCGATCCAGGATGCCGTCGATGCGCTGCCGCCTGCCGGAGGCGAAATCTGCGTCCTGCGGGGGCGTTACGAACGGCATGTCCGAATTGTGAACCGCACCAATATCAAGATTCGTGGCTGCGGACGCGACACACTCCTCGTCGCACAGGACCAAACGCCGGTGATCGAGATCCTGGATTCGCAGCGAATCGAGATCACCGCGCTGGCCATCGAAGCGCCCGCGGCGCCGGCGATTCGTTGCCACACGATCAGCCTCGATTCGACGATCGAGCACATCGTACTGACGTCGCTGCACATCCTCTCGCGGGATCGCAATTCCGTGGCCGTGATCCGCGCACGATTCGTCACCTTTGCCTGCAACGACGTGCGCGTGCTGCCGCTCACCGCACCCCTCCCAGGTCAGGGAACGATCGGACGCGAATCCGCGGTCTTCCTCCACGGACAAGACTTGCTGATCGAGCGCAACCGCATCCTCGCCGAAGGTGAACAAGCGGCGCAGCGCGGTTACGGCGGGCTCCACATCGGCGGCGGTTCGGAGCGGGTTGAGATCCGGCGCAACCTCATCCGAGGCGGGAACAATAACGGCATCACTCTTGGCCACACGATCCTGCGCCGCGTACAAAATCCCAACGCATCGGACGATTTCACGATCGACGTGAATTCACCAGGCGGGTTCCACATTTTCATTGATGAACATGGCTGCGTTGTCATCGACCCCTTTCCCCCATTCCAGCCGCCTGACGGCGAAGATGTCGTGCTGGAAGCAGGTCCCGCCTTGCGCGAGGTGCGGATCGTGGACAACCGCATCGAGGAAATGGGCCGGAGCGGGATCACGGTCGATCGCTTTTTCGACATGGAAACCAATCCCGACTTCATCTCAGTCGAGGATCTGCTCATCGAGGAAAACCGGATCACGGGCTGTCTACGGCTCGAAGTGGGCACAATTCCATTTCCGCTGCGCGACGTAGTGGGCTTTGGCGGCGTGGCGTTGGCGGATGTTGAGTATCTCGTGATGCGCGAGAATTTGATCGCGAACAATGGCCTTTCGAGTCTAGACCCGATCTGCGGAATCTTTGTTTTGCACGGCTCCGGGATCGCGATTGACGGCAACCGCATCCTGCACAACGGCCTTCCCGCCGCAGACGAAGACCAGCGGCCGCGCCCTGGTCGCCGCGGCGGCATCGTGCTTGCATTCGCCCGCGCCCGCGCGGTCGAACAACTCTCCGTCGAGCTGTTCCCCGATCTCGATTTCACCGGACTCCGGCAGGACGGCGTCCCGGCCGCGCGCGTGCATGACAATGTCGTCGTCGCCTTTCAGGGGCGCGCGTTGGAAATCCTCGCGCTTGGCCCGGTCTCCGTCGAAGGCAATCAGCTCACCGCGAAAGGCAGCGCCTTCATGCTCCAGGTGCCGGTGCCCGGAACCACGACGACTACCACGAGCACCTTCGGCTCCGTCTCGCAGGCGGCGAATGTGCCACTCAAGAACCGCGCCGCCACGAGCAATCCGTTCCTCGCGTTTCTCGATGTGCTTGGAGGATCGGCGGTTTGGATTTTCAATCTTGGCGTCTCGAACGAAATCTACCTGCAACTCTTCGGCCTTAGCGGGATGTTTTTACTCGACGACCTGGCGACGCCGGAAGCCGCCGAGAACGTGGACGACCCCCGTTTTTTCGTGGGCGGAAATGTGCTCTTCAACGACAATCAGGTCGTACTCGACGCACTCGGCCCAGTGGTCACGCTGAGCGTCAGCTCTGTGTTTCTCGGCAGCCTGGACGATGTCTCAATAGTCGCCAACCAGTCCGACTGCGACCTGGCGCGAGATTTTGTGCTAACCAATGCTCTGACGTTTGGCTGGTCTCAGCGGATGGCCGACAATCGCTTCAAGGAAGGTCTTTTGAACGCGCCGCTCTCCGGCGTTTCGCTGGCGCTCATGAACACCACCACCGACAACCAGGGCACACATTGTTTCTTCCCGGTAGGAACGCCCGCGGTCTCCTACATCGCAGGCAACCGCAGCCTCGTGCAACTCAACGCAGACAACCGCTGCCCGCGCAACGATCTTAGCGCGGGCTGAGAGCCCTTACCATTCCCCCATCCCATGGCTACCAACCGCATTTTCACCGACGACGAACTGAACAACGAAATCGCCCAGATTCTTCCCGTCGCCGACCGCCTGCGATTGGTCGCGCTCGACCGCGTGCAGTCGCTGGCCGCCGCAAAAACGCGCAGCCTCCAGCGCGAGCTGCGCATCGTCCAGGCGCTGCATCCCGATGACGCCGATCGCATTTCGCAAGCGACGCGCCGGGTCGAGTTGCAGCAGACTTTCGCCACGCAGACGACCGCCGAAGTCCAGCGCGGCGAAGTCTCGGCACCGCTTCGAAACCCGGCAGCGCTTATCCTTTTCGGGCGGGTTACAGATCGCGACCGTCTCGGAAAACCGGGCCTCATTGTCAGCGCCACGGGTGCCGAAGGCCGCGCGGTCGCCTTCACCTGCACGGACGACAACGGGAATTTCCGGCTCGATGTGCCCGTCAGCCAATTCTCGAGTGCCAGCGCGCGGTCGGTCGTCACTCTGCTGGTCAGCGATTCACAGCAGGCAATCCTGTACCGGGGCACCGAGGTGTTTCCCGTAGAAGGCAACAAAGTCATCTACCGCGAGATTGTTCTTGGAGACGAACCTGGCAAGCCAACACCCCAGCCGCCGCCTCCGGTGCCAGAACAAGTCATCGTTCCAGAAGTGGTCGGCAACGAACGTTCTTCCGCGATCGCGCTGTTGAAACGAACCGGTCTTCTTGCCGATGAACAATTCGTGCAGGTCGAAGCCGACAAAGTTGGCCTCGTTGTGGTGCAGGATCCAAAAGCCGGCACTTCCGTTACAGCCGGCTCGCTGGTCACGATCACCGTCGGCATCGCCGGCGAGACAGTCGCCGTCCCTGACGTCGTGGGCACCGCCTTCGCCGAGGCAGCAGCCGCGCTCAAGCGCGTCCAACTTCGCCTCGGCGCCGTCGAACCGCCCAATCCCGGCAACGATGCCGTCGTTCTCGACCAGTCGCCGAAGGCGGGGACACAAGTGGCACGCGGTTCATTCGTGGACTTGAAAGTGCGGCCACCGGTTACCGAGCCGCCGACTGTCGAAGTCCCCGATCTCTCTCGCCTGACGCTCGATGAGGCCCGCGAGAAGATCGAAGCGCAAAAGTTGAAACTCGGCTCGGTCACGCCCAAACCAACGACCGACAACCAGGTCGGCCTCATCCTCAGCCAGAGTCCGAAAGCCGGGGAAAATGTGGCGCCGGGAAGTGCTGTCGATATCGTGATCGGCGAAAGAGAGGGAGGAAGTTCGGGTGCCACACGAACGGCCGCGGAGGCGATCCGATTGGCTGCCCGCGAGCCTGACTTCGAGAAGGTCGGCGCTACCGAAGCGAAGCTGCTGCGTATCGCTGAGGACCAGAATCTGCGAAGCGAGAACGACCTCCGAAAAATCGCCGAAACCGGCGAAGACGCCGAAGTGCGGGACCGCTTCAAACTGCGCAACATCGACCAGGCGCGCGCCTTCAGAGAAATCCTTATGCGGGTGATGAAGCGCGTTTAATGAAGGGTCGCGCATATCTCAAAACCAGATCGGTAGCATCAATGAACCTTTCATTGTCGCGACGTCGTGGTCTGGGCAAAGCCGCACCGCGTCTGCGCCATCGAAAAGTGCTGCCGTTTGGGCCATGCGCTGCTCCGTCGCTAACCGTTGCGCCTTTACATCCAGTTTTGCAGGCCAAACTGAAAATCGGCGAGCCAAATGACCCCTATGAGCAGGAAGCCGATCGCTTGGCGGACATGGTGATGCGTTCGGAGGGTGTGTCTCGTAGGGCCCCGTCCGCAGCGCCCGCCGCCCTTCAACGGACATGCGCCGCCTGCACCAGCGGCCGTGGCCTATGCGCAAACTGCGCCGAAGAGGAGATCCTCCGCCCCGCAGGCGCGAACAACAATCCGTTAAAACAGGTTGGAAAGATGGTTCAACGCGCAGTGTTGGAAAATGATCCCAGCACCGCGCCGCCCATGAGCTGTACGGTCCCTCTGAATACAGTCACCGATTACGTCCTTATGATTCCGTTTACGGAGAGCAACGCGACGCTATCGGCAGTGGACAAGATGATACTGGCCGATTTCGCTACGGAATGGAATCTATCACCGGTGCAGCCGATGGTAAGGGTGGATGGTTTTGCTAGCATAGATGGGGGTCCTGCCACGAATTGGCCGCTCTCGTGTGATCGCGCTGTGGCTGTAGCCAACGAATTGAAAACGCCCTCCGCAGGCGGAAAACCGGGCATCCCGGCGAGTTCTGTGGAGTTCTTTGCCAACGGCGAGACTGACCGCTTTTCTACCAACTTCGAACCAAACCGCACGGCCGCGATCCATGCTCCGGGAATGGCTCCGCCCACTTCCAGGGAACCAAGCGTATTTCGTTGGTTGTCCAACAATTCAGGAAGCACCGATCCCACTAATTGTTGTGCGATCTGCCCTGTGAACCTGGGCGTCGACTGCGATCCTCCGAATTTCAGGAATGGCATCGAGTTTGCCATCTCGATCCGGGATCACGATCCATCTTACTCCTACGACATTAAACGAACACTCGAAGCCAAATATCATAGAACACGGGATTTACCGCTGGGCACCTCCGGCCCATGGGAAACAGTGAGTAGTTGGAATAAACCGGCTGGGACGCCTGATGACGGGCACGATTCCGATGAATGCCTGATACCGCAAGCCAGCGGCAGTGTTCACAAAGTTTTTTCGGAGGATCGGCCGGGTTTCCAACCGGCGTCTCTGCGTAATACTTACAATTCGTACATTTCGATGGTCAACTTTGTTGAATTTGTCCGGATACAAAGATTCGACGGCAGCACCTATGATGATTCCTTACAGCAAAACTGGCATACAAAATTACTCGTCGAGAAGAGCGGAGGAACCTGGTCGGTCAATACGTCTGAAAGTGAAATTGGAACGGGACACCTTTCGAGTTTGGACCCATAAGCTTATATTGAGTTCGTTTCGGGCATGGGGCTCACCTTCGCAGGGCTGAATCTATGAAGCTTGCCTTTATACAGCGTCGCGGTAAGCGGGAAGTCGCACCGCGCTGGCGACACCGAAAGGTGGATCCAACCGGGGGGCTGTCGGCTGCCCCGTCGCTGACAGTCGCCGCTTTGCATCCAGTCTTGCAGGCCAAGCTGAAAATCGGCGCGCCAAACGACCAATACGAACAGGAGGCTGATCGCATGGCGGACACGGTGATGCGCGCGGAGGGTAAGGCTCGTCCTGCCCCATCCGCCCCTCCGCCGATCCTTCAACGGAAATGCGCCGCCTGCGCCAGCGGCCATGGGCTTTGTGCAAAATGCGCCGAAGAGGAGCGCCTGCGAGCCAAACCCTCTACGGCTATCCGAGGCACCTCGCCGGGCACCGAGCGCCTTTACGGACAACCGGATCGTCCGACGGGTGGAGCACCCTCCAGTGTACACCGAGTGCTTTCAAATTCTGGAGCACCTCTGGACGTGATGCTGCAGCAGGACATGGAGCAGCGTTTCGGACACGACTTCTCGGGAGTGCGGGTGCACTCGGGTGCCGCCGCTGCGCAATCGGCACAGGACGTGAACGCGCGTGCTTATACGGTGGGCCAGAACATCGTGTTCGGGACAGGTCAATTCGCACCGGAGACGCGCGATGGCCGGCAACTGCTTGCACACGAGCTGACGCATGTCATTCAGCAGTCCAACGGGAGAAAGAAGCTGCAACGGAAAATCGATTTCGAATTCGACCTCAATTGGGGCATCGAAGGGGCCTCGCCACCGACCGGAAGCAAGACCGCGGTTGATGCCATTGCCGATGAGACCGTGCTAACCAGCCACGAACGACGGGGCCCCCCACCTGCCACGGACCTGAAAGACGGATTCCAAGTCGTGATGGACGGCAACCGGATGGAGATCAATACCGCACGATTCGGAATCCGCCGCGGCGGCCGGAGAGAACTCACCGATACGATGACCCATATCCTCGACTTCGTGAACGATCTGAAAACGCGATGCGAAGCGGTAAGCCCGGTCACCGTGCCCGCTCCGGCAGACCCGCAAAGAGCGGGCGTGCCGCTTGGCAAACCCCGCTTTTTCGATGCGCCATTTTCCATACCGCCCGGCCAACCCATGTTTCCGCTTGGCGGCGACAAGTACTTTCGCTCGACCTGCAGCGTCTCTGCCGCTCCCCAATGCACCATGGACGTCCCGCTCGCCGGAGTGAATCCTCTGGTGCAGGCGATCAAGAGCAGCAAGGGTCAGAGACCAGGCAAAGCGCTTACGGGGCCGGACGCCCGGCGCGCAGGTGTTCGCTCCGACGCACTCTTCCATGCTCAAAGCAAAGTGAATGCGAGTCGGCGCCGCCATGTCAGGCTGGGAACGACTCTGTCAAATGGGACCACGGTCACAAATACCAACTTCTCCGACAATCTAGCTGGTTTCATGATTCTGCTGGTCTCCTATTTGCGGTCGAGTGTTATCATCGATCCTCGAGACTTCGAGACATTCGCCAAGGCCTATCCTCCCATTGTCGTCCACACGCACTTTCGGGACCTGTTCCATCGCGCGCTGAACGTGGATGAACGAATGGTTTTCACAGAGCTCTTCGGCGATCCCGCGGCGCGCCCGAACCTATATGCCATGGCGACATCCTCGCCGGCCAGCGCGGGATCCAAAGACTTGTTTCCGCCCAAGGCCCAGACAAAACAGATTGCCGAGTTCGGTCATAAGATCACCTGGGACGAGTTCGTGAACAGTACTCTGGCTGACACTCCGATTCTCAGCGCGGCGGGCGTCGAAACGCTGCCGACCCCGCTTGCCACGGCGACCGTAGGCCCACAGGAAGCCGGACCCGAAGGGGCGCGCGTTCCCGGCGCAAAGCTTGAGATGCGCCGTATTGGATTCAGCTGGGTGCCATCGAGCACGTGGCGCGGTTTGACGGACCGACTGTTCACTCTCGCCCGCACATTGAACGGTGAGACTGGCCCGCTTTAGGATAGCAAGACCGACAAGGCGTTAGTACGATTCGCGCTACCCGCCAGGTTTTACCTACTCTTGGAAATAGCGCGCGGAAAAATCCAAGTGAGTTTGCATGAGCCGAAGGCTTTGGAGCGCGGCGATAATTCGCCGCTTTGGATGCTTATACAGACACAGCTTGAAAAGCCGACCGTCGCCTTGGGCGCGAGTTCAAAGCGCCGAAGCATCGGCGCACTCCAAGGCGGCTGCGCCGCAAAGATCTCGGCAAATGGCGCATTATTTTATAGAATGCGTCTAACTCAACCCACCCTTCGGACTCCGCCCATTCGCGCCGGAGACCAGAAGCCTATTACGATAACAGGCCCCGGCATTTCGAACGTCAACCGAGCAAACTAACACACACGGAATATGTCCCTGGAAAATTATGGAATCCTCAAAGGCCGACCCATTGCCCAACGGCTGGGGGCCGGAGCTTCACCCCACTATCAAGTGCATCTGGTCGATGATAACGACGACTACCGCATCGCGATCAATGTGAAGTCGAAGAAGTCACCTTCGGAACTTCTCTACCTGATTGTCGACAACTACACCCATCCGCTTGTCGATGAATGGAAGGATCTGCCGGCCGGTTTCACCCGGGTCCAAAGTAAACCCGGAGGTCTGGCACTGGACTACATTCGGGCCAATCTTTTCAAGCCGGAGCGGATGGTGCCGCTGCCTTTTGATGTTCCGGGACCTGACAACGATTTGAACGAGAAGATCGACTTTCACGTCCAGCGGGCACTGGCCGAGGAAGATGCGATGATCTATGCCTTCGGCGAACGCTGGGGACCCGAGCCCAACAGCCGGGACAAGTATTTCGGGTTCAAGCCAGGTAACGGCATTCATGATATCCACATGAATCAGGGTAACGCCCCTGAATTTAAGAAGGACGATGGCGTCTGGCAGGACGGGGGGCTGTTGATCCATCTGCCTTCCGAAGACCGTTGGGTGGCGGTGTTCCTGGCCTTTCAATCACAGTGCTGGCATACGGACGACGCCTCGGGCCATTGCATCGGGAAGCCCGAACAGCCGGCCGAAGAAAAGAGCGTCATGATCATCGCGGCCACCGTCAACCCGATTGGCGAAGATCCCCGGAAGGAGCGCGTACTACTGTTGAATACGCTTGCAACCCCCGCAAACCTCAACGGCTGGTCTTTGGCAGACAAGAACAAGCTGCGTCACCCATTGGATGGCGTCAGGCTCGGGCCCGGCTCCGTCGCGGAGCTAACCTTGCCCGGCACAACGATCCAGTTGAGCAATCAGGGTGGCATCATAACGCTTTTAAACGGCGAAGGCCTCAAAGTTCACGGCGTGCAATACACCAGAGAGGACGCGTCCGAACAGGGGCGGACGATTGTGTTTAAATGACGGATTTAAAGCGCCGCCTTGCGCGGTTTGGCCCGTTCAATTTTTGTCATGAAGTTCGCGACGCTGCAAAAGCCGGGCCATGCCAAGCCGCTACCCAACGCGAAACGGCGAATTCAGCGGCTTTCAGCCCAATCGCCCTCGGTCGTATTCCCGATCGTCCAGGCGAAACTCCGCATCGGTGCCCCACACGACCGATTTGAGCAGGAGGCTGATCGCGTCGCCGACGAGGTGATACGGACACCGGAACCCGATGCCGGCATGTTGCATTCAACCCCTTCGCGAATCCCGCCACACGTCGTGCAACGAGTTTGTGCCGCATGTGCGAATGGAGAAAGCGAATCCTGCGCGGAATGCGACGCCGAGGAAGCACAGGAAGAAGAAGTAGTCCAATACGACGAGGCCGCGAGAACCGCGCATTCGCTCCTGCAACGCCGCGCGGATCGCCTCGTCAGTGATGTCGACCCATCTGATGAAGCCGGAATGTACGTCCCAGCGGCCACACATGACGAGCTGAATCGTCTGATGATCACGCGCGGGACACGGCTGCCTCCATCGATTCGCGCCTCAATGGAAGCACGATTTGGATGCTCTTTTGGAACCGTCTCAATACAGACCTCGCCTGCCGCGGCACGGTTGAGTCAACAATTGGGTGCCCGAGCCTTTACCGTGGGCTCCCATATTTTTTTCGGCGCCGGGGAATTCGAGCCTCGGACCCGTCGCGGACAACGGCTGATCGCGCATGAACTAACCCATACACTACAGCAGACCGGAGATCCTCGGCTGCCGGCTCGCACCATGTCCGCCAGCTTTCGTGTGCAGAAAGCGCCTCTCCGCGGATGCACGCCTCAGCAGACGACGGAAATGAATGATGCGATTGTCCAAGCTAACACGGATTTCAACGCGGCTATTTCCCTGCTTCAGAGCGAACCCCAATCACAACGTGTACGGGATGCATTGTGGCTCACCTTCAGGGACACGGATGCCCTGAAGGCTACCTCTGTTCGCGAAATCCTGACCACTAGCAGGGATTCGATGCCTCAGATGCCAATTTACTGTGAACAGCAGGCTGACTACGGTGAGGAGTGCGCGAAGGGAGCTGAAGGTTATCATAGCAGGGCCGTGGGACTAAATATTCACCTTTGCATGGGCACCTGGCCGTTCCGGTCCGTCAACGCCAGGGCAAGGACGCTCATTCATGAGGCTGTTCACCATTTCGATTTCATTAGAGATAAAGGCTATTTTAGCGAGACGTGCGAAAAGACGGGCGAGACGGCGGCGCTTTCCATGGCCCAGCTTTACACCAATGCAGACAGCTACGCCTGTAATGCCTATCTGCTGTCCCACGAGAGTTCGGCTACCTTGAGGAACCGTGTTGACTATTACCAGCGTGAATATCGCGGCGAAACCATCCAGGGAATTGTGCAGTATCCGATAGGCCCTGTTAATGTGAACTCCGATTACGAGCATCTTCCGCGGTTTCGAGTCGGGTTCGAAGGAGACGAAAAGTTCCCGCATGAAAGCAAGATTCCCGGTGCGCAGTTCCGCTGGACCATCATCAATGCCGCCGGAAACGTATTCCCGATGGGCCCGCCTGGCCAAGAGGGCCAGTTTACCGATGATTTTGAAAGCTGGGTGCCAGGCGAGACCCGACAGCGTTTGAAAAGTGGACCCCTTGGCAGAGCGATCATCCAGTGCGACATCAAAATACCCGGATCGAATGTCGGGCCCTTTACGGTACACCACGAAATTGACCTCATCGCGCTATCAGCAGGATGGCAGGAAACTGCAACGTGTCCTTTCGACAAGGGTTCGACCGAGCCCGATGATCTGGCGATGCTCGAATTGACGCGCCGCGTCATTTCAAGTGGGATCCTAACCGGCAGCGGAAACTTCCACGTCACCTTTGAGGGACACGCGAGTCGTGTTGGCAGTGACGAGGAGAATATGGACCTGTCCGTCCGCCGCGCCCAGGCAGTCAAAGACACCCTTGAATCGTGGCTAGCGAGTGTTAGTGGAGACTCGGGTTTTCAGTTTAACAACGACCAGTTCACCATAGTGGGCCGTGGCGAAGAGGAAGCTCGGAAGGCTGGTAAGCCTGAGAACGACGACTCGCCCGCCGATCGGGTGGTGAAGATCATCATCGAGATCAGGTAGGGTATACTGTTTTCGATGGGGCTCGCATTTCCGCGCATCCGTATGACTCAATTCCTGCAAACCACGCGGAGACCGCGCGGCCGGCATCGAGCGGGAGGAAATCCGGAATGAAGAGAAGATTTTATTTCCTACCCAGAGGAAATCTTTGGTGAAGCTCGAGGAACTGCGGAACAGACTAAATAGGTTGCTTAAACCCATGAGGACGATGTCGATACCTGCGCATTTCTGTCGGCAGCGATGCCGTGATGCGCCATCCCGCGCGAAGGCTGTTGGCCTGCATCCCGCGGCGATTCCGTCAGCGCCATTTCCTCCCTTTGTGCAAGCCAAGCTGCGGATCGGCCCGCCGGCCGACCGATTCGAACAGGAGGCCGACCACGTCGCGGAGAAGATCATGCACACGCCGATGCCTTCGGAATCCGTAGCTCCAATGCCGACCACCCGGGCGATCGACAAGCAACCGGCCGCCTCCACAATCAGCTGTCTTGGCAATGGTCGTCCGTTGGATCGTGGCGAGCGCGCGTTCTTCGAGCCGCGATTCCTGAGCGACCTCGGTCGGGTCCGCCTGCACAATGGCCCGGCCGCGGCCCAAAGTGCGGGCGCGATCCAGGCGAGGGCATTCACCATCGGCCAGCACATTGCCTTCGGTGAAGGCCAATATCACTCGGAGACCAATGCAGGAAAGAGACTCCTGGCCCATGAACTGGCACATACGATTCAGCAACAGGGAACACATAGCCCGTTGATCCAACGGGCAGAGCACCGGGCGCAAGAGAACTACTTCGATCCGGACAACTGCTGGGTTCCAGGCGAAACCAAGGGACCAACGACCAACGTCATTGGCCAGTTCATCGGAATTCTCGAAGTGCCAGAAACCTGCGCGGGCGACATCAGGATGACGATGCGCTTTGAGACCGTCGGCGGCTGGAGCCTCGATTTTTGGCTGTCGTCCCCAAACCAGCTCATTTTTACAACATCGGCCACTGGCATCGATCCAGCGTCGTTGGTCCACGGCAAAACGATCATAACAGATGCATTCTTCGAATACACCGTCTCCTACCCACTTACGCCCGAAAACTGCGCTGCCAATTTCGACGTCTACCTGCTGATGACTTACCGCCGCCAGCCAAACCAAAAGCCGAACTTCGCCGAGGTGAAGTTTTCCCGACGAGCGACTTGGGACAAGGCTCTCATTGGATCGACTCTGGTCGATTCAAGTCCAGCGCCAACAGTGCGGGTAGACTCCTGCGGAAGGCTCGAACCCACGGGCAAAGTGACGCCCGGCGCGGCGCCGCAATAATTTTAAAACTACAACATGGGAGGTCGCACAAGGTTTCGCTCCTCGCGAACCATCGCGTCTTTCATGAGACTTGTCTCCCTTCTGAAATCGAAATCCAGGCAGCGAGGGTCCCCACCCGAAAAAGCGCGAGCCGCGGCGCCTCGCCAGTGCCCCCGGCGCTCACGCCTCCGATCGTCCAGGCCAAGCTCCGCATTGGCACTCCAGACGATCGATTTGAAGGGGAGGCCGATCGGGTAGCGGACGAAGCCCAACGAGGAGGAATCGGAGGAACCTCCAACTGCCATTTGGCACAGGCAAGGAACCGGCACAAATTCTGATATTATCATGCTGGCAATGAAACAACTCAGCGGTCTGCGCAAGACTCCGGTCCCCACGCCCCGGAGAAAAACGGGGACGTCCGCTGCCCGGTCGTTCCCATCGAACGCGAGTGCTGCGGTCGTGCATCCGGCCACCCACGCCAGGCTCCGAGTCGCCGCGCCTCACGACCATTGCGAGCGGGAAGCCAATTGTGTCGCTGATGCGGTCATGCGGATGCCACAGCGCGGCGCAGGTGCTCGTGCGACGACCCAGGGAATGACAGGTGGGATCGCGAGCCTGGTTGGCGACGGGGTTCAGTCGCTGAATGGTCGTGGCCGGGCTCTTTCGCAACCCATGCGCGAGTTTTTCGACCGGAGGTTCGGCCACGACTTTGGCCATGTCCGCATTCACACCGACGCGCATGCCGCAGACTTGGCGGAATCGATTCAAGCGCGAGCGTTTACCGTCGGGCGGGATATTGTCTTCGGAGCCGGCGAATATGCACCCGATACAAGCCGGGGCCGGGAACTGATGGCGCACGAACTGACGCACGTGGCGCAACAGGAACGGGGTGCAGCGCACACATTGCACGGGACGATCCGGCGTCAGCCTAAAACGGAGTCCGCCGAGTTCCCGGATTTTCCGAACCTCGCGCTGAAAATCGAAGACGACATCGGTCAGAACCTGTTCGACTACGGACATCACTTCTACCGCCTCGCGACGCTCTATCCCGATCGGCCCGAGCTGTTGCAGGAGGCCTTCGGGCGTTATGCCCTCGGTGCCAACGTGCTCGAGACGGGCTTCCGGTTCCTCGGGCTTGATCGAACCGCGGCGAGCCGTTTCGCATTGGGATCGGGCATTCTTTTCAAGGGCCTCACCTTCGCGACGAAAGGCGAAGTCGTGCTCGATTTCCAATTCGACATCGGCCGGGGACTGAAACTCGAGACGAATTTCAGTCTGGGTGTGAATCCCGATGATGTCACCCAAGTCCGAAAGGCCGATGTGGGGATCGGACTCGTCGGACACTTTTGAGAACCGTGATACTGGCTCCTCCCCAACACCGAAGTCCTCACTTCAGCCATGCTGCGAGGCTGCCGAAGCCGGCGGTGACCCTCCCGCACCCCGTCGCCGCGGCTCATTCCGGATTGCATCCGACAGTGCAAGCCAAGCTCAAAATCGGGGCACCCGACGACCGCTACGAACTAGAAGCCGATCGCATCGCAGATCGAGTTTGCGGGTCGGCGGGATCGTTTTTTTGCTGCGGTGAACGTTTGGCCGCACATGAGGCAAATGGCTCTCGCCTGAACGGTGGAGGAACGCCCTTACCAGCCCAGGATCGGGCCTTCTTTGAGCCGCGGTTCGGGGCAGATCTTTCAAACGTTAACATCCACGTCGGTGCCGAGGCCACGCGGATGGCGGACGCCCTCCAGGCGCGCGCGTTCACGGTCGGCCGGGACATCGTATTCGGTGCCGGGGAATATCCGTCGGGAGATCGCAAGCTGCTGGCGCACGAACTTGCGCATGTCGTTCAACAAACCAAGGGCGTCGGCCCTGCGTTGCAGCGTCAGCCGAAGCCGGAGCCGGAAGATCGGGTTGAAACGATCAAGCAAAAGGTCCGCCGCGGTGAAAAGCTCACCCAAGAAGAAATCGACTACATGACGCAGCGCCTCGGCAAAGAGATCGTGGATCAACTGTTAGGAAACGTTGGTCAGATCGGCATCGACTTTAGCTCGTCGCGACCCCCACAGGACCTCAGTAGAAGATTTCGAGGACGGCTGGAGCTGCGCCTGACGGGAATCGTGGGAGCCGTCGCCTCGAGCCTGGAAGGTGCGGCCGAGGCCGATATCGACATCGTCGCGAAAGTTGCCGAAGAAAAAGCGGTCATCACGATCGCGCCGCCTGCGGAAGATAACCGTATGGCCGCGATGATCCGCCAACAACTTTTTCCTAACAATAACCCCCGGATGTTCGACTTTAAGTTGCCGAAGAAATATATCGGCTTTGCGAATGCAATCTCGCTGCTCGCTCCGATCACCATTTCGCTGGCCGGAAAGAAAACCAAACCTTCCGGTGCGATGATCGTGATCCGGCACGAATCAGTTCCAGACGGCGTGGAACTGATTATCACCCTGGCGCCATCCGCGCGAACCACGAGCGTCGAAGAAACGAAACGGGATTTGCCCGGCAACTATCGGACACTCACTCCCAACCCGCGCATTTTCGCCACCGGCGGATATCAGGGCTTTGCCGGAAAACCTTCCTTTGTCACGACGATCGGCGCCGACTTCCCGCTCTTCTACGATACGAGCAATCCTCTCATTTACGGCGGACTCGGCGTACGCGGGTCGTTGGATACCAGCCGTTTCGGACGCGTGGGTGGAAATGTCTTTCTTGGCCTGAATCTCGACCCTCTCACGCTCCAGGCTGGACTAGGTGCCGGTGCGGCATTCCTGCCGTCCCCGATCCAGACACCCGATGGACCGGCACAAACGCTGGTATATTACGAGGCCGAAGGCGTGGCGGCTTATCGGATCGTAAGCAACCTGGAGTTGATGCTGACTCTGACCGCCGGAGGAGGAAAGAAAGGCCCAGGCTTCGGTGCAGCGCAGATCGGAGCGGCCTATCGCTTCTAACCCGGGACGGGATGGCCGATCGGGCGACCTGCGCACCAGCATGCACGGTTTCGAGGAACCGACGATAACGCTCCTTGACACCAACCCGATTCGCCGTCATCCAACGTTCACGTACGGCGGAGTCGTCGCTCCGCCTTTTTTTGAATGCCCGCGGCGGTCTTCTCGGTGCGAAACGCCGGACGCCATCTCCGTTTCCCCATGTCTCCAGGTCTCGTTTTAATAGCAGTCAACGCCGCTTGGTCGGCTGTCAAATTCGGCGTCCGTGTGGATCGATTAACCGCGCGCAAGGCCATTCTCATGGGGGATCTGGACCTTGGCGTCTCCGCGCCTGAAAAAATTAGCAACCTAAGCCGCAGCGAATGGAAGGCTTTGCTCAAGGATTACATCGACAGCCATGAAGGAGAGATTGAATTGCTGCCAAGGGCTCGCGAAATATTTGACGCGCAGCCATTCAGCCCAGACCGAACCAGCGACTTCCTCGCATTCGCCTGGCCCGAAAAGGTACACGATCTCGACCACTGGGAAAGCGGGGTCCCGGGAAAGGATCTCACGAAGGACGAGCGCAGGGGAATTCTGACTATCAAATCGATGGCCGCCGCTCCGCCCATCGCAGGCGAAATTATTCTGCTGGCCACCGAATTCATCGCCTCTGCGGGCTCTGGATTCATACCCCATATCCTCGGACAGAACGGGGTTGCCATGCTCGTCCAAAGCGTGCTTGAGCGTTACGCCGAAGTGAGTGCCGATGGAAAAGGAGTCGACGCACCATCGGCGGAACTGTCTCGCCGAGCGTTGAACGCTGGTCTGGACGCTGTCGTAGCCAACGCCAGCGCTCTCAAGGGACGCAACGACTTGCTGGATCTGGGCCTTGACGCCGTGAGCGCAATGAAGGCGCAGACCGGCGACGGAGATTGGAAGGATTTGATAAGTAGCTATTTCGACGAAGGAGGATTCGTCAGGCTTACAGGAGCGCTGGCGGCAGCAACGGCCTCAGCGAATGTTGTGGACGCTCGTCTCAAACCGTTCGTCGTGGACGTTGCGACCGATCTTTCTGCAAAGCTCAGAGGACACACCGGCCCGCCCAAAAATTTCCTGAAAAAGCACTGGCCCGATCTCGTGGCGGGCGGTTTGTCGGTGTTGAGGTCGACTGGCGTCGCTCCGAGCGCATCGCACACAGAGTGGTTGCGAACGGTGGTGCGAACCGGCGCGGATACCCTGGCTGCCGTTTTCGATGACAGCAACTTTGGGGACAACGGAGCCATCGCGGGGAATATTGCCAGTTCGTTGATCGCCACGATTGGCGGCACTCTCATTTCAACTCCGGAGGTTTTGGACGCTTCCATCGGCGAGACCGAGTTGAAAAATCTCCTGTTGGCCGTGATAAAGCCGTTGTCCGACTCGGGTCATCTGGAAAAACCTGGAACCGCGTTGACTTTGGGAACGAGTCTTGCCGCGGGATTCCTCAGTCTTGCTGCCAACGACGTGAGCCTGCGAGATAAGCTTTTATCCGCTGAACAGATGAAATGGTTCAGCGGTGTCGCCTCGCAAATTTACCGGCTGACCAGCGGCCCCGCTTTCTCCCTGCTGCTGGATGAAACCACCAGAGTGGCAATGAGCGGAAACCTAATTTCTGCGACCCTCAAAATCCTTGCCAGGTGTGGCGTTCCCGATGAAAACGCGGTGGAGACCATATTGAAGAAGTTTCTTGATGAAATATCCGCCGCGGCGGCCGACAAACGCCTCCGAGCTTTCGCCGGGTCGGACGGCGTCCGGGAGCTCCTTGAGGCAGCATCGAAACTGGCCGCGGGCGAGCCGAGACTTTTCGCAGGGTTCCGGGACAGCGCTCCGGCAGTTTTGCCCGTATTGCTAAATGCCATCCGGAATACTGTAGGGGATGAGCCTGCCAGGAGAAGCCGAATCGCCGTCGATCTCCTGAAGACGCTCGGCAATTGGCTCGCCGTGCGTCCGGATATTCACGACGCCGAGATTAGGCCGTTTGTTTCCTCACTTGCCAAAGCATTCGCGAATACGGCGCGTCATGAGCCCCCTACGGACGGCATCCTTCTGGCAAATATGATCTCAGCAATCGGTGATGCTTTGAAGACTCGCGTCGACATCGGCTATTTGGTCCGTCCTGAAACGACGGGCATAGCTCTTTCCATTATTCTGAATCATCCAAAATGGCCCGCTGCGCCATTGGTTTTCGCCAGCAGCAGGATTCCGGTGCACGTCCTGGCGAAGACTGGGCCAGAGGAAGCCGCGGTGCTGGTTGCGATTTCACCGGAGATTTGGGAAAAACGAATCACAACTCGTGTCACCGAAGCGATCAATAACGCACTGATACAGCAGCCCGAAGCGCAGCCAGAGGCCTATTTTGCCCGGCAGCGCATCGACAACGCGTTGGCTGCATGTCTGGCCGCAAGGGCACTCGCGATAGAATGAAAACAACCTTATGAACCGCCCACTCCGTCCATTGATTCCGGTCATCGTCGCGTTGTTAGCGTGCGCGTTCGTCTTTGGTGGGACGGGATGCGAAACTCTTAAGGTTAAAAACACGCTGGCAGACAGCCAGGCGGCGATGATTGCCAGTAACGATGGCACGCCAGGTTCCGCGCATACCCGCGAAGGAGCCATTAAAGAGCTGAACAACCTGCGGGCCAAATACCCCGGTGATCCAGCCGTTCAAGCAAATATAGGATTTCGAATCGCGATGCTGACTACTGTCGGTGGATTGACAGACACGGCCGACGAAGCATGGAGCGAAGTTACTCCGTATCGCGCCCAACTGACCCCCGATCAAGATGTGCTGTATCGCGGCAAAACGTCACTTGTCTGGTTCTTCAGCAAACCGTCCGCCACGGAAAAGTCTCCCGAGGAAAAGACCCTTTTCGATGGCGAACGGGAAAAACAGGAATCTGTCTCAGCCGCCGCGACGTTCGAGAGGATCGCCGAGGCAGACAACGTCAGTCCGGGGGTCAGATTGTGGGGCGCCTATCAACGAGCCTATATCGCTTACAAACACCGGCGGAGTTATGAAGAGGAAAGCAGCCCTGAAATTCGCTTCAAGGATGCACGTGAATCGCTGGATAAAATCCGCACCGAAACGGGAATCGCATCGTTGGACCGCGAGATTAACAGCCTCAAGGCAAAGCCCGCTTATCTCACCCTGGAATAGCACGTCGCATCAACAAACCAACCATTCAAAATCGTCCCACAAACGATGATGCGATACCCCTCGCCCGGATTTCACACCAGTCCCAGCGCCGTATCCACGTTCTTCTCCCGGCCTCTAATGATTGATGTGCCGGCGTGGATGTATCGCGTGCCTGCCATGAGCGCAGAGAGCGGCGTGTCGGATTTGAAGCCGTTGAGAAGGTGGTCGAAGGGGACAGATCGATTGCGATAGGTCGCACTGTAAAAATAACCGTGAACCACTCCGGCGAGCAGCCGGGCATCGCGCGCACCGTCGCCGGCAATGCCTTCGGTGCGGAACAGGTCGCCATACAGATGGCGCAGGCCGACGGCCGTTACTTCCTTGTTCTTCAGGTTGCCGAGATAGAGGAAGAAATGCTCGACGTTACGCGCGAGCGGCATCGGTTTATTCCAGACAGGCGCATCAGGGCCATTCCAGAAACGCACATTCTCGGGCAATGGCAGCAGTCCCCGCTCGCCTTCCGAGTGCCGGTGATCGGGATCGACCAAGCCGTTCCCTTTCAAACCCGCTTCACAGTAAAGCAACACCCAGGCGTCCTCTTTGGTGAGCGGCAAAAAACTCGCGCCATATTTCGCCTTCAACATGGCATTGACGGCCTGAATGATACCCAGCAACGCGGCCTCGTTGGTGGAAAGGAACTTTTCCTTGCCCAAGCCCTCCGTGATCAAATTAAACGTTGCCCCCGGCTCCGTGTGGCTTTCAACGATGCGGCCCGACGTTGTGGTTTCGGGCGGTTGCGACAGCATCGCCGCGTACTCGTCGATTGCTCCGGCATAGGCGGCGGCAAGGGCGTCCTTCCGGTCCGTCGCAATTCGGAGATCGTTAGGGTTTGTGATGAAAAAGGGCTCGCCGATCACGATGGGCGCTCTCGTATTGAACAACTGCGATCCGCTCCGCTCGCTTGAAGTGCGTCCTTTAATTTTCAGGTCGCTGAGTCCCAACGCTTCGAGGAAGCGCGCTTGCAATAAATTAGCCAGCTTTTTGCCTTCCTTCGAGGTGTCATAGTAGAGAACTCGCGCGCCAGAGGTCGTCGAGCCATTCCCGTTGGCGTGGAGGCTCACGACGAACGCTGGGTTCAGCCGATTCGTCTCCGACGGGAGTCTCTGGTAGCCTTCCGGCGAATCGGGACGATGGATGATAATTATTTCCGCGTTTTTCACAAGCGCCTCAATCCGTTTCGCCAGATCCGTGTTGAAGACGAACTCCGAGACACTTTCCCCGTCCAGCATCCCGACAGCACCTGGAGCGGACGGCTGATGTCCGATATCAATCACGCACAATGGCCGCGGTCCCGACCGTACAATATGCAGCGGATCCGAAGCGGGCGGGGGCGGCTCGTCGCCGATCAATTCGTCGCGAACCTCCCGCGCGATTCCGAGAACCTGCTCGCGAATGCCCCTCTCCGGCTCGAGCAATTTGGAAAGCAACGCAGAAGCAATCGGAGGCACCCCTTCCACCAGCAAGCTGACCCGGATCACGTCTTCCACGGCATTGCCTTGGATGACTGCGAACTGTCCTTCGCGCTCGCGCGCCGAGGCAAATGGCTTTTGCCTGGGATCACCCGATTCGCCAGGTTTGCTCGAGGAAAGAAAAAAATCGCCGTCCACGGTACGGAAGAGGCAGTTCGGCAGAATTCGCCCGAAATGCGTCGCCTCCCTGGCCGGTATCATGGAATCCGGGTCCTTTTGCTCCGAAGAATCGTTTTCGGCCTCCTCCGGTTTATCTCCCATCCCGGGGCCGTGGTCCGTTCCGTCTTCTCCGCCGGGCACGACAAAATCCTCTTTTCCAGCATGGAGTGCCTTAAGTCTCGCCCGAAACTCCGGCATCGTCATCGATAACGCCCCGCCGGGATCGTTTTTGCGCCCCGGCGAAACTTCGTCATGACCGAGCACGAAATCGAACTGGAAAATGTCCGGTTCCTCGCGTTTCAACCACAGGAACAACTCCTCCAAGGCTTTTTCCTGCTCCTTCGTATAACGGAGATACCAGCCCGCTTCGCAGTTATTCTTCCGCTCCACGAACCGGACGAGATCCCGCGGGTAGTCACGGGCGGGATTCGGCACGCCGCGAGGAACGGGTTCGCGACTTTTTCGGTAATATTCGGGATCGTTGAACCAGGGCCGGAACGTGTTTTCGTTCAACTGCCGCAGTTTACCTGCGTTACAGATTTCCACGCCCACGAGGAACTGGCTGACACCGCTTCCCAGCCTCGGATAAGCGCTTTTCCCAGCGTGGTATCCCCACTCGTCGAGATTGAAATTCTGATAGACATCGCCATTGGGCGCGATGACGAAGAAACAATACCCATTTCCGATGCCGCCTTCGACGGTGCCAACAGCATTCGGGCCGCCCGCAGTGAAATGAACAATGGCGCCTCTCGGAAATCCCCCGGCATACCGTCCCCGGGTCTTCATCCGGCCGGAAACGTCCTGCTTGGCCTTCGGGTAACGTTGACTCATGAGGCGTCTTTCTTTTGACGTGGCTGACCGTAAATCGCTAATCTTGAAACGCCAGAGATAAGGCAAGGCACACCCCAAAAGCCTCTAATGCCCGCTCCGATATTCTTCATGCCATTGCCGTTCTTTAATGGAAAAATCGTAGCGTAAACAAACAGCCGCCGCAAGAATGTTCTAGCGGGCATCTAGCGGCGAGAATGCAGCAGGGATCTGCGCGAAGCGCTTTGGACTGCGGTGCCTGGGCACCGCTTTGTGCGTGAGACAGGTTGAGACAAAGCCTGACAAGCGTTTCCAGGCTAACGCGCTTTCAGCAAAGCGGTGCCCAGGCACCGCACTTGTAGCGCTTCGCGTAAAAGCGTTTCGTGGCAACTCGGCCCAGCCTCTGCGCGCTGTCTATCTCGGCGGGACGGTGCCGAAATGGGCCAGGTACGAGGCGTATCCGGCTTGGTCGTGGAGCATGGCTTCTATCGTCGCAATGAGCGGCGACGCCGTGGCCACACCGGAGAAAACCGCTTTGTCGCCAATGCTGCTTTCGATGACAAATGTGGGGCGCTGCGAAACCTGCAATGCATGAAACTCGGCGGTCGTCGCACGCGCACGCGCTTCGATTTCCGGAGACTTCGCAAGAGCCAACAGATCGGAGGCATTCAGATTGGCTGCCCCAGCGGCCACTTTCGCGGACACGCCCCAATCGCCGACCTTTTCCCCAGCGATCAAAGCGGCTTCGCTGATCGCTTTCCGGACTTCGTCCCCGGTCACCCCAAAATCCTTCGCCGCTTCCGCCACGAGATTTGGTGCAAGATATTCCTTCCGGTCCGGATCAAACCAGCCGGAATTCAGCTTGAATGGCGACCGGACCATCGTCCCGCTGCGGCGGTAAAACCAGTCACATTGTTCGCGAGAAACAGGCAGGCCCGAAGCATCCATTAAGGCGAGTTTCCAATCAAACTCGGCAACGCCGGCAAAACGGTTTTTTAACTCCGCATACGCCGGCTCGGCCCAAAAACACCACGACGAGATGACTTCCAAATAATAAGTGATTCGAATGGACATGGCCGGCATTTTTGGACGGCGGGAACATTCTGTCCAATCAGGAAACCTGATCGGTCCCATCAGGGAAATCGAACTTCGCTCGCCGCAGTCTTGACGATTTCAGCATGCCTTTCACCGCGATCGAGCCCGGTTGCCCCTTCGTTCTAACCGATCTTGATCAGCGCCACGGTTGCATTATCCTGAAAACGCTTTGCTTTCGCCACGATTGCGGCAAGCAGATGTGCTGCGATGCCGGCAGCGGACTGATTCTTATCCCTTACGCAACAGGCTGCGACTTCTTCGTCCGACAAGGTTAGCAAGCCATCGCTGGCGACAAGGAGGAGATCGCTGCATTTCAAGGCCAAGGTTTTACGCGGGGCATCGATCAGGGGGATGCTGCTGCCTGTCAGAGCGGAAAGAAGAACGTTTCGCGATAGCTTGAACCCGGGCGGCAATCCGGCAGCGGAATGGTCGGCGTTCAGGCGCGTCAGTTCATTGCCCCGAAAAAGGTATAATGGCGAATCGCCGACGCTGATCCAATGGAGCGCCCGATCCTTGACATGGACGGCCACCAAGGTTGTCCCCATACCGGAAAAATTGCGCGGGTCCGCATCTACGGCGGCTGCGACCTGAAGGTTGGCAAACGTCAGTGCCGTCGAGAGCCGCTCGGTTTCCGGTCCTTTGGCCCTTTCAAAGCCTTCAAGAAAAGCCTGCACAGCGACTTTACTGGCAACTTGTCCCGCCGCATGGCCGCCCACACCATCCGCGACCACGACCAGGAGCGAACCGTCGCCAGGTTGACTGAATGCGTAAAAATCCTCCTGGTTTACGCGGTTTCCTTGCATCTGCCCGCCCGCAAAATCCTCGTCAGCTTGCATAGGTTACTCCTCGGGAAAATTCGGGTCACGCGGTGCAAAGAATTGGGGTCTGACCCGACCCCGCCGCGGCTCGGCGTGGTTCTCCGTGAAAAAATCGGCGTCGCCCAAGCTCAAAATAAATCGATCAAAAGCAGATCGGCCCGCGTGATTCATACCGTATCTCATCGTTAGACGAGTTCGGCCTTCGGGTCCATCTCGAATCCGTGCAACTTGATCGAAAGACAAATACAAATTGCCGCTTTGCCGGAATGCGCGTCTGCCATAGGAGTTTGAAATGGACGATTCCACAAAAGCTTTCCTTCTCGACCTCCTTAAAACACCGAGCCCGACCGGGTTCGAACTCGCTGGCCAGGCTAAATGGGCCGCGTATTTGCGGGCCGTCGCCGATTCGGTCGAAAATGACGCTTACGGCACGGCCTGGGCGACGCTCCACGGGCGATCGGCTAAACCAAAGCATGTGATGCTTGAAGCGCACGCGGATGAAATCGGATTCATCATCAAACAAATTACGAAGGAAGGTTTCTTGAGGCTGGATCGCGCGGGCGGCTCCGATACCGCGACCGCGCGTGGGCGACGTTTGCAGATTCTCGGAAATCATGGCCCGGTAAATGGAATCATCGGAAATACAGCGATTCATTTGCGAAGGGACAGCTTGGGGGACGAAAAGGCTCCGAAAATTCACGAACTTTATGTGGATGTCGGCGCGTCAAATGCCGATGAAGTTCGGGCGCTCGGTCTGCGCGTCGGGCATCCGGCTGTTTACGCGGATGGGGCCGCATTCTTTGGAAAAAATCTCCTGACAGGACGCGCGTTGGATAACCGCCTGGGCGGATTTATTTTGTCCCAAGTTATGGCCCGTTTGGCGCAAAAGCGCGATTCGTTGAGGGCAACCGTCCACGCCGTGAATGCGGTCCAGGAAGAAATCGGAGGCAACGGCGCGAAAATGGTCGCGCACCGGCTCGCTCCGGACGTCTGCATCGTGCTCGATGTGACACACGCGACCGATACGCCGGGAATCGATCAAGCCGTGCATGGTGAAGTCACACTCGGCGGCGGTCCGAGCCTCACGCATGGCACGGCAAACCATCCGTTGGTCATCAAACGCCTGGCTGAATGCGCCGACGATGCGGGAATTCCGATTCAGCACGAAAGCAGCAGCCGCTATTCGGGCACGGATACAGATGTCATTTTTACCGTGGGCAGCGGAATTCCGAGCGGTCTGGTGAGCTTACCCTTAAGATACATGCACAGCGTCATAGAAATGGCGAACCTCGACGACGTTGAGCGAGTCATCTCGCTGCTGGTAGCGTTTGTGGAATCCGTAAGCGATGAAGACGATTTTGCGGCGAAAGTCTGAAGTGACTTGAAGACAGTTCAAAAAACGAAAGCGAGCAAGGCCTCTCCATTGTTTCTTCCCTTCCGGGAGCCAATTCCGATCTTTTCGGAACCAGTGGAGTAAACCTTGCTCTAATAACTGTATCGCTCGAGCTCCCAAAACAGATGCAATTTTATTTAAATTTTTTTTCACGAATTCTTCCGTCCCTTCCGTCCACGGAGTGCAGAAGGTCGAGCACTCGTTTTCGGGCTGAGTTTCGGATAAGCAAGGCTCCCTTTCTCTCGGCATGGAGGCAGCCGATTTGTTACAAAAAAGCCATTTCACAGACCGCTGCGACAGCTCATACTGACGGTTATGAAACAGAAAGCATCCGCAGTCTGGCAGGGCAGCCTCAAGGAAGGTTCCGGAACTCTCACTACGGGCTCCGGCGCGCTCGTCGCCAAACCTTACTCCTTTAAAACCCGTTTCGAAGGTGAACAGGGCACAAATCCTGAGGAACTCATCGGCGCCGCGCACGCGGGCTGCTTCTCGATGGCCTTCTCGATGATCCTCGGCATGGCCGGATTTACTCCGGATAAGATTGAAACCTCCGCCACAATCACCCTCGAGCCCAAAGACGGCGGGTTTGCCATCACGGCCAGTCATCTCGACGTGACGGCGACGATCCCCGGTATTGATGACGCCACTTTCCAGGATCTCGCCGGCAAAGCCAAGGCTGGCTGCCCAGTGTCCAAAGTCCTGAACGCCGCCATCACGATGGATGCCAAGCTGGCATAATCCTATTCTGCTCTCGTCCTCGTAAATGTGCGGTTTCCCGAAAAAGGCACCTGGCATTTCTACCGGGTCGGCGGACTTGCACTAGAAACTCATGGAATCGGCGGCAGGCGAGTGGTTTCTTGCCGGCCGCATTCGTTTCGCTCCCATTCCGTCCTCAGTCGTCTCAAAAGGCAATCTGACGACCAGGAAGCCCCATGATGCTGACAGATTTTCAGAAACGCGCTGCAGCCGGCTTCGATTCGGACGATGCAGAAAGTTCCTTTTTGATAAGGGGCGCAACGCGGGTGCCAAGGAGTTCAATAGCCCGCATGATCTCCCGGTGCGAAAGATCACGGTTATCGAGGAGAATGGTCATGCGGGAAATACCGCCAAGGGATTCGTTCTCCGAAAGGATCTTTTCTGCGATGATTTCGGGATCACCCACCAACAACGCACCGGCCGGACTGCACCCCGCATCAAATTGGGCCCGGGTGACCGGGGGCCATCCACGCTCCCGGCCAATTTTGCTGACGACTTGCCGATAGCCTGGCCAGAACGTCTCGACGGCGCGTTCGGTGGTGTCTGCAATAAACCCGATGGAATGAATCCCGACCGTCAGTTGTTCCGGCGCATGGCCAGCCCGTAGTCCGGATTCGCGATACAGATCGATGAGGGGACGGAACCGGTGTGGCTGACCACCGATGATCGCGACGATGAGTGGCAGGCCGAGATTGCCGGCGCGGACGAAGGATTGCGGCGTCCCACCCACGCCAATCCGAATCGGCAGCGGGTTTTGCACCGGACGCGGATAGACGCCCTGGCCGGTGAGCGCCGCGCGATGTTTGCCCGACCAATGAACCTCGGTGTGATCGCGAATATGGAGCAGAAGGTCGAGTTTTTCCGAGAAGAGGGTGTCGTAGTCCTCGAGGTCAAAACCAAAAAGAGGATACGATTCGATGAACGACCCACGGCCGACGATGATTTCGGCCCGACCTTGGGAGATGAGATCGAGAGTGGCGAATTGCTGAAAGACGCGCACGGGATCATCCGAGCTCAAGACGGTAACGGCGCTGGTCAAACGAATACGCTTCGTTCGGGCCGCAGCGGCCGCGAGCAGCACAACCGGCGCCGAGGCAACATAGTCCGGCCGGTGGTGTTCGCCGAGACCGAAAACATCGAGACCGACCTGGTCAGCCAGTTCAATTTCCTCCAACAACTCGTGCACCCGGCCAAAGTCACCCGCTGCGCCGTTCTTACCCGTATCCCGGGCTGTCGCTACGAAACTATCAACACCGATTTGCATAGTTCCGAACTATGTCCCTGAGCATCCAGGCCGCCCAATACCTAGTTTCTTGTCTCACCCATACTTTTAGGTATGGCCGGACAAGCCAGAATGCAGCGCAACATCCGGCATTTTAGGCATCCACAGATCCTGGCATCGGCCGAAAAAGCCCTGGGTGGTCACCCGTGTTGCGATAATCTCTTTAAAAGTTCCGGCAAGACTTCGCCGGCCGGGCCTATAAGGGCGTAGTGCACATTCTCCGTCAACGGCGTGGGATCTGGGTTGATCTCGACCACCGTGGCGCCGTTTTCCAGTGCGTGAAACGGCAGCGCCGCAGCCGGATAAACAACCGTGGATGTGCCAATGGACAGGAAAACTTCGCACCCCGCAGTTCTCTCAAATGCGCGCGAAGTCGCTTCCGCTGGCAGCATCTCCTCGAACCAGACAACATCGGGACGCAAGCGCCCGCCGCAATTCGGACACCGGGGCGGCACTTCACCAGTGTCCGGCCAGTCCGTCAACACCCGGTCCTCCTCAAAGCATTTCGTGCGCGTGATATTCCCATGCAATTCAATCACGTTCCGACTGCCGGCACGCTGATGCAGACCGTCCACATTTTGGGTGATGAGCGTGAACTGGGATGTTCGTCGTTCCAATTCCACGAGCGCGAAATGGGCGCGATTCGGCCGAGCCTTGGCGACGAGTTCGCGCCGCCAGGCATACCACTCCCAGACCAGCCTCGGATTGCGGCGGAACGCCGTCGGCGTGGCAAGTTCCTCGGGCCGGAAACGCGCCCAAAGGCCGGTCTGCGCATCGCGAAATGTCGGAACGCCACTTTCCGCAGACACACCCGCCCCCGTGAGGACGGTCACCCGTTGGGCGTTGTTGAGAAGCTGAACCAGATCGGGCGAAATATTCACACACCAACGCTATGGCGTGGGAAAGGAAGCAACAAGAAGTAGACGACGCCGCGAAAAACATCCCCGGAACGGCTCTCGCGCGCCACCGCGCAGTGCCCGCTCTGGTCCCCTTCGCGGTTACGACGGCCACGATTTTTCTTCTCAGCTCGGGCATTCCCTGTTGGCGTCCCTTGCTTCCATATGACGACGAATCCTCATCCTCATCAGCAACCTTCTGCCGTCCGGGGCAAAGACAAAGCCATCGGGAGCCTTATCAGTTCATCCGTGGGCCGATTAAGAATCCTCGGCTATATCGAGGGCGTTTCCCTGTTGCTCCTGGTTGCCCTCGCCGTTCCGCTTAAATATGCGGCAGGAATCCCTCAACTCGTGGCGGTTCTCGGTCCCTTGCACGGCGCCGCATTTATAATCTACTGGCTGCAATTATTGGAATGCGCAATCGCCAACCGATGGACAATCAGCGACATCGCCAAAGCAGGTCTTGCCAGCTTCATACCTCTTGGATTTCTCACGGTGCGAGGGCTCTTCGCCCGCAAAGACCAGCTCCAACCACTCAACACTCCCGAGGACGCTGCAACTTCATGAATCTCTTCTGGAACAGCCATGGATGTGTACTTTGAGCCAGATCAATATGGAATCCTGCGACGATGACCTTGGGAATTTCGAAGCGCACGCTGCCGCGCCCCTGCCGGTCACCAGCGATCAAGGCCACGTAGAGCACGACGGCGCGCGTCAGCCATTTCGCCCCGCTGCAAAGGCCTGAGCAATTCAACCACGTAATGCGTGCTTTCCTCGGCAAGGTTCTTTCTTGAAGGAAGATGACGAGATGATGCTCGCCCCCGGGGGGTCTATTCACGCCCGATCGCCAAGCTTCTAACCTGGAAGACGCACGTCCGCCAACGAGGGGGAAGAGGTCCCGGTTACTTGCAAAACTCGCCGAGAAACTGCCTGGCACGCGCAGTTGTCGGGTTCGAGAAAAACTTCGTCGGAGGCAGATCCTCGACGACATACCCTCCGTCCATGAACAGGATTCGATCGGCAACATCGCGGGCAAAATTCATTTCGTGCGTGACGATGACGCTTGTGATCGTGCCGGCGAGCGACTTGATGACATTGAGCACGCCGCCGACCATTTCCGGGTCGAGCGCGGAGGTCGGTTCGTCGAAAAGCAAGATTTTCGGTTTCATCGCCAGGGCGCGGGCGATGGCCACACGCTGTTTCTGTCCGCCGGAAAGCTGCGAGGGATAAACGTTCGCCTTTTCTTTGAGGCCCACTTTTTCGAGAAGGGTCAACGCGGTTTCTTCCGCTTCGGCTTTGGGGATTTTCCGGACCTTCATCGGCGCCAGTGTAATGTTTCGCAGAACGGTTAGATGCGGAAAAAGATTGAAATGCTGGAATACCATCCCGGCATCCATACGGACGGCGTCGAGATCCACCTTCGGATCGGTGATCTCCACGTTGCCAAGCCGGATGACGCCTTCCGTGGGTACTTCCAATAGATTCAGACAGCGAATGAAGGTACTTTTGCCGGAACCGGACGGACCGAGGACGCAGACGGTCTGGTTTTCAGGAATGTCCACACTAATGCCGCGTAGAACATGCAGGTCGCCGTATTTTTTATGCAGCTCATGTGTGTAAATAGGGAGACTCATGGCGTGTTGATCCTTTTTTCCAAGTTCCCGACAAAACGCGACAGAGGGGTGGTGATCAAAAGATAGGTAATTGCGATGGCAAGGTAGGTCGGGAACGCGGCATACGTTGTGGCGATGTAGTTTTGCCCGCGCATAACGATCTCAGAAACGGCGATTACCGATAGCAAGCTGGTATCCTTGATGAGGGTGATGAAGTCATTCCCCATGGGAGGGAGACTTTGCCGAAAGGCCTGGGGAAGAACCACGTGGATGAATGTTTTAGCCTTGGAAAGTCCCAGCGAACGCGACGCCTCCCATTGACCTTTGTCCACCGAGTTGATTCCAGCGCGAAAGATCTCGCTGAGATAGGCAGCTCCGTTGAGGGCCAGCGCGGCAATCCCCGCTACGAACGGGTTGATATTAAAGGGACCGCCAGTCACGCCGCTGATCAACCCCGGAATCCCAAAGTAGATGAACAACACCTGCACGAACAGCGGCGTCCCGCGGATGAGATCGACATAGCCAATCACTGCCAGTTTGGATTTACTACCACCGAAAAGCCGTATCACAGCCAGGCCGAGGCCGAGGATCAATGCCAATGCCTCAGCAACGAAGGCAGTGACGATGGTGATCACCGCCCCGAACAATAGATTGGGGGCAGCAGCAGCCATGTGCCGCAGGTATTCAACGATGATGCTCATCGCAGTGGTCAAACGAACAGACTAATCGGTCCCGAAGTATTTGGCCTTGATCTTCTCAATCGTTCCATCAGCAGTAAGGGCTGCCAGGGCTTTGTTAACCTCAGCCTGCAACTCGGTGGATTTCAGGTTGAACGCAATGGCGTAGGAGTCGCTGGCAAGGACTTCGGGCAGGATTTTGATTTTGCCGGGTTCCTTGGCGTTGAAAGTCTGCGCGTACGGATTGTCGATGATCACACAATCCGCGCCGCCCTTGACGAGCTCCATGATGGCGAGGGTCGAGGAATTGTAGTAACTGACGGCTCCCAATTTGCCCGCCGCCTTGAGTTCATCGGCTTTCTTTGCGCCCGTGGAACCGAGATGAACCGCGGCCTTTTTGCCGGCAAGGTCGTCCGAACTCTTGGTTGTGGTGTCATTGATCCCGACCAGGATGGACAATCCCGCATCGATGTAGGGATCGCTGAAAAGGACGGATTTTTTACGCTCCTCGGTTACGGACATGCCCGCGATCGCCATGTTAATTTGTCCGGATTGGAGCGCGGGAATGATTCCGGAAAATTGCATGTCCTGCAGCGTGATTTTCCGGCCAATCTTTTCACCAATGGCCTTGATAAGGTCGATGTCAAAACCGGTTAGATTTCCGCTGGTGTCCTTGAATTCAAACGGAGGAAACTGGGCTTCGGTGCCAACGACGAGAGGTTTGTCCTTGTTGTCGCCACCGCAACCGGCAGCGAGGGCCATGCAGGCGGCTGAAACTGCAAACAGCAGGACACGGACAATACTAATCGGACATTTTTTCATAATAACGATAATGCTGTTGATTTTTATCCACGACCCGCTGTTCAAGTCGCCGGATTACCTCAGGATGAGGAGATTATCCGGCGTTTTCAAGACGTGAATGCGCCTTCTGGAGCACTTGTCCAGCGAAGGCCCTGCCAGCTGGCAGGGCGCTTCGGCGCGGCATCGGTTCAGAAAGTCAGCGTCAGAGTCGTGCTGCCAACAACGAAAGTGTCGTCCGGGTTGTTGGGAACGACATTGGGATCGGTATAATAGCCGGTCACACCCACGCCATAAGTCCAGTCGCCTGGCAAAAACGGGACGGGGACACTGGCTTCCGCGGCAAGACTGGCATATCCGAAACCGGCGTCGCCAGCCTGGAAGCCATCCGTCATGAAACCGACTTTGAGCGGAAAATTGAATGTAACAGGCCCCGCTTCGAAGCCTTCGGACAGGCCGAGAACGACGACGACGCCTTCGTCTCCTGAAGCAGCGCCTGCGTTGATGCGACCGTGAATAAGTATACTGGGATGCAGGAATGTATCGTAGGCGACTTTGAAATCGACGATCTCCTCCGTCTCTTCGAGATACAGCCAAGCCTGGTAGGCGAGCGAAAAGCTCCACTTGCCAGTCGTGTATCCGACACCTGCCCAGACGTCGATTTCCTGAATGCGATTACCAATGCTGGATACATCGTTGTCGTTGATGTCCCACCACGTCCCGAAGAACAGGTTGAAGCCTTTGCCGAGGTCAATGCTAAGTTCCAACGACGGTTCAAAAACGAGATCATTCCAGTTGTTCCCAGCACCCCAGATGTCCGAACCATAGGAGAAAAAGTGTGTGTTAGCTTGTAGAACTAACGTCCCCGAGACAACTTTCGGCTTCGTCTCGGCAACAGGCGGCGCCTCCTTCATCGGCGGTGCCGCTTCGGTTTCACCGGCGTGAACCGAGACTGTTAACAAGGCTAGAGCAGGAAGAACCAGGCAGGTTTTCAAAGTTTCACTCGTCATTCGCCGCAAAAAAGCAGAATGAATGCCACTCGCTGGTTTCCTCCAATCACACGCGGAGAAAACGATTCTGAACGTGGCGCGCCTAAAAAGCACGATTCGGTATTGTTTATATTTGCACAAGCTGCGCAATCGCGTCCTTACTGAAACGCGTAAAGCGGCCCAACTCCAATAATCGACGTGAGCTCTTTGAGCATTTCTTGGGTCTCGTCGATCAACGCTGTGTCGACGAGATCTTCAGGCCGCAACTCGGAACGATAGTTTCGTTTTACCCAATCTTCCAGAATCGCCGCCGAACCGGGCGTGATTTTTACGCCTTCGGCGATCCGCCGCCAGGCGTCTTCGTCGAGCACAACGCGGAGCCGGAGGCACGCGGGGCCGCCGCCGTTACTCATGGATCCGCGCAAATTGAGATAACGGACCCCGTTGATAGGGTTCGCTGCATCGGACACCATGTCCTCAATGAACGCCCGCACGTTGTTGTTTTCTTCGCATTCTGACGGTGCGACGAGGAGCATTTCACCGGGCGACAAAGTAACGATCTGACTATTGAAAAGATAGGACGTGATGGCGTCCGCGATGCTAACACGGCTGGACGGCACTTCGATGGCGCACAATTCGGCGTTGAACTTTTTTTCATAACGGCGCTTAAGCACGTCGATGGATTCGACCCAGGCCGTGTCGTGGTAGAGCATCACGTTTTCGTTTCCAGTGGCGATGACATCGTTGTGAAAAACGCCGGCATCGATGGCGGCCGGATTCTGTTGCAGAAAAACGCAATCCTCCTCGCGCAGTCCATGCAGCCGGGCGATGGTCTGGCAGGATTCCAGGCTTTGGCGCGCGACGAATTTTACAGGTCTGGGACGCGAGGGATCCCAAACGGAAAAGCCGTAGACGAAGACGTGCAGCCCCGGCTGATCGTGGGACGGCGCGAGCCGGGTATGGTTCGCGGCGCCCTCATCGCTAAATGCCGTGCCACCAGCCAGGGGTGGATGATGCGTAAAAAAAGCCGGATCGGAAAAAATGCGCCGCAGATTGGCCGAGGTTTCGACAGATTCCCAGGAACGATGGAAATTCGCGAAGAGGTTCGCGGGGGTAAAATGGGTTTTGCCGTCGGCAGTATCAAAAGAGGGCGCAACCGTGGCGGCGTTCGCGGTCCACATGGAAGACGCGGAACAGGCGGCTGCCAGCAGCCGGGGCGCTTCCTTGAACGCCGCGGCAAGGGGATCCTGACCATCGAAGCCGCATTCGCGCAGGATCCGCAGCGATGGGCGCTCCAGGGGCGGCAAAAAAGCCTGGGGGACGCCGAGGCTGGCAAGCAGTTTCATTTTTTGAATCCCCTGCAACGCCGCTTCGCGGGGATTCGAAACCAGTCCTTTGTTGGACGTGGACGCGATGTTGCCGGGAGAGAGGCCGGCGAAATTATGAGTTGGCCCGACAAGGCCGTCGAAGTTGACTTCCATATTCTAATACAGCGTGACGCCCGGTGGCAGCGCGGCCGGGACTTCCGGTGTTTCGGCTTCCAGCGATGCAACGGGATAGGAGCAATAATCGGCGGCAAAATAGGCGCTGGGCCGGTGATTTCCGCTAAGGCCGATGCCGCCGAATGGCGCCGCACCGCTGGCCCCGGTAAGCTGCTGGTTCCAGTTGATGATCCCGGCGCGCGCAGAGTTGCGGAATGTTTCGTAGGCCTTGCGGTCCCGGGTAATGATGCCGGCTGCGAGGCCGTAATCCGTGTCGTTGGCGGCCCGGATCGCGTCTTCCAGCGTCTCCACACGAACGACTTGCAGCAATGGTCCGAAAGTTTCCTCGTCGGGCAGGCCGCTAAGCTCCGTAACGTCCCAGATCGCCGGGCTGACAAGTCCGCTTCCCGCTCGCAGCGAACGGCCCTCCAGCAGCTTCCCAGCGCCGGCGGCCCGCAGTTCTTCCTGTTTTTGAAGAAACGCAGACGCCGCTTCCGCGGAAATGAGTGGTCCTGCAAACGGTTCGGGGTCGTCTTCCGGCGCTCCCACACGCAGCGCTCCGGTGATTGCGGTGAGCTTTTCCAGAAAAGAGGGCGGCGTGGCAGCTGTCACATAAAGCCGGCGGGCACAAGTGCAACGCTGGCCGGACGTGATGAAGGCGGATTGCGCGGCGAGAAATGCAGCGGCAGTGAGATCGCCCGGATCGTGCACCACCAGCGGGTTGTTACCGCCCATTTCCAAAGCGAGGATCTTGCCAGGCGTCCGGGCAGCGGCTTCGTTGAGCGCGATGCCGGCACGGCTGCTGCCCGTGAAAAAGACGCCGTCTACGCCATCGTGAGCCGCCAGCGCACGGGCGGGTTCCGCGGCGCCCTGGAGCAAATTGAGCACGCCGGACGGAAGTCCGGATTCCTCCCAGAGTTGCACCGTGCGTTCGGCGACGAGCGGGGCCTTGTCGCTGGGCTTGAAAATGACCGTATTGCCTGCAAGCAGCGCGGGCATGATGTGACCATTGGCGAGGTGTCCCGGGAAATTGAACGGCCCGAGCACTGCGACGACTCCGTGCGGACGGAACCGCGTTACGGCGCCGCTGCCGGAGAACTCCGAGCAACGCCGGGCGTAGGCAGAAATGGTCAGTTCGCATTTGCCGATCATGCTTTTCACCTCGGTGGCAGATTCCCAACGCGGTTTGCCGACTTCGAGGGAGATGAGGTGCCCGAGTTTGGTAGCGTCGGCTTCGAGCGCCCGAGCGAAGGCGCGCAGGCGTTCGGCACGGGCCTCCACGGGCAACGCGGCCCAGGCGGGAAATGCCTGGCGTGCAGCCTCGACAGCTGCGTCTACAGTGCCAGAATCTGCAGCAGCACCCTGCCAGATGGGTTGGCCATCGACTGGATTTGTCGAGGCGAAGACGGGGCCATTGCCGGCGGTCCAGCGGCCACCGATAAAATGTGGGGTCGGGTTCATATCATGCGATCACGGATTCGGGCCTTGCCGGGCGATGGAAACATGTAGAACCGGGTCACCCTTTTCGATCTCGAGCCGTTCCCGCGCATAGGCCGGAAGGACGACTTTCCCTTCGTCGCCTCGGACGGCCCCGAGGCACGCGCGGAAGTCGAGCTGCGGTTTCGCGAGAATGTGCGTAGGTTTTTCCGGCCAGGCTGTATTTTCTTCGAAGTCCTCGACAATGCTTTTGCGCGATTCGCTTACGGTTCGAATGCTCCTCAACGGCGCACTCAAAAGCGGGCCGGCATCGAAAATATCCACGTGCTGCGTTTTGATGAAGCCTTCCTGCTGCAAAATCCGCAAGGCGGGTTTCGTCTTTTCATGGACTTCGCCGATAACAGCCTGCGCGTCCTTGGGGAGCAGCGGGATGTAAATCGGGTATTTGGGCATGAGATCTTCGATGAATTGCTTGTCGCCGAGCCCGCTCCATTGGTCAGCGAAATGGAAGTCCTTTTGGAAAAACGGGCGCCCAACGGCTTCCCAAAAGGGCGAACGCCCGTGTTCATCGACAACGCCGCGCAGCTCAGCGATGACGGTCGCGTCGAACCGGTATGGAAACGCGGCCATGAACAAAAACCTCACAAGCGACACCATCCGACCCAGGCCGGAATGCCGGTAACCCGGATGCAAAAGCAGGCTGCACAGCTCCGAAGG
This sequence comes from Chthoniobacterales bacterium, assembly GCA_036525185.1. Taxonomy (GTDB): domain Bacteria; phylum Verrucomicrobiota; class Verrucomicrobiia; order Chthoniobacterales; family DASVRZ01; genus DATDAW01. Next base: position 9,659 of record DATDAW010000012.1, on the reverse strand, counting down.
GCCCTTGTGCGATTTCTCGAGATGCAGCGCCGGGATCTCGCTATCGATGCCCAGCGGCAAGTGCCGGATCGGCTCGTATCGGATGGCGTACGAATAAAAGGGATCAAATCCCCCCACCCTCGCAAGGATTCCCGAGGAACCGGCAACAATCTGTCGCGGCCCATCTTCGAGCACGAAGAGATATCTGTCGCTACCGGCTGAATGCACCAGCGGATCGAAGGCGCGCAGGGAAGCCATGATTCTTTTATGGAGAAAATCCCGGTCCTTCGGCAGCGAGGTCATGCTCTCTTGCAGCGATCCGACCAGGGCGTCGAGTCCGTCAAGATCCTCGACACGCACAGGCCGGATCACAAAGTCGCCAAAATGAATTTCGCCCATAAAAATTCTTTACGCTCGTTTGGGAGCGGCGGCAGGCAGGCCGTTGGCCGCCCAATCCAGCAAGAGCCGTTCCACGAGCCGGACGCGTTGAGGGAGACTGGCGAGTTCGACAAACTCCCCGTCACTGTGAAGGTTGCCGCCGCGTGGACCGAGTGTGTCGATGTTTGGCAAACCGGCCGCTGCCAGGTTATTGCCGTCGGATCCGCCCCCGGTGTCTTTCCATTGTAAAACCTCGCCATCCAGGGCGGCCAGCGCTCGGATTTGCTCAAAAAGCACGGCTTCCGCGGGGCCGGCGACTTTAGGCGGCCGGGTAAACCCGCCTTCCCAATCGACAGAAATACCCTCACGGCGGTTCATTTCCGCGACGATTGATTTGAGACGGGCCGTCACTTCCGGAATAGTCGCGGCACTGCTGACGCGGACGTTGAACTGCGCAGCAGCGCGGTCCGGAACGATGTTAATCGCACCGCCACCCTGAATCCGGCCTGCATTGAAAACGGCATCAGGAATTTCATCATTGAGCGCGTGGATGCGCTGGATGAGCTCAGAAAGCGCCACGATGGCGCTGCGCCCTTCGCGGAAATTGCGCCCCGCATGGGCGGCGCGGCCACGGACGACGGCATTGAACGTGCCAAGCCCTTTACGCGATCGCACCAGCGAACCATCCGGAAGACTCGGCTCAAAAAGAAGGCCGACGTGATTGCGCTTGGCGGCTTCCAGCAGCAGAGGACCGCTCGAAATACTGCCGACCTCTTCGTCGGGAACAATGAGAACCTCCCACCCAAGATTCGGATGCGTCGCCTTTTCGAAAGCTTGCAGCGCGTAGAGCATCACGAGCAGGCCGCCTTTCATATCAACAGCACCCGGTGCGTTTAGAATCCCGTTTCGCTCATCCAACGAAGCCTTCTGAAAGGGATGATCCCTTCCGAAAACCGTATCCATATGGCCGCAAAGCAACACCTGTATCGGAGCTTCCGGGCGACAGAGTCGACGGTAAGCCTTGCCGACGGGGCGAAAGACTGCTTCTCCCGAAGGATGAAATTCGCGCATCGGCGGCAGCGACATGCATTCCGCGGTCCCGGGCAGTTCATCAAAAGCCTCCTCGATAATTCCCAGCATGCGTTCCAGCCCTTCGAGGTTGTCCGATCCGGAGTTCACTTCACACCATTGGATTAGGCGTTTCGTCATTTCCATGGACATGTGCCTCTTTTTTTACGGGCGGCGTATTGGAAAAAACAAGACATTGTTTGCCGGGCGCAGGCCAGCACACATTCCTCTCCGGGTACGCTGATGAGATGATACGCGCTCGGCCATAACAAAATACAGCGCTGCCGAATTGCTGTCGTTATGAAAAGACGTTGGTTGGGATGCCGAGGGATGTCCCCGATCAGAATCTTAACGAGCACGCCCTTACCCCCTGTCACGCCACGCAGCCATCGACATAAGCTGGATTCTCCCACGGTGGCGGTTGACCGGCCAGCAGGCGCTGGGATGACTCGCGAAGTTCGGTGCGACGGGCGTCGTTGAGAGGTTCGAAATTGCTCGCAACAGCGGCGTTCTCCTGGAGGTGACTCAGACTATCCAGCCCAACGATCGCCGTCGTAACGCCGGGAAGACTTAAAGAATATCGAAGCAGTTCCCGCGAAGGCAGGTCGGTCTCGCGCGCATATCGGATGGTCTTCATGGCGATCACGCCCATATTCCGCTGGTGGGCCAGCGGCAGCAGTTCGTCCTCATACCGGCCGCGGTCGGGGCGCGTGCAGGGAAAGATCGTGAGAACGGCATCGGGATCGAATTGTTTCATGCAATCGATAAGAATGCCTGCTCCCGAATGGCCGGTAACGCCGAACGCACGGATGACTTTTTGATCCCTGGCTTCGCGCGCGGCTCGAATTGCCCCTTTCTCAATGGCGCGCAGATCCCGATCCTTCCGCGGCTGCATATCGTGCAGATGGTACAGGTCAATGTAATCGGTCCGAAGGACTTGCAAACTGCGGTCCAGGTCGCGTTTAAACCCGTCGTACCCGCGAGCGTCAGTCTTGCTCGCGAGGAAAACGCGGTTCCGATGGCGCGCGAGAACTGCCGCGATCATTCCTTCACTCGGCCCATAGCTGCGAGCCGTGTCCCAGTAGTTGATCCCAAAATTCAACGCGACTTCCAACACGCTGTGTGCGGCATCGAGATCATCGTCGAACGCCCGCATATAAGAACCGCCGAGGCCCAGGCCAAGAATCGAAACATCGGCTCCGATCCGTCCCAGCCGACGGCGATCCACAGGTCCTTTTCGGTTTGAGACGGAGGACGCGGAAGCTGCGACAGCGTCGCCGCTCGAAATACCCCCGGCAAGAATGCCGAGAAGACCGCGGCGCAGAAAATCCCGGCGAGTGTTCCCGGTTTCCATAAGCAAGTCTTGTCCTGGAGCGAGCTGCTGTCAAAAACAGCTTGAGGCATGAAACCGGGCACCCCGGCACATGGTCACATACTACATGCTGCTAATGGGTAGCGGCCTTCGCATCATCGCTCACGATCCTGTGCTTGCTGCGCCGGTGAAAGCTCTGGATAAGGGCGGATTCACTCGCGCCCCAGTAACCAATCGATGTCCACTTCCTCACCTCCCGTGGCTATCGTATCCCAATGTCCGCTTGCGACGAGAGCGCGTAGCGTCGAAACGCTTAACTTTTCCATATGACCCTCGAGAACTTTGAGACTTGGCAGCTTTCCAATTCTCTTTCCCAGCCTGCGCTGGACAAAGTCGAGTCGCTTCATCAGCGTGTGTACCAGTTCTGATTTCTCGTCAGTCGTGTCACGGTGATCACCGTCAAGAGCGGCTGCGATCTTCGCTTTGATAGGGACTTCTGTGCCAGTGTCATCCACCAGTACCATCGCCCTCCAGGCTCGAGACTTGTTTCTGTACTGAAGCATCGCCATGTTTGCTTCATGCCGGATGAAATCGGCATCGCGCAGAGGTGCACCATTCCAGCGCGCAGACAGACAGCGGGCGAGAGAAAAAGCCGACGCCATCCCTGCATTCAGACCTCGACCTGGCCAAAAATGAATCGCATTCGCGGCATCGCCCAGGAGGAAAGCGTATGTTCCATGGTGCTCGTTCACGGGCGGGCGAACGAGAGCTGAAAACCGAGGTCGGTGCACCATGGTCAACCGGAACGCAGTGACGGCGCTAAGATTCTCTTCGCGGACTCCAAATAGCTTCAAGCCCTCCTCCATTTGCGACCACAGCTGCGAGGCATCTCCTCGCAACGCGGGGAGGAACAGTGTGCCGTGAGTGGCACAGGTGAATTCTCCGTGTTCGGATCGTTCCATGAGGCACGGACGTGACTGAATACACTCGGAGAAAACCTTGTGCTGCACATCGATACCGGAGACTTCTTCGGCCTCTTCGTCGGTTAACCGCATGTATAGAAAACCCTCACCATGGAGGGTATTCAAAAGAAAGCGATTCTGAGCAACGGTCAGCAGGACCGACATCGGATCCGGCAACTCGGACACGACCCGAAGACCGAGCACAACGTCCTGCACCTGCTCACCATTTACCGAGTACATCGATTTGTCCCCAGCCCCGAATTTATTCTCAAAGTATTCGCGAGTCCGCGATTGCGCTCCTTCGCAAATTGCAAGGACGTGATAATCGTTGAGAGATATTTTAGGGTCATCAACCTCGTAATGAATTGGCAAGAGACGAATTCGCTCCCTTTTCTCGTCGACCAATTCAAGAAGTCGGCTCTCAAAATGGGCGATCCTGATATTTCGCGGCGGAATATTGTTAACTGAATCCGGACCTGCGGGCCACATTACGCTGTATTTGCCTTCTGAGAAAATTCGCTCTTGGGCCTCAGCTGGGAGTTTGAGAAACTGCCGACTTTGAATAGTGACTACCTGTTGACGACGGGCATTGCCATGCGCGCCCGTTTTCCACTGCATTTGCCCATGGCTTTCCGTCCATCGGCCATCACAAATCGTAATGGAAACCTTGTTGCCTAACAATTCGTCAAGCTCTAGCGCAAAGGTCAGCGCAACAGGTCCTCCCCCGGTAATCAGAACCTTCAAAACCTTCTCATCAGCATGGGTCGGCTCAATCTGGGGCAGGATGGATTTAAAGACCTCACTCAGCATCAACGATCCGTTTTTTTTGCCTGAAAGTTGCCAACAAATTCATCTCCGTCGAATCTTATTTTAACGGGCGCACTTGTCGCTCCTTTATTTCGCATGTCTTGGGGTACGACCCAAACACACATCTTCAAGCATCGTATGCGCTGGCGGCTCATCCGGCATTTACAGCCAAACACGAATACTACGAACCATGCCTTGGCCTTGCCCCCGTGCTATTGGGTAGCTGAATTCTCTTTCGGGGTCAGTTTAAAACCGTGGGTGTTCATGCGCGTGTCAGAGTAGCTTCCCACAATCTCGCCTTCGTTGTTGATGCCTCCGGCCATAGGGGAAGAGCCCTCCGGCAACGGAATCAGGGTGAACTTGCCGTCTTTATAAAGAAATAAGTGATACTGAGAAGCGACACTCAAGTAAAAGCCCACGATCTGGCCGCGATCGTTGATGCCACGAACATCGGTAAATCTGCTGCCAGGAACCTCGATCGAGGTAAAGCGCCCTCCCGAGAGCAGAAAGCCATGCGTCCCCTGGCTGCCCACGATGTCGCCTCGATTGTTTATCCCGAAAGGTATGGGAACGTCCGCGCTGTTAGGATCAATAAGCTCTGTAACGGTGCCCTCCGACAAAAGAAAGCCGTGCGGAATCCCGCCCGCATCTGAGTTATATCCAACGATTTGACCGCGATCGTTGATCCCATGGAACTCGGTGATGGGGCTACCGGGAATATCAAACGTCGTGAGAATCCCATCCACCCAGAGAAAGCCATGGCTTTCCGAGCCGCACGGGTTACTGACCCCCACAGCCTGGCTTAGATTGTTGATGCCGTAGACAAGTGTTTGGGGATCAGGTGAGTAAGGGACCGAACAGGCCGGACCATCGATCCTTGTAAAGGCATCCTGCGAGAGCAGAAAGCCATGTAAACCGGGAGAATCATAAGCATCAGTGTAAGAAGCCCCGACGATCTCGCCACGGTCATTAATTCCATAGGCGCCGGTATAGCTACTTTCGGGAACGTCGATGACCGTGAAATCATAGGAGTCCGCCAAAACTGCGTGGCGCCCTCCAATACCCACGCCTACAATGAGAAGCAGTACTAAGACCGCTCGTCGCATTGGATCCATCCAACGGCCCTTGAATGTGGGTTGGCTATCCATTATTGGCAGGCTAGCGGCTGCGAAAACGTATTGGTTCATAGGACCCTCCTTAGTCCACGCCTAACAAGTGATTGCGAAGCGATTCGGGCGCTTTCGAAACGACCTTTATGGTGTTCATTTGAAACCACACTACCGGGCGGGAGTCAAAGAAAATTTGCAGTTGTCGATTTCCGGAGCTTACGTTTGCCACGAATTACCGCAGCTACTTCCGGGTAAGAATTCGGACCGGCCGATTCCACCGAGCAACTCACACACCTATATGCTGGTCATTCACGGCAGTAACGCGTAATCCCCCCGGATCCGCCCAAGGCCGGAAAATAATCCGGAGATCGCTCTGACGTTAAGCGACTTAGTGGATCCCCCGTTCACCCCAAAGCCGCTTGACACTCGCCGCTCCCCGATGCCATCCTCTATAGCTTTGGCAGCCCCCCATTCTCGAACTGCAACGAGTTTTAGCCCATGCAGCGACGAACCTCCCCTTGAGGAGTCCAACGGCTGCCGCCATGCAGGGCCACCTTGAAATCGTATGATCCACGAACATCTCAAACCTTTTCCAAGGGACTTTCTATGGGGATCCGCTTCGGCCGCATATCAAGTGGAAGGGGCGTGGGATACCGACGGAAAAGGTCTCAGCGTCTGGGATCTCTTTACCAAGATACCAGGCAAGACTTACAAGGGCAGCAACGGCGATATCGCCGTCGACCACTATCATCGCTACAAAGAGGATGTTGCGCTGATGGCGGAGATGGGTCTGAAAGCCTATCGCTTTTCGGTCAGTTGGCCCCGCATTTACCCAGCCGGGAAAGGTCCGATTAACGAGGCAGGCCTGCTCTTCTATGATCGCCTCATTGATGCGCTTCTCGAACACGGTATCGAACCCGTTTTGACACTTTATCATTGGGATGTTCCCCAAGCCTTGATGGGCGAATACGGCGCTTGGGAGTCGCGGCAGATTATTCAGGACTTTGATGACTACTGCACCACGCTCTACAAGCGATTCGGCGACCGGGTAAAGTACTGGGTCTCCCTGAACGAGCAGAATTTTAACTCCAAGCATAGCTTCATCACAGCCATGCATCCGCCGGGTGTGAAGGACCGCAAGCGCTTCTACGAAGCGAATCACATTGCGTTCCTCGCAAACGCCAAGGTCATAGAGTCCTTCCGGAAGTACGTGCCGGGCGGCAAGATAGGGCCCAGTTTCGCTTATTCTCCCGCGTATCCCTCCTCAAGTCATCCCAATGATATATTGGCTTTCGAGAATGCCGAGGAGTTCACCAACCATTGGTGGATGGACGTCTATTGCCGGGCAAAGTATCCGCAGGCTGCATTCGAGTATTTGAAAGCGCAGGGACTTGCTCCCACTCTCGAAGACGGAGACTTCGACCTGCTGCAAAAGGGAGCGCCGGACTTTATGGGGGTTAACTATTATCACACATTGACCTACGAATGGAACCCTCTCGACGGAGTCTCAGAGGGTGCCTTCAACACAACGGGCCAGAAGGGCACCACGGAATCGGTGGGGGTCCCCGGATTGTATCGGACGGCACGCAATCCCAACTTGGAGACTACGAACTGGGATTGGGCGATCGACCCCATCGGCATGCGCGTCGGGCTCCGGCGCATCGCCAGCCGGTACCGCCTTCCCGTATTCATTACAGAGAACGGCCTGGGGGAATTCGACGCCCTGGAGCCGGGCGATGTCATTAACGACGACTACAGAATTGCCTATCTTGAGGCTCATCTTGCTCAATGCCAGCAAGCGATCACCGATGGCGTGGACCTGATCGGCTATTGCAGCTGGTCGTTTACAGATGTTCTCAGTTGGCTCAACGGCTACCAGAAGCGGTACGGATTTGTTTACGTGGATCGCGATGAGACCGAACAGAATGACCTAAGGCGCATCAAGAAGAAAAGCTTTTACTGGTATCAGGAGGTCATTCGGACGAACGGATCTGCGGTAAGAGTTTAGACTGCCGTCATCTTGGGGGTGACGTCACAGCCAAGCTCGGACGCTTGGTTTCGCCAGGCGGGCAAAGTGTCCCGGAGATATATCTAGATAGCCGATGCTGCGTGAAAGCCGGATCGATTATAATAAAGGCTTCGATATAATTGAAGATCAGGGACACAGGCAGACGAATTGTTCCGGCGGGTATAAACGGGGATCAGAATCCTGCGCCCTCCACCCTCGTACGCACGCGGCAGAGATACCTTTGAGCCGTGATGAAAAGGGTGGATCCGTCACGCTGATCGACTTTCAACCCATCGGGCACACCCCCGTGCGGGGAATTTGTGAGGTCGAGGAACACGCGGCCTGCACCCACCGTGCCGTCGGCTTTCACGGGATACGCCGCTGCTGGTTTCCGCGGAGGCGGCCCAAGCCGCCAGTATCCGCGATGCGGTCTCCATTTCCGAGCTTCCCGTTCGCGGCTGCAGCACCCGGTGCAGCTCTGCCGTCTGGCCTGATGCGGAGACACAGAAGGATCGGCTACGCCGCCGCCTGGAAGCGTGCCTTCCGCGAGGCACCTGTAAGCCGGAGGATGCATCCCCTTTGACGTTTTGACACTGATGACGTGTGCACCAATTTTGGTGCAGATGAAGAATTATAACGCTGTCGGCGAGGAAGGATCTCATTCGAAAGGATGGCTGTGAAAAAAAATCAACTTTTGCATAATTACTTGACGCCAGTGGCACATCGGGGTCTCTGTTACGTTGAGTTCTTAGAACTCATTCTGTTGCCACAGCTATTCCAACTCGCTTCCCCTCAGATATGCGACGCCTACAATATATAAGAGATAGCACCGGATAGGGCAGAACCCCTGGAAACGCCCAGAAAGTTCTGCTCGGAGCGTCCGAATAGAGACGATCATTACGTCGGCGCCGGATCATTCGACCCGGCAAGTATAGCAATGCGCCTTTAGCAATGCTTGACAGATAATCACTGTTAACAATCTAACAATCCTTCACTCTCACCTTTCGGCCGGACGGTCACGCCAGGCCTGAAAAAGCAAACCTTATCAGTAAGAATTAGGTATAGATATGGAGAAACACTATGAACAATATGTTGATCGATCATGTAGCATCAGCAGTTGAAAAATCCATGGCGACTGTCACAGAATCCTTACGGAGGATTTTGCTCACGCGTCGCAGCCTTTATCTTTTGGGCCTGTTATTCCCTTTGCTGAGTCCTCAGGCGGCTCTGGCTAATACCGTGGAGGTGACTTCCCCCAACGGCCAGATTGTGGTTAGCATCAGCGATGAGAAGCTGTCGGAATTCGATGAGGAATTTGTTCGCTATTGGGTTTCCTTCCGCGGAAACCCGGTGATCAATCCCTCGAAGCTGGGCTTGACCTTCAACAAGGTCGCCGACTTCGGCAAAGGCTTTCACATATCCGGCAGCGAGCGTGCCAGTGCGAATACCACGTGGGAGCAGCCGTGGGGTGAACGCCGGTTGGTGAAGGATGTTCACAACGAACTGCGGGTGGATTTCTCTGGCCCGGGTAAGCATGCAAAACGCCATGCAAAACGCCATGCAAAGCGACCGCACCGAGATGCGCCTTCATCCAGCTTCAGCGTCAGGTTCCGGGTTTTCGATGACGGGATTGGTTTCCGCTATGAGGTTCGCAAACAGCCCAGCCTGAATAATGACATCGAAATTCTCGATGAACACACCGAATTTTTCGTCGAGGGGCGCAGCGAGACAACCGCCTGGTGGATACCCAGCCGTGCGATCGGCAATTCTCAAGATGAACAGCTGACTCGGACCACCCCGTTGACTCAAATCGACTACGCCTATACGCCCCTGACGGCGCGCCTCCCTAATGGTACCCATATCAGCATCCATGAGGCTGCGCTGGTGGATTATTCCGGCATGTCTTTGGCTCTGTGGGACGTGGCAAAGCTGAAAGCGCATCTGGAGGGCCAGTACGATGGTGTGAAGGTCAAGACAGAAGCACCGTTTAAATCACCGTGGCGTACCATCCAGATCAGCGATGATGCCGTGGGTCT
>DATDAW010000011.1:0-28105 GCA_036525185.1 Chthoniobacterales bacterium | reverse complement strand
ACGCATACGTCCGTGGTGATTCCGCCCAAAACGATATTCTGTATGCCCTTCTGCCGCAGCAACATATCCAAGTCTGTGGCATAGAAAGAACCCTTTCCTGGTTTGTCGATCACCGCTTCTCCAGGCAACGGCTCCAGCTCGGGAATAATCTCCCAGCCCGTTTCGCCGCGGGTCAAAATCCTGCCGCACGGGCCCTCATCGCCGATCCCTGCTCCGATGCGCCGGCTGCGCCAGCGCTTATTTGCCGGCAGATCCGCCAGATCCGGACGATGGCCTTCACGCGTATGCATGATGTGATATCCGAGAGAACGCGCAGCAGCAAATACCCGCTTGATCGGTTCGATCGGTGCGCGTGTGAGCGCCAGATCGTAACCCATCCGGTCGACGTAACCACCCGGGCCGCAAAAGTCCGTTTGCATATCGATTATCAGCACAGCCGTGTTCACCGGGCGCAAATCGCCATTGTACGGCCATGGGTAAGGATCGGCATCAACGTATCGAGTCATACACGCATTCTCCGATGAACTTCTGTTTTCTGTTAGGGGGGTAAATCGGAAAATGGGCGCCGCCGGCTGCCAAGGAGGAGTTGTCCAACCGGCGACGTCCTTACCTACACAAACTTCTCAAAAGAATATTCGAATACCGCTATGAAACTGGACGAGATTTTCATCCCGGCTGTTGGCCGCGCCCAGAATCTCATTTCCGTCGAGCAAACCGTCATTGTTGAAATGATAGTACTGAACTCCCGCATAGAACGTCCAATGCCCGTAGCTGGGTGGAATGAACGAAATCGGAACGCTCGCCCTCAGCTGCGTGGTAAAAACCGCCGCGCCCGAGCCGCCATCCGAACCATCCGCACGCAAATAAAAGTCAGATGCCACGAGATTCACTGAGGTTGGCAGTTCGATCTTCACAGGCCCTGCCTGGAAGGTTGGATTGATTCCCAACACGAAATACCAGCTGTTCTGAGCACCGAAAAAGACGGGGATATTATCGATATCGTAAAAGAACTCGACAAAGGGATTGATCGAGAATCCAGGAATGAAGCTGTCATAGTATGTGAGCCTCAAGTCCAGGTTCGTCGATGTGTCGTAGGAGTTTGTCTGGCTGACGAATGCCGTGTAAAACGCATCAAACTGGAAGGCCTTGGCAAACTTGAAAGTGAGGCCAACGATGGGATCAATCTCATTCCATTCGCCTGGATCAACGCCGGACTTCCGGGTGTGCCAGCTGTTCCAGACACCCGTTGTCAGGGTAACATCGTTGAGGAATCCGGTTTCAGAAGCGTAAAGATTCCAGAAGAGTAGCAACAGCGGCTGGAATATGACGCCCTGGTTCTCGACCACGAGACCGCGGGGTGTGATGTATTGATCGGAAAATTCCAGTTGGAGGAGGCCGTGAATGCGAAGCCCTGGCGGCGTTTCAACGACGGGAGGTTTCGGCTCCTTGGCTTCAACGGCCTCGCCGGCGCGAAGTGTCGTCGCCCCTTGGAAAGCGATGGCCGCGATGGCAACAACCAGCGCCTTTGTTAATATATTGCGGAATCTTTTCATTGGATCTTCGGTTCGTGATTGCAGGTTAAGAACCCGGCGCTACCGCCGGACGCAGAGCCCCTAAGCAACACCCATGCCATCGCCCACAACCTTTTATAAGAGCCTTCCTGCCAATTATTTACGAGAACGGAATGGTTATGACCACCTACAGGGGAATCGTTCCGTGTGTTTCGATACGCAACGGTTGGAACAAGGCGATCCCGTTCCTCGAGACTGTTGGCGACGGGATGGCGAGCAAGTCAGCGCATGGCGTCGAAGGGAGTGGATTCTTGCCATACCGACACAAAATCCTTAACTCGGACACAATGCCGACAGCGTTTTCCCCAAGCAAAACACCGGCGCTGCAGCTACAAAACTAGCAGCCTGTCGCCGAAAGTGAAATGCGCGGAGTCGTTACTGCGACAGCGCGCTTTCGAGCAGAGCAATGATTTCTTCCTTGCTATCTCCGGTTATCAATTTCTCCAGACTGGCGTCGTCGCTGCAGACGACGGCGATCGACGTCAGGATGTCCATGTGATTTTTGCCATTGGCTGCGATGCCAATAACGAGACGAACAATGTTGCCATCGCCAAAATCGATGCCGTCAGGAGTTTGCAGGATGGAAACACCGGCGGATTTGACGAAAGCCAGACCTTCGCGTGTGCCGTGGGGAATTGCGACACCATTGCCGATGTATGTGGTCGCGATCTGCTCGCGAGCCAGCATGGCGCCGATGTAATCGGCAGACACATGGCCTGCAGCGACAAGGAGTTCCCCAGCATTGGTGATGGCGGCCTCTTTAGTGTCGAAGCTAGCTCTCAGGCGGATCTTGTCCAGCGACAGAATGGAGGTGGCGCCGTTTGTCATGCCAGTTATTCGAGCGTTAGTTGCTCACGTAAAAAAGCGTTAAGTTGTGCGGTGAACCAAGCGCGGGATTTCTCCTCATCATTCGAGGCAAGCAGGTCAATGGCTTCCTTGCGCATCAGCAGAGAACTGATCTGGCTGAGGACGGCGATCTCAACCCGGTGAAGATTTTCCGGTGCAAGCATGAGAACACATTGATCGATGACAACGCCGGAGGTTAACTGAATTGAGTCAGCAAACGTGTGAAGCGTAACCGAGGGGCGGCTGACGCCGGGCTCGCGAGCATGAAGAAACGCCAGTTTGCTACCAGGGATAACAAGATCACCTCGACTCTGACGCGCGATGATTTTGGTAATTACTCGCTGCGGATCTTCGATAAAGCCCTCGGAGCGCAACGGTTCGAGGAGGGCGGGAATGACTTCCGCCAGTGTTTTTTTCTTCGCGACGGGTGTCGAGTAGATGCGCCAATGTTTGAGAAGGCCCCTCGCACAGGTCATCTGTCGTTGGATGCGGTCGTCCTCAACGCGCGTTGCGCTGGTTTCGGGACGGTTGAGCGGAGCGGAAGTCTGCCTCCGGAGACGGGTGCGGATCTCCCGGATGTCTTCCTGGCGAAGCAGAGGCCGGACGAGGAGATAACTCTCAGGCGGAAGATCGAGCGGGATGGTGGAAAGAACGATGTCGTAGGTCTGCCGGCTGGCATCCGTGGACTCCAGCCACGCAAGCTGGTCGATGGTGTCGATCTCCGGAATTTCCGTGCGAAGACGGCTGGCAAGAATGCGCGAAGTACCGATGCCGGCGGAGCAGACGACGAGTGCGCGGAATTGCCGGTGCCGGCGGCGCTCGAGTGCCGACCCGACGTGCAGGACGAGGAACCCGATTTCTTCCTCGGGCATGACGGGGTCCGTAAAAGTGCTACCGGCTGCCGACTGGACGGTGGCGAATAGCTCCGCGTAGTTGTTCCTGATCTCGCGCAGGAGCGGGTTTCGGATTGGCAGGCGGTGCTCGACGCGGTAGAGCGTCCGGCCAAGGTGGGCGGTCAGTCCTTCGAGGAAAACGGGATCGTTTCTCAACGAGGTATCCAGACGTTTTTCACAGGCAGCGACGAATTTTTTGACGAGCAATGGCAAGCTTTCCGGGGCCTGTCGGGGTGTCCCGGAGAAGGTTTGGTCCTGTTGCACGGCGCGAACGAGCAAGACAAGACGCGCGATTTCCCCTTCGGAAAACGTTTTTCTCAGAGCGGCTGCGAGACGTTGCGCCCAGGCGAGTTCTGCGGCGTATTCGGTCTTGTCCAGAGGCGTCTTGGGAGGCTCGCAGGGCGGGTGTTCTTCAGAACGGGAAATTAGAAGGGCGGTTTCCAGGGCGACTTCGACCCACGCGGCAGGGGACAGAGTGAGCGGCTGGGCGCCTTCGAGCTCGCGGAGGATGGCACCGGCTTTGCGGAATGCAGCGCGATTAATGAGCAGCCATACGGGACGGAGCAGGAAGTCGTCCGTCGCCCTGGCGGATTGGTCCGCTGCAGGTGCGCTCGCGAAGAGTTCGCGGAGTTCGCCTTCTTCCATTTGTGAAAAGATGAGATCCCCGATGGCGTTGCGGCGATCGGTTTCACGGCCGTCCAGGGCAACGCCCCAGCCGCGTTTCCGGACGAGCTCGAGTTCGTGCGTAGCAAGCCATTTTTCCAGGTCCTCGAGGTCGTGGCTGACGGTGGTGATGGTGACTTGGAGGTCGATGGCGAGGGCGAAGATCTTGATCGGTTCGGAGGCTGCTAGGAGTTTACACGCCAGCCAGGTGCGACGGTCCGAGGGGCGCACGGATTCGACGGCGCGACCGAGAACTTCGCGGCGAAGATTTTCCCGTTGGCCCTCTGTGCCGATGAGACGGATACCAGTGCCGGTTTTCTTTTCGAGGGTAAGGCCGTAACGTTGAAGCAGCGTTTCCGTTTCCGGAAGTTCGCGGTAGATCGTTCGCAGGCTGGCGCCGACTTCGTCTGCGAGATCCTGAGCGGTGAGCTCATGGTCCGCGGCAAGCAAATGATCAATAATCAGCCGTTGACGCAGAGGAATGCTGGCTGCGGGCGATGTGGTTGGCATTTTTTGAAGATCGTCAGACGGTCGTACGAAGTCGGGCGGCCGTTTCATGGGAGAAACGTTGCACCAACTCATCGTAAACGGGATTCTTAAAAAAATCCTGAATCGAAAGATGCTCGGCAGCGGGTAATTTGAGCCGCGCGCGTTCGGTGAGACTCTGATGGGTGATCACGAGATCAGCGTCGGCAGGGAGATCATCAATCGCCGCATTGGTGACCATGATGAGACTGCCGACATCCTTGAGTTTTTGGCGGAGGACGGCGGCACCCATGGCGCTGGAGCCCATTCCGGCATCGCAAGCGAACACGATCTTGTTAACTGGGCGGGTCGTTAATGCCGAAACAATAGCGGTAGCGGCTGCGGCGGAAGCCAATGGCGCTCCTTTGAGCTCCGGAAGTTTTTGCCGGGCAGCTTCGAGATTGTCGTCCGAGGAAGCTAAGGGCCCAAATCTCAACAGGCCTGCGGCAACGACAAACGACATGATCGTAGCGGTGAAGATGCCTGTTACCACGGGAACAAGGTCGCCCCTCGGCGCCAACGCAAGAAACGAGAAGATACTTCCTGGCGACGGTGCTGCCACAAGCCCGGCATGCAGGAGCGAAAACGTAAACGTACCGGAAACACCACCGACAACGGCTGCCAGGATGAGGCGCGGCTTCATGAGAACGTAAGGGAAATAGATTTCGTGGATGCCGCCAAAAAAGTGAATGATGGCGGCGCCCCGAGCGGAATTCTTGGCCAACCCTTTGCCCACGAGGCTGTAGGCAAGCAGAATACCGAGGCCCGGCCCGGGGTTGGATTCCAGCATGAAGAGGATCGATTTGCCTTGAACCTGCGATTCGCTGATGCCGATGGGACTGAGAATACCGTGGTTGATCGCGTTATTCAGGAACAATATTTTTCCCGGCTCAATAAAGACATTGGCCAGCGGCAGCATGTTGTGCTCGACGATGTATTGGACGCCCGCCGCAAAAATCCGGCTGACGTTTGTCATAAAGGGGCCGACGACCAGTAAGGCGCCTAATGCCAATAAAACGCCAATGAAACCCAACGAGAAGTTGTTGACCAGCATCTCGAATCCCGTGGGCACCCGGCCTTCAATCAATTTATCGAAACGCTGGAGAACCCAGGCTGCGAACGGACCGGCAGTCATCGCCCCAATGAACATAGGCACGTCCGCACCGACAACGGCGCCCATCGTAACTACCGCGCCGATGACTGCACCGCGCTGCCCGTGAACCATCTGCCCGCCCGTGTAGCCAATCAGGAGCGGTAACAGATACGTGATCATTGGGCCAACGAGCCTGGCCAACGTCGCGTTGGGAAACCACCCCGGGGGAATGAAACAGGCGGCGATAATTCCCCACACAATAAACGCTCCAATATTCGGCATGACCATGCCACTGAGGAAGCGTCCAAATCTCTGAATCGAAGCGCGCGCGCTGACGCTGGAAGGGATCGGAGAAACTGGGGAGGTTGCGGTTGTCGTAGAGTCGGACATGGGGGGGAAACGGACAATGGCAGGGTTATAGCAGAATCCGATTTTTAGTTCGATACAAGCGGCTGAGGTTCGCCAGGAACTGGAGAGCACCTGCCGGGTCCGAAAAATCACTGCCAAAATATAAACAAAGAACGATCGAGGCGGCGGGAACCACCGCGCTCCATAGTGCTACCTGCCAGGCATCAACTCGACGAGCATTCCATGAAGATACTCAGTCTCAGGGATATGAGGGAGAATGGGATGGTCGAGGCCCTGGCCGTATTCCTCAATAAGGCGGACGAAGCGTTTCGCGTCGGTGGAGGCTTCGACGAGAATGTTTCGGAGTATTTCGCGCGTGACGTGATGGGAACAGCAGAACGTTGCCAGAAATCCGCCAGGAGCGAGAAGCTGGAGAGCACGCAGATGAATTTCTTTGTAGCCGCGCGCGGCGTCGTCGAGTTTGCCCTTGGACTTGGCAAAAGATGGCGGGTCAAGGACGATGAGGTCGTACGTGGCCCCGGCGCGACCTTGCGAATTCAGAAAATCAAAGACGTTGGCTTCAACGGCACGCACGGCGAGATGATTGGCGCGCGCGTTGGATTCAATGCGATCGACCAGTGCGCCGCCAATCTCGACTGCCGTGACCTCCGCGGCGCCCGCCTTTGCACAGGTTAACGCGAATCCGCCCTGATTGCTGAAACAGTCCAAAACACGCAACCCGGCCGCACGCTTGGCGACGAGCGAATAGTTGGCGAGCTGATCGAGGTAAAAGCCGGTTTTGTGGCCTACATCCAGATCGATGCCAAACGCAACGCCATCAATGTCCAATGTCAGCACCCCCGGTGCGACTCCCCATAACAGGCCAGACTGCAATTCCATTCCCTCGGCTTTTCTGGATGCGCTCTCATTGCGCTCCAGAATACCTTTTGGCGACAGCGTTTCGATGAGGGCCTCGACGATCAGATCCTTCCGCCGGTCCATTGCCAGCGTCAGCGTTTGCAGGACGACATGGTCGCTGTAGCGGTCGACAATCACCCCCGGCAATCCGTCGCTTTCACTCCAGACAACGCGGCCAAGATCGGGACGGACACCGCGTCTTTGACGATACTCGGCGGCCTGCCGGATGCGGCGCTTGAAAAAATCGGCGTCGAGTTCCTGCCGGTGGCGGGAGAAGCGGCGGGCCACGATTTGGGAATTGGCGTTATAAATTGCCGAACCAAGCAGACGATCCTTCCCGTCCTTCAACGAGATCACGTCTCCGTTCTCAGGATTCCCAAAGACTTTCAGTACTTCGCTGGAATAGACCCAGTCATGTCCGTGAAGAATGCGCGAGCGAGGTTTGATGACGAGTCCGGCCATGTTTGCAGAATTCTACGATCGTTCCGTGAATTCCTCGACGCTGTAGATCCGGAAAACGTAAAACGAGGACGAGGCTACTTAGCGCGACATCACGAATACAAGTATTCGTCGAAATACTCGCGCTGCGGGGCCGGGTGGAAGGTCTCGGGTGTGCCGGAGCCTGCTTCGGGGTATTCGAAAATCTCTCCTTCGTAGTTACGGATGACGATTTTTTCCTGGTCGTGATAGAGGACGTAACCGGGGTTGATTGGGACTTTGCCCCCCCCGCCCGGAGCGTCGATGACGAATTGCGGCACAGCGTAACCCGTCGTGTGCCCGCGCAAACCTTCGATGATCTCGATACCTTTAGCGACCGACGTGCGCAGGTGCGAAGAGCCGTTGATGAGGTCGCACTGGTAAATGTAATACGGGCGAACCCGCGTCATGAGCAGCTTGTGCACGAGGGATTTCATGACGGGCAGGCTGTCGTTTACGCCTTTGAGCAGGACGCTCTGATTTCCCAGCGGGATGCCGTGGTTGACCATGCGTTCGCACGCTTCGCGGACTTCAGTGGTCAATTCGCGCGGGTGATTGACGTGGATGCTGATCCAGAGCGGATGGTATTTCGCAAGCATCTGGCACAGCGCCGGGGTGATGCGTTGCGGAAGAAAAATCGGAACGCGCGAGCCGATACGGAGAAACTCGATGTGCTCGATGGACCGGAGACGGCTCAGGATTTTTTCGAGTTTGTCGTCGGTAAAGAGGAGGGCGTCGCCTCCGGAAAGGAGGACATCGCGGACCTCCGTGTGCTGTTCCAAATACTGAAACGCTTGTTCGAAATCCGTGTGAAGTTCCTGTTCCCCTGCTCCGCTGACGACGCGGCTGCGTGTGCAATAGCGGCAATACGAGGCACATCTGTCGGTGACCAAAAACAGGACGCGGTCCGGGTAACGGTGGACGAGTCCGGGCACGGGCATGTGGGAGTCTTCACCGCAGGGATCTGCCATGTCGTAAGGCGAGGCCCAGGTCTCCTCGATGCGAGGAATGACCTGACGCCGGATAGGGCAGTCGGGGTTTTCGCGTTCGATGAGGTTGAAATAATGAGGGGTAACGGCGAGGGCGAGTTTGTTGCCTGAAAGGAGGACGCCAGCGCGTTCCTCCTGGGAAAGGACGAGGTGCTGTTCGAGCTGAGCGAGCGTAGTGACCCGATTCTTAAGCTGCCACTTCCAATCGCTCCATTGTTCCGGTGTGGCATCGGGCCAGTAGCCCGGGGCGTGGGAGACAAACTTCTTCTCCGGCAGAGTGTCCAACGTTTGCATTGATGTGAGGGCGAAACGTAAAGAGCGATGCGTTCTTGTCAAATCAGTCAACAACAAAACGCCCTCGTGTGAAACCTCACACGAGGGCGGTAAATGGCGATAAACCGTGCCGGCAGACTGCTCATATGACCGTCGGCAATCACGGACAGATGGCCGGTTGCGCCTGTCCGATCTAATTTATTTCCGGCTGGCGATGAGTTTCTCGAGTTTGACGATATCAGCGCTGAACTTGCGAATGCCTTCCGCGGTTTTTTCCGTAGCCATGGCGTCTTCGTTCAGCTGGAAGCGGAACGTTTTTTCGTCCTGCGTGATCGGCTTGAGGTCACTCGCGAGGGCGTCGGCCTTGTTGAGTTTCTGAACGACAGGCTCAGTGCTGGCCGCGAGTTCAGCGAGAAGATTCGGACTGATGGTGAGCAGGTCGCTACCGGCCAGTTCAATAATCTGACCAGCGTTCCGGAAGCTCGCGCCCATCACTTCGGTCTTGTGGCCGAACTTTTTGTAATAGTTGTAAATGGTCGTCACAGAAATGACGCCCGGGTCTTCGGCTCCGACGTATTCTTTCTTGTTGGTGGCCTTGTACCAGTCGTAAATACGTCCGACAAAAGGCGAAATGAGTTGCACTTTTGCGTTGGCGCATTCAACGGCCTGGGTGAGCGAGAAAAGAAGCGTCAGATTGCAGTGAATGCCTTCCTTTTCGAGAATTTCCGCGGCACGAATGCCTTCCCACGTGGACGCGATTTTGATGAGGATGCGGTCACGTGAAATGCCGTTCTTTTCGTACAAGGCGATCAATTCGCGCCCTTTCTTAATTGAACCTTCCGTGTCGAAAGAGAGGCGGGCATCGGTCTCGGTGGAGACACGGCCAGGAACAATCTGGAGAATTTCGAGGCCAAAAGCCACGAGGACATGGTCGATGATCGACTCTACGGAAGCGGTCGGACCGAGGTCTTTGATGACCTTGGTGAGGATGTAGTCGTATTCCGGCTTCGAAACCGCCTGAAGAATAAGACTCGGATTGGTGGTGGCATCCTGAGGCGCGAACTCCCGCATCGACTCAAAATCACCAGTATCTGCAACGACCGTGGTGAATTTTTTGAGTTGGTCGAGTTGATTCAGCGCGACAGGTGCTTCGGCGATGGCGGTGCTCATGATTTATTTTTCCCAGTTGATCAGTGATGCTGTTGAGTGTTCCCCCAATGTAGGACGATTAGGCAGGTGTGAAAAGCGATTTGATATACAGTTCCGGGGTATATTTGCTGAAAACTTAGGGATCGGAAGCCTGATGGCAGCTTGCGCTGCGGTTTGAATCAATGGAGGATGCGGCTCGATGCAAGGCGTTTGGTGGACAGTGACGGTTTTGTTGATGGCTGCAGGCGTCATCGGAACGGTGCTGCCGCTGGTTCCAGGCCATGTGCTAGTCCTCGCGGGCGCGCTCGTGCACAAGTTCGCGTTCGGTGAAGCAGGCGTGAGTTGGTGGGCCATTGCAATCATGGCTGTGCTGTTGCTCGCGGGCGCAGCGGTGGATTTTTTGAGCGGTGCTGCCGGAGCCAAATATTTCGGGGCAACACGCTGGGGAGCAATCGGGGGCTTGGTGGGAGCAATCGCGGGCGTGTTTTTTGGCTTGCCGGGAATCATCATCGGCCCACTGGTGGGCGTGCTGGCGGGCGAATTGCTGAGCGGCAAAGGCCTCTTGCCCGCAGGGAAGTCGACCTGGGGCAGTCTTCTTGGAGCCGTCGCCGGCGGCGTTCTGAAATTCTTGATTGCTCTGATCATGATCGGCGTATTTGCGATTTTCCTGATATTTCAGCGATAAGAACCATGCGAGGCAGATTCTGAAGTCCTGCGCTGCTCAAAATTCCTCTTTAAACCTGGAACTTAAGACTTAATACTTCTCTTACTGACAGACGGCCGCTGGTTTCACCCCTCGGGGTGTGCTGGAGGAAAGTCCGAACACCATAAGGCGACATGCCGCGTAAAATGCGCGGGAGTTTTCCGCGAAAGCCGAGAACGACGGACAGTGTCACAGAAAACAAACCACCGGAATGCGGGCGACCGTTTTCCGGCCAGGGTGAAAAGGCGGGGTAAGAGCCCACCGCTTCGCGAGCAATCGCGGAGGCACGAAAAACCCCATGCGGTGCAAGACAAAACAGGAGACAGGACCGCCTGTCCGCCCGCCGGCAACGGCGGAGTCTCCGGGTAATAGTCGCATCACTGTCCCGTTTGTGGGACAGGGCATCCGATCCGCGAGGATTGGATGAGATAAATGGCCGTCACGTTGTTTCGAGGTTCACCCGAAATCGCGAACAGAATTCGGCTTATCGTCAGAATATGGTGGCTGCCAGACTAAAACTGGTAGCCGCCCTCTTTTTGTTTCAAGGCGTCAGTCGAAGGGTGCGAAGTTTTGAGGTTTCAGTGTTCAGAAGGTTCAGAAATACGCACACAAGGGTTTCGTAACCCGGATGCCGTAGGCTGAAAACTGAATCCTGCCCCCGAAAAATTACCTCTCCACCACCTGGCCGACGGAACTCCTCGCCTTTTGCACAAAGGGGTTGTTGTCACCGTAACGCGCCCACGGGCCCGACGGAACATCCCGAAAATCGACGAACTTCCAGTCGCACACATCCGTGCCGCGCATGCCGAGATAATCGCGAATGGCCGGCGAAACATCGAGACCCGCGCCCTTGTTCAGATTCGGCAACGGACGGTCGCTTCCAAAGACGTATTGCCAATGGTCCGTCCGGAACGGCCCGCAATCCTCCCATTGGGCGTAGCAAATCCGGTTTCCTTTTCGAATCGCGAGCCAGCGGCCTTTACAAACGGTCTTACCTTCTTCCCTGAACGCACGCCGAAACCATGGAATGACAATTTTCGCCTCCGGTTTCGTGCGGCCCTTCTCAACGTCGTTGTACGGCAGCGCGACATAAAAGGGATTCTGACGTGGCACAAACCCGACGGGGATGTAGTTGCGCCGTGCCATGGGATCAGGGGTGTCGAGGCCGCCATAATTGGCACGCCAATTGACGTCCCAAGAGCTCTTGTGATTCGCCACTGGGTTGTTCTGGCCCGCGTCTTCGCCAACCCAGAAAACCGTTGTGACGATATTGCGTTTCCAGGGATACCCACCCGCGCCGTACAGTCCACCATAACCCGTCGAAGTCGGCACGATGACCTTCGGTGTTATTTTCAACAACGCATCCTCACGCAACTTCATCGCAAACTTAATAAAGTCCGTGTTGGATTGAGTATCCGTCTCCGCAGCCGCGGCAACGTTTGAAAAGGGCAATCCGCTTAAAAGCAGCGGCATCAGCATCAATCTAAATAATGCCGGAGCGATTCGGGAGAGTTTCATCAGTATCCGGAGCAATTCCGTCCGTTATAAGCGATGAACATGCGCTGGGCAAGGTCAGAAATGTCAAGTTTGAAGGTGATTGTTGGTCTTCTTTCCTCGTTGGTTCTCTCGTCCCCTTTTCCATTCTCCCCCCTTGCTACAGAGCTCGATAAAAACCACTCTCAAACAACGGAGCCATAACACTCGCATTGAGCATCGAGGCGATGAAAACATCTGTCGCAAAACCTCTTTCGATCAGCTCGCGGCTCGAAGCACACGCGTTGACGATTTCGGCTATCTGGCTTTCAACGCTCCGAAACGCCGCTTCCGCAACCCACGCCTCGGGCGATTTCGTTCCGTGCAACCGGGAAATAACCGCCCCGGCTCAGCAAGTCTTCCGTCGCGGGACGCAAAGAGTCGTCTTTCCATTTTTTGATGTGGCTTGTGGACGGGACGCTGTCATTTTCCGTATCGATGGAACGTTGGTGGAAAAGGACAGCACATCACGGCCACAAAAAGCATTCGACCAGCGTGACAAATCCCGGACATCCGTTTTCCGCGCGCAGCGCGGGAAGGATGCCGCTTACGTTGGATGCTTCACGAACGAAGCGCAGCCTTCTGGCACCAAAACAACCGACAACTAACTATAAAATCAGCCCATTGTGTGTCCGTTTTACCGGGGTAAACCCAAGCTGCACGGCCGCCGGTTTGAACGGCTCTTTCTAACGCTTCCTCTCCGCAGCAAGACGGGCGATTTCACTGCAGAGTTCGGAGAAAGAAATACCGACGGCGGCGGCAGATTGCGGGAGGAGACTGGTAGCGGTCATGCCAGGCAATGTGTTGACTTCCAGGACCCAAAGGCCGCCCGCTTCGTCCATGCGGAAATCCACACGGCTATAGTCGCGAAGTTTTAGGGCACGATGGGCGCGCAGCGCAAGTTCCTGCGCCAAAGCGGTTTGCTCAGAAGTGAGGTCTGCAGGGAAGATCTCTTCTGCGCCGCCCGGCTGGTATTTGCTTTCATAGTCAAAAATTTCGCCACGTCTCGGGATGATCTCGCCGACGGCCAGCGGGCGATCGCCCAGGATTCCAACGGTCAATTCGCGACCAGCAATGAACTTTTCGATCATCACTTCGTCGTCGTATTTGGCGGCTTCGATCAAGGCCTCCGCCAGTTTTTCCGGAGACTTGACCACGGTCAAACCGACGGTGGAGCCTTCCTGGTTGGGTTTAACGACGAGCGGATAGCCGATGCGTTCCTTGACTTCTGCGGGGTTGACCGGCGTCATCATCCAGTCAGCGGTTGGGACGCCCGCCGCGCGGAAGAGGAGTTTTGACACGTCCTTGTCCATCGCATTGGCACTGCCCTGCACACCGCTGCCAGTGTACGGAATGCCGGCCAGTTCCAGAAAACCTTGCAGTGTGCCGTTCTCGCCGGTGCCACCATGAAGCGCGAGAAACAGGACGTCGACCTCTTTCAAGTCGGGCGCCTTGGTCAGGGAGACAGCAGCTGAATGGAGCAGGGCAAGTTCTTCACGTTGCGGTGGTGCCGGCGCGACGCCAGCTTCGAGAAGCTGCTGGCGCTCCCGGGAGTCGAGGACACCTTGCGTCGTATCCACCGCGAGCACTTCGTGCCCGGCCTCGTGCAACGCCCGCAAAACCTGGGCCCCGCTCGCGACCGAGACATCGCGCTCCGAGCTGTTTCCTCCAAATAGGACGGCAATTTTCATCGGGCGATTGTCGGTGTTCATCGCCAGCCGACAAGCGAAACAGTGCGGGCCAATTTCTGAAAGCCAGGAAACGCCCGGCTCGTTCCAAAAAACCGGAAAAGAACAATCCCTAAACTCCGCAGTCCGCGCCCGACAACGCGCGCCACCCGATGAGGTCGCAGACCACGATCACACCCCCGGCTCGCTCTCGGTTTCAGTCGCGAAAGAGATCTGCAACGCTTTAACGCCCGCGAAATAAGCAAGCAGGGCCGCCACAATGGCGTTCACGGGCGCAACGCCAAAAGGCAGAAAACCCGCCCCGGCTCCGACAACATAAGAAACCAATCCAACGAGGTTGTACGCGGGCAACGACGCCGTTTCAACCGGGGCGTACTTTCCACGCCGCACGACATAATCCGCAATCAGCACGCCCCCAATCGGAGGAATAATCTTTCCCAAAAACACAAGATAGGGAATGAGCCACTCATACATTCCACCGATCGCCAGAAGCGTCCCGATCAACGCGCCGACAAGCGTAATGGCTCTCCGGTTTCCCGTTCGCAGGAAGTTACATCCCGATACAGAGAAGTTGTAAATCGTGTTGTCCTGCGTGGACCAGATATTGAGAAACAACATTGCAACTCCCACAGAGACCAGCCCCTGAATTTTCAGCACATTGACAATGTCCGGCTCCTGATACACGAGCCCGGTCAGCGCTCCGGAAAAAACCATCAGGCCGTTACCGACGAAAAATGCGAGCAGCGTGGTCAAGACTGCGGCTTTTCCGTCTTTTGCAAAACGCGACCAGTTCGTCGCCTGCGTGGCACCACTGATGAATGTGCCGACGATCAGGGTTAGCGCCGTCGTCACCGGCAGCGTTTTCACAGCTTCCAACCCGAGTAGACCGCCCTTTTTTCCAGCATCCGCAAACGCGATGCCAAAGCTCACCGCCAGGACAATGATCATCAGCGGCACCGCCACTTTGGATAACAGATCCAGCCCGCGATAGCCGATCCAGGCCGTCGCACAAAAGCCAAATCCGAAAATAATCATCAGCGGAATGCGCCAACCTGCGGGAATGCCCGTCAATTCGATGAGCGCAATGGCCATGGTCGCCGTTCCCCAGGCATACCAGCCAACTTGAGTAAACCCGAGGAGGAAATCCGGAAGCTTACTGCCGACGTTGCCAAAGCTGTACCGGCTCAACAGTGCGGTGTTCAGGCCGGTCTTCGCCGCAATCCAGCCAAGGACCGCCGCGTAGCCCCCGAGCAAGAGATTGCCTGCAAGAATCACCAGCAAGAGATCGGGAAAAAATCGGAAAGCCGGCCCAATATTGCCCCCCGCAAACATCGTGGCGGTAAAAAATGTAAATCCCGTAAGGACAACGGTGAGCGACCAAAAACCTTGGCGCGCGTGCATTGGTGCCGGCTCAAGCGGATAATCCTGCGCCGCGTCAGCTCGTTCAGTCCCAGGTCGGGACAATTTGAGATTCCCTGTTTCCATAACCCTGATGCCCAAGACGCCCGTTTCCCGACGGTTTGTCAATACTGTTCAGGATCCGCCGTGATGATCGGAGGTGAACCCGGGCAGCGGCGATGGGACTTCAATATTCCACCTCAGAGCGCGGATGGACTCAGACCGATCGCGACGATCGAGCATGCAAGCACCGTTTCCAAGCCGAGCTTCGATGCGGCTTCGATCAACTCGTCGCTTTCTGCACCGGGATTCAGCCACACTTCTTTCGGTTTCCGCGCAGCGATGGCCGGAAACACCTCAAGCCCCACATTTGGAGGCACGTATAGACTGACGTAGTCGATGGGCTCCGGCACATCCGCAATCGTCGGAAAGGTTTGCAATCCTTCGATCGGCTGCTCGCGCGGGTTTACGGGATAAACCGTCCACCCCTTCTGCAAATAAGCGCGAACGGCTTTGTTCCCAAATTTCCTCCGGTCAGAGGAAGCTCCGATGATGGCAACGCTTGGCACGGCAACAGGCTATACCCATTTAAAAAAATCACGCCCTGAAATATCGATGCCGTTTTCAAGAAGGATCGGGGCAACTCCGAACCGGACGTGCAGGTTTCCGGAATCCAGTTCTCCGGTCGAGCCTCCATGACGGAGATCACATCCGCCTCGCCTACCCGAGCCGGTAAACAATGCGCGCTTTATTCAGATCGTAGGGGGACATTTCCAGCTTCACGCGATCGCCGTTGGTGAGGCGGATGAAACGCTTGCGCATTTTGCCGGAAATATGAGCGAGGACTTCATGTTGGTTCTTCAGCGCCACTTTGAACATGGTTCCTGCCAGCACAGAAATGATTTTGCCTTCAGTTTCGATGGTTTGTTCTTGAGCCATAAGTGATTGGGATCTGCGATTAAAAAAAACAAAGCGAAGCCCCGTTGAGGAGCTTCGCTTCACGAATTGTGTTGGAGGTTGCTGCCGCGAAAATCAACGGCGGGAATTTGAAAAGGAACGCGCCGGGCGATCTTCACGGGCGCGAGCCTCGTTAACCGTGAGGGCGCGGCCGTCGAGGTTCTTGCCGTGGAGACCGGCAATGGCCGCCTGTGCGCCTGTGGCGTTGGCCATGGTGACGAAGCCGAAGCCGCGGGAACGATTGGTGAATTTGTCCTGGATGAGCGCGACTTCACGGACGTCGCCATAAACAGCGAAGGCATCCTGAAGATCATTTTCGGTGGTATCGAAGGAAAGATTTCCGACGTAGAGTTTCATAGGTTGATTTGACTAGTCATTATTGGCCATCTGCGGAGCCGTTCCCGGGAACCGGGTTTCAAATCACCAATGAACAAAGTCCATCTGACAATTCACCACGCTGCGAACAAGAACAATATTTCTTAGACGCCCCGACTGTAGCGTCATATCCCACAATAGCAAACAGGGATTACGGATGGGCAGCCATGACGCGCAGTCAGAACGAGACGCCGACGGGGCAAAACGGGCGGTTCGTCAGCCATCCTCGTGCGGGGCGGAGAATTTCAAGGCGTAATTGGAATTTACAGCGGTCGCCTTCCACGGCTGGAAGCCGAAGCAACGACAACTTCCGAGACCGGACGTGATAGCAACCATTCCAGACCGCGCCAAAAACTTTCGGAAGGTCTGCATGGGCAGAACTGAAAACACCTTTTGTCACAAAGCGGAACCTGACCCAAGACACCCAGCGCTGAAGTCTGTCACACGGAGATCCGTGTGACAACCTTTTTCGTTTATTAATCGACTTATCGCTTGATAGGCACGCTTGCGAAAATGAGGCGTCGCGAAGACTATTGAAGCGATTTTCTTTTAGACGCTCTCTTAGAATCCCCTTTCCGTTTCAGGGAAGAAGGTCGCTCCGACCAGCAGATTCGCTAAATCGGTTCTTGGCAACCGTTCGTCGACTATTATAGGTCCGTCCATTAACCGGCGGCGAGATCGTGTTCCGCCAGCCAGACCGGGTTGTAGAGCTTCGATTGATACTTATGGCCAGAATCCGCTAATATCGTCACGATGACATGACCGGGACCGGCTTCCTTTGCGAAGCGGACGGCGCCGGCGATGTTAATTCCAGAAGAGAGACCAAGGAAAACACCTTCTTCTCGGAGGAGCTCATAGACGATGGTTAGCGCTTCCTGATCGGGGATTCGGTAGGCCCGATCCACAACAATGTTCTCTAAATTTTTCGTCACGCGCGTCTGGCCAATCCCTTCGGCATAGGAATCGCCGTCCTTGGCGTCCGTGTTGCCGTTGGTGAACCACGACCACATGGCGGCGCCGTAGGGATCGGGGCAAAGGACTTTCACTTTCCCGCCACTGACTTCCTTCAAAAAGAGCGACACGCCCGCAAGCGTTCCCCCGGTGCCGACGGAGGAGGCAAATGCGGTGACTTCGCCGTTGGTTTGCTTCCAGATTTCCGGACCAGTCGTGCGGTAATGCGCCAAACGATTGGCGGTATTGTCGAATTGGTTGGCCCAGAACCAGCCCTTTTCCTCGGCCAAGCGTTGCGCGATCCGATTGTAATTGCCGGGGTCGCTGTAAGGTTTTTCGGGGACGGTCAACACGTCTGCCCCGAGCGTGCGCAAGAGCGTTATTTTTTCCTGGGATTGCGTTTCAGGGATAACGATGACGCTTTTATAGCCCTTGGCGTGACCGATCACGGTGAGCCCGATGCCGGTATTCCCGGCCGTGCCTTCAACAATCGTGTCGCCGGGCTTGAGAAGGCCGCGTTCTTCCGCGTCGGTGATGATTCCCCACGCGGCACGATCCTTGACCGAACCGCCAGGGTTCATGAATTCGGCTTTGCCGAGAATTTCGCACCCGGTTTCGTCCGAAAAGCGACGCAGACGGATGAGCGGTGTATTACCGACGTGATACTCCACTCCGTGGTAAGCGCTCATTTTGATCTGACTCTCGATTAGCAGTTGTAATAGTCCGACGAGGACGCCCCTTTCACATCGGGAAGCGAGACCGCGGAACTCGCCCGCGGAAGCTGTTGAAGAGCATAAACCAACTGATCGATCTCATCACGCGTATTGTAAAATGCCAGAGACGGCCGAACCGTGCTTTCGACCCCAAAACTGCGCACAGCCGGCTGCGCACAGTGGTGTCCGGCCCGGACGGCAATGCCGTGTTTGTCCAGGTGGCGCGCAATCTTGTCATTCGGAATGCCCGGAATGACAAATCCAAAGACGCTGGCCTTCGTCGTCGCTGTACCAATGGGCCGGATGCCCGGCACCGACTGCATGGCTTCCGTCGCGTAGTCGAGCAGGGCGTGTTCGTAGGCGGCAATGGCCGACAGACCGAGATCGAGCAAGTAATCGATCGCTGCGCCGAGACCGACAACGCCAGCAATATCGGGGGTTCCCGCTTCGAATTTTTCGGGTGCGCCTTGGAACGTCGTTTTTTCAAATGTGACATCGCGGATCATGTGTCCCCCACCCTGCCATGGCGGGATGGATTCCAGCAGATGCGATTTGCCGTAAAGTGCGCCGATGCCGGTCGGCCCGAAGATTTTGTGTCCCGAGAAGACAAAAAAATCGGCGTCGAGCGCCTGGACATTGATCGGGATATGCGGCGTGGATTGCGCGCCATCGACGAGTACCGGCACGCCATGGCTGTGTGCCAGACCGATGATTTCCTGAATGGGTGTGATCGTGCCGAGCGCGTTTGAGACGTGGGTCGCCGAGACGAATTTCGTGCGCGGCCCGAATAGCTTCGCGTATTCCTCGAGAATCAATTCACCGCGATCGTTGATCGGCGCGGGGCGGATGACGGCACCCGTTTGCTGGGCGAGAAGCTGCCACGGCACGATATTCGCATGGTGTTCGAGCCGGGTAAGAATGATCTCGTCCCCGGGACCGATGTTTTGTTTCCCGTAAGTCTGCGCCACGAGGTTGATGGCCTCCGTGGTGCCGCGGACAAAGACGATTTCTTTCGCGTCTGATGCGCCGAGAAACTGCCGAACTTTCTCGCGTCCGCTTTCGAAAAGCTCCGTCGAACGCGCGGCCAATGTGTGCGCCGCACGATGGATGTTTGAGTTGTCGCGGCTGTAAAAACGCGACGTGGCGTCGATGACACTCTGTGGTTTTTGGGTGGTCGCGGCGTTGTCGAGCCAGATGAGCGGTTTACCATTGACCTTCTGGTGGAGCGCAGGGAAATCCCGTCGGACGCCTTCCACATCAAATGCCGTCCATCCGCGGCTGCCTTCGAGGCGCGGCGTCCCGCCGGGAATCGCCGGGCCAGTGATATCCCTGCTGCGAATGAAATAAAGATCTGTCGCCGGCACTTCGTCGTAAGCAAGAAACCCGGCGACGTTTTTGTTCTCGCCAACGGGTCCAACCGGCCTCACTTCCGGAACGAGGTTGCCGAAGACTTTCCCATTTGAGCGCGGCTCGCCGAATTCATACGAATCGTCTGAACCAGATCCATGGGCTCCCACGGGGGTGGTTGGAGACGGCGCTTTGGCCGTGACAGGCTCCGGCTCTGCCGCGACGACGTTCGGATGCACCGCCGGCGCGGTGTTCGACGAAGCCAAAGGGAAACCGCCTGCAAGCGAGGATTCAGCGCTTTCGTCAGATACAGGAATCGCAGAACGAGCAGGACCGGTAGAAGAAGGCGTTTTTTTCAGGTCAACCCGACCTCCATCTTCCGGGATGGAAAATTCTGGCCCACGCTCTGAAACAGGCACCCCGGGAAGCCCCGTGGGCGCCGCGCCTTCCGGTGACGAAGGCAACGCCGTAGGCACCCGCGAAGGCGCTCCCGGCACGTGCGCCGGCAGGCCTCCCGCTGTGGTCGGGAGGCTCGGCGCTGGCGACGGCACGCTGGGTGCGATCGTCGGCACGAGGCCCGCTCCCCGAGACTCCGAGAAATAGCCGTTCGCCAGCCGGGCTATGAGCGCCGTGTTGAATGGATCGCTCGGCGCAGCCACAGCCGCGGGGTCGGTACTCAACGTTCCGGCCGGATCACTAGGCTTTTGGATAGACATAGTCGTGGTAGGATCCCACTGAGACGTCGTCCAGACGCGCAATGGCGTCTTGCGTGAGGACCGCAGCCGAGAAATAACGCGTCACCAGGTGTGATGCGATGGAGTTTTCATTGGTACCCATGTAGCGAACGGAAAGCCCGGGCTCGACTTCGCCTGTGACGCCCGCTTTTTGCAAACCGACGACACCCTGCTGGGCTTCGCCGACGCGCAGGAGCAGAATGGTCGTTTTTCCCGCTTCATCGATGCCGAGTTTGTCGGTCGGAATGAGCGGAACGCCCCGCCAGGTAATGAACGGAGAACCAAAAATACCGATCGTGGGCGGAGGAACGCCGCGCCGCGTCGCTTCGCGTCCGAATGCCGCAATCGCCTTCGGATGTGCCAGGAAAAATGCCGGTTTTTTCCAGACAAGCGTTAACAGTTCGTCCAGATCGTCCGGTGTCGGAGTACCGACACGGGTCTTGATCGTTTGCTCCGGCACCACTTCCCGGAGCAGGCCGAACCCGGGGTGATTGATCAGCTCAAATTCTTCGCGTTCCTTGACGGCTTCGACGGTGAGACGCACCTGTTCGCGGAGTTGATCGATGCGGTTGCTGTAGAGATCCGTCACTCGCGTGTGCGTCTGGAGTACCGTCTGAATCGTGCTGAGATGATATTCGCGGGGATCGACGTCATAATCTACGAACGTCGTCGGGAGCTTCGGCTCGCCGCCATCCACCGTCAGGAGATCGACAGTTGGCGTTCCCTTCACGACCTGGTTGACGCGATAAACGCCGCCATCGACATCCACCCAAGGCAGCAGTTTGTGCAGCCAGCGTGGCGTGATTTCGTCCCACTGCGGCACGGTTACGGTTGCGGTCGCCAGATTGCGCGCGGCGGCGGCGCTCAGGCTGAGATTGGGATTGTCAGGCATAACTATTCGTTAGATGTGTGGGTGTTCGACGTTGCCGGGGGACGCAGCGGTGGGAAACGCCGCACTAGCGAATTCGGCAACGGTGATTCAAATTCTCGGCACGAGTATCCAGCTGATATCATGCGAGCCTCCGTTGGAACGGTCAGCCTGCCATAGACTTTCGTGTCTTTTGGCCGCGAGATGCTTAGTCGTGAGAGCCGTTGAGCGTCAAGGGATTTTAGGGGAAATTTTTCCGAGCGGATATGGATTAAATTCTGCCAAAAGAATCCATTTTCCCTTGGCGGAATTAACCGACCAAACCAGTCGTGTTTTCGCGCTTGTCAATTCCGATCAGCTTGGTAGTTTATCAAAAAATGCCCATCGCCGCCGCCAAACTGACCGTTACTCCAAAAGAAGCCAAAGCCGCCATCGAGCGAGGCACGGTCCGTGTGATCGACGTGCGCGAGCCTACCGAATATGCCGCCGGTCACATTCCGCAGAGTGAACTCGTGCCTCTAGGAACCCTTCGCGAAGCCGCCGCAAACTGGTCTCGCGAAAAGCCGATTGTTGTCCACTGTCAAGCCGGACGCCGTGGCGAAACAGCGCGCCAGGCACTGGTCAGCCTCGGGTTCAAGTCGGTGTTGAATCTCGAGGGCGGTTTCGGCGCGTGGACCGCCGCAGGATTGCCTTCGGCAAAAAAACAAGGCGTACCATGGTCACTGGAACGCCAGGTGCGGTTCACCGTTGGCTTGTTGGTCATCCTGTTCACGACCTTCGGTATCACCGTCAATGCATGGTTCTTTGCGCTCGATTTCTTCATTTCGGCGGGACTCATCTTTTCCGCCATCACAAACACCTGCGGCATGGCGCTTGTGTTAACAAAGATGCCATGGAATCGCCTCACCTAGTTATCGCTTATCCGTTCCATGCACACAGCGCTTGATCAGGCGGTTAGCGGCATTCTAGCATCCTACGACAAGGTTGGCGGCCTCAACAACACCGATGCACATAACATGCCGTCGAAACGTGCCGTCGGAGAAATTTGCGAGGGTTTGCTTCAACTGCTTTTTCCAGGTTTTCACGATGATGACGCTGTTAATCGGGAATCCCTCGCCGTCCTGACGAGCCGCCGTCTTGCAGGCATCATCGAGCGTCTGGAGGATCAGATTCGCAAGAGTGTTAGAATCGGGGATCCAAAACGCCCAACCGGACGCACAAAGCCGATTCTCGTGGAGTTCAGCAAGGCTTTGCCAGCTATTAGGGAACTATTAGCGACAGATATCAGCGAGGCATATGATGGCGATCCTTCCGCACTCAGCCGCGAGGAAATCATTGTTAGTTTTCCTTTCATCGAAGCCATCTCCATCCAGCGTTTGGCACACTGGCTTTACAAATCCCAGGTCCCGATGATCCCGCGAATGATGACCGAATGGGCGCACAGCCGCACGGGCATCGACATTCATCCCGGCGCGACGATCGGAACCCATTTTTTCATCGACCACGGCACGGGCGTTGTCATCGGCGAAACGTGCCGCATGGGCAGCCACGTCAAGCTTTACCACGGCGTCACGCTCGGTGCGCGTAGCTTCGCCAAAGACGACGCCGGCCATATCCTCAAAGGAGGCAAGCGCCATCCCGATGTCGAGGACAACGTCACCATTTACCCGAACTCCACCATTCTGGGCGGTGAAACGGTCATTGGTGCCAATTCCACAATCGGCGCCAACGTTTTCCTCATGCACAGTGTTCCTCCGGATTCCCTGGTCATCTACGAAGAAAAGCAGCTCTCGTTCTTCGACAAAAAATCCCGCCAGCGAGCGGTCGAATATTCCATCTAAGCGAAAATTCTCCTTGCAGTTGACTGACCAGTCAATATAGCTTCAGCAAGAATGAAGCCTCCCTGCGAGTCCAAATGCAAATTGCTCTCGGTCGCGTCGCGGCTCATTTGGGAGAACAGCTACGGCGCCGTGAGCGTGGACGATATTTGCCGCGAGGCGGACGTCCGGAAAGGGACGTTTTACCATTTCTTCCCGTCCAAAGCCGATCTCACGATTGCCGCGCAGGAGGCGGATTGGCAGAATCTGCGGCCGCGGCTTGACGAGAATTTTTCACCGCAAACACCGCCTCTCGAACGCTTTGAAAAATATTGCGAAAGCACCCTGGCCAACCAGCGACAGAAGCTGCAGGAGTTCGGAAAAGTGTGCGGCTGCCCCACGATCACCCTCGGGTCCGAACTCAGCACGCTCAACGAAAGCATTCGCCTCAAAGCGGTCGAAATCATGGATCGTTATCTCAAATACTTCGAATCCGCCGTTCGCGATGCCGCGGTGGATGGGTTGATCGAGACGGGTGATCCGCGCGTCACGGCGAAGGCGATTTTTGCGTATTCCCAGGGCGTTCTCCTGGAGGCCAAAATCCGCAACGATCTCACGCAATTGGAGACGATGCAGGATGGGATGTTCCGCCTTTTGAACCTCAAACCGAAAGCTGAGTGCGTGTAATTTTGTCCATTTTTTTTGACCACCAATTGACCGACCAGTCAGCCGATTCCATATGAAAAAACCCCGTATTCTCGTCAATGTTTTCCATCCTGATCTCACTAAATCCCGTGGGAACCGAATCTTGCTCGAAGCGATCCGCGACCTGCCAGGTTTGACCGTGAACGACGTTTATGGCCGTTATCCGGACGGCAAAATCGACGTTGCCCGCGAGCAGCAGCTCCTGCTCGATCATGACCTCGTCGTTTTCCAGCATCCGATGTATTGGTATTCCAGCCCGGCGTTGTTCAAGGAATGGCAGGATAAGGTTCTCGAATTCGGCTTCGCGTTCCCCCCGGGGCAGGGGGACCGGCTCAACGGCAAGCACTGGATGAGCGTGGTCACCATCGCGAGCCGCGAGTGGTCGTATAGGTCAGGCGGATACAATAATTTTACCGTCGCCGAACTCCTGCGGCCGTTTCAGCAGACGGCCTATTTCACGGGAATGAAGTGGAATCCGCCGTTTGCGGTCCATGGCGTGGTGCTGCCGGAAGAAACGGGAGTTTCGTACGGCGCGAGCTCGGAGGAGCTTCGTCAACGCGCCGCCGAGCTTCGGGAAAAGCTCGCCAATTACGATTTGGAGGAAACGCATCGGATCGGTCCCGTGCTGCCGTTTCAATTCACACAAGTCGCTGCCTGATCACTACTTATGAACCAACTGACTCGCCGTGACCTGTTCAAATACGCCGCTGGAGCCGCGCTGTTTTCGGCAATCCCGCGTCCGCTTTTTGCGGAAAGCACCCGGTTCGCCCGGCGGCATTCGGCCTGCCGGTTTTTACAAATTCAAGATCGGCGACTGGGACGCCTGGTCGATCTCAGACGGCAGTCTCGCTTTCCCGTCGGTCCAGCCATTTTTTGCGAAGGACAGTCCCAAAGAGCAGGTCGATGCCGTTCTGCGGTCCGAATTCTTGCCAACGGATCACGTCGATTTCCAAGTGAACGTTCTAGCCGTGAAAACGCCGCAAGGTGTGCTGCTTGTCGACGCGGGTTCAGGTCAGTTCGGCGGGCCGACTAGCGGATTTCTTCAAATGAACCTGCTCGCGGCGGGAATTAAGCCCGCGGATGTCACTGCCGTTATCCTGTCTCACGGGCATTCCGATCATCTCGGCGGCTTGATCGATGCGGAAGGCCGGTTGGCATTTCCGAACGCAACGATTTACGCGAACAAAACGGAGGTCGATTATTGGACCACGCAAAATCCGGACATTTCCCACATGACGATCACGACGTCGGGGCAAAAAGAGCTGGTTACGACTTTAACGGCGATCGCGCACAAAGTCTTCGCGGCCATCGAAAAAAAGATTCAGAAAGTTGCGCCAGGCGACAAGATTCTCGACAGCATCGAACTTCTTGCCGCTCCCGGGCACACGCCCGGACATCTGAATATCCTCTTCAAAAACGGCAGCGAACAATTGCTGCATCTCGTTGATACCGTGCATCTCCCCATGCAAATGGCTCACCCGGAATGGGCAATGATCTTCGACTACGACGTTGAAATCGCTCGGCAAACGCGCAAAAAGGCGTTTGCCCGCGCTGCAGCGGAACGAACACGACTTTTCACCTATCACGTGTCGTATCCTGGCGTCGGCTACATCCGGCCTGAAGGGAAAGGCTACGAATGGATACCCGAAACGTGGAAGTGGAGCTGAAAATAGAAGTCAGAACGTAGAACTTTAAGAAACCCTAAACTCTGAAAAGCGGCAGGATGCCGCTTCTACCTAAAACCATGAGCACAACAACCATCGCAGCCCCCGACCTCACTCAACGTCCACCCCGCAGCCCGCGTGTCCGCCTCGGCGGCTATGCATTGCTGCCGCGCTCTCTCGACAAAGGCCGCGCCGAAATCGCCGGAAAAAATGGGCCCTATCACTATGCCTGCCCCGTGGATCAGCAATTCCTCGACTTTGTCGGAATCTCCGCAGAAGCATTGAGGGAGCAACTCGCTCTCGGCAAAGGCGACGGCGAGATTTTGGAGTGGATCAACGAAAACGCCACGCACAAGCGGCAACCGTGGGAAATCGCAGCGTGGTCGACTTTCCAGGAGACGCGTGCGGCAGGCGACGTGGATAGCAAGGAATGGTTCCTGGGCGAAGTAAAAAACATCAGCACGACGCGCACGGACATTATCAGCATCGCTGACTACCTCGATGCCGACGACCACATTTCGTACGGCGGCAAAGCTTGATTTTCAGAACTTATGGATCTGCAACTCAATGACAAAGTGGTACTTGTCACCGGTTCGACCGCTGGCATTGGGCTGGCCATCGCAACCACCCTCGCGGGCGAAGGCGCACGCGTGATCGTGAATGGGCGAACTCAAAAACGCGTGGACGAAGCCTTGGGAAAAATCCGGGAATCACACCCGGAGGCGAAGTTGGAGTCGTTCGCCGGCGATCTCGGCCAGGCTTCGGCCGCGACGGAAATCCTCGCCAAATTTCCGACCGTGGACATTCTTGTGAACAATCTCGGCATTTTCGAACCGAAAGCCTTCGAGGAAATCCCAGATGAAGACTGGACGCGTTTTTTCGAAGTGAATTTCCTGAGCGGCGTGCGGTTGAGCCGCGGTTATTTGCCCGGCATGCGAGCGAATAACTGGGGGCGCATCATTTTCATCTCGAGCGAATCAGGAGTGAACATCCCGATCGAAATGATTCACTATGGCGTAACCAAGACCATGCAAATCGCCCTGGCGCGGGGACTTGCGGAGACGACGGCGGGCACCGGTATCACAGTCAATTCCGTGCTCCCCGGGCCGACTTGGTCCGAAGGTGTGGAGCAATTCATCGAGGACCTGGCACGCACACAAAACAATACGCCGGAGCAGACGGAGAAGGAATTCTTCGAAACAGCGCGACCCAGTTCGCTCTTACGGCGTTTCGCATCGACCGCCGAAATTGCTTCGCTCGTCGCCTACGTCGCCAGCCCCCTCGCCTCGGCCACCAACGGCGCGGCGTTGCGCGCAGAAGGCGGATTGTTGCGTGGGATTCTATAAATCTATGAAGGCCATCGGATTCACGAAATCCCTCTCAGCGGACCACCCGGACTCTCTGGTCGATCTCAACCTGCCAAACCCCGCGGCGGCTGGACGCGATTTGCTGGTGAGAATTGAAGCGGTGTCGGTCAATCCCATCGATACGAAAATCCGGCGCCGTGGCGACCAGCCGGAGCCTAAAATCCTCGGCTTCGACGCATCTGGCACGATCGAAGCCGTCGGCCCGGAGGTCACCCTTTTCCGTCCGGGAGACGCCGTTTTTTATGCTGGATCGGTCGTTCGGCCCGGGACAAACAGCGAATATCATCTTGTGGACGAGCGAATTGTCGGCCGCAAACCGGCAAAGCTGACCTACGCCGAAGCGGCAGCCTTGCCGCTCGTATCGATCACGGCATGGGAGCTGTTTTTCGACCGGATCGGCATCGACGCCGGAGGGAGAGACGCCGGAAAGCATGTGCTGATCATCGGCGGAGCGGGTGGCGTCGGTTCCATAGCGATTCAGTTGGCGAAATGGGCCGGGCTGACTGTCACCGCAACGGCATCGCGCCCGGAGACGGTCGCGTGGGTAAAGATACTTGGCGCAGATTACGTCATCGATCATCGGCAACCACTTCCGCCACAGGCATTTGCGCTCGGAATCAAGGAATACGATTTCATTGCAAATCTAGTCGATACCGATGGTTACTGGGAGGCGACCATCGAACTGATCAAGCCCCAGGGCCGGATCGGAGCCCTCGTAGATGCAAAAGTTCCGCTCGATCTCAATCCGCTCAAACACAAGAGCGCGGGTTTCGTCTGGGAACAGATGTTTATTCGCTCCACATTCACGACGCCCGACATCCAGAAACAACACGATCTGCTTGGCAAAGTCGCCGATTTGATCGATGCCGGAACGCTCCGGGCGATACTCACCGAGACCTTCGCTCCTATCAACGCCGCCAACCTCCGCGCCGCGCATCTTCGGCTTGAATCGGGAACGACGATCGGCAAGATCGCGCTCGCCGGTTTCCCTCAGGGCATCTGAAA
Organism: Chthoniobacterales bacterium; assembly: GCA_036525185.1. GTDB lineage: Bacteria > Verrucomicrobiota > Verrucomicrobiia > Chthoniobacterales > DASVRZ01 > DATDAW01. Next base: position 535 of record DATDAW010000011.1, on the reverse strand, counting down.
CCGATAACCAATGAGCACACTCACCAAAGACCTACTCCTCACACAACTCCGCTGGCGTTACGCCACCAAGCAATTCGATCCCGCAAAGAAAATCCCGGCGGAAACCTGGGCCGCTCTTGAAGAAGCGCTCGTTTTGACGCCCTCGTCCTACGGGCTCCAGCCCTGGAAATTTCTCGTCATTACCGACCCGGCCACTCGCGAAAAATTGAAGGCGGTTTCGTGGAATCAACCGCAGATCACGGATGCCTCACATCTCGTTGTTTTTGCCATTTTCAAGGAGAACACACCGGAGCACACGGATGCCTATATCCGGAGCATTTCCGCTGCGCGCAATCTACCAGTGGATCAGCCGCCGCTGGACGGATTCAGGGACATGATCAATGCCACGATCAAAGCCCAGCCGAATTTGCCTTGGAACAAGAACCAGGTTTACATCGCGCTCGGCAATTTCCTGACGGCCGCCGCCCTCCTCGGCGTCGACGCATGCCCCATGGAAGGATTCGACGCGGCAAAATATGACGAAATCCTTGGACTC
>DATDAW010000010.1:0-9086 GCA_036525185.1 Chthoniobacterales bacterium | reverse complement strand
GTGTTCGCGCCCGTTGCCGCCCGGCTGGCGGCTGGGGCAGCGCTTTCGGCCGTCGGCGAATCGATCGACGATTTTCTGCGTATTCCGTGGCCGGCCATCGCACATGACGAACAGCGAATCACTGGCGAAGTCGTGTATGTGGATCGCTTTGGCAACGCTATCACCAATGTGCCAGCCGAGGCTCTTCCGTTGGAAGCCGTCGCGGAAGGCGCGGTGCGGCTGCGCTGCGCCGGAATCAATCTCTGCCTTCGCGCCTATTACGGCGCAGCGAGTCCAAACGAGGCGCTCGCCGTCGCCGATTCGAGTGGATTGCTGGAACTCGCGATCAACGGCGGTAGCTTTGCCCAACGTTATTCCGTGAACGAGGGGGCCACCGTCGAAGCCGTGTGGTAGCGAGCGTCAAAGGACCAGCTACGACTCGGCTGCGGGCGCGTCTGGAGATTTCAAGTAATTATCCCTGTGCTCGTTGTGTTTCTTTGCGGTTGATCCTGAGGTAGCGAAGCATGCGCCAAGCTCCCGAATTGGGAGCTGGTTTTCGTCGCCGGCGTCGCTTATTAAGAAAGAGTGGTTTAACCGCTTTTTGCTGGCCATGATCCTCTACGTCTATTTCGCTTACAATCCGGGCGGCTGTGGTGTTTCTGACGTTATTGACCGCATTCTGGAGGCAGACCTCGGGGCAGGGGTGTTGTGTCATCATTCTTCCGCGCCCGAATCGAGCAGGATCCGGGTTTATCCGGAGATCGAGGACTACCTGGGGCACATCGGCAGGGAGATTGTGGATGGAGCGGTCTTTGCCTGGCTGGATCATAAAGTCCTGCCGTGGGAACGAAAGTGCATCGCCGGATTGGGGCGAACCCGGATTCCAAGTATCTGGTGGGTCCATGAACCCTGGCATGCGTCGATATCCGGCTACTCGATGACTTTGCAGAGGCGTGCGGAGCAGCTGACTCAAAAATGGCGTTTCCGGGGACTTGTGAACAGTCTTCGACCGACCACCATTGCCACCACCAATAAACGCTACCAGCGTCTCATTACAGAGGCGGGGTATCGGTGCGAGCTCCTTCCGAATACCGGTACCATTCCGGTGGGTCCGCAGGAGGAAGGGGTGGAATATGTGAATTCGCAGATTCCGGACCGAATTAAAGCATTTGTGGTCGTCAGCCTGGGAAATCTCATTCTCGAATATTGGGATTGGCAAACCGCAGTGAAGGATCTCGTGACTGAAGCGCAGAACCGCCAGCGTGAAGCAATCTGGGTGATTCTAGGACTCAAACAGGATTCAGCCGTTGGCACTATCAGGGATTTTGTCCAGGCGCAAGGGCTGCAAATCGACATCCGATATCCGGGGCAGGTGACCAGCGAATTGATCGATCGTTGGTTATGGGGAGCGGATGCGGGAATTAGTGGGCATCCGTACGCCGTTTGGGAAAAGAGCACTGGATTTTTAGCCATGACAGAAAGGAATCTGCCGGTGTTTGTGCCTCGAATGGGATACCCTGAAGACACATTGGCAAAACCGAATCCCTGTCTATTTCCGAAGCTTCAAGGGCTGCCCTCTCGTGGCGCCATTACGCAGATGGCAGGATTGGTAGCCGGGCCGCATGAAGTGGCTGCATTGGCAAGAAAACTCCTCGGGTTGACAAGGTCCGCGCCAGGCGTGGATACTCTTCATGCAGCCCGTGAAGAGCGTGCTTAAAGAAGCACACCTGAAATCTTCCCGCCACCGGCTCTAGCGATTCGAGGGATCGTTTTGGATTCAAACGGGAGATCAGTTAAAACGGAACGCAGCGGGCGGGCACATGAAAAGCGTCTGGCTTAAAGGACTTGGAAGTATCGAAAGCGTCTCGTTACGCATCGTAAAATGGGAAATTGCGGCGGCAGCAATTGTTATCGTTTGCGCATTGGCAACCGCGTGGCCAGTGATCCATGGAATGGCGACCTCCTCTCTTTGGATCGACGAGTTTTACAGTGTTCAGAAATTTGCTTCGAAAGGGCCGGGGCATGTACTAACTCACTACACTGTTCCCAACAATCACATTTTTTTCAATTTACTTAATTCATTTACTTTAGATTCAGACAGCCTTTATCTGCCGTGGAGGGTCCGGCTGTGGTCCTTTGCATTTGTGGCTTTCGGGGCCGTACTCCTCCTGTGGTATTTCACGAAAGCAGGCAAGGTGCTGGAAGGCAGCATCCTGGTCTTCTTGATGCTCGCAAACGTCGACTACCTGGATTTGATTTTGCAGGCGAGGGGGTATGGCTTGCTTAGCCTGGGAGCAATCGTTTGCTGTGTGGCAAGCTCCCGTTGGTTCGAACGCAGAGATTCTCTCACAGTGGCAGTAGTTGCTTTGTCAGTATGGCTGGCCACATGGGCGGTTCCCACCTTCGTGTTGTTCGGTGGGGCCCTCATGGCTCTATTGTGGGTAACAAGCAAGGACGGGCGTTGGCTGGTTGCGGGTACTCTTTGTTTACTGGCTATCGCATGTTCCTACCTGCCCGTGCATAAAGAGTTAATAGGTAACTCCAGTACCTTTGCAAAAGACTGGGGAAAAGGATTTGCCGATTGGAATTCGATTTCATCCTTGTTGTCCGGCAATCTATTTTTCGGGGCCAAAAGCTGGCTAGTGTTTATTGGCGTCATGGGCATCGCAGGAGGGGCTGTGATTGTCTCGAAGGATCTTAAAGAGATGGATCGTGGCGCGCTGTGTTTGGGTCTGGCCGTCCTAGCCACGTATGCGATAGCCTTGAAATTGGAGACGCTATTGGTGCGGACAGTGGCGTTCACCGTGATCCCATGCGGATACCTGGCCGCTGCGGTTTTTCGCCGACTTACATTTTGGCAAAATTTGAAATCCATTCGTGTGGCGGGAATGCTGCTTGTGGTACTCGGAGTCACATTCATCACCATTCAAAGCAGGAAGACATATAAGTTCATACCGATAGAGGCATGGATGGAGACGGCTCGGTGCATCGAAAAACACTTTCCTCAAAATACGAAAATAGTCGCACAATTCCGCAGCCGCCAACTCCGCGCCTACCTCTCCAAAGATTACCCGGTCTCGACCGCTTTTGATGTCACCAAATTCCTGGCAGGCAAACAAATTGTCGTGGATTCAGCCTTCAAGAAAAAGGACCGGTTCGATACAAGTGTGATGCCAAACGGTTATGAGAAAATAGCTATTCCTCAGAGACGAGGCGACCCCCAAACAATTTACTATTTTCCGCAGTAAGCTATTTAAGCAGCGACTCCGGGGGACGTCACACCTTACTGCGGAACCAGTGCATAGACCTTAGCCTCCCAGGCGAAGATTGCTTCGCGACCCACCCATTCGGCGGGGACATCGCGCTCCTGCGTGATCTCACGCCAGCGCTTTCCGGCAGGGGTCACGGGCCAATTCGGGACGCGGTATTCGCCACCGTGGCCGGCATTCTGGGACACGAAGTCTGAGAAGTTCGCTACTACCACCACCTGCCGATCGCTGCCGGCTGCTCCACGTCGCCAGACGAGCACGCGCTTGCCATGGGTGAAGTCCACGTGGATGAAATCCGTGTCGTTCACACCCAGCGCGTCGCTGCTGGTCCGAAATTTGACGAGCCGCGCGACATACTCGAAGACGCGTCGCCGCCACGGCTCGTCCACGCGCTCGAAGTTCACCGCGTCGCGCTGCTTTGCTGGGTGGCCGGTGCTTAGGTCGTGTTGATCTGCGAACTCGTCGCCCGCAAAGATCATCGGCACGCCCACCGCCGTCAGCAGACAGACGAAAGCGAGCTTGATGCGTTCCTCGGCGAATGGCACGCCGTTGTTGACGAGAAAATTGTAGAGGCGCTCGTTGCGGAAACCTTCCACATCGTGGCTGCCGACATAGTTAACGGCTTGGGCGCCGTCGGCAAAGCCCATCAGGCGGCAATCGATCATCTTGCGCACCGTCCACTCGAAACTCGGCTCTTTGGCGTCGTTCTGCCCGAGAATTGCGCTGCGGACCATACGCTTGAAGTCTTCGTTCCACAGCCCATCGAGACGGTTCTGAGTAATTAGCGCCTTCGGCACACTGAGCTCTTCGCCCACTACGAGAAATCGATCCGGGGCGCTGCCGCTGCCCGCCCAGTGACTCCTCGCGAGATCTTTGAACTCTTGCACAAAGTCCCAATTGGCAATGTTGTTCACGCTGTCGAGCCGGAGACCGTCGAGGGCAAAATCCTCCATCCAGCGCAGCAGATAGAGTTTCATGAACTGTCGGGGTGGGAAGTATGTCCGGGTCTGGCCATCGAGCGGATCGCACCCGTGTGCCGTCCGCGAGTAACGCCACAGTGTGCCGCCAAAAGCGTCGCGCCGGCCCTGGCCGCCAGACTGATTCGCATCCGTATCGTGCGGCTCTGCGGCTGGGTCGATGTGAAACTCGGGGAAATTCACGTTTTCCATCGGTGCACGCGTACCAAAGGCCATGACGACGTCCGCAAAGAAGCGGATGCCGTGCGCGTGGCAGAGCGTGATGAGTACGGCGAGATCGGTGTTGGCCGTGGGCGAGCTGTTACCGTCGGGAAACCCGAGATCATAGTCGGGCGCGAGATAATTGCTCGTCGCATAACCCCATTCCCGATTCACAAAGCTGTCCGCCGGCGGGAGCAGTTCGAGCGCGTTGACGCCGAGTTCCTGCAGATGACTGCGCCCGGGTTCGAGCGCGGGTACGTCTGCAAAATTCGCGGCCGCCGCCGGAGCATCCGCGAGCGCCGCCACGTCGCGAAACGTGCCGACGCCGATCTGCGGATCGCCTTGGGGAGTTGTTTTCGTCCAGCTGGTCGGCAGCTCGTAAATCACGAGACGATTGTTTTTCGGCGCCATCGCCGTAGGGAGCAATTCCACTCGTGGAAAAAGCTTGCCCGAGGCGTCGCACGGTACGAGCTCGCCAGCGACGTATTTAATCACAGCTGCCGGATCTCGATCATCGTCATTGTACGGTGTTCCCAGAGCATCGGCCCGCAATCGCCAGTCCACGGTGCGTGCCAGCGGGTCGGTGCAAAGGATGCGTTGACCATCACGGAAGGGGCTGCTGTCCGTGACCTCGAACCAGTAATGGTAGACGTTCCCCTCGCCGAGCCCGCAATCCGCCGCAGCGATTCCCCAGAGGCCGGGCTGCCCTGGCAATTCTGTGAGATCGAAACTCAACCGTTGCACCAGTGTCGGCGGATTGCCTCCTTGAAACCACCCCAGGATCACTCGCGGCGCTGGTGAAGTATTCCACGGACGCCACAGAACGAACATCGTCTTCTTCAGTTCAAACAAATGTGCACTCATAACTTCCTTTCTCTTTCGTTGCTAATCCTTCCATTCCTATCCCCGGCGCTGCCGCGAATTTGCCAGGAACCTAGAGGGTCATTCCCGGAGCCGCAAGCGCTGCGTCAGCTTCACTGCAAGCGAAGCAGTGGTCGGCGATCCCACAACGCGCATTTCGAGCTTTTCCTCCCGCTGGCTGTGTCGCTATATCGGGAAAAATGCTTTTGCCAACTAATCTTGCAGGCGTCGACGATGACACGTCACATCAAGGCATGTACGGGCGCGGAAATACATTGCGGGTTTCAGGAATGACGACGAAGAAATCCTTGCCCTTTGGAAATTGCTTTCCGATTGCCCCCTAAACAGCCAATAAAGTCTCGCCTGAAAACATTTTTTCCGGCAAACAAGTACTCCAATCTAATACCGTGAGCGACAATCAACTTATCCTCCTCGCGCCGGTTTCCGGCGTGATTTATCCCCTCGAACGCGTGCCCGATCCGGTTTTCTCGCAGAAGCTCGTGGGCGACGGGATTTCGATCGATCCAACAGACAACATCCTGCGGGCGCCCTGTCCAGGAGAGATCCTGCATCTGCATGCCGCTGGTCACGCAGTGACATTAAAGTCAACGAGCGGCGTCGAAGTGCTTATGCACGTCGGCATCGATACGGTTGCGTTGAAAGGCCAAGGTTTCACGCCCCGCGTTCAGGCCGGGGACAAGGTCGAAACGGGTGCGCCATTGATCGAGTTTGATCTGGACTACGTTGCGACCAACGCAAAAAGCCTGCTGACTGAAGTCATTATCTCCAACGGCGAAGCTGTTACCGGCACCGTCTACGGGTCCGGCACGGCAAGGGCCGGCGAAACGCCCGTGCTGACGTTGACACTCAACGGAGCGGCAGCGGTGGAAAAGGCGGAGGCGGGCCCGGTGGTGACCTCTGACGCGATCATTCTTCCAAACCCGAATGGCCTGCATGCACGGCCTGCGGCGGTGTTGAGCAGCATCGCCAGGACGTTCAAAAGCGAAATCCGGCTCCAGCTTGGAGATCGGTCCGCCAACGCCCGAAGTGTCACCGCGTTGCTAGCCCTGGATACGGCAAACGGCGACAAAGTGGTGCTCGTTGCCAAGGGACCCGATGCGCGTGAAGCCGTGGACAAACTCGCTCCGCTGGTCGCAGAAGGTCTCGGTGACGAAGGTTGTGTTCCCGCGCCCGCCCTTGCGACGACCACTATGGAGCCGATCTCGGCTCCTGCACCGAGGCCAAAGGACGTCGATCCAAATTTGGTGACAGGCGTGGCGGCATCGTCGGGGCTTGCGGTTGGTGAGGTGTATCAGGTGCGCCACGTGGAGATCGATGTGAAGGAATATGGGGGCGAACCCGACGACGAACGGCGATTGCTGGATGACGCCATCCGAAAAGCGGCCGGGCAGTTGGAAGCCTTGCGGGCACAGCTTCATGGCCGTTCGGATCCGGCGAAAGCAGCCATTTTCGCTGCGCATTCCGAGTTGCTCGAGGACCCCGATCTGATTGACATCGCCACGTCGGCGATTGCCAAAGGAAAGAGCGCCGCCTTCTCCTGGAAAAACGCGGTGAATGCTCACGCCGACCGGCTCGCGAGCTTGCGCAATCAGCTTCTCGCGCAACGGGCCAACGATCTTCGGGACGTGGGCGAACGTGTGCTGGAGTTTCTTACCGGCATCAAGCGCCAGGCTCCGTCCTATCCCGCCAACGCGGTTCTGATTGCCGAAGATCTCACGCCTTCCGATACGGCGACCATGGAGCGCGGCAAGGTCATGGGTTTTGCAACGGTTCGGGGCGGTGCGACTTCCCACGTCGCCATTCTCGCGCGCTCGCTGGGCATCCCGGCACTGGCCGGTATCGAAGCTCGCGCGCTGGAACTCCCCAATGGCACGCCTGTCATTCTCGACGGCGGCAAGGGCACCCTGCGGCTGAATCCGTCCCTCGAGGAAATGACGCAACTGCGCGAGGCGCAAATTCGTCACGAAGAGCAGCGGAAGGAAGATCTTGCGCACACGTTCGAGTCCGCCAAGACCACTGACGGACACCATGTTGAAGTGGCCGCTAATATCGGGGGCCTCAAGGATGCCGACCAAGTCGCGGGGCTGGGTGGCGATGGCGTCGGATTACTACGCTCAGAGTTCCTGTTTATGGAGCGCGCCTCAGCGCCGGGCGAGGACGAGCAATTCGAAGAATACAAGGCCATCATCCTTGCCGTTGGCGCGGGTAGTCCCGTGATTATCCGGACCCTGGATGTGGGGGGAGACAAGCCGCTTCCCTATTTGCCGATTCCGAAGGAAGACAACCCTTTCCTGGGTGAACGCGGTATTCGCGTCGGGCTTGACCGGCCTGAAATCCTTCGCACGCAACTTCGCGCCCTTCTCCGGGCTTCCCAGTTCGGGAAAGTCCGCGTCATGTTCCCGATGATCGCAACCATCGCAGAACTGCGCGATGCGAAGGCGATCCTCGCTGAGGAAGCCGATTCCCTCGGAATTGCGCCGATGCCTTGCGGCATCATGGTGGAAGTGCCTGCTGTCGCCGTCATGGCGGACGTATTCGCTGAAGAAGCGGATTTCTTCTCGATCGGCACGAATGATCTTACGCAGTACACGCTTGCGATGGATCGTGGCCATCCAAAGCTTGCTCCGAAGGTGGACGCCCTGAACCCGGGCCTGCTTCGCCTCATCGCGATGACTGTTGAGGGAGCGCGCAAGCACGGAAGATTCACGGGGGTGTGCGGCGGCATCGCGGGCGATGCGCAGGCAGTACCCATTTTGGTCGGTCTTGGGGTGGACGAACTCAGCGTCAGCCTACCGTCGATTCCGACGATCAAAGCTCAAGTGCGCCGTCTTTCGTACGCGCAATGCCAGGAGCTCGCGGAGCGCGCCCTCAACTGCCGCACGGGCGTTGAAGTCCGCGCACTGCTATCACAAATCGAATCCTAATTTCCAATCACCATGTCTATATTCTCGAACGCATTTTCTTACCTTCAAAAGATCGGTAAGTGCATGATGCTGCCCGTCTCGGTGCTTCCTGTGGCGGGTATTCTCTTGGGTGTCGGCAGCGCGAACTTCTCGTGGCTGCCTGTCATCGTGTCCCAAATCATGGCCCAGTCCGGAGGCGCCATCTTTTCCAATCTGCCGCTGCTTTTCGCCATCGGTGTCGCCATCGGTCTGACCGATAACGATGGTGTCGCGGCGCTCGCGAGCACCGTCGGTTTTGCCGTTTTTCTCGCGGCGATGGGGGTCTGCGCAAAGCTCCGTGGGATTGAGTTGACGCCTGTCATGGGCATTCCCACGATTGAGACCGGTGTCTTTGGCGGTATCGTCGTGGGGCTGATCGCGGCATCGGTTTTCAACCGGTTTTACAAGATACAGCTCCCCGCCTATCTCGGCTTTTTTGCCGGAAAGCGCTCCGTTCCGATTATCACGGCCTTTGCCGTTATCGTTGCGGGCGTCATTTTGAGTTTCATCTGGCCTCCGATCGGGAATGGGATCAAGGCGTTCTCGAATTGGGCTGTGCACGGACAACCTGCCATCGCCTTTACCCTCTACGGTGTTGTCGAGCGCGCGCTGATTCCTTTCGGTCTGCACCACGTCTGGAATGTTCCATTCTTTTTCCAGGCGGGCGATTTTTTGGATCCCAGTACCGGCAAGATGGTGCATGGGGAAATCGCACGCTTTATTGCGGGCGATCCGACGGCTGGCAACATGACCGGCGGTTACCTGTTCAAGATGTGGGGGCTGCCAGCCGCAGCATTTGCCATGATTCTCGCGGCCCGTCCGGAAAACCGGGCGAA
>DATDAW010000009.1:0-52552 GCA_036525185.1 Chthoniobacterales bacterium | reverse complement strand
CAGGTCATCGAGCTTTCCGACATCGAGACGAAAGAACCGACGAAGTTCATTGGGTACGATACGCTGTCCACGCCTGCGAAAGTCCTGGAAGTCGTTGATTTGAAAGACAAAACGGCTGTAATCCTCGACACGACCACGGCGTACGCCGAGATGGGTGGCCAGGTCGGCGATACGGGCGAAATGGCCGAGGGCGGACAGCTTTGGCCCTTGGCAAATACCCGGAAGACAGGCAACACGTGGTTGCATATCATTGATTCCGACGACGCGCCCGCAGAAGGGAGCGAAGTCACACTCAGCGTCGATGCACCCCGCCGTGCGGCCATTCAACGGCATCATACCGTCACGCACTTACTTCATTGGGCGCTGCATGAAGTCGTGTCCAGGGAGGCAACGCAAAGGGGTTCGTTTGTTGGCCCGGACAAACTCACATTCGACTTCAACAGCGCCGCGCTCACACCGCAGCAAGTCCGTGATGTCGAACAACTTGTCAATGCGCGCATCCTCGAAAACGCCCCTGTTTCCTGGACGGAAGTCCCGTATGCCAGCGTCCGCGGACGTTCGGATATCATGCAATTTTTCGGCGACAAATACGGCGAAACCGTCCGCGTCGTGGATATCGGGGGTTACTCGAAAGAGCTTTGTGCGGGCACGCACACACGCGCGACGGGAGAAATCGGACTCTTCCGCATCCTCAGCGAAGCCGCGATCCAGGCGGGAGTACGCCGCATTGAGGCAGTCGCTGGTTTCAATGCCTACAATGCGACCCTTTCCGACACCGAACGGCTCAAGGCTTTCGCTCAAAAGCTCAACAGCCCCCTCGGTGAAATCGAGAAGAAACTCGAAGCCTTCCTCGTGCGCCAAAGCGAACTCGAAAAAGCGCTTAAGTCCGCCCGCCAGCGCGAAGCCACCTCCCGAGCCAAAGAACTTGTCGCGGCTGGCGAAGTCTTGAACGGAATCCCTGCGATCATTGCGAACCTCGGCACCGCAGACGCCGATGCGGTCAATGCCGTTGCCGACGCCCTGAAAGGCACGTTCGAAGGTGCCATCCTGCTCGTTGGCACCGAGAACGGCGTGATCTCGCTCGTTTCAACGGTGTCGCAGCCGTTCACGACAAAAGTCCAGGCTGGCAAACTCATCCAAACAGCCGCCCCCATCCTGGGTGGCAAAGGCGGCGGGCGCCCCGACTCCGCCCGTGGCGCAGGAAAAGATCCCTCCAAGATCGCCGACGCCTTGACGGCAGCGAAACGGCTTCTGTCCTAGCCTCCAAGCTCATTTTCATAGTGGCTTTGTTACGGCGAAACCCGTCTGGTTTTTCTCGCACGGTGAAGCCGGATGTTGATTTTTTAGCGGTGGCTATTTTTGTACATCCCTACCCGGTTGACGGTGGTTACAAAAACACCAACCGAAGAGTCAAAAACGTCATAACGTTCTCATTTACGGCGTCTTGCGTCGAAGGTTCAAAATCCGACAATCGGTTAAAAAACGCCATTTTATCCTGGCGGCATACGAAGTGCTGTCCGAGTTTGCGAGCCATTCCAACCATGAGCACCGCCAATGATCCCGCATCGGACGCCGCCATTTCTGACGACGTAAAACTCCTCGCCAGCCTCGGTTACAAACAGGAATTGCAGCGACGGATGAGCGCCTTTTCCAATTTCGCCATCTCGTTTTCCATTATTTGTATTCTGGCCGGCGGGATTACGTCGCTCCAGCTCGGCACAAGCGCCATCGGCGGTGCTGCTGCAGGGATTGCTTGGCCGATCGGGACGTTTTTCGCCCTGGTCGTTGCGCTGTGCATGGCACAGGTAGCGAGCGCATATCCCACGGCGGGAGGGCTTTACCACTGGTCGTCCATTCTCGGCGGCAAAGGCTGGGGCTGGGCAACGGCCTGGTTCAATTTCCTTGGCGTCATTTTTGTGACCGCAGCCGTGAATGTTGGTGTCTATACGCTTTTCATCAATCTCATTCTGCCGCTCTTTGGGGTCGATCCTTCAAAACTAACGCCTCTTCACCAGCTCGCCGGTGTCACAATCATCACAGGTTCTCACGCCCTATTTAATCATCTCGGAATCAAAGTAACGACGCTGCTCACGGATTTTTCCGGATATTTAATTCTGGTTGTCTCGATTGTGCTGACGGTTGCCATGCTGGCGTTCGCGCCCTCTCACGACTTCAGCCGGCTGTTCCAATTCTCGAATTTCAGCGGCGAGACCGGCGGTGCTGTCTGGCCGGCAAACTCCCACCCCGGAATGCTGCTGTTACTCGCGCTTCTGTGGCCGATCTATACGATTACCGGCTTTGACGCCTCTGCACATACGTCCGAGGAAACGGTAAACGCGGCCCAAAATGTGCCGAAAGGAATCCTACGTTCGGTGTGGGTCTCGGGGATTTTCGGGTTCGTAATGGTCGCCAGCTTTATCGTCGCACTGCCAAGTGTGCCGGAGGCAGTGGCCCAAGGCGGCAATATCTTCTTCTGGTTGCTGGACAAAGTAATTCCCGCATGGCTCCAAACGCCCCTGAAAGTCGGCATCGTCATCGCTAACTATCTTTGCGGTCTCGCATGTGTAACTTCTACTTCCCGCATGGCTTACGCGTTTGCTCGCGATGGCGGACTGCCCGCGTTCCTAAAACAGGTTTCACCAAAATTTGGCACCCCGGCACCGGCAATTTGGGTCGGCTCCGCGGCTGCGGTGGCAACGACACTCTACACGCCCGCCTACACGACCCTCACGGTGGCCTGCGTCATCTTTCTCTACATGTCTTATGTCATGCCCACCATTGTCGGCATTTTCGCCTACGGGAAGAGCTGGACGAACATGGGGCCGTTCGATCTAGGCGGTCCGCTTTACAAGATGCTCGGTGGTATTGCCGTTGTCGGCGTGTTCGCGGTGATATTTGCTGGCGTTCAACCACCCAACGACAAGGCTCTGCCCGTGACGGCAGTCACTTCATGCCTGCTCTTCGTCGCGTGGCATCTCGGTGTGAAGAAAAAATTTGCAGGGCCACCGATGCTCGCCGAAGTGAAAAAAGCAGAGCCGGAAGTGGGTCTGGCAAGCGATCCGGCAGTTTGAAGACCTTGAAACCTCAAACCTGAAACCTGAGTGTTCAGTTGCTCGATCCACGGCAAAAGCTGGGCGTTCTCGGATCTGAAAACGCTGCTGGCCAAGGCCACGCCCTCGCGATCCGGTGACGAACTGGCCGGGATCGCCGCCTCGAGCGCCGAGGAGCGCGTTGCCGCCCAGATGACGCTGGCTGAGGTGCCGCTCAGCCGTTTTCTGGAGGAACCGGTTGTGCCTTACGAGACGGACGAAGTCACGCGCCTGATTTTTGATGATCTGGAGCGCGCGGCTTTCGCGCCGGTTTCGGGATTGACGGTGGGCGAATTCCGCGAGTGGCTTCTCGCGGAAACGACCACGACCGAGAAACTTACAGCGGTCGCGCCCGGGTTGATGCCGGAAATGGTGGCGGCGGTTTCCAAAATCATGCGATTACAGGATTTGGTCGGAGTCGCTGCGAAATGCCGGGTGGTCGTGGCGTTTCGCAACACGCTCGGGCTTCCGGGGCGGTTTGCGACACGGTTGCAGCCGAATCATCCGACGGATGACCCAAAAGGAATCGCGGCGTCGGTGTTCGACGGCCTGCTTTTGGGCAGTGGCGACGCGGTCATCGGAATCAACCCGGCTACCGATAACCTCGAAGCCGTTAGCCGCCTGCTCGTGATGCTCGATGAATTGCGCTGCGCATACGGCATTCCGACGCAGACCTGCATTCTCACGCACGTGACCACAACGATTCAGGCGATCGAACGTGGCGCGCCCGTTGATCTGCCGTTCCAGTCCATCGCTGGCACAGAGGCAGCGAACAGCAGTTTTGGCATCAATCTTGGCATCCTTCAGGAGGCCCGCGAGGCCGCCCTGTCGCTGAAACGCGGCATTGTCGGCAACAACGTTATGTACTTCGAAACCGGTCAGGGCAGCGCTCTCTCGGCCGGCGCGCATCATGGCGTCGATCAGCAGACCCTCGAAGCTCGCGCCTATGCCGTCGCACGGAAATTTTCGCCGCTGCTCGTGAATACCGTCGTCGGTTTCATCGGCCCGGAATATCTCTACGACGGCAAGCAAATCATTCGCGCCGGGCTCGAGGACCATTTCTGCGGCAAACTTCTCGGTTTGCCGATGGGTGTCGACGTTTGCTACACGAATCATGCGGAAGCGGACCAGGACGACATGGATGTCCTTCTCACGTTGCTGGCGACGGCGGGGTGCAATTTCATTATGGGCATCCCGGGTGCCGACGACATTATGCTCAACTACCAAAGCACGTCGTTCCACGATGCGCTTTACATCCGTCAGCTCCTCGGATTGAAACCCGCTCCAGAGTTCGAAGCGTGGCTCGAGCGAATGGGAATTTTCGGCGACAACCTGCTTCCGCGTCCCGGCGGCGGCGAAGAAATGCTCGCCCTCGCAGGCAGCGACAGTTTTCTGCGCGGAAATGGACACTGACAAAATCTCACCCGCGAACGCTTCGTGGTCGCGACTTCGCCAGTTCACTGCCGCCCGGATCGGCCTCGGTCGCGCGGGCGCCGGCATTCCGACCGGTGAGACGCTCGAGTTCAAACTCGCCCATGCGCAAGCTCGCGACGCAGTGCACGCCACGCTGGATTTCGGGAAATTGAGCGTAGAACTTGGCGCGATTCATCCGTGGCCCGTGATGATTTTGAAAAGTCACGCCAAAGACCGCTCGGAATACCTGCGTCGTCCGGATTTTGGTCGGCGACTTTCCGAGGATTCGAGGCAGCATCTCGAACGCCAGCCTCCCGCAGAATACGATTTGGCGATTGTTTTCGCCGACGGCCTTTCTGCCCTGGCCATAGAGTTGAACGCCGTGCCGTTTTTGAAACATTTTTTGCCGCGAATTTCGGAAATCCGTGTCGCGCCGATCGTGCTCGTTGAGCAGGGCCGCGTCGCGATCGGAGACGAAATCGGCAGCTTGCTCCATGCCAGATGCGTTGCCGTTCTCATCGGCGAACGTCCCGGACTCAGTTCTCCTGACTCCATGGGCGCCTATCTGACCTTCGATCCCGAGCCCGGCCTCACCGACGAACGCCGCAACTGCATTTCAAACATTCGGCCCGAAGGTCTTCCGCATGAACCCGCCAGCGAGAAACTCGCTTATCTCCTCCGCGAATCTCTCCGTCGCCGAATCTCCGGAGTCCATTTGAAGGACGATATGACTCTTGAACGTCCTGCGACGTCGACGCTCTCTGAGTGACTTGGATGTCATTCCCTTTGACTAACGCGAAGCGGTTCGCCATGGGCATTACGGTAAACCCTCATGGTGCAGGTAGGATTTCCTGGCCAACTTTCACGAATCTCCGTACATCCGCCTCCATCCGCTGGGTGATTTGCCAAACTCGTTTTTGAATTGGCGGCTGAAGAGATACAGATCCGCATAGCCCAGTGCGGCGGCCACTTCAGACACCCGATGGCCAGGCTCGGCTAGCATGGCCGCCGCGTGACGCATCCGCTGTTTCAACAACCATGCGCGGGCAGGCATTCCGAACATCTGCCGGAATCGCCGTGCGAAATAGTCGGGAGACAAACCAGTCAAACGTGCGAGGTCGGCGGATCTGTAACGTTTCGCGGGATTTTCCTGCACCATTTCACAGATTCGCTGGCAGACACTACGCTCCAATTGACGTGAGGCTTCGCCATGCGGCGCACTTTCGGGCGCGCCTTCAAAAACACTTATTGAAAACAATGCGGCGAGGCTTCTCATCCGTTGCAAGCCGTGTGGCCCGGGGCGTTCCGATTCCAAAACCAGCAACCGTGCCCATTCCAGGGCCTCGTTGCCGGATCGCACCACGCGGCAGGTCCAGGGTAAAGACAACGGATCCGATCCACGACTCAGTCTAAATCGGAAACGATACACAACCAGTGCCTTCCCGAACACCGGCAAGGCCGTGAAGTGAAACGGCACTCCCGGTGAAATCCAGACCATTTCCCTGGCAAGAACCGTCATCGGCATGCCCTCTACCTGCAGCTGGCAGCGTCCCTTCCCGATGAAATAAACCAGATGCTCTTCCAGCGTCCGCGCCCTCGTGTCCCATTTTTCCGATGGTAGAAAACGGAAAGGATGATTCGACAGATTCACCGTCAGTTGCGTCGACGGATCAGTGATCGCCGAAAGCCATTCCTCTTCAGTGACCGTCATAAGATTCCGAAAACTGCGCTGAATCACCGCTTCAGTGCAAATCTTTTCGGGTTCCCTTCATTGGCTGAAACGAGACATTCGACCACTCTTTCCAGCGTCATGCTCAAAGAATCCCCCGCCCCCCGACGCCCGCTCTTAACCAGAACGCTCACCGCGGACTTCGTCGTCGCTGGCGGTGGCGTCGCAGGTGTTTGCGGCGCGATTACTGCCGCCCGACACGGATTGCCATCCAGGCGGGGACGCAGATGCCGTTCACCGTCGCATTCGACGCGGAAATGCCACGGTCCGGCTACGCTTACCTCATTTTTTCCAAGACGGCCGGTGTGGCGTTGCACACGTCCGAGTCGCGCGTGACAGGTTTGCTGCGACTGATTTTTAAGCACCGCGAGCAAGCCGAAGCCGTTGGCGGTGAAAATTTCGATGTATTTGTCCCGCCAAGGCGTCCTGGCGGACAAAATCTGGCCATCCGCCTTTCGAAACCGCTTGAACTTTTCGGGTCGGAAAACATCACCAACGGCTGGCAGCGCCCCACGTCCCAGCCAAATGCCTGGGTGGCCGATCGGGAAGCGCGGGACCCGGAACTGCGCCTCGAATGGAATCAGTCTCGGACGATCTCGGAAGCGACGCTGTATTTCGATGGCGACTTTGATCACGCCATGGAAACGGTGCTGTGGGGGCATCCCGAGCGGGTAGTGCCCTTCTGCGTAAAACGTTACGAATTGGTCGACGACAAAGGCGACATCGTGGCCGCCGCAAATGAAAATCATCACAGCCTCGTGCGGCATCGTTTTGAAGAACCTATCGTGACGGCAGCGCTGACGTTGCGGGTGTGCGAGACATGGGGCGCACCAGCAGCGGTTTTCGAGACCCGCGTCATGTGAACTGGAGCTTGTTGTTTACCTGGCCCTTGCTACCGCGCGTCGCAGTTTGGTAAGCAAACGGGCGCGTAAACTCTCGAAATACCGCTCCGCCTCAGCAAGGCCCGCGGATCGCGCATACTTGATCAAAGGCGTGATCAGCCATTCTTCCGTCGGCGTAAATTCAGCTGTCAGCAGGCCCTGACGGATGCGCAAGTCAACCCATTGCAGGCTGGACGGAACGTGTTTGGCATTTACCAGGGACAAATGGAGCATTTCTCCGACGACTTGCTCATAGGAATCGCCTGGACCGTAGGCTTTTACTGCGACACCAACGTCGAATACATGCCGAATCAATTCCTGGACTTCCGCCGTGTTTTCCGGAACGAGGATCTCCTCGACGCGCAATGGCCGGAACGATCCGTCGTCACCAAACGCATGGATCAATCCAAAAAAATTCGCAATCAGGTTGATGATCCCTTTATCAAACTCCAGCCGGGTCGGCGCACTGTTTTTCGCCAGTTCAAACCATGCACCGCGTTCTGAGAAAAGTTCACAACAGCGTTCCCGAACCTTCGGATCTCCACCAGCCAGCCGGGACAGTCCGCGATCCCCCGGTATGTAAACGGCCTCGGCTCCCGAACCGTCGCGAAGACCCGTCTGAATCGTCACACCCCGCAATAGCTTTCCGACAATGCGCGGCATCAGATCTGGCCACAGATCAGGAAGGCGGCCGAAGAGCGTGGCTTCCTCGAGTTTTTCCACAAAGATTTGCCTCACGCGCTGGAAATAAATGCCGTTGGAACTCAGAACGACTGTAGGAAAATAGAGATCGCTGCCGTGCAGGTCGCCTCGAGCCGCCATTTTCTCCAACAACGTCACGAGCGACGTAATCACTCCCAGCAATTGATCCGGATTCGGGCAAACGAGGAGAACTTCCGGAATTTTTCCCGCTTCGAACGCCGCATCCAGCGACTCGACAATGATTCTCTCTCCTTCCAGCGACCAGGTTTTTCCGTCCTTCCGAATATGTAATAAACCCTGCCGCAATGCCCGCGCGCTTCGCGACCCGTCCAGTCCCATGAAATACACGGCGCCATCGAGCGCAGTCATGCCGCCCGTCAGGTGATAGTAGAAACTAACGCCGAGGGCTCCCGGTGGCGCGATTCCTATGGTGCCCCGTGCGCCGTTCATTCCAAATGCAGCGACGAAAGAATCTCCACGGCGCGATCCACATCGGAAACCTTTAGAATGATCCGGGCTGGAGCCCCAGTTTGATCGGAGCTGCCGTAGAGATAATCAATGTTCACGCCGGCGTCCGCTAACTGGCGACTAATAATAGCCAGCTGCCCGACGCGATCTGTCAATTCCACCGCGATGATGTTGGCCTCGATCACGTACACGCCGTGGTCCTTCAAAAGTTGACGACATTGTTTTGCGTCGCTCGTCACTAGCCGCACGACTCCCTGCTCGATACTATCAATAACAGACAAAGCCTCAATATTGATCCGCTGCTCAGCCATCCACTGGCAGATGGCAGCCAACTGGCCGGGGTGATTTTCGAGAGCGGCGGTAATCTGTCTCTGGATCCGGAAATGCATGGGATGAGGGTTCGGAGTGTGCCTGGAAAGGGCGAGAATGGAAGTCTATTTGGTTTTTTGAACTGTTCACAGCTTGAAAAAGCGTGCATGACAATTCATTTGACACAACCCCCCAATGCTCCTATTAGAGGTGCCCGTTCGTGAACGTGCAGACTTAAGCCTGCGCGTTCCGACCGGCAACGGCGTGTTGTGATGACGGGAATCCACTTCTCAATAGGGAATCATCATTATCGCGCCGATCCAAAGAGCCCGCGAGCGAAACTTCCAGGCTCCATGCCACAACCGAAAGGCTTGCGGTAATGACACGTAAACTCTCCGTAAACTGATAATCAACTACACCAAGCTTATCTCTAACAGAAGAAGCCTTACAAACATCGCGACTCCTTAAATATGATTGCCAATATTCTCATCGAAAAGTTCCACGAAGGTGGCCCGATCATGTACCCAATCGTCGCCGTCATGATCGTCGCACTCGCCGTAGTGCTCGAACGATGCGTCTGGTGGTTTATTCACAGCACGCGACGCGAACCCGCAAAATTGGAAAAAGTCTACACCGCTCTTGAGCAGGGCAGTATCGACGAAGCCTCGGCAGTTGCCAAAAACGCCAAGGACCCCGTCGTCAAAATCCTCTGGCACGCTCTTAACCATCACCATGCGTCCCTCGAAGGCGCCCTCTCCGTCGCCTCCGGCATCGAGCTCCAGAAAGCCGGACGTTTTCTCGTGGCGATGGATACACTCATCACACTCGCGCCGCTTCTGGGCCTTCTCGGGACCGTTACCGGCATCATGAACGCCTTCCAATTCGTGGGCAACGAAGAGCTTGCTGTGACGAAAGTTTCCGGCGGTATCGGTGAAGCGCTCATCGCCACCGCATGCGGCCTCGCCATCGCCATTTTTACACTCGTCCCTTACAACTGGTTCGGCGCGAAAGTCGCCCAGCTCCAGTTTGAAATTGAGACTGCCGCGAACAATCTCGAAGTCATGCTCAAGAGCATCAAGAAAGGAGAGCCCGTCGCATGAAGGTAGGTTCACCGCTTCCACATAAAAAGGCCCGTATTGAGATCATTCCGCTGATCGACATCATGTTCTTCCTGCTCGCCTGCTTCATGCTCGTGAGCCTGAGCATGATCCAGATGCGCGGCATGAAGATCAACATGCCCACCGCCGCAACCGGCACTCCGGAACAAAAATCCGACTTCGTCACGGTCACCGTCGATGTCATCGGCGATATTTACCTCGAAAAAGACAAGGTCACCGTCGACAAACTGCTTGATGAGCTGAAAAAAATGGTGGCCGCAAAACCGGATACCCGCATTTACATCCGGGCGGACAAGGATTCCACGCACGGTTCCGTCGTCACTGTGCTCGACAAGGTCAAACTCGCGGGCATCACCAAAGTCGCCTTTGAAATTAAGGGCCAGCCGCAAGGCAGCGCAGCAGGCACCCCAGCAACTCCGGGCAGCGCACCTGCACCAGCAGCACCGCCTAAAGGCCCCTAATGCGAAGTCCTTTCGCGTTATCTGCACTGAAAAATCAACCTCGGATCCCATCCACAACCATTGGCTCCCATGAGTGATTTAACACGGCTTACGTATCAAAAAAGAGATTATGCGCTCGCCATCTTCCTGATTGCGTCGATCACATTGCATGTGGGCGCCCTTTTCGTCGCGGCATACCTGGTTCCTGTCGAACCGCCGATCGAAGCAGAATCCGTTGAACTCGAGATCGAAGGCGCTCCCGACGAACCACCATCTCTTGGGACCAATGATGAGGAAACGGGTCCGCCGCCCGAACCCGAAGAAGCACCAACACCACCGCCGGTCCCGGAAGATACGCCGCCGCCACCGCCCGTTCCGAGCGATTTTGATGTGCCCGAAGAGAAGCCGACCCCAGCTCCAACGCCAAAACCCGCTGCACCCAAACCTCAGGTAACACCTGCCAAAACACCAGGGCCGGCGACAGCGCCCAAGGTCAATCCGAATGCCCGTCCAGGCGCTGTCAAAGGCGTGGACGCTTCCCGCGGCGGTGTAGCGGGGGGCACGGGCGCTTACAAGAGCTCAGGCAGTGGTGGAAAAGCGGACTTTAGCGCAACACCCAATATGACCATTCCCTACAATCTGCGCCAACGCTTGTCGGGCTTCAAAGGTTCTGCTGCCGCGTTGATCTCCTATTCGAACGGAAGCATTACGAGCGTTGCCATCACGCGCAGTTCTGGCAGCGCCCCGCTGGATGCGGCCATTGTCCGCCACGTCAAAGGCAATTATCGGGTGAAAGCCGGCCGAACGGGAAAAGCCAACCTGCCCATCGGGATTAAGCTTTAAATTCCGGTCATTTTATTTCTCACGAACAAATCCGCCGGTTCATCCAGGACCGGCGGATTTTTGTTCGCCTGGCGGCTCCTACGGCCAGCAGATGAGTTCCACGTAATGTAATCCATCGTCCGATAACATCGCCGCGCCGGCACCGATGTTTCGCAAATAACCCTTGGTCAGCTCCCGCAATGGGATCGATGTGCGTTTGAACCACGTGACCAATGGTTGGCTCACCGCAGTTCGTGAGGTCTCGATTTTCACAGGAAGGCCACTGCGCGTGAAAGAGATCTCCGCAGGCCCGCCCCGGTAACCCTCTGCCATCCAGGGATATCGCCGGGCAAGACCAATCGGCCCCGGGGCGGGCACGCAAACCTTGTAGAAAACTTCCGCCGGTTTCACGAAATCCGGAACGGACAGATTGGGATTGGCGTGATTTCGCTTGAGGAACGCCGCAGCGTCGAGACCGGCTAGGTTCTGGCCGTTGTAAAGCCCATGCTTGTTCGGGTCGTGTTTGAAGTATTTCTGAGACCATTCCTCAAACCGGTTATTCAGCAGGAGATTGACTTCAAAATGGAGATGGGCGCGGCTGGGGTCGATGCCGCTACCCGTAAAGCCGAGAATGCCAACCGTCTGTCTCGCGTCCACCTTTTGGCCCGCCCGAACCAACACCTCGTTGAGGTGGGCATAGAGCGTGTAATACGGGCAACCACCCCAAATGTGGCGAATCACCACGTAACATCCATAGTTGGAATGCCGCGCGATCGTGCTCGTGTGGACGACCTCACCCGGCGCAACTGCGCGCACTTCGTCAAGCGGCACCCCCCGCGCATCGCGGCGCAGAGGCTTGACATCGATGCCTTCGTGAAATTTCCGGTAAACGATCCCGCCAGCCACCGCTCGCGGGTCGCGGACAAAGCCATACTGCCCGCCCTCCCAAGGATACGATTTCACTCCGCCGAAGTTGCGCTCGACGTATTGGTAGAACGGAGCACCCCCGCCGTTGTAAATCGCCGCGTTGTCAGTGGGCAAATTGACTTCCACAGCGCTGGCTGCGGAAAGTCCCAGTAGGCTCAAGAAAAGGACCCGATGCACGTTTCCTAAAGACACCAAAACCGTGGCGCTCACAAAGCGTTTTCTCAGAGCATAGTTTGCCGTGACTGCTCGTAAATCGCGATCCCTCTCCAGTTCCGAGCTTCTGTCGCAAAATTTTTGGAAGCTCACGAACCTGCCTGTGGACGAACACTATGAGGGCTGGCTTTCCGTGCCTGCCTCACATTTTATCAAAACCTGAAATCTGAAATTTCTCCCGCAATTTTTGTCCGCCTCGCCCGCACTCGGGCTTCCCCAAAAAAGCGACCCATGAAACCTCTCGTCGTAGCGCTGTTGCTTGCCTTCGCAAACTTTGTTCATGCGCAGGAAGCTCTCGATATCTTCGACCGCGCAGTGAAACAATTCGATCAGCGTCAAAAAGCCCTCCGATCCTGGCAGTATTACCAGACCCTCGTAGCGCGCCAGTACGACGATACGGGCTCACTTGTCGGGAAAGGCTGGTGGCGAGCCCTGGTTCGCCCCGGTGCCGAACCTCCCATCGAATATGTTTCCGGTTCGACAGAAGGCGAACTCACGCTTTTTAACAAACCGGCTGAAGCCAAAAGCTCGAAAAAGTCTTCCGGAAGTTCACAAAGAACCATCGCTGAAAGAGAGCTGCACGAGGAGTCATCCCGGCCGGAATCTGTCGCCGAAGCCGTTACCAAATATCACCTGCGCGATCGCTATCACTGGCAGCGCCTTCCCGATGCCCGAACGTCCGGGGAAATCGCTTACGTCCTGCGATTCACTCCCAAGAAAAATCAAACCCAAACTGATGGCCGAGAAGCCAGATTCTTTAGTCTCCTTGCCGGTAAACTCTGGATCAGCAAGCGCGACCATTCCGTCCTGAAAGCCGAAGCAGCCCTACAGGCACCCATGCCTCTGCTGTGGATCATTGCCCGCATTACCCATCTTCAATTTGTCTGGGAAGTCATACCCAATCGCGCCAATCCCCTGCTCCGCAGATCTCACGGTTATTCCAGTCTGACCATTGATCTTCCCTTCAAAACCGTCCGCCAAAAGCATCGGCTTACCGTGGATAAGTACGAACGGCGGCCGGGTAAAAAATAGGCGTTTGCACGGAAGTGAAAAGGCCCTGGCGCACCGAGCGTTTCTTTTTCGAAGCGACAGCGGATTTCATTTGCGTCGGCTTTTTAAAAAAATGTTAAGAAACTGCGATAGCTGTCTAGAATAATCGTACCTGGCTTGAAATGCTGGCACCATTACGCCGATGGACATCGCAACAAACCAACGCCTCCATTTGACTCGCCAAGGCTCTCGCAGTCAGGACGGCAGAATTGGGGATAATTCTCTTTCGAAAGTCCAACAACGCGCTGCGAAAGCCGTGGAGGCGAACTGCTTTTGTTTTCGTCTTGTCCTTCCCGCGGCAGTTGTCCTGTTAACAGCGGCTCATGTAAGCGGCCAGTCTTACACAGTCGTCGATCTCGGAACTTTGAATGGCGGCTCCAGTTATGCAAAGGGCATCAACAACGCCGGGCGCGTCGTTGGGGAGTGACATTGTCACATTGACTGGAACGGAATGTGATACCTTTGTTTTGCAGCTGACGTACAATGAGACGCTTGCTATTTCGCTCTTTGGTTCCGAGGAGAATCTCCGTTTGAGCTGGTTTGACAGCGGCCAATGGAAACTCGCCGTCGAAGGAAACACCGGTGGTTTGGCGAACTTCGTTACCGGTGCCTGGAACGCCTCCTACACGCTCGGTTATTACGGCCTGGATGTCGAAAACAACACCGTTTGGGCCGTTCTCAACCATAATAGCGATTTCGCCGCCATCCCCATCCCCGAACCCTTGGCCGGCGTTCTGCTTGGTCTTGGAACCATGGTCTTTGCGTGGACGCATCATTTCCGCCGAAAAAAGTGAGTCGGCAAACAAAGGGCGCATCAAAGCATCATCGCCCATTTTCCTGAGAGCGCGGTCGATTTTGGCGTCGAAGAAAGGCCGAACTCGCGGGTTAGCAGCAAATGATGCAATAACCTGAGGCCTTCCCTGCCGATAACGGCAGGATCGAGTTTCCAGTGAAGGACGTTCGCAGGAACGTCCCATTCATTGAGACAAATCGGGAGCACTTTTCTCGATGCCAGGGCCGTCGCGACGTCGCTATGGATGGTTAGAACACCATCGATTTTTTCTTCATCGACCCAATCCGGAAGATTGTGAAGACCCCATCCATCGCTGCCGAAAACCAGCGGTGGCTTCGTCGCAGCCAGGTAACCACCCAGCCAGCGGTGACCCGTACGGGCTTCGAGTTCCGGTCGAACGACAAAACCGATCCGACGGCAGCCATTTCTTTCCAGATGCCGGCATGCGGAAAAGGCGACGCTGAAATAATCCGGCGCCACGGTGTGCATGGCCGGTTCGTGCGTCAGGGCACCGAGCGAAACAGGCGCAAATTTAGGCCAATCCCAGTTATCGAATCGTTGCGGATCGTCGGACGGCCCAAAAAGCAACCCGCGAACGCCCCGATGATAGAGCATGTGACCCATGTTATTTCGAGAGTCGCTGAGAAAAAAACTCTCCACACTGTAGCCTAGCCGGGAGGCTTCCACCCTCGCGCCCCCGAGAATGCGTTGGCTCCAGTCCGTGCCATCGCAATCGAGAAAAGCGATGACGTTTCCGGTTCCATCGCTGCGGTGCGTTTTCTTGTTCGCACGATAGGCGGCGAGAGCGGAAAGTGTTGGATCAGGTGTGTAGCCAAGGCTTTCCATCGACTTCCGCACGGCCTCGGCAGTGCTCGCGGAAACCACCTGTTTTCCCGTCACAACACGGGAAACGGTCATGTGGCTGACTCCGGCGTGGCGGGCGACGTCTTTGAGAGTTGGGCGGAGAGAACCAGAATTCATGGTTGTGGGAAGAACGAATGTCTCCGGTTCGCTTTCGTTACTGTGAACATTTCTGCCGGATTGCCGGCGCTTTCACAAGAGGGATGATTCCCTCAGATGAACCCTTCCCTCCCCCTATCGTTTTCCGGCGTTGTTCCTTCCCTCGCTCAGATCGCGAATTTTGGACCGCCTCGAAGCGAAATAGGCGTGGGGTGCCTCATGCCGTGGCAAGGAAAACTCTACGTGCTGAATTACTCCTCGCACCGGCGTCGCACTGGAACAGGAACGGGTTTGCGCGTCATCGATGAGGATTTCCAAATGCGGATCAGCCCCGCCGCCGTGGACGGCACATATGCCAATCGGTTCGTTCACTCCAAGTCCAGTCAATTGATTATCGGTCCGCACCTCGTAGACACCCAGCATAACGTCCGGACCGTCGCCGGGCTCACCGAGATCCGTCTGTGCGGCACCGCGTCGCATCTCACCGATTCGGACCGGCTCGTTTACATGCTGGGCATGGAAGGCGAACTTTTCGAACTCGACGTCCATACGCTGGCGTTCCGGCAATTGTTCGATCTTACGAAAGAGCTTGGCACGCCGGGCGAAGGAAGCTGTCACTTCAAGGATTGCTATACCGGTTGCGGGCGTCTCGTGGTCGTTAACAACGACTACAGCGAGACGGATTTCCTGGGAAAAACCGCGGAAGGCACATTGGCGGAGTTTGACGGGACGTCGTGGCGCATCATTGATAGGAAGCCGTTCGTGGGCCTGGGCGGGCTGGGCTTTTTCGGACGCACGATTTTCGCCAACGGCTGGGACCGAGCGTCCGCCATCCTGAAGGTGTTTACCGGGAGCGACGGAAAATGGACGACCTACCGCCTGCCGAAAGCTTCGCATTGCTGGGACCACAAATGGCAGACGGAATGGCCACGCATCCGATCCATCGAACATGAACGGTTGTTAATGGATCATCACGGCATGTTTTACGAACTGTCACCCTGGGCATACGGCGGACGCATTTGGGGCATCCGTCCGATCTCGACGCATCTTTGGGTGCACGGTGATTTCTGCTCCTGGAAAGGGCTGCTCGTCATCGGAGCCGACAACGCGAGCCATGACGGCGGACATAATTTTCAATGCGCTGAGCCGCAATCCGGCATCTGGTTCGGGAAAACAGATGATTTGTGGAACCTTGGCAAGCCCAAAGGCTGGGGCGGACCGTGGTGGGAAGATGGCGTGAAAGCAAGCGAGCCTTCCGACGCCTATCTCATGACCGGGTTCGACAAAAAAGTTCTGCATTTGTCTCACGATGCTAGCGAGTCTGTGGAATTTGCTATCGAGGTCGATTTCCTTGGCCACGGAGCGTGGAAAACGTACATGACAGTGGAAGTTCCTGCCAAAGGCTATGTCCCCCATGTTTTTCCCCTCGGATTTTCCGCACACTGGATACGGGTGACCGCCAGCGCCGATTGCACGGCCTCTGCGCAGTTCCACTACACGTAAAGCTGGACCGGTATGAAGCGGATTGCTTGATTTGCTCTCCAAGGCGTTCAGCGCAAAGCGGTTTTTCGGCTGGGAGGATGGCGGATGTGCAGTATGGTTTGCTTACACGAAAAGCCTGTTCCCCTATGCGACTATTTCTTCTGGTGGTGATGGTGCTGGTTAGCCTGAGTTCGGTTGGACGCGCGGCCGATGTCGAATTGCTTCAGGATGGCGAGTACCTGGAGCCATCGAGCACGCTGGAATTGCGGTTTTCAGAGGCGGTGATCGAAAAGGACGCAGTCGGCCCTGTAGCGGGCGAGCCGCCCGTAGTCATCAAGCCGGCGCTTCCCGGAAAATTCACGTGGCTCAGCACGCGAAGCGGGGTGTTTGTACCGGACAGCGCTGCACCACTGGGAACGAGATTTCGCATTTCGATTCGTCCGGGTTTGACGAACATTGCTGGAAAGGAAGTCGGGAAAGGTTTCCAGGCAACGCTAAAAACGCCGCCATTCACTGTTTACAAAAACAGACTGCCAACTCAGGAGTCGGACGATTTATCGCCAAATACGGAACAGCAGCTGGCATTCAACCTCGCAGTGGACGCGGACCAGGTGGCTCCTTTTCTTCGATTTATCAATTCTGATGGACGCAGTGTTTCGGCGATCGTGCGTTACGCGACAGGGCGGGACTACTTTTTGCTCCAGCCCAACGAGGGCGATTGGGAAAAACGCTGGCAACTCGCCAAAACCCCCTCTGCTGCGCCGGCGGAAGAAGGAGAGTCTGAAGAGGACTTTCAACCTTCGAATGAGCCGCTGACGGACCGTTTGGTGGTCACTCCCGCCGAACCGTTGACTCCCGGTGGAAAATGGAGCTTCGAGCTGAAACGAGGGCTCCCGGCGAAGTCTGCATTAGGGAAATATGAAATTGCCGAGACGCTACTGGTGCCGCTGGGGACGGTGGAGCCGTTCACCATCAGAAAGCTAACAACATCGAGCTACGTGAACTCGCGGCGCTTTGTCACCGTGGAACTCAGCGACAACCCAGCGCCAGACATCACCTCCGAAGTAGCGTCGAAGCTGTTCACAATCGAGCCCCCCGTCACCAATCTGAAGTTCGAGGATGGCTACGAATCATGGATCATCCGTGGAGATTTCGAACGCGGAAAGAACTATAGGCTGACCGCTGACCCATCGCTGATCTCGCAGAACGGTCTGCCCCTCACGGGAGCGCTCACCCAGCAGTTCTCCTTCAATCCGGTGAATCCTCGCCTCTACTTGCCAGAAATTACAGGACACCAGATTCGTGGCGGCCAACGGAAATTCGATGTTCAGTCAGTGAATCTGCGTGCGTTGAAAGTAACGGCCATCCAGGTCGATCCGGCCCATTTTTCGAGAGCGATCGGGGCATTCGCGAAGTACCAGAAGGATTACGACGCGAACACTCCGGATGAGAGTTATCAGATGCTGCCGCTTGAGACAATTTCTGGCAAGGTGTTGTCGGAGAAGAGGCTGGAGCTCAAAGGAGAAATCGACACTGCGCAGGACACGGAGCTGGATTGGAATGAAATCGTCGGTGCGAATGTTGGCGGAACGATCTTCTTAACCGTGGCAGGCGAGCCGTTGCCGAACATGCCAGCCCCTAAAAAAAGGCCCGGCGCACAAGCGCTTATCCAGCTCACGGACATCGGCGTCCTCTGGAAAAAACTCGATACGGGCCTGAGAGTCACCATTTTTTCGCTGGCGACCGGCAAACCCGTCTCCGCCGCACAAGTCGAACTGCAGAACCAGGATTTCGTGGCAACCGATGGAAAGCTTACCAATTCGGACGGACTTGCAGAGCTTGAGATCTCATCTGACACAGGTTGGTTGACCGTGCGTACCGGCGACGATGCGTTCGCGATGAGGATGGGATCGTCGGCGAGCGAATTACCCACCGCCGGATTCCGGCTGCCGGTTTTCTACAGCGATTGGGAAAGCGACGCCTCTCAAGCGAAAACCCGCTTCTTGTTGTTCACGGATCGCCCGTTGTACCGGCCGGGTGAAACGGTGCGCGTGAAGGGAATCGTCCGCTCAATCGACGACTCCGGTGCGATTTATACCGGCAAATTTACGGAAGCGAAACTGACGTTGACCAGCCCGCGCGGCGACAAGATCGGAGAGACGACCGCGGTGATCGCCGAAAACGGCGCGTTCGATGCTGATGTCGCGCTGCCGTCGACCAGCGCGGGGGTGTACTCTTTGAATGCCAGGATTGACGGCGGTGTCCGCGGGGCCGCCAGCACGGCGTTTCAAGTCGCTGATTTCCAGCCCAATGCATTTGAGGTCGAAACCGACCTCCCAAACCGTATCCCTGCCGGAGCGACGGTCGCAGCGCGCGTTTCTGCGCGATATTTGTTCGGGGCACCACTGACACGGGCAGACGTCCGCTGGACATTGCAGCAGGCGGCAGATTCGTTTTCGCCGGACGGTTTCCCGGATTTCAAATTCCCTGCCAGTTATGATGTCAGCGAAGCAGAACCGAGGACGATCACCTTGTATGGCCAGGCAACGATCGACGACAAAACGCCGAATCCGGAAATCACCCCGCGGCTACCGGATGTCCGGGGCCTTCCAGCACACGGTGTGTTGACCGTGGAGGCCACGGATATCAATCAACAGACCGTCTCACACATGACGGAATTCGTCCGCGATGCGTCGAATTTTTACCTCGGCGTTGCCCAACCAGAACGGTTCGTCTTTCGTCCCGGTGACGAAATTCCGCTTCGTGTGATCGCCGTGGCCCCGGACGGTCAACCCGTCGCGCAACCGGTCGAAGTGAAGGCGGAGCTGCTGTATTTGCGCAACAACACGGTGCGCGTTCAGGGTGCTGGAAAAGCGATCGCCTTCCGCACAGAAACCATCGAAGAGTCGGTTGCAACGACGTCGGGAAAAACGTTGATGCCGACCAAAGAAGGACAGAATTGGGCCGTTCGCGATGGCGAAACCGTGCGCTTCAAGCCGCGAAAGACAGGCGGATATCGCGTACGTTTCACCGCCACGGATGCCGCAGGGCATCAAGCGGTCACAGAATGGCCGTTGTATGTTTCAGGTCCGGATGAAGTGGCTTGGGACTATCGGAATGCCGCGCAGGTCGATCTCGTGCCGGACAAATCGGAGTATCACCCGGGCGAAACAGCGCGAGTTCTCGTGAAAACGCCTATTTCCGGCGAGGCGTTGGTGACCATCGAACGTGGCGAACGGCTGTTGCGGACGCAAAAGCTGCTCCTATCCGGCAACGCGCCGATTATCGAAGTGCCGATCGAGGCAACGGACGCGCCAAACGTATTCGTCTCCTTGATGCTGATTCGCGGTGCGAACGATAGCCCGCAAAAATTCAAGATGCCCGAATACCGCCAGGGCATCTGCATGTTAAGCGTCGCCGACCCGGCCACCCGACTGGATGTGGTCGTCAAACCGGGCATGCCCGAATACCAGCCCGGCGATCAAATCGAGACGGAAGTGGTTGTACGGGATGGGCTTGGGAAGCCAATGCCCGGTGCGGAGGTGACATTTTTTGTCGTGGACGACGGTATCCTGACGCTTACCGGATACGATCGCCCGAAACCGTTTGAGGTTTTCTGGCAGCCATTTTCACTCGCGGTTCGCACCGGCCTGAGCTTCCTGACCCTTCTGCCTGAGAATCCCCAGGACCTGGAGTTTTCCAACAAAGGCTATCTCATAGGAGGCGGCGGGCTCGAGGGACCCGCCGTGAAACTGCGCTCGAATTTCCCCGGCACCCTCACCTGGCTCCCGAAACTGCGCACGGATGCCGCCGGGAAAGTGCTCGTGAAATTTGTCGCGCCAGATGCAATCACGCGTTACCGCGTGGTGGCCGTTGCGCACGCGCTCGAGAAGTTTTTCGGCTCAGGCGAATCAGCCTTCAATATCCGTAAACCGTTGATGCTGTTGCCTTCCATCGGTCAATTCGCGCACAACGGCGATCATCTTCAAGCCCGCGCAGTGGTCCGCAACGACACGGGCGCGGACGGCGAAGCTGAAGTGACGCTGGCGCTCGATCCGCTCGCCGACTCGCCGGAACCGACCACCACCAAAGTCGCCCTCCGCAACGGTGAATCGAAGGCGGTTGATTTTCCCGTCCGGTTCCGCGAAACAGGCACCTCGACTTGGAAATGGACTGCGAAACTCGAACACGGAGACCGCGTTTTCGAGGATGCCGTTCAATCTACGTTCCCAGTGACATCCCCGGCTCTGCTTTTGCGCGAGACGGACGTCGTCGACCTGAACGCCAGACGCACAGACCTCCTGGCAGGCGTCAACCCTCAAATCCTTGAGGGGACAGGCTCCGTCGCGGTAACCGTTGCGAACACACGCCTGGCCTCTCTGGGTGAAAGTGTGGACCGCTTACTCCGCTATCCGTACGGGTGTGCAGAACAGACGATTTCGACGCTCATACCGTGGGTCGTGTTGCCGGAGCTGAAGCCCGTGTTCGGCGATACGATGAAATTGCCGGATCCTAAAGCCGTGTCCGACGGCGTATTGAAAATTTTCGCGATGCAAACAGCATCCGGCGGGATTGGCTATTGGCCGGGGAATTCGCGTCCTTCGCTTTTTGCGAGCGCTTACGCAGCGCTCCTTTTCTCAGCGGTAGTCGATCGACAACTGCCTGTGCCCGAAGATGCGCATCGGAAATTGCTCGCGTACCTGAGCATGGAACTACGGGGTACCGCGAAAGTCCGCGACGAGACTGTCCTCGGCGAGCGTTGTCTCGCACTCTACGCGCTCGCAGCATCTGGCAAGGCGGAAAGCGCTTACCAAGAGGAACTTTTCGAGCGGCGGGTCGAGCTTTCGCGCGAATCGCGCGCCCTGCTTGCCCTGGCGATCCTGGCCGATACAAAGGACACAAAAATGGTGCGTGCCCTGCTCGATCCGAAGGCAGACGCGCCGGAGAATTTTTCGCCTTTTGGTGGCGCCGCTCGGGAACGAGCCATTCAGCTCACGGCCTGGAGCCGGTTCGAACCGATGTCGAAAGAAGTGGGTAGGTTGGTCAAGGAATTGTTGGGATACCGTCGCAATGGCCATTTCGGTTCGACCCAGGAAAACGCCTTCGCCCTGCTGGCCCTCGCACGGTATTACAAAGCGGTCGAATCAACAGCTGGCACCAAAAACGTGGCGGGCACGCTGGTTGTGAACGATCGGACACTGCCCTTCTCTGTGACCCGGACGCAGCCGTCCCATACCGAGGTCTTCGACTTCACCCAGACAAATCCCCTTGCAACCCTGGCAGTTTACAACCCAAAACAAGGCGCGCTTTTCGGCGAGGCCCGATATGTCGTCGCCCCTCCGCTCGGTCAGCAGCCCCGGCAGGATCGCGGCTATGCCCTATCACGCAAGTATCAGAAGCTGGCGGATGACGGCTCGCTTGCTGCCGCCGAAAATCTAAAAGTCGGTGATCGCGTGCTGGTCACGCTCCGAGTTTCTACGCCGCGACCAGGCCATTTTATCGCCATCGACGACCCGCTCCCAGCCATCTTTGAAGCGGTGAATCCAAGCTTCAAGAGCAAGACGGTTGGCAGCGACGCTTCCGCGGCAGATTGGACCAGCGACTATCGCGAAATCCGTGCCGACCGCGTCCTCATTTTCTGTGATACGCTTCCTGCGGGAGCGTTTTCATTCCAGTATCTCGCACGAGTCCGGACAGCAGGCGAAGTGATCGCGCCTGCGACGAAAGTCGAAGAAATGTACCGCCCGGAGCGCTTCGGATTAAGCGAGACCAGGAAGGTTGTCAGTTCGGCTGAATGAAAAAGGAGCGCGATGGGTCCGTATCGCCATTTTCTGATGATTTTCATCGGTGGTCTGATCGTCGTGACCACGCTAGAAATTGCGCTCCGGCTCACGCCGTTTCCTAAAGCGCTTGAAAACCCATCGCCTGCGAGCGCCGAGTTCCTGGATCGCGTCGGACGCCCTCTCCGGATCTTGCTCGTGGACCAGAAACGCTTCTCCCGGCACACTTCGCTCGCGGATATTTCCCCACGCGTCATCCAGGCGACACTCAGCGCAGAAGACAAACGTTTTTATCAGCATAACGGCATTGATTTCCTGGCACTTGGACGTGTTGTCCGATCTGCCATCACCGCAGGCAATACGAAATCCGGCGCCTCGACCATCACCCAGCAACTTGTCAAAATCTCTGCGCAGGACAGCCCAACGTCGCGCTCCGTTTCACAAAAACTCCACGAAATGTGGCTCGCACTTCGTGTCGAACGCGCTTGGAGCAAGGACCGAATTCTAGAGGAATACTTGAACCGGGTTGATTTTGGAAATCTGCAATCCGGCATCGGTGCCGCCAGCCATTTTTACTTTGGCAAACCGCCCGCCGATTTGAGTGTCGCGGAAGCCGCGCTCCTCGCGGGACTGCCCAAAGCGCCCAGTCGGCTCGATCCACACGGCCATTTTCTCGCCGCCCTAGAGCGCCAGAAATGGGTTCTCGGACGGATGCTCGCCAACGGTTTTCTCGATCAGGACGCTTTCGATCGCGCAACCAAAACGCCGCTGCAACTTCGCCCTCCCGCACGCGAATTTGAAGCACCACATTTTGTCGATCTTCTGCTGCAACGGCGCGGCATTCTCCCGCAAAAAGGCGGCCCCATCGTTACCACGCTGGATTTGGAACTAAACCGATTTGTCGAGCGCGCCATTGCGGATCAACTCGCCAATATCGCCGACAAACACGCTAGCAGTGGCGCCGCGGTGGTCATCGACAACGCCTCAGGCGACGTCGTCGCGCTCGCTGGATCTGGCGATTATTTCAGGCCCGGCACCGGCCAGGTCAATGGCGCATGGATTGCCCGTTCGCCGGGATCCGCGATCAAGCCGTTCACCTATGCGCTCGCACTCGAATGTGGCGCGACTCCGGCCACCATCGTCCCGGACGTCTCAACGGAATTTTCGACTGAAACCGGCCTTTATCGCCCCAACAACTATAACCATCGGTTTTATGGCCCCGTCAGTCTTCGGTTTGCGCTGGGAAATTCGCTTAACGTCGCGGCAATCCGCGCGCTGGAACTTGGCGGTGGGCCGGAAATTCTCCTTCACAAACTCCAGCAACTCGGCATCACCACACTGGGACATCCCGCCGACTATTACGGCCTTGGTCTCACGCTGGGAAATGCCGAAGTCCGGCTTCTGGAGCTGGCAAACGCCTTTGCATCGCTCGGACGCCTCGGCATTTTCCGCCCTTATAACCTCCTGATTCACAATCAATTATCCACAAGTCCGGAAATTCGGGTTTTCAAACCGGACACCGCGTTCCTCATTGCAGGTATTCTTTCGGACAACACTGCGCGTGCCGCTTCGTTCGGTTTGAATTCGTGGCTTTCCTTCGATTTCCCCGTCGCATGCAAAACCGGCACAAGTTCGGATTACCGCGATAACTGGGCCGCTGGCTATAACCCTGAATTCACGGTTGCGGTGTGGGTCGGCAACGCGGACAACTCACCCATGCGCGGTATCACCGGAGTGACTGGAGCGGCGCCGATCATGCATCAAATCATGCAGCATCTGCACGAACAGCGGGGAACATCCTGGTTCGCCATGCCACGCGGCATTCGGGAATATGTGGTCGATCCGCTCACCGGTCATCTCGCTCCTGATGGCCGGCGCGGCGTAGTCAGGGAAAAATGCAGCGCTTCGCCTCCGGTTGCGGTGCCATCCGATTACGATGTCTTGGGTCGCGTTGTCTTGCCCGCCATCTATAGCGAGTGGCTGAAGTCACCGCAAAACGGCCTCGGCAACCTCGTCGTCTCCGCCGAGACCGCAGAAAATCTGCAAATCCTTAGCCCCGTGCCCGGTGCGATCTATTTCTTTGATCCCGATCTGCCGCTCGAAAATCAGCGCATCCCCTTGCGCGCGGAGGCTGCCGGCAAAATCGAATGGTCCAGCCAGACGCTCGCCCTTCCGGCCACGCCGAATCCCGCGACGGTCCGTCTCCGCGAAGGCATCCACATCATCACCGCGAAAGACACTCGCACCGGTCAGACCGCCACGACCTGGATCGACGTGCGGTGATTAGATCAGTTAGCCCCATTTAGCCTTCAACTGATCTCTCCAGCAATCGCATGTAATCATACTGCCGGCCGATTTGAACCCGGAGCAACTGAACTTCCGCCTCCCAACTTCTAAGAATGCTCTCCTGGAAAAGCTTCCATTTACGCTGGATCTCGTCTTTCTGGCGTTCGCGCGACGCTTCAACGGAAGTTCCTGATGCTTTTTGCGTAACGTGCTCTCTATCAATCAGTTGTCCGTTTTTTCGCGATATTTGTAGCCACTAATACTTTTCGACAAGATTGCTTATGTCCTTTTAAGATGCAGGTATTCGTGCTTTTTTAGTGCTCATAATGTATCTGGACACCAGTAAAACCCGCATCAAGGGCAAGGTTTACTCCCGCATCCTGCTCCGCGAGTCCTATCGCGATAACGGCAAAGTCAAGCACCGCACCATTGCCAACCTCACCCATTGCTCGCAGAAGGAAATCGACGCCATCAAACTGGCCTTCGAGCATAAGCACGATCTCGAGGTCCTCCACCGCAACGCTGCCGCCGCCAAAACCCAATGCTCCCTGATCCAGGGACCCAGCGTCGGCGCCGTCGCCATCCTCTCGGGGCTGGCCCGGGACATTGGTATCACCCAGGCCCTGGGCTCGGATCGCCAGGGCAAGCTCGCTCTCTGGCAAGTCATCGCCCGCGTCATTGACCAGGGCTCCCGCCTGAGCGCCGTGCGCCTGGCCGCCTCCCACGCCTGCTGCGATCTGCTCGAACTGGATTCCTTCAACGAGGACCACCTCTACGCCAACCTCGCCTGGCTTTCGCAAAACCAGCGCGCCATCGAGTCCAGCCTTTTCCAGAAAACCCATCCCGGCAGCAAGCCCTCGCTCTTCCTCTACGACGTGACCAGCAGCTACCTCGAGGGCCAGCACAACGAACTGGGCGCCTTCGGCTACAATCGCGACGGCAAGCGCGGCAAAAAACAAGTGGTCATCGGACTGCTTTGCGATGGGGAAGGCGTCGCGCTGAGCATCGAAGTCTTCGCAGGCAACACGCTGGACCCGAAAACCCTGCCCTCGGCCATCCGCAAAGTGGCCGCGCACTTCGGCCAGGGCGAAGTCACCTTTGTCGGCGACCGTGGCATGATCAAAAGCCCGCAGATCGCCGACCTGGCCAGCCACGGCTTCCACTACATCACCGCCATCACCAAACCCCAGATCGAATCCCTGCTCAAGACCGGAGTCCTCCAGATGGAACTCTTCGATCAAGCCCTGGCCGAAGTCAGCGACCAGGCGCTGCGTTATGTGTTGCGCCGCAACCCCTGGCGCGCCCAGGAAATGCAAGCCGCCCGTGGAAGCAAACTCGCCACGCTGGAAAGGAAGGTTGAAGCCGCCAATGAGTATCTGGCCGGGCATGCTCGCGCCGGGCTTGCCGCTGCTCTGAAGGCCCTGGGCCGGGAAATCACCAAACTCAAGCTCGGCGCCTGGCTCGAGGCGCTTGCAAAGGACGGCCAGCGCAGAGTGGAACTGCGCATCGACGAGGAGCAGCGCGCGGAAGAGGAAAAACTCGATGGCTGTTACGTGCTCAAAACCGACCTCAAAGAGGAGCAGGCCAGCAAGGAAACCGTGCATGCGCGCTACAAGGATCTCGCTCTGGTCGAGCAGGCCTTTCGCATCTCCAAAACAGTGGAACTCGAAATGCGCCCCATTCACGTGAGGCGCGAAGAGAGCACTCGCGGTCACGCGCTGGTGGTCATGCTTGCCTACCGGCTTGCGCAGGAGCTTGGCCGGCGCTGGGTCGATCTGGATATTACCGTCGAGGAAGGCATCAACGCCTTGAGCACGCTCTGCCTGACGGAGATCCACAGTGGCGGGCAACCGCGCTGCAGCGTCGTTCCCGCGCCGCGCCTGGAAATCGCCGCGCTTATCACCCGTTCAGGCATCAAGATGCCCGAGGTTATCAAACGACATGCCGCCAAAGTAGCCACCAAGACAAAGCTTCAAAAAAGCAGGACAAAGCATTCAACATAAACTACTTATGTCTTTATGGAGGTATCCCGAAATAAAGGAACTTCCGCTTCAAGCGAAATCGGCTGTTTGGCGTTCGCATCAGCAAGCCGACGCGCGTACGTCTCACGACGGGCAATAGCTTGCACCAATTCATCGCAAAGGGTGGCGCCCGAAAGATACAATTTTCGGTCCCGTTCGTTAGCCGTCCTGGAAAGATCCCTTAACGTGGCACGAATCTGGCGAAGCTCCTGCGAGGGCATTACTGCATCCTTTTCCGTGAGCGGGTTGAAAATGCGATCAACGTGAGCATCGACAAACCCGGATAGACGCCGAATCGGATTGTCCGGCTTCTCCACGATTTTTGTCCGTTCGATATAGACGATAATTACTTCAGGTTTCCTAAACCAAACGAGATAAACAACAGTCGCCGCCACCGAGAAGTAAAGGGACGTTTAGAAGGCGGCTCATCGCTAACCATCGCAGGCTTCCCTACCCCGCCCCAAAGAGCAAGCATGATTGCGAGAAGAGTACATGGAGCGCCCTGGAGCTCAGAGAAAAAGCTCGGCTAACAACCCATGCCGGCATGGATTTATACGGCGAACGTTAAAAGAAAATCGGACTGTTAGAAGACTCTGTTCAGCCCGTTCCAGGTTCGGAACCGTCAACGGACCGCTATTTCCTCACGGAGTCGGGCGAGATAACTTTCCATGAAACTCATGCGCCAGGCGGCTTCCGCGCGGCCGCTCGCGGTTTGCATGCCTCCGGCCAGTTTTAAAAGCTTGGCTGGAAAATGGTCCAACGTGAAACGCCGGTCGTCTGGCTCACGCACGGCACAAAACGGGTCGCTTTCCGAATAGATCGCACTGCCCATTGCCCCACCGAGAGCGAAGCAACGCGCAATTCCCAACGCGCCGAGAGCATCCAAACGGTCTGCATCCTGCACGACTTTGGCTTCGATCGTTCGCGGCTCGATTCCGGAGGAAAAACTGTGCGCCTCGATCGCGTGATGAATTGCTCCATGGAATTCGAGCGGATAACCCACCTCCGCCAGGAATCCAATGGCCCGGTCCGCCGCCCACCGGGATGCTTTTTGCCGGTCGGAAGACGATTTCGGAGTCGTCACGCAGTCGTGCAACCAGGCGGCGGGCATGACGATTTCCAAAGTCGCCTCCTCCGCTTCAGCCAGCCTTCCCGCCATCTGGACGACGCGGCGAATGTGCGCCAGATCGTGTGCAACGTCGGCAGTTTCTCCGCTGGCGATCCAGTTTTCAAAAAGAGAACTCCATTCAACGGTCTGCGGCATGTGGATGCAACGGGATAGTTTTCAAATGCTAGGTTGGCCAATTTTAGCCACACAGGCTGACACAGGTGACGCGATTCGTTCAATTTAAAACCGCGTCGTTCCGTCTAACGTGCAATTTTTGAGCTTGTGTTCCCACGAAAACGCCTTGGCACGCCGGCTGCTTGTTAATCTAGCGTGCGCGTTCAGGGTCCACGGCAGGGGAAAAAGGGCAAGGGACCAGGGGAACAAGCACCCGTTTCGATGACGGAGGGACGAGAGCGCTTGGAGGGCAAGCCTCTCAACCCTCTGTCGAAGCACGCCCTCCAGCAAAAACCCCCATTCAACTCCTCCACCGTTTGAAAGTTCGTTTTCATGAAAAAAATCGAAGCTGTCATCAAGCCGTTCAAATTGGAGGAAGTAAAAGAAGCACTCGACGAACTGGGGATTGAGGGAATGACCATCATCGAAGTCAAGGGGTTCGGACGTCAGAAAGGGCACACAGAGATTTACCGTGGCAGCGAATACACGGTGGATTTTCTGCCAAAGGTAAAAGTGGAAATCGTCATTCCGGACTCGTTGACGGAGAAAGCTGTCGCCGCCATCGTCAAATCCGCGCGCACAGGAAAGATCGGCGACGGAAAAGTGTTCGTGATCTCCGTAGATCAGGCGATCCGAATCCGGACGGAGGAAACGGGTAACGCTGCGGTCTAGATTCTGAACGCTCCGAGCCGGCGGGCGCGCGGTCCCCTTGCGGCCTCCTCCTGAGCCCCAACCAATTTCCCAATTCGAAAACTTGATGCGCCCGGAATATGGTAGCCGGACCATGCTGCCTATTGTTCACCGCCCGCGCAGACTCCGGGAATCGCCGGTGCTTCGCGATATGCTTCGCGAAACCACACTCAGCGCTTACGATTTCGTCCAGCCACTGTTTATTAGCGAAAATATTTCCGAACCGAAAGCAATCGGTTCGATGCCGGGGATTTTTCAGCTCCCATTTGGCAGTGTCCCGGCGGAGGCGGAGCGCTTAAAAAAGTCGGGGGTGGCAGCAGTACTGCTTTTTGGGATTCCAAAAGCCAAGGATGCTGTCGCATCGTCAGCTTTTGATCTCGACGGCGTGGTGCAGAAGACGATCCGTATCATCAAGGAAGCCGTGCCGGAATTACTCATTATCACCGACGTCTGTCTGTGCGAATACATGGAGCATGGGCACTGTGGCGTCGCGCGTCGGCATGGAGATCATGTGCAGGTCGCGAACGATGAATCGGTCGAGATACTGGCGCGCACCGCCGTAAGCCATGCCGCGGCCGGGGCTGATCTGGTGGCGCCGAGCGATATGATGGATGGGCGTGTGGGCGCGATTCGCGAGGCGCTCGACGGATCCGGATTTGAGAGCACACCAATCATGAGTTACGCGGCGAAATTTTGCTCGGCAATGTATGGGCCGTTCCGCGACGCTGCGGAGAGTGCACCACAGTTTGGTGATCGCCGGTCGTACCAAATGGACCCGGGAAATGCCCTTGAAGCACTGCGCGAGACCGAGCTCGATATCGATGAAGGCGCAGACATCGTGATGGTGAAACCTGGCCTGCCGTATCTGGACATTTTATGGCGTGTGAAGGAGCGCTTTCAAAAACCGACGGCCGTTTACAATGTGAGCGGTGAGTTTTCGATGGTCAAAGCCGCCGCGATGAATGGCTGGATAGACGAAAAACGCGTCGTTCTGGAAACGATGACTGCTTTCAAGCGCGCTGGAGCCGATATGATCATCACCTATTGGGCACAGGATTTGCCCCTGTGGTTGAACGAATAATCGTTAAGTTTGCCCTTCCCTCGGCGATGCCACTCGGGGCACATTCCGTAGGAAGTGGCCCGCCGCGAAGCCAATAGCCCCACACCGGAAATGCCATCAGCCCCACGGCTGCTGCAGGTTTTCAATCGATACCTGGACAAGGGCGGCGAGGAGTTGTGGGTCGAAACCATGTCAAACATCCTCGGCCGGGATTACGAAATATCCGACTGCGTGTTTGATAGTCACGACTGGACGGGGCCATCGGCTCCATCAGCGTGGCAGCAAGCAGTGAGAATGTTCTACAATCCACTCTCCATCAGCAATTTACGCGAGTCGACAAAATCCAATGCGTCCCAGGCGTGGCTCGTGCATAACGTATTCCCCGTCGGATCCGCAGCTGTCTATCGCGAGGCGTTGCGCCTCAACATTCCCATTATTCAATACGTCCACAATTTCCGGCCGTTTTCCGTCAACGGATACCTGTGGGCAGGCGATTCCGTCGCAACCGAGGGGCTGAGACGGCGTTACTGGAGGGAAATCGCCCAAGGTTCGTGGCAGGGGTCTCGCATCAAGACCGCCTGGCTGGCCTCCATCCTGACCGCCATGCATCAACTTCGGTGGTTTCGATCAATCAAAGCCTGGGTGGCGATTTCCGACTTTATGCGAGCGCGATTTATCGAAGCCGGCGTCCCGGGCGAAGATATTTTTACGCTGCGCCATTGCTGGCAGCCGGCAAACGAAAATCCAAACTTTGCCGATGAAAATTACTATCTCTTTCTTGGGCGCCTGATCCCTGCCAAAGGCGTGCAGGTTCTCCTCGATGCGTGGCGAATTTTGCGGATGGAAAAAGGCGGCGGAGCTCCTCGATTGGTCATCTGCGGAGAGGGCCCCATGGACGGTCGAGTACGGCAGGCGGCACAGGAAAATCCTCTTGTTGAGTTCCGCGGATTGGTATCCGGCGGTGAAAAATCCCGCCTGGTTTCCCGATGTCGCGCCATCATCGCTCCCTCGTTGTGGTGGGAACCGCTCGGACTGGTTACCTACGAAGCCTACGATTACGCAAAACCCATGCTGGCAGCGCGATCAGGGGGGCTGACCGAAACTGTTGTGGACGGCGTCACAGGGCACCTGCATGAACCCGGAAACGCGAATGAACTGGCTCATCAAGTACTGCGGCTCGAGGCAGATGTCGGCACGCGCCGAACCATGGGGACGGAAGGTAGGAGATGGCTTTTGGAAAATGCCGGTCTTCAAAAATGGATTGAAGGCTTCCGGCACATCGTAAACCATGCCTTACAGCGCCGGGCGAGGCATGTTTGAAAACTTTTACGAGCGAACCACAGCAAGCATGCGCAAGAAACTAAGGAATTTTCTGTTGCCGATCGTGCGCTGGTTCGGCAGTGACATCACCGATTCGCGGACGGGAAAAAAGGCGGGGCGCGCATTTCTTTTTGTCTGGGGCGGGAAAATCCACGTTATCGGCCTTGAAAGCGTCGTCGAAGTTCACTTTCTTCCGCAAAAGAGACTTACATATTGGAAACAGGAGATCGGTTTCCGCACGCCTGCGCCTCCGGATTTCCCCCACGTTACTCCCGAAAATGCCACGCGTCCTAAACCTCCTGCTTAGCCATCAGGACCCGGCACGCATCAGCCGCATGCTCTACTATTGGCGCCGCACGCTCGGCATCGAGGATGTCCTGCTCGCGTTCGGCGGTTCCCACGACATGCTGGGGCGACTTCATGAAGGCCCCTGCATTTTTCCCGGCGACCCGCGCATGCGCACTGCCGATCATCAGCGGGAAAAGCAAAGCTACACCGCTGTATTTCGCGACGCGTCGCATTGGATGCAAGGACAGGATTTTACCCATGTTTACTTCGCGGAATACGACCATATCCCCCTCGTAGGCGATCTCAACAGCCGTCAACTTGCTCTGCTCGAAGCCGAGGGCGCCGACGTTCTGGGACACCGCGTCACCCGCATTAATGGCACCAGCTTTCCTCACTACCTCTACCACGCGTCCGATCCCGATTTTCACCGGCTTTGGCGCCGGATCACGTGCCGCCAGGATCCCCAAGTTATCTTGAGCATGTTCGGTAGCGGCTCCTTCTGGACACGGGAAGCCTTCGATGCCGTGGCCTCTGTCGAGGAAATCGTTCCGGTTTATCTCGAGGTTTACCTGTCAACTCTTGCGCATCATCTCGGTTTCCGGGTTCGGGATTTTGGTGAACAAAACCGTTACATCGGCCATCTTGGCGATTTTGGGAGGAAGGTTGCAGCGGCCAGACGCGACGGCGCGTGGACCATTCATCCCGTCAAAACGGCGTGGGACGCAGAATCAACGATCTTCCGATCTGTGCGCCGCCCTGTGAAAAATGCGGCCGGCTAATCGCCCAGCTCCACGTTCCAATACGCCAGATCGATAAAATGCTTCCAGCTGTCGTGTTGCGGCCCCGAAACCGTCAAATTGACAAACGGGCGCCACTTCGGCCGTTTCGGTTTGCGGATCAAATGCATGTTCACTTCATGGTGCAAGTGATTGCCTTTGCGGGTGTTGCATTTGATGCACGAGCAAACCACGTTCTCCCACGTGGTCAGTCCGCCCTTGTCCCGCGGAATCACGTGATCCAAATTCAAGTCCTTCCGATCAAACACCTTGCCACAATACTGGCACGTATTTTTGTCCCGCTCGAAGATGTTGTGCCGCGTAAACTTGACCTCTTTCTTGGGCAGCCGATCGAACAGCATCAGCACGATTACCCGTGGAATCCGCACCGAAAAATGCACCGTTTTCACCATTTCCGGTTCCGGATTTCGTTCCGACACATCGCGCCAGCTTTCGAAATCGTGTGTAGCGAAATTGTTTCCTTCCTCTGCGAAGACCACCTGTGCCTGACGCTGGAACAGCAGCGTGAATGCGCGTTTCACGCTGCAAATATTCACGGCCTGCCAGAGCCGGTTAAGCACCAGCACCGGATGTTCAAGAGTTGCCTGCATGGTAGGTCCTAGGGTCCCTGTTTGAACGCGGAAAACGCGCGGAAGCTATCATCCGGCCCAGAAAGTGTCAATCACCGCGCGGCGCGCGATTATTGGGCTCTCCAAAGGCTTGCCAACCCATTTGCAATAGGATATTTTCGGCGCCGCCTCAGAAACATGAAGCGCTCTCTCCCCCTGGCTTCCATTTGTGCCGCGCTGGCATTCACGTCGCAGATCCTGGCCGCTGACCAGGATCCCTCAGACCTTTTTCTCAAGGCCTATATGGCGATTCAAACAGCGGAAAAACTCGAGGCCAATGGCAAAACGGGTGACGCTCTCAAACAATACAAGTTCGCCGGCGGCCTCCTCGATCAGATCCGCAGCAACAGCCCGAACTGGCAGCCGCTCGTCATCGAGTATCGCTCCAAAAAGACCAGCCAAAGAATCGCCGATCTACAGGCCCAAGCCAGCCGGGACAACGATTTTAGTTCCGCCCCGAGCACCGGCACTATCGAACCCGAGTTGCCCACCGATATTCTTCCGCCCGTCCCAACCGACCTGGCGTCGGCCACTCCAGCAGGAGCCAATGACAGCTCCACTCAAGACTCCCCCCCTACAGCGAAACCTTCGGGTTCCGAGCTTGAAGAACTTCGTCGTCAACTTTCTGAAAACCGCCTCGAGATCGCGCGTCTACGTCAGCAAAACCAGACGCTCACGCGAAAGAACGACCAGGCGGCCCGCAATCTCCAGCAAGCTCTCCAGCGAGCCGATCAGAACCGCATCCAGGTGGCCGAGCTCCGTTCTCAACTCGCTCAAGCCGAAGATCGGCTCCAGGCCGCCTCCACCAACCGGAGGACCGCCGAACGCGACCTCGAATCCGCCCGCGTAACCATTGCAAAACTCCGCACCCAAATCGACGAACGCATTGCCGACGTCGACCTGGTCGAAGACGAAGCAGCTGATCTCACGGGGAAGATCGTTGCAACCAACCAATCAGCCTCCAAAGCCACCGCTGAACGCGACGCAGCCCTCAAAGAAAAAAACGCAGCCGTTCAAGCGCGCGACGAGGCTCTGGCCGACCTCGAAAAGGCAAAAAACGACCAAGGGTCCTCTAGTCAACTCATTGCCAAGGCCAACACGG
This sequence comes from Chthoniobacterales bacterium, assembly GCA_036525185.1. Taxonomy (GTDB): domain Bacteria; phylum Verrucomicrobiota; class Verrucomicrobiia; order Chthoniobacterales; family DASVRZ01; genus DATDAW01. The sequence continues at coordinate 18,922 of DATDAW010000009.1, read as the reverse complement.
AGCGGGACGAGGCCGTTAAAGCGCGCGATGAGGCTCTCGCCAGCGTCGAAAAAGCCAAGGTGGACCAGGAAAAAGCCGCCAAGCTGCTTACCGACAACGCCTCACTTAACACCCAGCTGGCAAACGCCGAAAAGCGCCTCACGGATCTCGCCAACCGGCCGACCGCGAAAGAAGTCGCCCAGTTAAAGAAGCAGATTCTCGACGTCCGATCCCAGTTTTCCGGCGCACGGGATCAGATCTTCTCTGGCGAAAAAGCCGTCGCGGATCTAAAAAAACAACTCGCCGCCCAGACAGCTGCCACAGACAAAGCTGTCGCTGAAGCCCAGAAATCTGGCGCCCGCCCGGAAGAAATCGTCAAGATTCAGGACGAAAACACCCTTTTACGCAACATCGTCCTCCGCAGTCTTCAGGACCAAATCAAACGCAACCAAGCCGGTCAGGTCCTTCTCGAAGAACTGGCCAAGGTCGAAGGTAAATCTCAGACGCTGCTCGATCAGGTCGACGTCCTTGGCAATATCAGCCTGAAGCTCAACGACAAAGAGCGCGATCTCTTCACGGATTCCGAACTTTCCTATTTCGACTCCGGCTCCAAAACGTCCAGACTCTCCGTTGAACTCAAACAAAAGACGACTCCTACCGCCACCGCCGCGGAGGCGGCGTCCAAGGCCGCCTCAACAGGCATCCCTACTCCAACGCCTGCCATTTCAGAAGTCCCCAGCCTGGAGGCACAGGCTGCCAAAAAAATTCCTCAGGCCCAGGCCGCTTTCGAAGCAGGCGACCTGTCGAAAGCTGAACGTCTCTATAGTGAGGTGCTCGAACTTCAACCTGAGAATCTCGACGCTCTCTCCGGGTTGGGAATCGTTTTTTATCGGCAGAAGAATTACACCTACGCTGAGGAAGTTCTTCAAAAAGCCATTGCTGTTGGACCGAAAGACTATACTTCCCGCTGCACCCTCGGCATCGTCTACTATCATCAGGGAAAATGGGACGCGGCCACCCGCATCCTCCGGGAATCTCTCGCTCTCGACCCGAACAACCCGACCGCCTACAACTACCTCGGCATCTCAGCCAGTAAAAAAGGCCAGTCCGAACAAGCCGTGAAAGATCTCCAAAAGGCGATCGCACTCAACCCGAAATACGCCACTGCCTATTTCAACCTCGCGGTTGTCTACGCCACCGCACGGCCGCCGGCGCTCAAGTCCGCCCGTGAGAATTACCAAAAAGCCACATCTCTCGGCGCCCGGCCCGATCCCCTGCTGGAAAAATTGATCCAGTAATGCCGGGCTCAATCTATCGCGGCCGCCAGATGTCGTGCCCGTTCGTCACTCGTACGGGAGCAAACCGGTGTACCTCCGCCCAGTCGCGAAATTGTGTTTCGTGACCTTTCTCGGCCTGAAGGACGATGGCTGCAGGCGGGCTTTTCTCGAGCAAAACCGGAAGTGTCTGTGGCGTTACGAGACCGATCCGGGCAGTCTTGTCAGGATCGATAAAATTCGATACCCGCCATGCGAACGGTCCGGTGGCAAATTCCGGATAAACGGGCACCCCGCCTTCCATCGCCACCGCCGGCGCAAGGGTCAGCACCCGGCCCCGATCGATAATTTTCCGGTATTCACGCCCGAATTCATGCTGCTTCATTGGGGTCCAGTCCTCCGGCTCTTTCAAGCGCTCCATTTTGTCATATTCATCCGCACCCCGAATGATCGCCAAAACGGCCATGAGCCCGCAAAAAACCGGAATCCACGAAAGACGTTTCGATTCCCGTGGAATCGCACTCAAGCTGACGACCGCGCACAATGTCAGCAAGGGTACCAAAGGGTAGAAATACTGGTCGAACACCGGCGATGGCGCCATTGCCCCCCAAAGCACAAACGGTGCGAGCAACAACAAGTAACATAACACCGGCGGAATTCTCTTGCGTAGGACAAGCATCGCCGCTGAGAGCGGAACAATAGCTGCAAGGTAGAGCGGATAGTCCTCTCTGACGACCTCTTTGAAGAGAAAGCGGACTTTTTTCAGGAAAGTCATGGTTCGCGGTTCGCCGGTTGCAAGCCGGTAGGCGATGTTGGCCTTCGCAAAATCGAAGATCCCAAACTTCGCCGCCTCCGGCGCGAGCATCCAGAGGACGATGACGGGCAGGAAGCCAACCGCGCAACCAGCGCTGAACCAACAGACACGAGACACGATTTTCCTAAATTCAAGGGGCCCTCCAAACAGGACCGTAAGCCCAAACGGCGCGAGTAGCGGCGCATACGTGACACGCGTTCCGATCGCCAGACCCGCGAATAACCCCGCAGCGAGCAGCCAGCCAGGTTTGCCGTCGCGGACTCCGCTCCAGAGCGCCATGCCAGCCAACAAAACCAGCAACAAGGCCAGCTCCTGGTTCCACGCCAGACCGGTTGTCGTAGCGAAGCCCCGGGAAAACAGACAAAGAATCACCGTGCCGACAGCAGCCGTCCAGGCCGCGATACGACCGCGGTCGCGGAATATCGTCCACGCGATCGTCGCGACGAGACCGACAACCGCCGCCGCCGAAATGGCGGATACGAGCCGCGCGGCTAGCATCAGATAGTCAGTCCCACGGAAAATGACGCCGTACAGAAGCGCCAGATTCGGCGTATGCAGGCACGGAAAATCGCGGTAAGGCAACAACCCATCTCTCGCAACGAGGGCGCCGGCGGCGATGTGCTGGTCCTCGTCATGACTTGGGGGCGAAGTCATCGCCCGCGTGATCACAAACGGCATTGCCGCCACGAAAAACAGCGCAAAAAGACCAAGGAATGCCGGCCATCGTGCAAATGACTGATCCCGACCCTGACCTCGTTGCCCGCCCGTCGCGAGGCTAATCCGCGAACCGTACATCGCGAAGTTAGTGGACAGCTTTCTCAGTGGAACGTGCCGGCTGAGGCACAGCGCGCAGGCCGGAAACGGACGAGCCACCCCGCGTGCCGGCTTCGTGGTACTCCGCGTCCTCATTTACCTGCCATACGTCGTGTATTTTACGTCCAGCAAGGATGTTACGGGCGCACAGCAGAGCGGTCATCATGGAATGATCCTGATTGTTGTATTTGTGCATGCCATTGCGGCCCACCATGTGGAGGGTGGGATAGCGCGCTTCGAGTTCTTCGCGAATGACGCCGATGTGTGCAGCATAGCTGTCGTCGTAAACCGGATACGCCTTTTTCTGGCGGACAACATGGGCGTCCACGAGATCCGCATGATCAGCAAGGCCGAGCTGGACGATTTCCTTTTTGCCGAGCATCTCCAGTTCGCTGTCGCTCATTTTCCAAAGACCGGTGTGTTCGAAGCAAAAATACTCGAGGCCGTAACAGGCCAGCGATGAATCGGGCACCATGTCAGGCGACCAGGATTTGAAATTCTGGATGCGACCGACCAGGACATGCGGTTCATGAACGTATATCCAGTTGTCGGCAAACACGTTACGTTCCTTAAGTATCAGCACGACGGTGATGAAATCTCGGTAGCGCAACTGTTCGGCGGCATCCCGTGCGAGCTGCGAAGGTGCGGGTTCGATCATGGTCACCAACTCACGGACGGGTGCCGTCGAAATAACGTGCGCGCCGGCGTCAGTGTGTTCGGCTCCGGATGCGTCCCGCGTAATGATCTCCCATGTCTTCGTCTCAGGATCGTGGATGCATTTGACGACATGGCGCCCCATTTCAACCTGGCCGCCCAATTCGCGGATCCGCGCCGCACAGGCGTCCCACATCATCCCGGGGCCGCGACGGGGATAACGGAAGGAATCGATGAGCGTTTTGACGACAGGCCCGTTCTGTTTTGGCTTCGTTTTGGGCCGAAGGGCGTTGACGACAGCCGTCATCAACGACAGACCTTTAATACGTTGCGCAGCCCAATCGGCAGAGATCGCTTTGCAATCCATTCCCCAAACCTTTTCGGTATAGGTCTTGAAAAAAATACGGAAGAGCCTTTTGCCGAATTGGTTGCTCACCCATTGTTCGAAATTCTCGGGGTTTTTAACCGGGAGAACACGCGCTTTCAAATACGAAAGCATGCAGACGAACGACTCCCATATTCCAAGCTTCATCAGCGCTTCGACAGCCCGGAGCGGATAGGAAAAGAATTTGCCGCGGTACAGAATCCGGGACGAGCGCGGACGGACAAGCATGTCTTCAGGTAGAATTTCCGTCCACAAGTCTTCAATCTCCTTCGATTTGGAGAAGAACCGGTGACCACCGATGTCGAAATGAAAGCCTTTGTACGAAACCGTACGCGAAATACCGCCGACCCGCTCGGGATCTGCTTCGAAAACCGTGACCGGAATTCCTGCTTTGGAAAGCTCGTAAGCGGCGGTAAGTCCAGCTGGCCCAGCGCCTATGACAAGGACTGGAAGCTGCTTCATGCGTGGATGATCGAGACCATTGTTCAGACAAAGCGATGCACGCGGATACATCAAGGCGGGGAATGAATCATTACGAAATTGTCAGGTTTGGGTCGGAAGCGTCGATATCGCTCCCCCAGGGCGCGGTTTTACGATCGCAAATCCAGCCAAGCGAGCTCGCTGGGCGTCAGGGCAAGTTTGACTCCCGGCAAAATCGTCCGGGTCTCTTCGATCACACGCGGGCCAACGAGCGCAAACGTGGAAAACGGCTGGCTCAGCACAAAAGCCAGCGCGATGTTCAGCGGGCTGACACCTTTCTTTTCAGCCATCTCAATGGCTCGCCGGCGGCGTTCCTGGTTGTCCTCGCTTTCCCAACAACGCGCGATCTCTGCGTCAGTGACGGAGCCCGCTTCACGATCTGGCGCAAAATATCCCCTTGCCTGACTCGACCACGAAAGCAGCGCCGCTCCAGTTTCTTGAAACCATTGCCTCCAATCATCTCCCCTCGCACTGATACAACCGCGCCAGACCGGATCGATCATTCGGGCGAGACTCAGGTTGTTGCTGACAACCCGAAACGGCTCACGGCCGTTTCTTGCGGCGTATTCGTTGGCCTCCCTCAGGCGCGCAAGAGACCAGTTAGAGCCTCCGAACACCTGGATCTGCCCGCCGCGGTGCAATTCGTCCAACACATCGACAAATTCACCCACTGGAATTTCCGGGTTGTCGCGGTGCATAAGGTAAATATCCGCATAGTCCGTTCGCAGTCGCTCAAGACTGATCTGGAACTGTTTTTGGAGATTCACCGGATCACAAAACGGCGTATGCGCGCCTTTGACGATGAGGGCGATCCTCTCACGAATTCCGCGGTTGGCGATCCAATGGCCCAGCAACGTTTCCTGCAACCCTTCCTCGTATTGGTGAGCAGTATCGAAGGCGTTTCCGCCGCGTTCCACAAAATCGTCGGCCATCGCCGCGAGATGGACATACGTTCGCTGATTATCCACTCCCAGAATCACACGGGATACCGGCAGGTCGAGACCGGTTATTTTTCCGGATGAAACTTCATCCCAACGACCCGGTCTGAGAGTCGTCCGCCGCTGATGTGGCGAATCCGGCTGCTCGATTTGGTGGATGATCCCCGCGGTTGCACGCCATGTGTCGAGGACGCGCATATTGCCGAGCGTGTCCGCCCACGGGACGAAATGGCTCTCGGCTTCGGGCAAGGCTTCCGCCACGGCGTCGGCTTCCAGACCATACTTATAAACGAATGCATCGGTTTCGAGATTGGCCACCGTGTCGCTCGCGTAGTCGTGATGCTCGATAACCCCGGGCGGATTCCAGAAACCAGGGACGACCAATTTTCCCGTCTCTCCATACACCACGAGCGTGTCCTCCTGCCGAAGGCTGATACCGCAGGAAACTTGAGCAAGAAGGCCTCCTGCAAATTTCAGATTGGCGATGGCGACGCCGTCCACGCCTGTTTCAGTTGGAAGCGCTGCACCTGTCACTTCGTCGGGTTCTTCAAAGGTCTTGCCTGCTGCCACGCCTGCGATCAGACGCGCAATGGATGTCGTATAACATCCAAGATCGAGAATTCCTCCTCCGCCCAGCTCGTTGGCGAAGAGCCTTCCCGTTGGAATCGGAGGCACCGCGAAGCTGAAAGCAACTCGAACGAGCTTCACTGAACCGATCGCGCCTTCGCGGATGAGGTGCGCGATGCGTTGCGTCCGCGGATGGCAACGGTACATAAACGCTTCCATGAGAAAGACCTTGTTCCGGCGCGCCGCTTCGATAACGGTCATCGCCTCGGCGTGATTCATGGTTAGCGGCTTTTCGCAAAGAATATGTTTTTTGGCTTCAGCAGCGGCGACGGCCCATTCTGCGTGTGCCGGGTGCGGCGTGGCAATATAAACAGCATCCACGTCGGGATCCGCGAGGAGCGATGTATAGCTGCCGTGCGTCCGGATGTCGAAATTCGCAAATTCGGTAGCAAACTGGCGGGCGGATTCGAGAGTTCGGCTGCCGATGGCCACAAGTCTGCCGGTCTTTGAAAAAGGGAGTTCAGCGGCGAATTTCCGGGCGATCTTTCCGGCACCGAGAATGCCCCAACGAAGGAAGGGAGTCATGAATAGGAGGCAAACAAAGGATTCGGGATCAAGCGAGCAGGAAGTTCGTCGCAAGCTATTTACAAGGAACTGCTCATTCACGCTGGATGCGAGGACTGAATGTGCGAGGCTTCCTAGCTATGAGCGTAAAACCGATCCCAGACAATTACCCAGGCGCCACGCCCTACCTTTGTTGCAAAGACGCCGTTGGCACCCTCGAATTCTACAAGACGGCATTTGGCGCTGTCGAACTGATGCGGATGCAAACGCCTGACGGGAAAGTCGCTCACGCGGAACTCAAAATTGGCGGCGCAACGATAATGATTAGCGATGAATTTCCCGATTGGGACGTATTGAGCCCGAAGTCGATTGGCGGAACGGCATCAAGCACGATGATTTATGTGGAGAACGTGGATGCCTTTGCTGAAAAGGCGATCGCGGAAGGGGCGAAAGTCCTGCTGCCTGTGTCGGACCAATTTTGGGGCGATCGGAGCGTAAAATTTGAAGATCCGTCGGGTCACAGGTGGATGTTTGCAACGCGGATCGAAAATTTGACTCCGGAGGAAATAGCGGCACGCGGAGCGCGGTTGTTCAGCGGAAGCTAGACATTCACGGCCGCGGATCTCGCGAGCGAACGGAACACAGGACCGCGCGAAGATAAAATAAAGCGCGAACCATGGCCGTTGTCGTCGGTTTCTGGTATTGCCAGGTATTAGCGCGCGCTGTAGCGTTTTTTTCGTCTTACCTAACCCCTCTATGAAAAAAGCCCCTCTCGCCGCAGTAGCGGCTCTGTTGCTGGCAGCAGTCATCCCGCTGCACGCTGTCGAAACCCTTAAAATCGCAGTCATCCCCAAAGGCACGACTCACAGCTTTTGGAAATCTGTTCAAGCCGGCGCGCAAGCTGCCGCCAAGGACCTTGGAGTCGAGATCATTTGGAAAGGGCCTCTCAAGGAGAACGACCGCGCCCAGCAGATCGCTATCGTGGAACAAATGATTGCCGACAACGTCAACGGAATCGTACTTGCCCCACTCGACGACACCGCGCTCGCACGTCCCGTCCAGGCAGCCGCTCAAAAGAAAATTCCGGTCGTTATTTTTGACTCCGCGCTCAAGGGAATGGTCGGGAAGGATTTCGTGAGTTTTGTGGCCACGGACAATAAAAAGGCCGGCGAATCCGGTGGAGTGAAGCTGGCCGAACTGCTCGGAGGCAAAGGCAAAGCCGTGTTGCTTCGTTACCAGGTCGGGTCCGCGAGCACTGACGAACGCGAGGCCGGATTCCTGGAAGGGGTTAAGAAATCGACAGAAATCTCTGTCATCAGCGAAAATCGTTATGCGGGAGCCACCATGGCCGAAGCGAAAACCGCGTCGCTGAACATGATCGACAAGATCAAGGAAGGCGACGGCATATTTACGCCGAACGAGTCGAGCACCATGGGAATGCTCCTCGCCTTGCGCCAGGCCGGGCTGGCGGGAAAGAAGAAGTTTGTCGGCTTCGACGGCTCCGCTGCGCTGGTCGAAGGCTTGAAGAAGGGTGAAATCGACGCCCTGGTCCTCCAGAATCCGAAGAAAATGGGCTATGAAGCCGTGAAAACCCTTGTTGCACACATCAAAGGCGAAAAAGTCGAGCCTCGCATCGACAGCGGCGCCGGACTAGCCACGAAGGACAATATCGACTCCGCGGAGATCAAAGCTCTCCTCGGAGAATAGCGAGCCAACGGGAATGACCTTCGTGCTGTCCATGAATGGCATCCGAAAATCTTTCGGAGCCACCATCGCGCTTGCAGGGGTCGATCTCAACGCAGCCGCAGGTGAAGTGCTCGCGCTCGTCGGAGAAAACGGCGCGGGCAAAAGCACGCTCATGAAAACGCTCTCCGGCGCCTACAAAGCTGACGCGGGAGAAATGTTCCTGGAGGGCCGGCCTTATCATCCGGCGAACCCCCACGCGGCACGACACGCAGGCGTTTGCATGATTTACCAGGAGCTGTCGCTGGCGCCGCATTTGTCCGTTGAAGAGAATATTCTGCTCGGGATCGAGCCGCGTCGTTTTGGCGTCATGGATTGGAAAACGGTCCGGAAACGGGCCGCCGACGCCTTGGCGGAACTCGGCCACAAGGACATCGACCCGCGAGCCATCACGGGCTCCCTCTCCATTGCTCGCCAGCAAATGGTCGAAATCGCCCGCGCCATCGCCTCCGGCTGCAAAGTGCTCGTCCTCGACGAGCCCACCAGTAGTCTCGCAGCGAAAGACATCGAGCGGCTGTTTCACCTCATCCGCACACTCAAAGACCGGGGCTGCGCTGTCATTTACATCTCTCACATCCTCGAGGAAGTGCGCGAAATCGGCGAACGCGTCACCGTCCTTCGCGACGGCAAGAGCGTGGGTGGCGGTGCAACTTCGGACCTTAGTGACTCCGAAATCGTCAAATTGATGGCCGGACGCGATGTGGAGGAACTTTATCCTCGCACCCATCGCCAGCGAAGTGAGCCTGTAATGAGCCTTGAAAATCTCTCCGGGAAAACGCTTCCGCGCGATGCATCACTCGTTCTACATCGGGGCGAAGTTTTTGGCATCGCAGGGTTAATCGGCTCCGGGCGCACAGAACTTCTGAGAGCGATTTTCGGCCTCGATCCTGTCGTTGCAGGCACTATCAAGGTCGAACAAATCAGCGGCCCGGCCTCTCCCGCCGTCCGCTGGAATCAAGCCGTCGGAATGGTTAGCGAAGATCGCAAGCGCGAAGGTCTAGCCCTCAATCTTTCCATCGAAGATAACCTGGTCCTTTCTCAATTGCGGGGTCTCGGTCCGCCGGGGTTTGTCTTGCCCCGCAAAGTTCGGAGAACGGCACGCGAATGGATCCAAAAATCGCGTGTGAAATGCCGCGAAACCGGCGACTCCATCAACACACTTTCCGGCGGCAACCAGCAAAAGGTCGCCATTGCTAGGTTGCTGCACCACGACTGCGATGTCCTGTTGCTCGACGAACCCACGCGCGGAATTGATGTTGGCGCCAAAGCGGAAATCTACCGCACCATCGACGATCTGGCCCGCCAGGGAAAAGCCGTGCTAATGGTCTCCAGCTATCTGCCTGAACTCCTGGGCGTCTGCGACCGCATCGCGGTCATGTCCCGCGGACGCCTCGGCCCAGCTCACCCCGTGGGCGAGGTCGATGAACTCAGCCTTATGACCGAGGCCACAAAAACCTCGTGATTTGCCTCCAGCGGCATGAAAGAAAACGTCAGTCAGATCGTTAAGAAACTTGGGCCCATTTTCGGCCTGCTTGCCGTCGTCATTCTCTTCAGTGCCTTGCGCCCGGCGACGTTTGCGACGCTCGACAACTTGCAAATCATCCTTTTGCAAACTGCCGTCGTTGGCACGGCCGCACTCGGAATGACGTTTGTGATCATCAGCGGCGGCATCGATCTTTCTGTCGGCTCCGTTGTCGCCCTAAGTACCGTCACTACCGCGACCCTGCTGGCCAGGGGTTGGCCGCCGCTGGCCGCCGCCTTGGGCGCCATTGTCGCCGGACTGCTGGTTGGGCTGTTTATCGGGACCATGGTCACGAAAGCCGGGTTGACTCCCTTTATCACGACCCTTGGTCTGTGGGGCGCCGTGCGTGGCATGGCCAAAGGTCTCGCCAACGAGCAAACAGTGATCGCCCCCGATACCTGGCTCAATGGCCTGCTCACCTCTCTTCCTGAAGACAAGAAATGGATGCTTTTCCCGCCAGGCATCTGGATTTTGCTTGTGCTGGCCGTCATCATGGCGTGCGTGCTCCGGTACGCAATTTGGGGCCGGCACGTTTTCGCTGTCGGTTCCAACGAATTAACCGCCCGCCTCTGCGGTATCTCCATCACCCGGACAAAACTGGGTATTTACCTTTTGGGCTCCGGCATGGCAGCGACAGCGGGCATTCTCCAATTTTCTTATCTCACCGTCGGCGATCCAACGACAGGCACGGGCATGGAGCTGGACGTCATCGCCGCCGTCGTCATCGGCGGTGCCAGTCTGGCAGGCGGCGAAGGCTCGATTCTGGGCAGCCTCATCGGCGCGCTGATCATGACCTCGGTTGCCAACGGCTGCACCAAAATGGAATTCCCGAACTGGGCCCAGGAAATCGTCACAGGCGGCATCATCATCACAGCCGTGCTCATCGACCGTTTCCGGCGCAAAGGAATCTCGTAGATTTTCAAAAAAACAACCAGCGACTTACTTCAGTCGCAAGGTACGGACGCCGAATGGGTCCCATATCCGGCGCGGAAACTATTTATGTGCATCCCGCACGTTCACACGCCTGCGCGCGTCGTCAGAGACGTCACTGGCAGTGTCTGCAATGGAATCTTGGCTTAGTTAGAGATGGATGAGGCCCCGGCGGCTCGCAGTGGCAATGGCCTCGGTGCGGCTCAATACATCCAGTTTTGAAAAGATACTTCGCAGGTGCGACTTCACAGTGGCTTCGCCTACAGAAAGCCCGGTAGCGATCTGCCGGTTGGTCTTGCCGTCGGCGAGAAGCTTTAGAACGTCGAGCTCGCGCCTGGTCAGTGGTTCGCCCCTCATTTCCATGGCAAGCTTGGCGACCAGGGCGGCATTGATGGAGGTTTTTCCCTCACAGACTTCGTGAATGCAGGCGAGAAGTTCCTCGGTGGGCGCGTCCTTGAGGAGGTAGCCGCGGGCGCCGGCTTTGACTGCGCGAGAAACATCTCGATCGGAATCATAAGTCGTCAGCACGATAAAGAGAGCGGCGGGGGCCTCTCGGCGCAATTGTTCGATCACGCCCACGCCGTCCAAGTCAGGCATGCGCAGATCCAGGAGTGTGACATCCGGGTGATGGCGCCGCCAAAGTTCCACAGCTTCGGGCCCGGTCGACGCTTGCGCGACAACCTGCATGTCGGGCCGACGCCCCAGAATGGAGGAAAGGCCTTCGCGCACGGTTACGTGGTCGTCAGCCACAAGAATGCGAAGGATGCGATCTGGCGAAGGGAGGCTCATGGGAGGAATGGGGTGGAGACTTTAAAAATGGGCAGAGACAGCAGAATAAGAGTGCCCCGTCCGGGGCTGCTTTCGAGAATCATGGTGCCGCCGACGGCAGCGATTCGCTCCCGGATTCCGATCAACCCAAAACCCTCGGTCTTGTCTTGCGGGTTGAAGCCGTCGCCGTCATCCCGAAACTCGATTTTGAAGCATTCGGGTTGATAATCGACGCGCACCGAGAGCAAGGTGGCGTGGGCGTGTTTCAGGGCGTTCGTCAGTATTTCCTGGCTGACTCGCAAGACGGTTTCCTCCTGGCGGTGCGTCAGCTGGATTGGGTGGCCATGGATGGCGAGCGTTGCCTCCATGGACGTATCCGCAGTCAGGCGGACGAACATAGCCTCGAGGGCATCGATCAACTCACCTTCCTCAAGGGCGCGCGGACGCAGAGCCCGAACGGAGCGGCGGGCCTCGCGGAGGCTTTCGCTGGCCAATTCGGCGGCGCGCAAAAGATGCGCTTCAGCTTCCTTGCCGAGTTTATGGGCGCTGGCGTCCTTCGCGGCGCGAAGCTGGATGATGATCCCCGTGAGACCCTGGGCGAGAGTGTCGTGAATATCGCGGGCCAGGCGGTTGCGCTCGGCGATGACGGCAGTTCGTTGGCTCTGCTGGGAAAGCCGGCCCAACTGCATGGCGAGCGTTGCTTGATGCGCCAGGGCATGTGCCAGGGCTAGCTCCCCGCGGTCAAAAGTCCGCTTGTCGCGGAACCGGATGCTAATCAGAGCAATGACTCTGCCGGCGAGCAACATCGGGATGTAAAGTGAGCTGACCACGCCGTCCGAGAAGAGACTTTCCAGCACGGCCGCAACATCGGGATGCGCTTCGAGGGAGCTCAGCGAGTCATGCCATTGCGTCTCGTCCGTATCCGCGAAACGAACGCGCATGGGACGTTGAGATAAATCGCCAAGGACAATACGCTGACCGTCGCGAAAAAACTCCGTCCAAATGGGGTGTTCCGCCATGGGAATCCTCACTCTCGGAATTCCGGCAATTTCATCCAGTGTAGCAAGGTCCATCCTGCCGTTTTCACATCGGGTTATCTGTTCCAAGCCGTCTCCGGCGGCATTCATTTCCCAGAGGGCGAGGCTGTGCGCATCCAACTGGCGAAGGATCACGCGCAGCACGTGCTCAAGGACTTTCCCGGGATCGGATTCAGTGGACATCAACGCCAGGGTCTCGCTCAGGGCCTCCACCTGTCTGCGGGCGAGGTGTTCGGAAGCGCGAAGTGCGTCCGCCGTTCTTTTTCGTTGGGTGATATCCATGAAAGTGCCGGTCCATTCCCGAAGCTTTCCGGAGGCATCGCGTTCGGCCACACCAACGACCTGGATGTATTTGATGCCGGAAGGGAGTTTTAAACGGCACTCAAAATCATAATCGCGCCGCTTTCCCATGATCATGTCATAGAAAAAAGGCAGGTCGTCCGGATGGAAGAGATCGCGGGTCATTTCCCCAGTGGGAGTAACCGACTGATCGACCTCGCAAATCCGATAGGTCTCATCGGACCAGGTCATCTCATTGGTGACGGCGTTCCAGTTAAAACTTCCCGTGAGAGTTAGACGCTGGGCCGTGGCGAGCAAGGCTTCGTTCCGGCGGAGCTTTTCGCGGGCCTGTGCTTGCTCGATGGCGACGGCCGCGAGGTGCATCATTTGCTCCAGGATCGCGTGGTCTTTCGCGTCCGGCGTCCCGCTGTAAGGCAGGTAGAGCGAAAGCGTACCGAGAAAACGCAGGGAGGGCGAGATGATGGGCAGGGACCACGCGGCCACCAGGTCGTGCGCTTCGAGCAGTTCGCGAAACGCCGCGTCTCGCTGATACCAGTTCAGATCCTCAATGATTTCCGGTTTCAGCGTAAATGCCGCCCGGCCGCATGGGCCGGTATTCTCGTCCACCGGAACGCCGGCCTCGAGAAACCCCGCAATGGCCGGGGGAGAGGACGGAGACGCCACTTTGCGAAGCGTGGTTCCATCGGGCTGGAGTAACAGAACGGAGACATACGCGCCGGGGAAAAAGCGCTCCACGAGCAGGCAAATATCATCAAGCACAACTCGGAGAGGCTCCCCTCGGGCCAGCATCTCCAGGATCTGATTTTTCTCGTGGAGAAGAACCTCCATCTGCTTGCGATCGTCGATGATGGGACGTGAGTGTGGTTGCTCCTCCATAGGCCGGATGAGCCGCCAGCTTGAGCAGAGACCGATGCTTGGATCCATCCTATTTTGCACCAGCGGACTCCCCGGGGCTATAACCGACTCCTAGATGAGCGATCCGGTCGCGTAATGGACCTGTCCGGTGATCCAGCCGGAATCTTGTGATGCGAGGAATACGACGATCGGCGCAATATCTTCGGGGACCCCCATCTTTCCGTAGACCTCCGGGGGAGGCGGGGCATCGGCAGCAAAGCCCGAGGCATGCATGCCTTCCGTGGCGATCAGGCCAGGATTCACCGAGTTGACCCGGATTTTGCGGCCGGCGAGTTCGCGCGAGAAAGTGCGGGTGATTGCATCGACAGCGCCCTTAGTCGCGTTGTAAACTGCGAGCCCCGGAGGACAGAGGATGGCGACGATGGAACTAACATTTACAATCGCACCTCCCTCGGGGCCGAAGTATTTGAGCGCCTCCTGCGAGGCGAGAATAAGTCCCAGCACATTCAAATCAAAGTGCCTGTGGAAAATCTCGTCGGTAATCGTGCCCACGGGAGAGCCCTGATACAGGCCAGCGTTGTTGACCAGGATATCGAGACGACCGAAAGCGGCCTGGGTTTCTGAAAGGAGATGCTCGATATCGGCCTGTTTTGTCATGTTAGCCTGAACAGCTACGGCCTTTCCGCCATTCCCCTCGATCTCGGCGACGACGGCGTCGGCCGCATCGCGGCTCGATGAATAGTTAACAACAACGGCCGCGCCTTCTGCGGCAAGGGCCTTTGAAATGGCTGCCCCGATTCCTTTCGAGGCACCTGTGACGACGGCGACTTTTCCTTCAAGTTTGCGGGTATTCATAGTGTTGTCGTAGAATATATGGGATGAAAAACAAAGCTCAAGAGAGTGGCGCGGCTGTACTTCGCGACGAATATCAAGTCAATGTTTTATACCGCCTAATATGATGCTTTTATGATGCTTTTCCTATAACTCGAGATTTCTCCCCCAAATGGGGTAGAACAACATCCGCCATCCTACGGATTTCAAAATGCGTCTTTTGATAAATTGCGAAAAATTCAATTTTTGGCAGATTTTGCGTCGGTGTTCAAAAGCAACCAAACTAACAACTGTTCCAGAAACGAGTCATTCGCCCATGAGAAAATTAGTCATTAGCCTGATAGCTTCCTTGTGTGCCATTCCCTTTGTTATTCCAGCGTCGGGATGTGACATTAAGTTGAATAATGATCCCCAGCTTGCAAAGTCTCCGAGCCTGAAGATCAAAGCGGTTTCGGTTGAGTATCGCGACGATCTGGATGTGTTGGTTTTCAACATGGATCTCCATGGCAAAGCTGGCGCGGCGGCACCCAAGGCTGCAGGGCAGCTCGATGGCGCCCCGGTGCTGGCCTATGTGTTTCCCACCACACTCAAGGCTTCTGATGTTAATATGGGCAACGTCGAAGGCATCGTCGCTCTGGCGATCACCTCACACCCCGATTTTGATGATACGCCGCTGTGGGACGAGAATGGCAATGGCAAATATGACGATGACAAGGTCATCTACCACACGCACTGGGTTCTGCTAACCAAGGACGAACGCGTTCCCGGCGGACTATCGGTAAAGGAATTCAAGAAGGAGGACAAGACCGTGGTGCTTCCGCCCACCAATTGCGGCATGCCCATGTATCTGGATTCGCCCGGTCACGGAGTGGCTGAGCGGGGCAACACCATCCGCGCCATCGTGCCCGCCTCTTACGTCCGCAACAAGACCCAGTTCAAATTCGACGGAGTTGCCTGCTACATGCAGGTCAATACTTCCTGCATGGCGAGGCCGATGCTTGGAGTCTACGAGGTCTATTCGGTGGCCTCGGGCGACCTGAGTCTTCCCTACGCGACGAAGTAAGTTGTTCGTTTGAAATGCATTTAACTCAAAACAACGAACAATCATAAATTACCAATGAGCACCATCACCACCAAGACGCCACGGAGATTTACTGCAAGGACTGCGGCACAGGCCCTGTCAGCACTTTTAGCCACGGTTGCCCATTGACAGCAGATGCCTGAGAGTCGCAGATGTTCTTCCTCGCATCTCACGGCTACCGCTCCGGACGCCATTTTGAAAATTTATCCCGGCGGCACTCATAGCCTCGGCGACACAAGCAAAGAGCAGTCTGGACGCCGACCTGCTGGAGTTCATCAAGAGTTGAACCATGCGACACCGCCGCTGGCTCTCATTCTTTGCGATCCTGCTGGCACTCCCCGGGTGTCAAAGGAAGCCGCCATTAACGGTGTCGCCGCCCACGGTCACGGCGGTGACGCCCGTCGCGCGTGAGATCATTGATTGGGCATCAATATTGGCTGGCTGGACACGCTCGAGAGGGAGGAACTGCGGGCGCGGGTGAGCGGCTATCTCGACAAGGTGCATTTTGCCGAAGGAAAGACAGTAAAAAAAGGCGATGTCCTGTTCTCTATCGATCCAAGGCCCTACCAGGCCATCGTGCTGGTCGGCGGCATTGCCGTTTTCCGGCTGCCTATCGCGCCAATATCCGGAGATCGCGCCGCCGACGGTCGTGGTGCGCGCCGTATATCCCGGCGCGAATCCAAAGGTGCTGGCGGAGACGGTGGCCACGCCGACCCGCAAACTCACCGCCCCAAAGTCTCAAACAGTAGCCTCGACCGAATCAGTTCCCCTGAACGAGCGTCACCCTGCCTTGAATGCTTCGACGCAGAATTAAGAAACTCTCCTGAAGATACAACCACCACACATCCATCCATCATGAGCACCATTACCACCAAAGACGGAACCACGATTTACTACAAGGACTGGGGTCCGAAGGACGGCCCTGTCGTTTCTTTCAGCCACGGCTGGCCGCTATCGGCGGATGCCTGGGAAGCGCAAATGTTTTTCCTCGCCTCGCATGGCTATCGCTGCATCGCGCACGACCGGCGCGGACACGGACGGTCGAGCCAGCCCTGGGACGGCAACGAGATGGATACCTACGCCGACGATCTCGCCGAGTTGTTCGACGCGCTGGATTTGAAAGGCGTCATGATGGTCGGTCACTCCACCGGCGGCGGCGAAGTGGCGCGCTACATCGGGCGGCACGGGACAAAGCGTGTGTCCAAAGCCGTCCTGATGGGAGCGGTGCCTCCCCTGATGGTCAAGACCGAGGCCAATCCCGGCGGGCTGCCGATTGACGTATTCGACGGGTTCCGCGCGGCGTATCTGGAGGATCGCGCCCAGTTTTTCCTCAATGTCGCCAGTGGCCCGTTTTTCAATTTCAATCGGCCTGGAGCGAAAGTTTCGCAGGGGCTGATTCAATCCTGGTGGATGCAGGGCATGCTGTGCGGGCATAAAAATGGTTACGACTGCATCAAGGCCTTTTCCGAAACGGACTTCACCGAAGACCTGAAAAAATTCGACGTGCCCACGTTGATCATTCATGGTGACGACGATCAAATCGTGCCCATCGGCGCTTCTGCGATGATTTCCTCGAAGTTGGTGCCGAATGCCACGTTGAAAATCTATCCGGGCGGTTCGCACAGCCTGGGTGATACCAGCAAGGAAGAGCTCAACGCCGACTTGTTGGCTTTCGCCAAATCATAAAAAATCGAAAAGGGATACAGCATGGGACTTTCTGTTTTTACACTGATTCACATCCTCATCAGCCTCGCTGGTATTCTCGCGGGGCTGGTAGTCGCCGGCGGCTGGGTTTCGGGAAAGCAACACGGAGGGCTGGCCGCATTTTTTTTGGTTACGACCGCGGCCACGAGTGTCACGGGATTCTTTTTTCCTTTTCGAGGATTCACACCCGCGTACGCGGTGGGAATTCTGTCCATGGTGGTGCTGATCGTGGCGGCCTTTGCTCTTTACAATGGGAAGCTATCCGGCTCCTGGCGCAAGGTCTACGTGATCAACGCCTTGATCGCGCTTTACCTGAATTTCTTCGTGCTGGTCGCGCAGATTTTCCAAAAGACGCCCGCGCTCAAGGAGCTTGCGCCAACGCAATCCGAACCTCCATTCGCCATCGCGCAGAGCCTTGTGCTGCTGGCATTCATCAGCCTCGGAATCGCCGCTGTGCGCGGCTTCAAGACGGCCGCCACGTCGCGGTCCGGTGGCTACAGTCCTTTATCATGAACCCGCTTTGACCATTGTCATGACTTCGAAAAAAGCTACTCTCTGGAATAATTACGATCTACCTGAAGAAACGAAATTCGCCGTGATCGAACTGCTCAATCGCCAGCTTGCGGATGCCATCGATCTCGGCTTGCAAGCCAAACAAGCGCATTGGAACGTTAAAGGGCCGCAATTTCTCAGCCTGCATGCCCTCTTTGACGAAACTGCCGGACTCATCGGAGGCATCACTGATGAACTAGCCGAGCGAGCGGTTTCCCTTGGTGGGATGGCTAGCGGCACCCTGCAGATCGTGTCCGCCACCAGCCGTCTTCCCGTCTATCCGGCAGACGTGTTCTCAGGACCGGATCACCTGAAGCCTCTCTCCGGCTCCCTTTCTCAATTCAGCAAATCCGCGCGAGAAGCAATAGGCGCGGTGAGTGCGCTTGGCGACGCCGTTTCAGCCGATCTTTTCACTGAAATCGCTATTACGACGGACAAAATCCTTTGGAAAGTGGAGTCCCACTTGTTTCAGGAATAGCTCGCGTTCAGGAATAACATGCGTCTTTTCGATGACTGTTCGGCGAGGCGTCCCGCCGTGACAGGGAAATGCTGAAGGGGGTCGTCACCACCAGCGAACCAGACGAACGGATGGCGCTCGCCAGGAAATGGAAGTCTTCCCGCCCAGGTTGCCATCGCCTGGCTCCGTCATCGCCCGGTGCCGGTGATCCCGCCATCGGCGCCCGGACACTTACTTACTCAACTCGCGGACAACAGGACAACATCGCAAGCCTCGAGATCCCGTTTTCGCCGGAGCAACTCCAGGTCTTCATTTCGTGGAACGTGCAACAAGCTGGCGCCACAACCTCGAATTTCTCCTTTCGCCAGCGGCATTCGAAGTTTGTGCACGATGCGATCGTCGGCGCGAATTCCCAGCCCGCATTTAGGGGAAGGCGACGTACTGATTACAAACCTAAAGTCGGAGATATCATCCAGAACAATCGTAATGGCAACAGCTTCGATTTCGATCACGCTGCCCCGAACGACGCCTATTTCTACTTCGGTAAATAGCTTTACAACCTGAAAAAAACGAATAAACAGGACGGTGATGAAGCAGGACGCCTCATAAGGAAAAATCAAATAACCCAGCCGCCAGCCATGAACCTACAGAAGGAAAGGGATGTCTGGCGAGAT
>DATDAW010000008.1:0-10907 GCA_036525185.1 Chthoniobacterales bacterium | reverse complement strand
TCCCGTGCCTTCCAGAAAGCATTGCTGGGGAATGGGAAGGCCAACACGTAGGAGAAAAGGCTTGGAGCCGGACATGCTTGAAATCCTTGTGAAAGATTTCCACGTTTCCGAAGGCGTGGCAGCTATCACCTCTTTGGACTTAAACACTTCGATTTGCTGCACCCTTCGATACGGCCTTTCTACGCGATCGGCGGCAGCGATAAAGAATGGGCCGATTAGGACTATTAGTAATGTCATTTTAAGACCGGCCTTCCTGTCCCTACTCCGGCCTATTACATAATACCCAACGACAGCTCCAACGGTCATGCCTGTGGCTAGCAGCGGCAATGCCATTGCGATGCAAACGATTCCTTCCCACCCCAACAGTAGTAACGCTGTCAGCGTAATTACGCTCCCGACGATGCAGCAGCATGCAATGCGGTGGGGCCGTCTTGTCACCGCGCTAACTACAAAACCGGTAACGAAGGGAACAAGCAAAAACATAACGGCTCCGAATTGCATTCTGTCCTCCCTGACAAGCAGGTATCCACCAAAAGAAGAGAGAACCACGACCAGACAGCCAGCGGCAAGACCGATGCACAGATTCTTACCGAGTTTCAGATGCATGGTGCTAAAGACGTGTTCTATAAGAATATCGAGGATCAAGCGCCAGCAACGGATGCATCGGCTGATTCAGCAGATCCCGAACGGCACCGGACCAGTGTGGGTGATCGAAGATAAATCCGGTAGCTAACAAACGAGCGGGGACGACCCGGCGACTTTTCAGGACTAACTCGGTCTCAGTTCGAAGGAATACGGCGCCGATCTCAAGCAGCCACGCGGGCGCGGGAAGGCCAATCCTTGCGTGGTCGATCTCACGCAAGACTCTCATGAACTCGCGGTTTGTTAGAGGATTTGGCGACGCGACATTCACTGGGCCGTTCACCGATTCGTTTTCGATGATCCATTCAATGGCCCTGACAAAATCCTGCCAGTGGACCCATGAGACAAACTGACGTCCGTTGCCTTGTGTCCCACCTAACTTCCATTTTACCAGTCGGTAGAACGCTTTGAATACGCCTGCATTTCCCGGGCCCATGACCATGGCGCTGCGGAGTGCAATCTTGCGCGTCCGCGGAGTCCGTACTCCGTTCAAGGCGGCCTCCCACCGCTTTGCGACGTCCATGGAAAAGTCGTTGCCGATTTCTCCCGTCAGCTCGTCCATCTCGCGATCTTCCGCATGCCGGTAGATAGTCGCCGTGCTGCTATTGATCCATACTTTCGGCGGATGCGCGCATGCAGCGATGGCTCTGCCTAGTACCGCTGTCGATTTGAGGCGGGAGTCGTAGATAGCCTGTTTGTTGCGACGGTTGTACCGACAGTTCACGCTGCGTCCGGCGAGATTGATGACGACATCGGCGTTGTCCAATTCGGTCATCCAGCCGCCGGGCGTGGCCCCGTCCCATTTCACAAGGAGCGGCGGTTTCCAGCCGCCGACGTCTGACAACGGGCCGTTGAGAGAGCGCCCTTCTCTGATCTCACGCGTCAGCACGACGACTTCGTGGCCGCGGCCGGCGAAATGACGGGTGAGGAAACGGCCGAGATACCCGGTGCCGCCAGGAATAACGATCTTCTTGCGACTCATAAAACTCTGGGAGTTACAGTAAGAACTGAAACATAAGGCAAATAAAAGGCGTGCTACTTAAGGAATTTGAGCGCCCAAGGCAGGACGGTGTTTTGTTCGGAACGGGCCACTTTGTCCATGACGCTGTCGGCGGTTTCGAGAAAACTGAGTATGGCTGCGACCTGCTCGTTGAAAGCGCCAGCGCCGGGCGCATCGATGCTGCCCGAGCGAGCGACGACGTTGCGAAGGACGTCGATGGCGGGCGCAACTTCCCGGCGGCGACGTTCACGCGTGATGGCGCAGAACATTTTCCACACGTCTTTCTCCGCCTCGAAGTATTCTTTGCGATCGCCCCTGCGCAGGACGCTCCGGATGAGGCCCCAGCTCACAAGCTCGCGCAGATTACCGTTGGCGTTGCCGCGGCTGATTTTGAGGTCGTCCATAATCTCGTCCGTACTCATCGACGCAGGCGCGGTGATGAGTAAGGCATGGATTTGCGCCATGGTGCGGTTGATGCCCCAGGCATTGCCGATGGCACCCCATTGGGCAACGAACTGTTCGCGCGCGACACGGAGCTCGGCAACAGAATCAACAGGGGCATTGCTCATACTTTCAGGAAAGACTGAAACTATTGATACCGCAAGATAAAAATATAGGTCCCATGTACTCATAGGACCTATAAAGAAATAACGCCTTCGCGAGTCGGCGTTTCAGGCCTTCTGACCGCTGGCTTCCTAAATGTGGATGGCCCGTCCTACGGCAACTTCGCTGGCTTCTTTAACGCCTTCGCTCAATGTCGGGTGCGCGTGGATGGTCGCTTCGATCTCTTCCAAGGTCAGTTCTGAATTGATAGCCAGGCCGAGTTCGCCAATGAGCTCGGTGGCTTCCGCACCGATGATGTGGGCGCCGAGAATCTGATCGTGCGGTTCGCCGATAACGAGCTTTACAAAGCCTTCGCTTTCGCTGATCGCGCGAGCCTTGCCCAAGGCTGAGAACGGGAATTTGCCAACTTTGAATTTTAACCCTTTTTCCTTCGCGGCCCGTTCGGTAAGTCCGACGCTGGCGACCTGCGGATGGCAATAGGTGCATCCGGGGAAAGTGGTGACTTTTTTCGGCTTGAATCCCGGAACGAACATTCCTTCGACAGCCTGGACGGCCTCGTAACTGGCCACGTGTGCGAGCCAGGGCGGTCCGATAATGTCACCGGCTGCGTAAATACCGGGGACACTGGTTTCGTAACGATCGTTGGTCTGAATGTAACCCTTTACCAACTCTAACTTCAGAGAGCCGGCCGGAAGGAGCGGCTGGATACCGATCGCGACGAGCACGATGTCGGCTTCCACCACTTTGGATGCGCCTTTGGCGTCTTCGACGGTAATTTTAACGCCCTTGTCACTGACCTCCGTCTTGGTGGTTTTGTGACCCGTCAAGGAGGTGATGCCTTGTTTGGCAAAGGCTTTCTCCAGAGTCTGCGAAACTTCCGTGTCCTCGATCGGAAGCAAATTTGGCAACATCTCAATGATCGTGACCTCGGTGCCGAAAGCGTTGAAGAAATAGGCAAATTCCACGCCAATTGCACCGGCACCGATGATCGCGATGGATTTTGGCTGTGACGGAAGGGCGAGCGCTTCCTTGGAACCGATGACGGTTGTGCCGTTGAAATCGAGTCCGGGCAATGGTCGCGAGACGCAGCCGGTAGCGATGAGGATCTTCGGGGCAGTGAGCGTTTCCTCCTTGCCGTCGGCGAGCTTCACTTTGACCTGGCCTGGTTTATCAACGGAGGCTTCGCCGCGAATGGAGTCGATTTTGTTTTTCTTGAAAAGGTAATCAACGCCGGCAGCCCCTTTGTCGCTCACAACGCGGGACCGTTTGATGATTTTATCCCAGTCATAAGAAACGCCTTCGACTTTGAGACCGAATTCTTCAGCGCGGTGAGTAATTGAGTGGAAAAGCTCGGCGTTTTTGAGAAGCGCCTTGGTGGGGATGCAGCCCCAGTTGTTGCACGTGCCGCCGCCGCGCTCTTTCTCGACACAGGCAACCTTTTTGCCGAGTTGCGCTGCTTTAATTGCTGCGACGTATCCGGCAGGTCCGGCACCGATAACAATGAGGTCGTATGAGGCCATAGGGGATGCAAAATGGCGTATTCATTAGCGAGGAGTCAAACGCGGAAACGGGTACGTTTATCCGATTCCACGTTTTGGAATTC
This sequence comes from Chthoniobacterales bacterium, assembly GCA_036525185.1. Lineage (GTDB taxonomy): Bacteria > Verrucomicrobiota > Verrucomicrobiia > Chthoniobacterales > DASVRZ01 > DATDAW01. The sequence continues at coordinate 7,098 of DATDAW010000008.1, read as the reverse complement.
AGGTTTTACAAGAATGCATGGGCCATGCATATGAGCGCCGTGAAACCCGTTCTTATCGTTGGCGCTGGAGTCGCGGGGCTGTGCGCGGCAGAGGCACTCCTCGATGCTGGGTTGGAATGTTTGATTTTGGAGGCGTCAGACCGGGTCGGCGGGCGGGTCCGGGCACTCGAAGGGTTTGCAGATTTTCCGATCGAATTGGGCGCGGAAGAAATTCATGGATCGTCTAATGCCGTGCAGACTTTGGCGAAAGGTTTCGGGTCAGGAATCGAAATGCTCCAGCACTTTTCGACAAACGATATGCTGCGGCTGGACGGAGAACTACGGTTTCTTGATCAAGCGGCAGAGGACGCGGATGTCGCCCGGGCGTTTAGGCTCATCGATGGATTGGGGGGCTACAACGGCGAAAATTGGACGGTACAGGAATACTTGATCCGGTCGCATTTTCCACGGCGGGCATGGCACTATCTGGATTCGCGACTGGGGGTCGAGCACGGCACAACATTGGACCGGCTGGCCATGCGCGGGTTCGCAGATTACGAGCGCGGCTGGGAGGCGCGGGAGACGAATTACACGCTGCGGGGAAGGTATTTGGAGTTGTTCGAACCTCTGATCGCCCGACTGGATAATCGAATCCTGCGGAGAACGGTCGTGAAGGCGATTGACTGGCAAGGTTGTCCTACCGTGCGACTTGCGGATGGAGAACGGATCGACGCAACGGCAGTCATCGTTACCGCCTCGATCGCGGTGTTGCGAGCTGGAATCCTGGATTTTGATCCGGCGCTACCAGCAGAGAAAGTGAGCGCGTTGCAGTCGATCGGGATGGATGCCGGCATGAAGATTTTGCTCAAGTTCCGGATCCGCTTCTGGGATGAAAACATGTATTTTCTTCACACGGATGGGTTTCTGCCGCAGTTCTGGGCGCCAGGTAAGGGAAAATCACCGGAGGCCGCTGTGTTGACAGCATTTGTTGGGGGGTCGCGCGCCGAAATACTGGCGCGGTTGGGAGTCGATCCAATTCAGTTCGCTGTGAAAGAATTGGATGAAATTTTCGGCTCGGAAATGGCGACCCGTTCATTTCAAGAAGGCTTCGTGGCAGATTGGGGAGCGGAACCGTTTGCGCGCGGGCTGTACAGCTATCCGACAACAGACACATTGCCTGAGCATCGAATGGCGCTCGGCAAGTCTTTGGATCACAAGGTCTTCTTCGCAGGCGAGGCGACGGATGCCCACGGAAGTAGCGGCACTGTTCACGGGGCCATGGAGTCTGGCAGACGAGCTGCCGCAGAAGTTCTGGAGCTTGTTTCGAGCAAGTCGGGAACGGCGTCGAAACTTCACTGAAAGTTGCACTCGGGCGAGCGTGTGCTTTTGTGTGCGGGCCATTTGTGAACCGCCATTCATAAAAGTGAACAAGCCATCACATACTGCCCGACTGCCTTCACGGCGGGAACGAGAACGCCAGCGCAAGCTCGACGATTTGCTGGCAGCTGCGGAAGTAGTGTTTGCCGAGAATGGCTTCGAAGAAGCCTCGATGGAACGCATTGCCGCCGCGGCCGAGTACGCCACCGGAACGCTTTACCTGTATTTCCAAAGCAAGGAGGCGCTCTACGCGACAGTTTTCAAACGCAAAATGCAGCAGCTCGTCGCGACCGTTTGCCCGGAAGTGGACCAACTTCGCAGCCAACCCCGGGCGGCGTTCCTACGCCTCGTGGAAAAGCACATGGCTTTTGCGGATGCGAATCGGAATTTCCTCCGGATCTATTCCCGGGAGCGCATGTACGTCGATGCCGATTTGAAATCGGGTCCATGGGAAGCGATCAACGGGATCCGCTGCGAGTACATCACTTTCATCGCCGGATTGATTGATGACGGCCAGCGAGCCGGGGTCATTCGCCCGGGCGACACCCAGCAACTGGCCGTTGCACTTCATGGGATGATTGCGATGTTGACTAGGCACTGGCTGAAGGGTGACGGCAGTGTGCCGCTTTCCACCCAAGCAGAATTTGTAACGAGTTTGTGGCTCGACGGAGCTGCAGCTCGATGACCGGCCCAGTTTTGCCGGGGCTTCTTCCAGAAAAAAGGAAATCCACTATGAAACTGCCACTCGTCTTGCGTTCAGCATCTTGTTTTCTCCTGGGTATGACAGTGCTGATCGCCGGCTGCGGGCGCAAGCAACCTGCCGCTGCGATCCCGCCGACGGAAGTAACTGTTGTGCACCCTGTTGAAAGAGAAATCCAGGAATGGGACGCCTTCACAGGCCGTCTTGAAGCGCCGGAGACCGTTGAGATCCGAGCCCGTGTGAGCGGCTACCTAGAGTCGATCCACTTTAAAGACGGGTCGTTGGTCAAAAAAAGCGATCTGCTCTTCGTTATCGATCCGCGCCCCTATCAAGCCGCGCTCACCGGCGCACAAGCCTCCTTGCAGCAAGCCCAGGCCCAACGCGCTCTCGCCCAAACCAACCTCAACCGCTCCCAGGACCTCCGAAAAAAGAACGTTGTCGCCCAGGAGGAACTCGATAATCAGATCAACAATTTCAAAGTCGCCGAAGCTCAGGTCGCCTCCGCACAGGCCAACGTCGAGAACGCACGGCTTAACCTCGACTTCACCCAGGTTCGCGCACCGGTCACCGGACGTGTGAGCCGGCATTACGTGAGCATCGGCAACCTCGTTGGCGGCGGTTCGGACGCCTCCACCTTGCTCACAACAATCACATCGCTGGATCCGATTTACGCCTATTTCGAGGTCGATGAAGCGTCGTATCTGAAATATGCCGGCATGTTTTCCGCGAAATCCTCAAGCGTAGATCCCGACAACAGCACGGCGCCAAACTTGCCCGTTGAACTAGAGCTCAGCAATGAATCCGCTTTCGATCACAAAGGTCAGCTCGATTTCATCGACAACCGTCTCGATCGCGACACGGCAACCGTCCAACTGCGCGGTGTGTTTTCGAATCCAGACCTGAAATTGACACCCGGCCTTTTTGCCCGTGTCCGCATTCCAGGGCGCGATCCTGGCAAGGCGATTTTGCTCCCCGATCAGGCCATCGGAGCGGATCAATCGCAGCAATACGTCATCACCGTCGGCCCGGATAACAAAGCCGTTTACACCAGAGTCGAGCTCGGTCCGATCGTGGATGGTCTCCGGGTGATCCGCAAAGGGCTCACGACCGCCGACCGCGTCGTTGCCATCGGAATGCAGCGTGCACGACCGGGCACGTCGTTGAAACTAACCGAGAAATCCGTCGCCGAGATCATAGGAACACAAGATGCCGTGCCGGTGAATCCCGGCGCAGCACCCGGCAAAACGGCGCTTTCAGATCGGAAATAAGAGGGAACCAGCCATGAAATTTTCCCACTTCTTCATCGACCGACCCATCTTCGCGTCCGTCATTTCCATCATCATCGTCATCGTTGGCGCGGTGGCGTATTTCAATCTGCCAGTCTCGCAATACCCGGATGTCGTCCCGCCGACCATCCAGGTGACCGCCAATTTCCCAGGCGCCAGTCCCGAGACACTGGCAAACACCGTCGCACAGCCCATCGAACAGGAGATCAACGGTGTCGAGGACATGCTTTACCTCAACTCCATCTCGACGCCGGACGGGCAAGTCACCATCACCGTGACTTTCAAACTCGGCACGGACATCAACGAAGCGCAGGTGCTCGTTCAAAACCGCGTCGCCATCGCAGAACCGCGATTGCCGGCTGCCGTTCGCGCCCAAGGAGTTACAACAAGAAAAAGCTCCCCGGACCTCCTTCTGGTCGCGCACCTGATTTCGCCAGACGGCACCTTTGATCAGCTCTACCTGAGCAACTACGTCAATATTCAGATCAAAGACGTCCTCAGTCGCATTGAAGGCGTGGGCAGCGTTAACGTTTTCGGCGCACGCGACTACAGCATGCGTATCTGGCTCGATCCGGAAAAAATGGGCGCGCTCGATCTCACGCCAACGGACGTTCTAGCCGCGCTTCAGGAGCAGAACGTGCAAGTCGCAGCCGGAGCCCTGGGCCAACCGCCGGTAAACGGCCATCAGGCGTTCCAGTTTACGGTCATGACCCAGGGCCGCCTGGTCGAGCCAGACGAGTTCTCGAAGATCGTCGTCAAAACCGGCGCCGACGGCCGGATCGTACACCTCACAGACATCGGCCGTGTCGCGCTCGGAGCGCAAAATTACACCACAAACAGTTACCTCAGCGCCCAGCCTGCCGTCGGCATCGGTATCTCGCAATTGCCCGGCTCGAACGCGCTGAAAACCGCGCAGGAAGTTCGGAAAACCATGGCTGAGCTCAGTCAGAATTTTCCGCCTGGCATGCAATACCGCATCATTTATGACCCAACGGTTTTCATTTCGGAATCGGTCAACGCCGTTTATCACACCATCTTCGAAGCGGCGATTTTGGTCGTCATCGTCGTCCTGGCTTTTCTGCAATCGTGGCGCTCCACATTGATCCCACTGATTGCCATCCCGGTTTCGTTGATCGGAACGTTCGCGGCGATGTCGGCGCTGGGATTTTCGCTGAACAACCTCTCCCTCTTCGGTCTCGTGCTTGCCATCGGTATCGTCGTCGATGACGCCATTGTGGTCGTCGAAAACGTGGAACGACATATCGCCGAGGGACTTAGCCCGCGCGATGCCTCACGCAAAGCAATGGAGGAAGTGGGCAGCGCGGTCGTTTCCATCGCGCTCGTTCTGGCCGCGGTGTTCATTCCGACGGCCTTCCTGGCAGGGATCACAGGCCAATTTTACCGGCAGTTCGCGCTCACGATCGCGGTCTCGACGGTGATTTCGGCAACGGTTTCCCTCACGCTCAGCCCAGCACTGACGACCCTGCTCTTGAAGCCGCATCACGCAAAGCCGGACTGGTTTACGCGATTCTTGAACGGCTTGCTCGGTTGGTTTTTTCGCGGTTTCAACAGAGTCTTCACGAAATCCGAGCACGGTTACTCCGGTGTGGTTCGGGGTATCTTGCGGCGGACGGGTTTCGCCCTCTTCATCTATGCCGGCCTGCTGGCGCTGACCTATTTCGGCTTCAAAACCGTGCCGACAGGCTTCATTCCGGCACAGGATCTGGGCTATCTGATCATTGACGGCCAGCTTCCGGAGGGCTCGTCGTTGGAGCGCTCGGACGCCGTGGCGCGCAAAGTGCAGGAAATCGCGCTCAAGATTCCCGGCATCAACGGCACGGTCGCGATTGTCGGCTTCTCCGGCGCAACGCGCACGAACTCGCCGAATTCGTTCGCCGTTTTTACTCCGCTGAAACCCTTTGAAGAGCGCGAAAAACATCCGGGCCAGGACGCCTTTGCGATTCAGGCTTCGCTTCAGAAACAACTCAGCGGCATCCAGGAAGCACGTATCACGGCCATTCCGCCGCCACCGATTCGCGGCCTCGGCACCGGCGGCGGCTGGAAATTGCAGGTGCAGGATCGTGGCAGCGCCGGGATCACTGCCTTGTCGCAGGCAAGCGACGCGCTCATCGCCGCCGCCCGAAAAGAGCCAGGGCTGCGCTCCGTTTTTTCCACGTTCCAGACCGGGACTCCACAGTTCTACGCCAATATCGACCGGACGAAAGCCAAGATACTCGGGGTGCCATTGGCGGATATTTTCGGAGCACTACAGACGTATCTCGGATCGAGCTATGTCAACGATCTGAATCTTTACGGGCGGACGTTCCGCGTGACGGCGCAGGCGGACAGTCAATTCCGCGACAGCCCGGATGACGTGCGCCTATTCAAAGTGCGCAGCACTTCCGGCGCAATGGTCCCTCTCGGATCACTCGTGGAAATGAAACGCATCGTCGGACCCAACCGCCTCGAGCGTTACAACCTCTTTAACTCCGCACCGATCCAGGGCGACACTGCAGTTGGATACAGCTCCGGACAGGCGCTCGACACCTTGGAAGGCCTTGCTAAACAGGTGCTTCCGCAGGGAATGTTTCTGGCGTGGACTGACATCGCGTATCAAGAACGCCTTGCCGGAAATACCGCCGTTTATATTTTTCCGCTGTGCGTGCTGTTCGTTTTCCTGACGCTCGCGGCGCAATACGAAAGCTGGTCGTTGCCGTTCGCCATCATCCTCATCGTGCCCATGTGCCTGCTTTCAGCGGTTGCCGGTATTTATTTCCGGGGAATGGACAACAACATCCTCACACAGATCGGATTCGTCGTTCTGGTCGGACTCGCGTGCAAAAACGCCATTCTGATCGTCGAATTCGCCAAACAACAAGAAGACGCAGGCAAATCCATCATCAACGCGGCCATCGAAGCCTGCCGCCTGCGTTTGCGTCCGATTTTGATGACGTCGTTCGCATTTATTTTGGGCGTGTTGCCTCTGGTCCTGGCCAAGGGCCCTGGAGCCGAAAGCCGCCAATCCCTTGGCACCGCCGTCTTCGCCGGCATGATCGGTGTCACCTTCTTCGGCCTCCTACTGACCCCGGTCTTCTACGTCGTCATCCGCAAACTCACCGGCGGCCGGAAGAAGAAATCTGCGAATGGCGCCAGCGAAGATCAGCCCGAACCCGAACCAGTCGTGGCGGCACATTGATCCGAGGACAGCTCGGGAGGCGCATGGAACCACGATTTTCCATGCGCCAACGGTGCGTGTCAGCCAAAGCCCAAGGTAACACCTTGGGTTTTCGCATATCATAGACCAAAGCCTGAATGGGCGCCCGGGGTGGATGTCAGACGAAAAAAACTTTGCTCGATCGACCGGGTTCCCCTGGCAGCGCGCCCTGTGATAACCGGCAGCCCATTCGCCCCTTTTTTCCACTATGACGCTCGGCGGTAGCCGGTTTGCTGCGCTGGCCGGCGTAATGCCGAGTCCCTGTCGGAGAACCTCGGCGACGAGATCCTTGACCCTTCTCCCTTGCATGACCGCACGCAGTTCAACCTCCCGAATCAGATCGTCGGGCAGATCCATCGTCGTTTTCACAGACTCAGCTTCCCGGCCTCTCAGTTTCTGTCAGTTACCCTTCCCCCTCACGTCCGCGTCCTCAGAAAACGCCCCGTGCGAACCCCCTCGGCTGACACATGTGCGTCTCGCCGTCCCGCCAATTTTCACGCGCGTTTCTCCACGCGATGCGGCAACACGGACCTCCAGATGTA
>DATDAW010000007.1:0-7626 GCA_036525185.1 Chthoniobacterales bacterium | reverse complement strand
TCATGCCCACGTAGGGTTCCGAGGGGCTGGCTTCCAGGATTTGAGCGATCAGCGGCAAGTCAATCGAAGTGACGAAAAAGCGGGTCGCATCGTAGACGTAATCATTGTCGCCAAGGACCACGCGCTTAACCCTTGCAGGATCACGCAGACGCTTGGTTCCAGCAGGTAGCCCGTCGGTTTCGTGGGCTCGTCGAAGCGATGAAGCGTCAGGTTGGGGATCTCGGTGACAACCTCGGTTTCGTCGCCGATCTGACCGACGATGCGGCTCGCCAACGCCTTCATGGATTTCATTATCCAATCGGCGGCAATCGATTCTTCACTCTCTTCGCTTGCCAGTACGTCGACAGCCACCCTGCCCTCAGCAAGATGACCGTCGGGCTCTATAGCCAGTGCATGGGAGGCAACAAGAGCTCATTGATCTCGAATTGCTGAAGATGGGTGGCTGGTTGGCGGCCGAAATGACTCCGCACCTCTCCGCCCCCGGGGTGAACATGCCCGTGCTCATGATCCAGGTGCTCAGGGACTCTTGGACCAGAAATCCTGAGGACGCGCAAAAGACCTTCGATCTGCTGGGCAGCAAGGAGAAGGAACTATTCTGGATCGAGGGCACTACGAGACGTTTCAAGGACGGCTACAACTACTTCGGAAGGCATCCGGAAAAGTCCTCGCGTTCTTCGACAAGTCCATGAAGTGAGCCCCCGAAAGGCAGAACAAGTGATTCTGTGATTTTCGGATATCATGCAAGAGCCGGGAGTTATCCGAACGCGTTTATGGACAGAAAGGGGGCTTCTGCCATTCATTCGGAGCACAATCTGCCCGGAGTCAAACTCTAACGTCAAGCGTGAGATGGGAATCCTCGGTGGCCCGCTCCAAAAGCGAATTGTCCTCACGGGGGCGTTCCCCTCCCACTCTTTTTTTCAAACTGCCTTAAATTTCCCGCAAACGATGAACCGGTCACGGTGGCAAAGAGTCCCGCACCATCGCAATAAACGGGTCCAAATGCCCATTTTGGCAGTTTTCGGGTGAAAAATTACTCCAAAAAGCCGTTTAAGGGGCGGCTTAGAGTAAATTACTGCACACTGCTTGTACCCCAGGTTCTGGAAAATGCCTGTCGTGTAGGCGCGTTCGTTGCCTCGCACAATGGAGCGACGCCATTACTCCCGCCGGAGATCACTCAGGAATTCAAGAGAGTTTAGCAGCGCTTCGCTCAACTGTTGCCGTATCAGGGCCAGATAGTCACTAATTTTTCGGCAGATCGACCAAGGGCTTTTCGCGCACTTCGGTCGGACGATCGTGAAGGATGCTTTTGACTTGTTGCAGCGCTTTGTCGACGGCAGATTTGTCGGCCAACAGGGTGTATGTGATGTCGAAGTCGCGTTGTTCTTTGGGGCCAATAGTCGGTACTCGATTCAATGCGCGCTGATAACTTCGGTTGTAGGCAAAGCTGGTGCCCGGTTCCAGGCCCGTGACATATCCCTGAACCGGTGTATCAGTGTTCTTCCACAAGGAGAAGACCGGGGCCGTCTCTCTGTAGTCGTATGGAAATCCAGCTGAATCCAATGTCAGAGGCTCAACAGCGCGGCATCCAACGGGCGGTCCCGCTGATAGAGGCCAATTTCACCTCCAGCCTGAACCGCAAAGAAATGGCGCGCGCGGCGGGAATGAGCGTGTCCCATTTTTGTAAGCTCTTTACCCAGTATTTCGGTCTCTCCCCGCACCAATACCTGGTGCGTTGCCGGCTGCGGCACGCCAGGAAGCTCTTGTTGACGCTTGAGAAAGAGCTCTCGATCGTGGAGGTGGCATGCGAATCCGGTTTTGCCGATCAGGCGCATTTCAGCCGACATTTTCGGCGCGCCTACAGTGTGAGCCCGCTGGCGTTCCGGCGAACTGTCAGCGGCGGTCCTGAAAAAGTGCAAACGTTCAATACGGCACGCGCCAGTTCGTTTGATCCTAGCTAGGTGCCAGATTCGATAGCACCTTTAACCCACTACATGCCATGAAAATACCTGCCCTCATAAGCATCGCGGCACTTGCAGCCGCGCTGGTCGATCCTCATCCGGCTCTTGCCCAGGTTCAACCAACCTATCAGGAACAGTTTCGCCCTCAATACCATTACACGCCGGCAAAGAACTGGATGAACGACCCAAACGGGCTCGTGAGCTACCGAGGCAAGCACCATATGTTCTACCAGTACAACCCAGTCGCGGATACGTGGGGTGCCACGATCTCCTGGGGACATGCCGTTAGCACAGACATGGTGCACTGGGAAGAGTTGCCCGTCGCCATACCCGCAACGGACACTCTATCGATCTTCTCTGGCAGCGCCGTTGTGGACGAAAAGGACACCAGCGGCTTTGGCACCCCACGTAACCCGCCGCTGGTTGCGATCTACACCATCGTTTATAGGACAGACGGTACTGACCCAACCGACGGTTCGGTGATTCCGCAGGGCACCCAGGCCCAGGCCATAGCTTTCAGCACAGACGAGGGGCTGACTTGGACGCCATACGAAAAGAACCCTGTGATCAACCCAAACAAAGACCCCTCACTCAATCCCCAGGAATTCCGTGATCCTAAGGTGTTCTGGTATAAGCCAAGCAAGCAATGGATCATGGCCATTGCACTTCCGGTACAACACAAGATCAGGTTCTACTCCTCACCCGATCTCAAGAATTGGACTTATTTGAGCGACTTCGGTCCCGCCAACGCAGTGGGTGGCATCTGGGAGGTCCCGGATCTGTTCGAGTTGCCTGTGGACGCAACTCCACGCGACAAGACCTCGGACCAGCTTGCGTCGCAGCCTGACCAAAACGCATCGAAGAAGCCAGGCAACGACAAGGAGAAGCCGCGCAACAGCAAGTGGGTGCTGGTGGTGAACCTGAACCCGGGCAGCGTTGCGGGCGGCTCGGGCGCTCAGTATTTCATCGGCCACTTCGATGGCGTCCAATTTCACGCAGAGAACGTGTATGACAATTCGCCGCCGCCCGGCGTCGTGTTCCAGGATTTCGAAGCCGACACTACCTTCGAAGCGGCGGGATGGACTCCCACTGGGGACTTTGTGGGCGAAGGACCGGCGTTGGGAACGCTGCCGAATCAGCAGCCCGTCAGTGGCTATCTTGGAGACCGCCTCGTCAACACCTTCATCAACGTAGACGCATCGAAGGGCACCCTCACCTCGCCGGCGTTCACCGTCGATAGCAAGTATATCAACCTCCTGGTCGGTGGCGGCAGACATCCCCATGATCCCGCAGCCGGCGACGGAGAGAATCCGACCGGGGATTTGGTTTTTCCTGGTGCCGATTTCGAAGGTCCCGACGGCACGACGTACGAGCACCTGGGCTGGGTAACGGAGGGGGCTTTTGTGGGGCAGCAGCCGGTCACGGGCAACCAGTTCGATCCGGGGTTCGTGGGCCTTAAGCACGTGCAGAGCTTCATCGGCAGTGACGCCGCGATGGGGTCACTGACCTCGCCCCTGTTTGAGATCACAAGCCCGTACATCAATTTCGTCATCGGCAGCGGCAACCATCCGTACCCCGACGACCCGATGCCGACCGGCGCGCTCTTGTTGGTCAACGGCCAGGTCGTTCGAACCGCCACCGGTAAGAACGACCCGAACATGGACTGGGTCGCTTGGGAAGTCAGCGACCTTGTGGGACAGATGGCGCAGATCAAGATCGTCGACCAGAACGATGGCACCTCCGGTTTTGGTCACATTACCGTCGATCACTTCATTCAGTCTGACGAACCGGCGTTACCACGGCCGAAGGAGACAACCGTCAACCTGATCATCGACGGTAAGATGGTGCGCAGTGCCACCGGCGAAAACAGCGAGCAGTTGCACTGGACGGCTTGGAACGTCGCGGAATTTGCCGGCAAGCAGGCGCAGATTCAGATCGTCGACCAGAACGACGGCGGTTTTGGACATATCCTCGTCGATCACATCCTGTTTTCCGATGAGGCCAAGAAGCGCGCGGATTGGATCGATTACGGTCGAGACTTCTATGCCGTGATCTCGTGGAACAACCTGCCCGACAACAAGAGGCGTTGGGTCGCCTGGATGAACAACTGGGACTACGCGGGGTCGATTCCGACCTCCCCTTGGCGCAGCGCAATGAGTATTCTGCGCGATGTAAGCCTGGAGACCCGCGACGGAAAGGTCCGGCTCGTCCAAACGCCGATCCCGGAACAGCGCAAACTCCGCCGAGGCTTCGGTTTTGATCGGAATGGGCTGAAAGGCTACTTCTTTGATCAGAACAGATTGATCAACGAAACCACTAGCGCTCTCGGTCTCAATTCCATCGGCGCCAGAGGCAAAACATTGGAGATAATCGCCGAGTTCGAGGTCGGTACGGCGTCCGAATTTGGGCTCAAGGTACGCACGGGCCAAGATGAAGAAACTCTCATCGGCTACAACGCGATAGCGGGTGAACTCTTCGTTGATCGGACGAAGTCGGGCCAAGTGGCCTTCAGCACTCTATTCCCCAGCCGGGAAACCGCTCCATTAGCGGCAAAGAAAGGTCGCGTGGAACTGCACATCTTCGTCGATTGGTCTTCCGTCGAGGTCTTCGCCGACGATGGACAAGTCTCCATTACGGATCAGATCTTCCCGAAGCCTAGCAGTGAAGGCCTCGCTCTGTTCGCGAATGGCGGGATCGCCAAGCTTGTCTCGTTGCATATTTGGCAACTGGAGTCAATCTGGGAGAAGAAGAGATAGCGAGGAGCTTTGAAAGGCTGGCACGCCCTTTGGTGCCAGCCTCGCCTAGCAAAGACACAACGCGGACGTGGTCAAGAAGCGAGAACAACGTCTTCACACGGCTTGCCTGCGTTGCCGCATTACTCTTAGCGATCAATTTAGCATGAGATTCTAAGCAACTTCCCAACAACAAGTACCACAAAATCGTCCATGAAAATCCACTATACCCTCAAAACCGCGTTCTGCCTTCTCGTGGGAGCAGCCCTCGTTGCGCCGCTTCACGCCGCAAAAAGAGCTAAAATCCGCAGCCGTAACGGTCGGCGACCTTGGAAACCCGTTCTTCGTTCAGATTGCTCGCGGCGCTGAGTCAAAGGCCAAGGAGATAAACCCGACGTCAAGTTCACCTCATTGTCGAGCAATTATGACGTAAATAACCAAACCAACCAGGTTGATAATTTGATTTCATCCGGCGTAAACCTCATTCTCCTGAATGCTGCAGACAGCAAAGGGATCGCGCCCGCCGTGAAGCGCGCCAAAGGGGCTGGAGCCGTGGTAATCGCAGTCGACGTCGGGGCGGAGGGCGGAGTCGACGCCACAGTGACGTCTAACAATCGCCAGGCCGGTCAACAGGCGGCTCAATACATCGTGGACAAACTGAAAGGCAAGGGACAGATCGTCATTGTAAACGGACCCCCTGTTACCGCGGTTCAAGATCGAGTCGCCGGCGCGATGGATGTTTTCAGCAAAAATCCCGACATCAAGATCTTGTCTCAGGATCAGAACGCCCAAGGGAGCCGGGACGGCGGCCTGCGAGTAATGACCGATCTGCTGACTGCGTTTCCGAAACTCGACGCGGTGTTTGCCCTTCAAAAACGTACTTCTGAGATTGGGCTTAACGTGTGGTTGCTGCTGGCGCCACGCGTTCCACGCCTCCGCACCGCTCAACAATACGTTTAAATGGTATTCGTCATAAGTTCCAAACACATCCTCGATGATCGATCCGCTACTGTTCTTCACTAGATTGTCCATAGTCGTCCGGCCGTTAGTGCTCGCGAGAATGAGTTCGATAAGACATGGCTTCGACGTCGCCTAGACATGATGGCTGTGCAAGCGGTTTCCTGCAATACCGTCTCGCGCTCCGGCCTCATGACGAACCAAAACCTATGAAAACACCGCCAGTAATGCAACCCAAATCAGGGTAACGCATAGGACAATTGCTGATTTACGTTCAGCTTTGTGGCGCTAAGATATCACGCATGAAGCGGTCATCGATTTGGGATTACCTTCCGCAACCGGAACGGGATTGTGTTCCACCGCAAGAACGTGAAGATCGACAGGTTTATGCCGGTTACTGGATCTTCTACAACCGTAGCGGATCAGTGTCGTTTGGAACAGAAACGCGGGAATACTTCGGCACGCTCCCGCCTGAGATCGCCCGAGCCGTTCCTGAGTCGGTTATCAATTGCATCGCCTGCCTGCTTTTCGAGGCTCATCGGACAGGTCGGAGGGAAGCTTACGGCTATTTGAAGGAATTCGTTTTGGAGAAGCTGGAGGTCCTTGACCCCGTTCGATTGGATGCCAAAACTGTCTCAATGCGTCTCTTTTCAAGGTGAAGAATTTTCCATACTGCGCATGGGTTTCTTCCACAGCCATGGCCTCATGCGTTCGCGGATTTGCCACTGCATCTTCTCGAACGCTCGCCGCGCTGTTGCCGTAGTGCAAGTAGCCGATCCATCCCCCACCCGTCGATTAACTCGTGTGAAGACTTCTTCGGGTTCCTTCCGCAACCGGGATGTCTCTTCCCCGATCGCTTGCCGCAGCTTCACCGGGAAGCTCCTGCCGCTTCGCGCTTTCCTCCACGCCAGCCGGAAGCCAGGAACTCAAACTCTCTGATACCCTCCACGACAACAAGCCACCGCTCGAGCCGCTAATGCCTTTTCAACCCTCCGGCTTTGCCGGAGTTTCTGACTCAATTCCTTTCTGGTTAGAGTCCTCATCCACAGAAGGAAGCTGGTATGCCAAGGCAATATCTATTGCTTCTAACAAAGCAGGGTCTACCTTGGCGCGTTGGGCTGTAACCATATCCGCTCCAAATGTTTTTTGGTCAAGCGCCTGGGTTGCTTCGATGATCCAGTCAGCAGCCATCTCGGTTGATATGATATGGGTATCAATAACCAGGTCGAAGTTTGATGCGATATCCCATCTTTCGTTGTAAAACCTCGCGACGAACTCTTGTCGGGCCGTGTCGTCTGCTTTGACGAGTTGCTCAGTTCGCCAGCGGTCGGCCAGGCTTTCCCGGGCCATCAATCGTTCTACCCTGACCGGGAAAGGGGCCTGGAGGCGCACATTAAGCACGTCTGCATACTTGCTCAGGGACGAATAACCACCGCGCCCCAGTATGAGCATCTGCCCTCGATGGGCCAAGGCCTCCATTATTTCATTTAACATCGAAACAATAAGCAGATTCGTCGCGTTTGCCATGTCCCAAACATTTGGCGGAGATGTATATAACTCGCCAAATTTGGTCAGCCCATATTGCCGGAATATTCCCTCCAGAACGCTTTTATTGACCACAGTATACCCTAAAACGTCGGTCACTCGCTGGGCAACTTCGGCCGCTCCGCTGCCAATCAATCTAGAAATCGCAATTGTTTTCACCGGTGTTGTCTTTTCGTATGCCTCCCGCTACCTGCGGTATGTAAAATAACTACTCCTTCACCATCAAGATGGTTAACACAGTTCCAAAGTTTATGCATTTATCATTTTGCCTTGCGATGCTGTAAGCAATCGAATGCTACCGCCAGCATCAAGACTGCACCTTTAATAACCATTTGCGTAAATTGGCTCACATTAAGCAATACCAGCCCGTTGCTAAGAACCCCTAGAATCAGGACACCAGCAACCACATTGGAAATCTTGCCGAATCCACCTGT
>DATDAW010000006.1:0-95789 GCA_036525185.1 Chthoniobacterales bacterium | reverse complement strand
GCGATGGAGCCGGCGAGTGAGGACGTAAACACGACCGAGCTGGGATTGCCCAGGAGTGGCAACACCGACTGCAGCTGAAAATACAGGCCACGGACGTTGATGCTGAACATGTCGTCGTACTGCTGCGGCGTTGCCGCCTCGCTGCGCCACGGCGCAAGCGCCATTGCCGATACGTGGCCGATCACCGCATTACTCTTCCTCGAGGCCCGCGATCTGACCGAAGCGGCAAAAGTCGCCAAGACGCATCCAGCAAACCATTTTGGCGCAAGTGTCGAAGTCCGGCCATGGGCGCCGCCGGTGGTTCCCACCCCGGCTACGCCAGCTCCGGGCCGTTAGGAAGTTTTGTTGTTCGCGGGGAATGCCTTTCACTTCGCGGCAGTGACAGTGATTGATGCTTGAGCGGCATTCAAAATTTCCTCGGACAGCTCCGGTTCATCGACTGCTCTGGCCAGCACAAGCGCTCCCACGATGGTGGCATAGGTCGAAAGCGATTTTTCGCGAATTCTCATTCTGGAGTTACCGGACATCAGCCCCCCCAGGCAATCCAAGATGTTTTTAATTCCTTTCGTCACCTCATGCCGCGTTGAGGGATCCGCTCTCGATATATCCGGGCCGAGAGCCGCGAGAACGCAGCCTTCGGCGGGAGCATCCCGGTGGCCCGCCGACAGCATGCCCGCCACGATGGATTCAAATGCGCTGCCTTCGTTTTGGGCGGCAAGCTGCTGGTAGCCGGCAAGGTTGTCGCTGATAGCGGCAGCACAGGCTTGAGCGATGAGATCTTCCTTCGACTTGAACCGCTTGTAGAATCCGCCGTGAGTGAGGCCGGCCTCGTTCATGAGATCAGCCACGCCCAGCCCGTGGAAGCCGCGTTCGCGGAAACGGCGGGAAGCAAGATTCAGGACGCGGATGCGATTTTCGGCGGCTTGTTGGCGTGTGACTTTCATCGTGATAGGAAAAGGAGTTTGACGTTGTGGATGATGGATGACATCTATTTTCGCATAGATGATGCTAATAATCTAAACGGTTTTGGCCAACGTCTTTATCCCAATGAAAATGCGCTATAAAATATTTGGACGTCATACCGGTTTGAGGGTTTCCGAATTTTCACTCGGAGCCGCAAATTTCGGAACTCGCTGGGGCTATGGAACGGAAGCAAAGGATGCCCGCCCTATTTTCGATGCATATGTCGCAGCAGGAGGAAATTTCATCGATACCTCGGACCAATATCAATTTGGCCAGTCCGAGGAAATCATTGGGGAGTTCGTCAGCAAGGAACGCGACCATTTTGTGATCGCCACAAAATTCACCGGGGGAGACGCGCCCAATGCGGGAGTTTCATTCACGGGCAACAGCCGGAAGAACATGACTCGATCCGTCGAAGCCAGCCTCAAACGTTTGGGCACAGACCGCATTGATCTGTATTGGGTCCATTTCCCGGATTTTGTGACGCCCGTCGATGAAATCGTCCGCGGGTTGGATGATCTGGTAACAGCTGGGAAAATTCTTTACACGGGATTCTCGGACTTTCCGGCCTGGCGTGTCTCTCGCGCGGCCACGTTGGCGGAACTCCGCGGCTGGGCGCCGGTCGCGGCCGTCCAGCTTGAATACAGTCTGGTGGAACGGACGCCGGAGCGGGAGCTTTTGCCGATGGCGACGGCTTTGGGCCTGGGAATCGTGACCTGGTCCCCACTTGGGGGCGGACTGCTAACCGGAAAGTATCGCCAGGGAGCGACCGGGCGGGCGACGGATCTTAAAAAGGTAGTTCATGGGGAGGACTCGGCCCAGAAAACGGCAGTGCTCGATGCGGTTTTGGAAATCGCGAAAGAGCTCGGATGCCCGCCGAGCCATGTCGCCATCGCGTGGGTGAGGTCAAAAAACCACATCACCATTCTCGGGCCGCGCACGCTCGCACAAATCGAGGATAACCTGGGGGCCCTGAGTGTCGAACTTTCCCCCGAACATCTGAACAGACTCAATGCCGTGAGCGCAGTCAGCCTGGGCTTTCCCCATGAATTGATGGCCGACCCGGACATGGTTCAAATGGTAGCCGGCGGGCAGGCGGACCGGATCGACTATCCGGCCGTTCCCGTTGTGTAGGTAGAAAATTTTAAAGCGAGAACCCTTTCAGGAATTCCATAAACGACATGAGGGAAACGATCTCAGCTCAGTGCCTTTACCGGACGGGGAAAGCCGTTTGATGGGTGCGCCTGGGTTTTCACGGTTCACGCAATACTTTGATTAATGCGGCTGCTTCTTCGCGTCCGTAGCCAGCCGCTGCGGCGCGCCGGAACAGACTGGCCACCAATGCGGGGAATTCAACGTTAATGCCTGCCGCCCGCGCGGACTGTGCGAGCCGCTCTGTGGCTTCCACCGAGATGCTGAGCGGGCTCTCGGAAACTTCAAAGTTGCCCGTTTGGACGACATTGCCCTCGTGGCGCAGAAATTCTCCAAAGCCGGGCGCGATCGCGGCCACAATCGATCCGTAAGTATCGACGCGAATCCCCTCCGCTTCGCAGACACGGGCGCCCTGGAAGAAGCCCAAGATCGCGCCGTAAACATACGAGAGCGTCGCTAGATCCATGGTGGACGCAGCGCCAGCTTCCTCGCCGAGGTACGTGATGTTGCCGCCAAACACGCGTAACACCGACTCGCCGCGTTCGAAGGCGCGTCTGGTGCCCGAGACCAGCAATGTCGTGTCGGGACGACCCATTTGTGCGGGTGCCGCTTGAATCGCGCCCGGGACAAAGTCGGCACCATGCTCATGTGCCCAAGATTCGCTGTCGCGCGCGTCCTGCGGACTGCCGGTGCTGAGTTGAATCACGAGTCGCCCAGCCAACTCCGTGGAAACATCGGGCCCTCCTAGAATGGCCCGGCTCGTCGCGTAGTCATGCACGCAGACGATGATCGTGGGACTCGAAGCCACGGCGGTCGCGGCGTCCGAAGCCAGGTTCGCTCCTTCGCGCACAAGGGGTTCAGCCCTGGCGCCCGTACGGTTCCAGATGGTAACAGCATAGCCCTGGCGCAGAAGCAGACGTGCAAGGGTCGATCCCATTGCACCGAGCCCAATCACGGAGACGTGGCGCGGTGAAGGTTCTTGAAATGTGGAGTATTGCATGCTCCAAACCTGCCACCGCGGATTGCCCGACCGTTAACCCAGTTCCGGGAAAAACGGACCACTTTCCGGGAAAGTTGGGTTGGGCATCGACTACTTCGTCAGGTATCCGCCCGTAACATCCATATCCATCCCTGTGATGCAGGAAGCCTCGTCCGATGACAGGAACATCACTGCGCGGGCAATTTCTTCCGGCTGAACGATTCGGTTTATTGGGTAGTCTTTGGCTACGGTAGAAAAGTCGGTATGCCAGGCAGCCAGTGCGCTTCGCAGCATCGGGGTATCCACCGCACCTGGTGAAAGACAATTGACGCGGATATTCCTAGCGGCGTTTTCGAGGGCGGCCACTTTGGTGAGCGAAAAAACCGCGTGCTTGCTGGCGTTGTAGGCGGCGATGGTGGCAAATCCAATGTGCGCAGAAACCGAGGCTGTATTAACGATAACTCCCCCGCCCTGTTTCAGCATTTGCGGGATCTCATGTCGCATGGAGAGGAACACGCCCGTCGCGTTCGTCGTCATCACATTGTTCCAATCGTCCAGCGAATATTCGGCGATGGGTTTCGGTGGAGCAATCGTGCCGGCATTGTTGAAAGCGATGTCGATGCGGCCATACTTTTCTACGCATCCAGCTACAAAAGTCTCCACCTGTTGCGGGTCGCGAATATCCCCACGCATATAGGTGGCTTCGCCGTCAAACGCCCGGATGTCTTTCTGCACTTGTGCTCCCAGGTTTTCACGGCGCCCACAAAAGAAGACCCTGGCTCCTTCCAACGCGAAAGCCTTGGCCGTTGCCTCGCCAATGCCGGAAGTCGCGCCGGTAATCAGCACGACTTTCCCGGCAAGCCGCCAGTCTTGTCTGGCTTTGCCGGCGGGTTCCACCGGTTTCCGCGTATTTGCGAGTGCTTCCGGGGCAAGACCGAGCGCCGCTACAGCCGCAGCGCAGGATAAACCTGCTTTCAGAAATTCCCGGCGGCTATTCGAAATGTCATCATCGTCGTTTATCCATCGCCACCATGACTCAGCCCGCCGTCGGGCTATTGTAAAAACTTGCTCAATTCGCCGGGAGTCGTGCCCAACACTTTGCGGAAAACGTGGATAAAATGCGCCTGGTCGTGAAAGCCTGATTCGACCGCGATTTGCGCAAGCGACAGTTTTCCCGTCTTGATGAGATTCAGCGATTTTTGGACGCGTTGGCGCAGGACGAATTGGTGCGGCGACAAACCAATCGTAGCGCGAAACTGCCGGGCAAAGTGAAACGGACTGACATTCGCCCGTTCCGCCAGGGCAGACAGCGAAACATCCTCGTTCAGATCTGAAAGGATGAAATCCACTACGGCGCGAAGCTGAAACGAATTCAATTTGCCGCGCGGGACGGGAATCCCGGGATGCGCGACCGCATAGGAAGAAAGCAAATGCAAAGCGAAGCCGATGATCAACGTGTCGGCATAAAGAGCTCCGTTTGGCGCATCGGCGGCGAGTTCGGAACGAAACGCGTCGGCGTATCGAGTGATAACCGGGTCGGATGCACAGCGTTGCGCGGCGAATTCAATGCGATTGGCGGGCAAATGGTCACCGACAATATCCCTCACGAAATGGGGGTCGAGAGCGAAGGCCATGAACTCGAACATTTGGGGCCAACGCGGAGCGTTCACATCGCCGTCTGTCTGAAAATTGAAGCCACCAGGTTTGAGAATCCCGTCACGCCGCCTGTCATCATCCTTCCATCCAAACGGTAGCGGCTGTTTGTTCGTGCCAACGATCAGCCGGTGTCCGACGAGGTAGTGCTCCGGCATTTCCTGTGGCTGCATCCGATGCCACTCGACGATGATGCCGCGCCAACCCCATTGCACACTGCTTAACAAGACCGAACCGGCAGGCGCAGACGGGAACAGTTTCCCGGTCGTGGCGTTCACCAACTGGATGTCACTGGCTTTCCGCGCCGCTGTTCTTGTCGCCGTCATTTCACTCAGGCGACGACGGCAACGCGCCCCATTACGCATCGGAACTCCAGCGGAGTGAGTTGCGTGTTGCGTTTGAAAAAGCGGGCAAAATGCGTTGGCTCCGAAAACTGAAGGTGCCAGGCGATTTCGCTTACGTTGAGATCGGTATGGGTCAGCAGACGCTTGGCCTCGAGCAATACCCGTTCGTCAATGATCTCGCGCGGTGTCCGTCCGGTGAATTTTTTTACCATGGCGCCCAGATGATCCGGCGATACGTGCAAACACCGCGCGTAGTTGCCGACGGAGCAATGCTGTTGGAAGCAGCGGGCAACGAGCTGTCGGAACCGAATCACCAAGCGCGAGGGCTCCATTTGTGCACCGCTGCCTGCGGTCGTCCGATCGTGAAGAGCGAGGCAGTCGTAGAGCAGAGCGGTCGTGAGTGCGGCAAGCTGCGGGCGGCGATACGGATGCGAGGAGCGAAAAACCGCGCGCAGGTGTTCCAACTGCGGCTCGAAGACCGATCGATCCTCCCTCGTGAGCGGCAGCACATTCACTGCGAACAGATCGAAAAATGGAAAGGCCTGCTCGATTGCCTGCTCAGGTCCGGCGAACAATTCCGGTTTGAAATAGAGCATGAAACCTTGCTCAGTTCCGCCGCATACCCACGAGAGCACCTGCTCAGGCGGCGAAAAAATGAGCACATTTTCGGTGCTGGTGAGCGGTTCGTTCTCGAAATTCATCGTCGCTCCGCCCATGGCCTCGAGATAGGCGATCTGATAAAAGCCTCGTCTAAACGGAGGCATGGCCTGGCGCGGGCAAGGATACGTTTCCTCCAACGTGAAAATGTGAAAATCCGGTAGATCACTGCGGATCGGAAACCCCGTCGCCTCATGGCACTCGTTGATCTCGCGGTAGATCGGAATGGATGCAGACGCCCTCATCTCAAGCTTTTCAATCTTCGTAAGGTCGCTGGAGCCTGAGAGACTGCAAGCCCGCGACGCTGAACGAACTCATCGCGGCTGCAGGAGCTTCATTCGTTAGCCTGGGCGGCCAGACTTTTGGCAAGTTTGATGAGGTCCGCGCCCATCTCCAAGCCTGTAAGGAAACGCTCGGGAATGCGGTCGACGCCGACCTGCGCGCCGACGAGGGCTCCGGTGAGGATGGCGCGAGCCTGGTTTTGGCCGCCACCATTGATCGCATGAAGCACGGCGGATTCGAAGTCGTCGTGAAAACGCGCAGCGAGGTAGTAGGCGGCGGGAAGCTGATGATAGATCGCGCACGGCATGCCATAGACGATGGAAACCTTCCACGCCGGCTCAATTCGGATCCCGGGGTCGTTGGCGGCTTCAGCCATGTAAGATGGCGTGAGCAGCGCATCCGGGGATGCAAAACGACCCGCCCGCGGTGGATCGGGATCGCCCGGAAAGGGCGGCTGAAGTTTGCCCTCCGTGACCGCGTGGAAGGGTAGCTCGCCTTTTTTGACGAGGCGCATGAGCTTGTCCGAGATATTGGCGTCAAGCCGGTGCCCCTGCACGAGCAGGCCAAGCACGGCCCCAAACGCCACTGTCATCGATTGCACGGTGTCGTCGGCCTGTGTCAACGCGGTGTTGCGGGAGATGTTGTCGGCAAGCTGACGGGGGCTTTTCGCGTAGCGAACCGCGATGGCCAGTGTGCGCTCGATCGCTTCGGTGGTGTCCGCATGTCCAGCAGTTTGTCCCCATGGAAGCTTTTGCTGAACACGCCGCCGCCAGGCTTCGCGAATGGACTGGCTCGTATAGCCGCCAGGGCCTGACATCGGGCTGCCGTCGAGTTTCGGGAAAAGCTCTGCGTCCATGCGCCGGCAGAAATCCGCCTCATCGTAGCCGCCGCGTTCGACGAGGGAACGCACAATCATCTCGAGGATAATGCCGGCCTGGGAAAGCTGGCCTGCTTTCAGACCGGCATGGTAACGCCCTGGCTTGGGATCGGTGTAGTCGCTGATCCATGAGCCGTAATTGGCGCGCAGCTCCTCGAGTTCATAATACCAATGCGGGCCAAGGCCAAGAGCATCGCCAACAAAGGCCCCCATCAGGGCGCCGGCGGCGCGGCTTTGAAAAATAGGAGCGGAAGCGGACATAAGGGTAAGTTGTGGCGGCGGTCTGTGACCGCCGTTTGCTCCGGCAGGGACCGACGGTTACAAACCCCGCTACCATGTAATCCAACAAAATCAGCGTTTGCTCAAGCGGGTAGCAGTGTGACCAGCGAGCCGGAAGGATCACTCCAGAAGGAAGCCGTGGAAGCAGCGTCCACGGTCATGCCCCAACCGACAAGGCCTATGGCGTGTTCCGGGCGGGATGCGCTTGGGTTCGTATGCCAGGTGTTGATGGCGAGATCGTGATGGTAGCGGTCGCGGGCCAAAAAAAGCGCCCCGGGATAGTTTTGCTGCGTGACCCTGAGGCCGAGGTGTGTTTGGTAAGCTTCAGCCTCTTTCAAACTGGCAACTTGCAAATGCAAATGCCCGATGCTGAACGTGCCAACACTTTCCCGTTGATGGTCCTCTTGTAGAAGAATGCAGCGCAGCGGCAGTGAGCGGCTGACCATCTGGATTTGATCGCCGCGCCAGGGCCATTCATGGGAAGGTTTGTCCCAGGCCAGCTCCAGGCCGTTGCCATCGATATCTTCGAGGTATACAGCCCAGCTCACGCCGTGATCGGAGGCGCCATGCAAATCCCCCGCCAGAGGAATCGCCCGCCGTACCACCGTGCGCCAGTCACTGAGATGGGTAAACAAGAAAGCGATATGAAAAAGGCCGGGCGCGTCTGGCGGGGCCGGGCGCGCGTTTTTCTCTTCGATCAAAGTGAGCAGGATTTCCCATGTCACGGGATGATAAAGCGTAATGTTCTGCCGATTCGCCGATTCTTCCCGCGGCATCAACCCGAGCAACTGATGATAGAATTCCGCGAGACGTGCCGCATTCGCCGTGCGCAACGCCACGCGGCGGATTACCGGATGGAATGACGAAGTGCTCGAAGTCATGGCAAGGTATTGAAGATAGGGAAAGCGGGATCGCCGCTTCCCCTATCTCACTAAGTTCAGATTAGGCCTTGGTGATTGCACGATCCACGGACCAGCGTCCACTACCGGAGACGACCAGAGCCAGAGCCAGGCCGATGATCAGCAGGAAGTATTCGATACCTTCGCCTTGCTGTTTACCGAACCAGTTCATGAAGAAGCCGTTTTGCACGTGCACCAGGAACATGGCCGTTGTTAGCACGGTTCCAATCCCGAACGCGGCAAGCCGGGTGCCGGCGCCGATCAGGAGCATTAGCGGAGCGAAAAATTCGATGAGGATAACACCGAAGGCCAGCAGCCAGGGAATACCCATGGTACCCGTGAAAAAGCCCATTGTTCCCGTGAACCCATAACCGCCAAACCAGCCGAGCAGCTTCTGCGCGCCGTGCGGGAAGATTACCGCAGCGAGTGCGAGGCGCACCAGCACTGGCGCGATGGAGCTGTCGGTCCGAGTCAATACTGAAACCAGCGTCGGGCTGGAATGGCTCGTGGATTTCTCCGAGGAAGCGGAGGTGTGAAATGTGGAAGTTGTATTCATTGTCGTAGTTTTTTGGATTTGAAGTTTTGGCAGGATAACCTCCTGCTCACGTCTGGATCATGCCTCGAACGCCGGTTTGCCGATAATGCCGGACACGTATTGCTATTATGCGTAAAGCGCATACCCTGCGGCTATGATCGAATTGCTCCGCTCATTCTTCATTGTCCTGGAGGAAGGCAGTCTAAACCGCGCCGCCACCCGTTTGCACATCACCCAGCCCTCGCTGACACGGCAGATGCAATCGCTGGAGAGCGAACTCGGCGGTCCTTTGCTGGAACGCCAGCCCAGCGGCGTCCAACCAACCGCCCTGGGCCAGGCGACGCTCTCCCTCATGCGGCCCTTCCTGGAGCAATACGACGCCGCTTGCGCGGATCTGCGTCGTCGGGCGCGCGGGCAACGTGCCGAGCTGCGTATCGGCTACATTGGTTCTGCTGCCCACGCATATCTGAACCCGGCGCTCACTGGGCTGCGCCACGAGTATCCCGAAGCGAAGGTGAAACTGCTCGATCTCACGCCTGGTGAACAAATCGCCGCCTTGAAGAAAGGCGAGATCGATCTCGCTCTCATCGGTCAGGAAGGCGCATCTCTGTCGCGCGATTTCTACACGCGCAAACTCGCTACTCTTGGCGTCTGCGTGGTGCTGCCTTCGGATCACCCCCTGGCTCCGCGCCGCGAACTCCGGCCTGCCGATTTAAAGCACGAAGTTTTCATTGGAGCCCCCGACAGCGAAGTGCCTGGCCGCAACCAATGGATCGCCCGCCTATGTCGCAAGGCCGGTTTCAGGCCCAAATTTGTCGCCGATGCCTCAAGCATTAGCGAGGGCTTCTCCCTGATCGCCAGCGAAGGCGCGGTGACTCTGTTGCCCGATTACTTTGCACAAACCCCACCTCCTGGGGTCAAGCTCGTCCCGTTGATCGACGATGCCGCCACATGGGATCTGCTCCTTCTCTGGCAGCGCGGACGCCCTCCAGCAGTGCTCAAGGCCATGATCGAATTGCTAACTCAAACCGCCAGGCGTCCGAGGGAACGTTGAAGGCAACTGGTTCCTGCATTTACTCGAAAGATGTCCGCACCGCGTAGTGACTGGGAGCGCCTATGCCGGCCCTATCCGATCCTGCGGTGGACTATCGAAGTTTGTGTCCAGAATTAGGCCCATGCAATCGTCTTCGTCGCCATGCACGAAAAACACACGAAATAATTGGGTCGGCGTCTCCCCTATCCTTTCCGAATGAGATCCAGAAATCTGGCCACGGCGGGAGTTTGATGACCGCGTTTCCAAGCCAGGGAGTAGGTGTAGAGCGGCAGCGGCGGATCGAATGGAATCCAGCGCACGCCCGGAGTAGCCAGGGCCGCAAGCTGGGCAGGAAAAATCGATATTCCGAAACCGGCGGCGATGTAGTTGAGCACCGTCGCCGAGCGATCCGTCTCCTTCACAACGCGCGGTTCAAAACCGGCTTCGCGGCAAAGACTAAAAACCCACGGGTTGAACAACGGCGCGTCTTCCCGGGCGGTGAAATAAAAGTTTTCTCCGTGTAGTTCCGGCAGCGAGACCGAGGCACAATTTGCCAGCGGATGAGCCACCGGCATCGCGGCAAACAGGGGTTCCTGGGCGGCCGTGGCAAATTCAAGATCGGGATCCTCCTCGGAGGCGATCAAGCCGATGAGACCGGCATCGAGACGTCCGTCCAAGATCGCCGCGCGCTGGGCAGTCGGGTGCATTTCGTGCAAGTGAAGGTCGATTCCCGGACATCGCGCATGGGACTCCTGCAGCACTCGCGGCAAAATTGAATGGCTTAGCGTGCCGATAAAGCCGAGACGCAGGGCGCCGGTCTCGCCGCGAGCTCGGCGTTGGGCCATCGTAATCGCATCGCGAGTATCCGAGAGAATTTGACGGGTCCGTTCCAGGAACATGGCGCCGGGATCGGTGAGGCGAACACCGTGGGAGTCACGTTCGAGGACACGAAAACCGAGTTCGTTTTCGAGGTCGCGGATCGTCCGGCTAAGCGCGGATTGGGCGACGTGAAGTCGGAGCGCGGCTCTGGAGAAATTCAATTCTTCGGCGACAATAACAAAAGATCTCAAATGACGAAGTTCCATAGTCTGGCAGCGATCGAATTTCGGCATTGCAGCAAGCGAATCAATCTATTTCCGCGATCTTCGTCTCCGTGAATGTTTCTCCCGTATGAAATCCAAATATTTTATCGGTGCGCTGGCTTCGATCGCCGCTATCGCTCTGGCCGTGGCGCCATCCGGCGCTGCCGATTCCAACACCCATCCAAATATGAACTCCAAAAAAGTGCTCTTCGTAGTAACCAGCCACGACAAAAAGGGCAGCACCGGCGAGCCGACCGGTTTCTATCTCGACGAAGTCACTCATCCGTATGCCGTGCTGTCGAAAGCGGGATACAGCATTGATTTTGTGAGTCCCAAAGGCGGAAAGGCGCCCGTGGACGGCTTCGATCTCAAGGATCCGATCAACAAAGCGTTTTGGGAAAACCCAACCGAACGCAGCGGCGTCGAGAACACCAAGCGTCCCGACCAGGTCCAGGCTGCAGATTACGCAGCGATTTTCTTCGCAGGTGGCCACGGAGCCATGTGGGATTTTGCAGACAATGAGCCACTGGCGCGCATGGCGGGTGAGATTTACGACCGCGGCGGTATCGTCGCAGCCGTTTGCCACGGACCCGCGGGGCTGGTGAATATAAAGCTCGCGAACGGCGATTATCTCGTTAAAGGCAAGGAGGTTTCCGCATTTACGAACTCCGAGGAAAAAGCCGTCAAGCTCGACAAGGTCGTGCCTTTTCTACTCGCCGACAAGCTCACCGAACGCGGTGCCCAACATATTCCTGCGCCTGATTTCACCGCTCAAGTGGTAGTGAGCGAACGGCTGGTGACCGGCCAAAATCCGGCTTCAGCCACGGGTGTCGGCGAAGCGATCCTGAAGCTGCTCGAAGCGAAGCAGCCTTAAGGAACCGTGATTAAATGTCACACCGAAAAACATAACGCGTCTCTCCATGATCTCAGTGCCTCCGTGTGACACTTTTTCCATAAGTACATTCGGGGAAGATTTGTCTGAGGATTTCCGAGCTCAATATCCCGAAGCGCGAAAAGCCTTGCGCCGGGAATGTGGAAAAGTCGCCGGAAGGGAGAAATTTTTTCGCGTTTCGCGTAAAGCCAGGAATTTCGCTTGTCCCGCTCGTTCTTCTCCGTCACAACCTATGCGGTTCGTCTATTTATCATCACGCGTATTTTTATGGCAGATCTAACTCCAGGACAAATTGGCTGGATCGACATTAGCGTAGAAGATGCCGAATCGTTGAAGACGTTCTACAGTCGCGTCGCTGGCTGGACGTCACAGGCGGTGGACATGGAAGGCTACGACGATCATTGCATGATACCTCCTGGCGCCGAAGCTCCAGTCGCAGGGATATGCCATGCGCGCGGCGCGAACGCGGTGCTTCCTCCTCAATGGTTGATTTACATCACCGTTGCGGACCTGGATCAAAGCTTGCACGACTGCGCGGAACTCGGCGGCTCGGCGATCACCCCCATTCGCGAAGGCGGCGGCGGGCGTTTCGTGGTTATTCGCGATCCCGCGGGAGCCGTTTGCGCCCTCTACCAAAAAGTACAAGAGGAAACCTAACAAAGGTTAGGCGGAACGCCGTTACGATCATTCGTCGAGCGGGATACACTTGGCGATGCCTTGGAACACAGATTTTCTCAGTTCGGGCGAATTTCGACCCCAAAGCAAGATTAACAGTTAGAAGCAAAATGACCACTGACGCGGACGGCGAATATCTTAACGGCATCTGGGTTAGGCGTCATTTTCATGCGCTCGTCCCGGGTCGTCTGGCGAAAACGTAACTCCGTCGGCTCGGATGCTCCACATCGGGATATGGGTCCCGCTCGAAAATCTCCTCAATCTCGAATCCTGCAGATTGGAGGTAGCCTGCCACCACGGCAGAACGAAAAAAGAAGAAGTCAAGGCAGACCTGCTGCCCCCACCACTCGTTTTCAATCCGGACCCGCAAGACACAGAGTCGTGGATGTTCCGGGGCACAATAGCCCCTCTCGAGAGTCGATCCACCTGGCGAGCTCTTTCCACAAAAGAAGTCCCCCAAAATTAAGAAAACCCGTTTAGCCTTTGACAGCCTAACGGGTTTTCTCAGTCTTGGAGGGAAAATTGGTGGGAACAGTTCGCAGAATATTCATTGACTGCTGTGCTGCAAGAACTTTTTTTTGCTTTTGGCAAATTTTTTCCCAAAACGGGCCATTTGGGGGAGCAGGTCGAGATTTGGGGCGTTCACGGCATCGGAGGGACCTTCGCAGTGGCGGGCGCCACCTTGACGAAGCGGGGTAACCCGACTATACCGTCCCCAAAATCGGGTTTATGCGGCAGATACTTTTTTTAATTTTTGCAATTCTTACACTAGCCGGGTTCTCGGGTTGTGCCAGTTACGACACGCGGCTGGCTTCGCGCGAAACTCAATATTTGATGGGACCTGCGACTTCTCAATCCGCTATTTCCAGGCAGGGTTACGACGGAGTTTCGTATTGGGACGGCGATGGTGTCAGCGGCCCACCGTCCGTCCAGATCCATCTCGAACAGCAGAAGGCTTATTTTTATAAAGGCGATCAGCTGGTGGGCGTCTCGCAGGTTTCTTCAGGCCGCGAGGGGTACGACACGCCGGCTGGCAGCTACAAGTTTATCCAGAAAAACAAGGATCACGTATCGAACTTATACGGCAGCTTCGTGGACGCCGTAGGGAATGTGCTCGTGCGGGACGCTTCCAGTCGCGATCCCAAACCGCCGGGAGCGATCTTTAAAGGAGCACCCATGCCGTATTTCATGCGAATCGTTGGCGGCGTGGGAATGCATGCGGGTTTTTTGCCAGGATATCCCGCGTCGCATGGATGCATCCGGATGCCGGAGAAAATGGCGGAGATCTTCTTTGCCAACATTACCGTGGGGACCCCGGTGAGTATCTACAGGTAAACGACAGATGCCCGACCTGCCTTTTGAGTTAAGCGTGGAGGAAGTCCACGGTTTGCGGGAGCAGCACGATGATGTTCTCCTGCTCGACGTCCGTGAAGCCGATGAAGTGGCTACAGCCAAAATCGAAGGATCGGTTCACATCCCACTCAATACGTTGCCGGCAGCGGTGCAAATGGGACAATTCGCGCCCGACAAGAACAAACGCATCATTGTCCATTGCCATCATGGAATGCGCTCTGCGCGGGCGACCAGTTTTTTGCGGGCTGCCGGTTACGGAAATGCCCAAAATATGGCGGGCGGAATCGAGGAATGGTCTGTAAGGGTGGATCCGGAAGTGCCGCGGTACTGAAAAGTCCCAACCGTCAGACTGTTCCAAAATAGCGGTCCCCAGCATCGCCCAGGCCTGGAACGATGTAACCGCGTTCATTCAGCCGTTCATCGACTGCCGCCGTGAAAACCGGGACGTCCGGATGCGCAGCGGTAAAGGCCCGAATTCCTTCCGGACAACTGATTACGCAGGCATAACGAATCGAGGACGCACCCTGTTTTTTCAGGAGTGAAACGGCCGTGATCGCACTGTTGCCTGTCGCAAGCATCGGATCGACCAACAGCACGTCAGCCTTATCCAGACACGAGGGGAACTTGAAGTAGTATTGCTGCGGCTCAAGCGTCTCCTCGTTTCGATACATGCCGATGTGTCCGATGGAAACGCCAGGTAAAATTCGCACCATTCCGTCGACCATGGCAAGTCCGGCCCGCAGGATCGGCACAAGCACCAGCGGCCGCGCCAATCGTGCTCCGGAAGCAATCGCGAGCGGAGTCTCCACTGCGACAGGATCCGTGGATATCGTCCGCGTCATCTCGAAAAGCATCAAGGCTGAGATTTCACGCAGTTGCTCCGCGAAAATCTCTGCGGACGTCGTCTTATCGCGCAGCGTCGTCAGACGAGCTCGCAAAATCGGATGATCAATGATGGTGACGCGCGCGGCTTCCGTCATGGCCGTTCGTTTTAGCGGCGAAGCAGGGAAAGGGGAAGGCGAAAAGCAGCGCGTTTCCAATCGCCTACGCCGATTTTCGATGCCGCCGTGGAATTTACTCGACAGCCCACCCTTCCGGGGCTAACACGGCGCGGGTTCTTACAAAGTGATGCTTCTCCCCTATTTCGTCCGACGTTTCGTCGCGTGCGTCTGCCTGGCCGCGATTATCTTTACCTCACTCGACGCGCGTGCACTCGGGTTCAGCAAACTGAGCGTTGAAATGATCCGCGATCGCAAGACGCGATTGTCGAAGGTCGAGAATTTTGACGACAAACAAGAGCAACTCCGATTCAAACTCAAAGTCACCAACACGGATGTCAGTTCGGCAATGAATGACATACAGGTGAAGGTGTGGATTTTTGGCGAAAGCGTGCTTCAACGGAACCGCATCAAAGTTTTTTCCATTGATGAAAAGAAACTCTCGTTGCCACCGCGCAAGGTCGAAGAGTTTTTCACCACGACGGTGAGCTACGTGTACGACGACCGGAACGCGGCGCAATACGGAATCAAATATGGTGGCTGGGTGATCCTTGTGAGGGACGCAAAGGGCACCATCCTGGTTCAGAAGGCTTCCATCGAGCGGCTTCTAAAGAATGTCGATAAACTGGACACACTGCGCCCGAACGCGTTTTATGACCGCGATTACAACCCGGCAAATGCTACCTACTGAGCTGGCTGACGCTGCAGTCCGGAAAACATTGCGTAACACAGGCTCAGCAGCACCCCGAAGCCAAGGGTGACCCCATAAGTCGCTGGGTACGTGTATGGATCACCCAGGTGGCGGACGACATCCCACGCAAGCCCTGTGGGGTTGGTGACGATATCCCAGCTGTTCCAGCGTAGAAACCGCCCCAGGTAGATGCCAAAACCGGCGGCAAAAAGAGTGATCACCACGAAGATCCAACTGGTCACGGCCCCCCACGCTTTGGCTACCATGTCTTGCATTTGCTGCAGAGAAACAAAGCCAAAGATCAACGCAACCGCAGCACACGACATCAGCAACAACAGATCATACCAGAGCGGCACTCCCGTTCTTTGTTTGAGATGCAGCAAATCCGTCAGGATGTAGGGCGCATTCGGGAAAAACAGGAACCACACCGGCGCAAGCGACCAACGGACGCCACGGGAACGGGCTGTCCGCAGAATTTCGCTGAACACCAACGGCAAGACGGCGAGGAAGAGATTCCAAACCAAAAACAGATAATCGCTTCGTCCTGCCACCGGAATGCGCGCGGCAATCAGCACGAGACACCAACCACCCGAGAGAGACAGCAATAGCCAACGTGCCTGATTCGACATATTGGACGTGACTAGATACTGTCCGCCCCGGGACATCGAAAGCTAAATTTTGGCGTTCCGCCTCGTCTGTTCGCAGACGCGTGCGAACACGCGAATTCCTTCGGCTAACGCTCGGCAATAGGAAGCACTTTGCGGCCCACTTCAGGCCCGTTGTAGGCACTCAGCGGACGGAAGAGACGGTTATCGGCCTGCTGCTCGAGCACATGGGCGGTCCAGCCCGATGTCCGGGCAATTGCGAAAATCGGCGTAAACAGATCGATCGGTATCCCGAGCGAATAATAGACGGTCGCGGAATAGAAATCGACGTTTGCGTTCAATCCTTTTCGCTCCTTCATGAGCGTCGCGATGCGGTCCGACATTTGAATCCATTTCGGTTCTCCGAGTTGATTCGAAAGCTTGATTGCCATCGCCTTGAGATGCGGCGCACGCGGGTCGAGCACTTTGTAAACACGGTGACCGATCCCCATAATCTTCCTTTTCTGCGCCAGCGCGTCATCAATGTAGGCATCGACTTTGTCCAGCTCGCCGATTTCCTTCAGCATATGGATGACCCCTTCGTTCGCGCCGCCATGCAAAGGGCCTTTGAGCGCACCGATCGCCGCGCTGATCGATGAATACATGTCGGAAAGTGTCGAAGCGACGACGCGGGCTGTGAACGTCGAGGCATTGAAGCCGTGTTCGGCGTGCAGGACGTAAGCCACGTCGAGTGTCTCGGTCGCCTCGGCCGTGGGCTCCTCACCCGTGAGTAGCCAGAGGAAATGACCCGCCTCGCTGAGATCCTTGCGAATAACTGGCAAATCCCGCCCGGTGCGCGCCCGGTGGAAATAGGCGGCCACAACGCCGATCTGTGCCACCAGTTTGATCGCGATGGCTTCGTTCTCGCTCATCGTCAGCGTATCGCGACTCGTCGGGTAAGCGCCCAGCATGCTCACCGCGGTGCGGATAATGTCGATAGGAGCGGCGGATTTTGGGGCGCCGAGAATGAAATCGATGACGCCTTTAGGCAACTCGCGTTCCGCGTGCAATGCCGTAGTCAACTTCTCGAGTTCATACTGATTTGGCAGGCGTCCATGCCAGAGGAGATAGACGACTTCTTCATAGCTGACCTTTCCAGCCAATTCGTTGATGTCGTATCCGCGATAGATCAACTGGCCGACGTCGCCGCGGACGTCTCCGATTTGAGTTTCTGCGGCGATAATTCCTTCAAGTCCTCTGGAGATTACAGGCATTTTGGTAAGCTGGTTTGTGGTTGGTCGGGAGTGTATCCGCTCCGGTGTCAGTGTGAATCGTGAATTGCAATTGCTGAATGGTTTTTTCGGTCCGTCGAACAGTGAATGGCACCCTACCATTCACCATTCACAAATCACCATTCACTTCTTCTTGCCTTTGCCCCAGTGTTTGAGAAGGGTTTCGGCCATGTCGGCTGGCGTCGGGGCGACGGCAATCCCCGCATCTTTCAGGATGGCGATCTTGGCGGCGGCTGTGTCATCGGCGCCACCAACGATTGCTCCAGCATGGCCCATCCGGCGGCCCGGAGGCGCGGTGGCACCCGCAATGAAAGCAGCAATCGGTTTTCTGCAATTTTCCTTCGCCCAACGTGCCGCTTCGGCTTCAGCAGTGCCGCCGATTTCGCCGATCATGATGATAGCTTCTGTCTCGGGGTCATCATTGAACATTCTCAGAACATCCAGATGCGACGTGCCGTTGACGGGATCACCGCCAATCCCCACGCACGTAGTCTGACCATAACCGCGCGTCGTAAGCTGCCAGACCGCTTCATACGTCAGCGTACCCGAGCGGGACACCACTCCCACGTTGCCCTTTTTGTGGATATAACCTGGGGCAATGCCGATCCGACAGCCGCCGTGTGAATTTTCCCCGACGCCAGGAGTGACCACGCCTGGGCAATTCGGCCCAATGAGCCGGGTTCTGGAGCCTCGAAGCGCATGTTTTACTTTCACCATGTCGTTCACCGGAATGCCTTCCGTAATACAAACGACAAGGTCGAGCCCGGCTTCCGCACCCTCGAGGATGGCGTCAGCGGCGAATGGAGGCGGAACGAAAATAGCGGAAACCGTTGCGCCCGTCGCTTTGACAGCCTGCTCAACGGTATCGAAAATTGGCACAAAATCAGAAAAAAGCTGGCCGCCTTTTCCTGGCGTGACGCCGGCGACAACATGCGTGCCGTAATCCAGGCTGAGCTGCGCGTGGCGCGCGCCAAAGCTGCCGGTAATGCCCTGGACGAGAATTTTGGTTTCGGGTGTGACGAGAATGGACATGCGAAATAGTCGTTAGAAGTTGGATCAGGCGGCTTTCTTCGTGCCCTTGACAGCTGCAACGATTTTCTGCGCAGCGTCGAGAATGTTGTCACCGCTGATAATGGAGATTCCGCTGTGGGCCAGGGTTTCCTTCCCGGCAGCGACGTTGTTGCCTTCGAGCCGGACGACCAGCGGAATGCTGAGGCCGGTTTCAACCGCTGCGGCAAGAATGCCTTGCGCGATGACGTTACAATCCATGATTCCACCGAAAATATTGACCAGAATCCCCTTCACGTTCGGGTCGCCAAGAATAATGCGGAAAGCCGCTGCGACCTGTTCCTTGCTAGCGCCGCCGCCGACGTCCAGGAAGTTGGCCGGGCTGCCGCCTGCATACTGGATGATGTCCATGGTAGCCATCGCAAGTCCGGCACCATTCACCAGGCAGGCGATATTTCCGTCGAGACCGATGTAATTGAGGGAATATTCAGAGGCGGCGACTTCGCGAGGGTCTTCTTCAGTAATGTCGCGCATGGCAACGATCTGCGGCTGACGGTAGAGCGCGTTGTCATCGAAGTTGAACTTGGCATCCAGCGCCAGGAGGTCTCCCTGCTTGGTGACAACCAGCGGGTTGATTTCTACCATCGAACAATCGCATTCGATGAATAGTTTGTAGAGATTCGTGAAAATCTTGCCTGCCTGGTTCATCAATTTGCCTGTAAGTCCAAGGTTGGCGGCAATCTTGCGCGTCTGGTAAGGCATCAATCCCAGCGCAGGATTGATAAAAACACGGATGATCTTTTCCGGCGAATGATGTGCGACGGCTTCGATATCGACACCGCCTTCGGTGCTGGCGATCACGACCGGAGCTGACGTAACGCGGTCGAGCAGAATAGCGAAATAGAGTTCGCGCTCGATATCCACGGCAGCACCCACGAAGACCTTCTGGACTTCCTTGCCTTCCGGCCCAGTCTGATGCGTAACGAGCACCTGACCGATCATTTTCGCCGCGAGATCGTACGCCTGCCCGGGAGTTTCGCAGAGGTGGACGCCGCCTTTAAAACCATTCTTGAAGGTGCCCTTGCCGCGTCCGCCCGCATGAATCTGAGCCTTGACGACAATTTTTCCGCCGAGCGTTTCAGCGACTGCTTTCGCTTCGTCGGGAGTAAACGCGACTTTGCCCGGTTGAGTCGCAACGCCAAATTTGGCAAAAAGTTCCCGGGCCTGGTATTCGTGGATATTCATTGAAAAGAGGCCGGACGAACGAGGGTTTGTGCCGGCGTGCGTCAAAACCTATGAAACCGGCTTGCAAAGCGTCAACACTGCGAGGGAAAAAACTTTCACCGCGACAGAAAACCGGCAAAGCGCGATAAACGATGTACGGTCAAAACGAAGCGATGTTTCGAACCGTTTTTACCGTGAAAGTTACCTTTCGCCCGAACGACAGCAAAACGGTAGAAACAACGGTGATTCCCTCGACCGAGCTCAGACCTCCGATGTCCACATACTTCAAACTCGAAGGCGGGTGACGTTGTTTCGGGAATTGCTTCATCGTTGATGCTCGAGGCGTATTTCAACCGCTTCAAACGTTGCCGAGCCATTCGACGCCGCTGGCGGACGCGTGTCGATATATGTCTTATAGAACTCATAAGACGCATCCCCGCTTGCTCCCAGTTTGCGCACAAACAACGCCTCCCGTGAGTTTTTGTCCCAGAGCGGATTGCCGCCCTTGCGCAGGAAGTCCCGGTAGTCCTCGAGAAGTTCCTCCAAGCTGGCGCGGGCCACATTCACCAGTTTGATCCGTTTCCTTGGAAGTGCCGCTGGCCTGGCTGCCTTCGAGGATATTTTGTTTGCCCGACCGGGCCGCCTGCACTATCTGGTCCACGGTGCGGTCGCGCGGGTCGAGGAACCGTTCGCGGAACCGGACCGTGCCATCATAGACGACGCGGGCTTTCTTAAAGGAAAGCAGATTCTCATAGCCGCCGTGGGGCGGGATAAAATTCTCGGACATATACGTCGTATACGTCACATCAGACCTATTCTGAACCGGTGACTTCCTTGAGCAAAGCCAGAATGTCCTCCTCCAAACCCCAGGTGTCCGCCTCGACGAGGAGAACTGGAAGTCGCTTCGATGCGGAATGCCCTATCCCATGCCGCTCTTTTTTGTTTGCGCGGACGCAGGTCAGAGCTGAGGTGACGCATCATGGACGAGGAATTTCTGAATCAACTCCGCGAACTGGGTCTGCGGGCGGAGGATTTTGAGGAAACTTTCGCGCGTTCCGCCGGCCCGGGCGGGCAAAATGTGAACAAGGTGAACACCTCCGTAACACTGCGTCACGTGCCAACGGGCATCCAGGTGACGGTGCAGGATAGCCGATCGCAAGTCACGAACCGTAAGCTGGCGCGGGAACGCATTTTGGAAACGATCGCCGCCCAGCGGGCCGCTGTCCGCCTTGAGAAACAGCACGCCCGGGAAAAAAAACGGCGTCAGAACCGTCCCAAACCGCGCGGATTGAAAGAGAAAATTCTGAAGACCAAAAAACAGCGTAGCGCCGTGAAAAAATCACGAGCCCGCGTCATGGAGTGAATGGATGCATCGTAAAGCGAGCGGAAGCCGAGGGCTTCGGTACACACTCTCGTCACATCAACGATTCTCCTAACGACGTGTCACTTCGAGCATGTAGCTGTTAAACGGCGTGAGACCCCACATCGGGCGCAGGGCCACATCCAGGCCAATCTCTAGAAAAGGACGTTCCAATTCGTTACGCGTGGGAAAATTGTGGCCGGGATCTGGGATCCAGCCGCTCCAGGCGATCAGTCGTTCCTCGATACGAGTCGCGGTAAACCGCCAGTTCGGCTCGTTGAGCGTTAATCGGATGAAGGCCACGCCACCAGGGGCGATGCTCGCGGCGATCCTTCGCAAAAGACGTTGCTGCTCGTCATCGTCAAAGTAATGCAGCACGTCGAGCATGACGACGTCGCCGAAATGCTCCGGAAAATCCAGCGCACTGCCCACGCGAAAATCCGTGTCTTCTCCGCGGAGCACCGTGTTTGCGAGCTGAATTTTATGCCGGTCAATATCCATTCCGGTGATGGCCGGCCGGTGTCCGACGGCTCGCAAGCACGCTGCAAGCAAACCCACGCCGCAACCGAGATCCATCAGCGGATGGGGAGATTGTCGGAGCCGTCGCGCAACCTCCGGATACGCCGGATCAAATGCTATTTTTCCCCTCGAATAATAATAAAGCGAACGCCACCTGCAATAACGCTTCGCCGCGCTCCGAAACTCCCGCTTCATCATCTCGTTACGCGATCGCCGTTCGCGCCTCCCGTCGGTACGACGGCAGCAGCAATGCGCCGCCAATTCCCCATGCCATGTTCAAAAGGGCGCCGCCGAGCCCCACGGCCGTCGCCTGCGCCTGCGCAACACCGCAGAGATCGCCAAGCAGCGTGACCAATGTCGTCTCGCGCACTCCAAATCCACCCAAACTCACCGGCAACGCCGAGATGATATCGACCGCCGGCATCAACGCCATGAAATCCAATAGAGGGACAGCCACTCCAAATCCGCGGGCGGCACAATAAAATGTGACGAAATGAGCGATCAACATGAGCACCGAAATCAACGCGGCCGCCACCGTCCGGGGCCAGGCCGCGACAAACTGGTAGTACGCCGAGGTGAAGTCAACGATTTGAGCTCTTGCCGGCGCCCACCGGGGAAGTCGATCGACGAAACCACGGCTCGCCATCACAAACGACAAAGCCAGCAACCCTGCAATCACACCTAGATAAACGAAAACAAAGTGGATCACATGGGCAACTACGGCGCTTTGAGTGAGCCAATCGATCCGCAGCAACATGAAAGTTGTCGAGCAAACAACGAGCGCCCCTACCCCGCTGACCCGATCCATCACCGCGGAAAGCACGGCATTATGTCGCGGGTAACCTTTTGCGACGAGCCAGACAATCTTGACGACATCCCCACCAACCGCGCCAAGGAGAAAATGGTTAAAAAACAATCCGATGAACGAAAGACGGAAAACTTCCCAGGACCTCAACGGAATGGTGTTCACGCGAAGAAAAATGCCCCAACGGACTGCACCCAGGAAGTTTCCAATGCCAGCGACGAGCCAGCCTAGAATCAGCCACCCTGCGTGGGCGGAGGTCAGCACCTGCATGGCTTGATTCCGGATGTCCTGTCTCCAAAAGAGCCACGTCAGCAAAGCGATGCTGACAAGCGCCTGGAGGGAGAAGATCAACCATTTTTTCATGCAGAATCGTTCGGAGGGACGAGCGTTCTATCGAAGAAGGCTCCAAAGTAGAAGCGGCATGTTGCTGCTTTTTCAGAGCCTTCACCGCAGGGCCCCTATTCCATGTCACAATGGCTTAAAGCTACGCCGGTTGAATTTTCCGGTCTGTGTAATCATCGCTTGCAGACGGGGTCGAACAGGCACGATTCTAACATATCAGACCGATGGCCCCCCGCACCCATTCCGAGTTGAGCCTCATCACGCGTATTGCCCGGCTTTACCACGAAGAGGAGCTCACCCAAACGCAGATCGCCGAGGCTTTGGGATTGTCTCAGGTGGCCGTATCCCGCTTATTAAAAAAAGCGGCACAACTCAACATCGTCCGCACAACGGTCGTCAGTCCGCCGGGAATCTTTTCGGATTTGGAAGATTTGGTGCGGGAGCAATTCAGTCTGCAACGGGCAATCGTCGTCGGAGCCTCGCGCGATTCCGAGGAAGCCATCCTGCCCGCCATCGGTTCGTCCGCAGCGCATCTTGTCGAATCCACCTTGAGATCGGGAGAAATCATTGGCCTCGCCTCAGGGAGCAAGGCTCTGCTGGCGATGGTGGATCAGATGCATCCCTTGGCCCGTGTGCAGGATTGCACGGTGGTTCAAATTCAAGGCGGCGTGGGAAATCC
Source organism: Chthoniobacterales bacterium (assembly GCA_036525185.1). Classification (GTDB taxonomy): domain Bacteria; phylum Verrucomicrobiota; class Verrucomicrobiia; order Chthoniobacterales; family DASVRZ01; genus DATDAW01. Next base: position 72,632 of record DATDAW010000006.1, on the reverse strand, counting down.
GTCCGCGGAAAAACATGCGCACCATCTCGTGACACGATTCGCGCGGCTGGTTCACGGGGATGTGAGATTCCTGCCGACGCCGGGGATCGTTTCGTCGGGCGAGGTCAGCCGGATCCTCATGCAGGACCCGGCGGTCCGGCAGACACTGGATTTGTTTCCCAAAATAACCCTGGCACTCGTCGGTGTCGGCGCCCCGGAACCATCGGAGTGGGTGCCTGGCAGCGGCAATGTCTATTCGGAAAGTGACGCCCGGATTCTTCGCGAAGCAGGTGCTGCCGGCGATATCGTGAACCGATTCTTTGATAAGAACGGCGTGGAAATTGGGAAGCCATTCGGCGACCGCATCATAGCGATTACACTCGAGCAATTGCGGCGCATCCGGCGTTGTGTAGGCATCGCAGGCGGCGCGCGAAAGGTCAACGCATTGCTCGGCGCGTTGCGGGGCAAATACATCAACATCCTTGTCACCGATCAATTCACCGCTGACCGTCTGCTTAAAGCCGCTTAGCGCGATTTCTGCCGTTTCCGGCTCCCGCTTGACCCCGTTCGCCAGCCGGAGCAGACTTGGCGTCTTCTCATGAGCCAGATCCCAGTTGAACACAACGATCCTATCAACGCACGCATTCTTGCCATTTCCGAAGACAAGATTCAGGGGTTTGTGAGAGAACCGTTTCAGGTTATTGCCGATAAATCGGGCGTTGCGATCGAACGGGTTCATCAACGCATCCGGGCAATGCTGGAAGCCGGGACGATTCGCCGGGTACGTCAGACCCTCGTGGCGACCAACCTGGCCGAAGGCGCCCTCGTGGCATGGCGGGTTCCGGCGGAGCAGTTGGATTCCGCGTTTGATTTCATGTCGAAAGAAGACCCTTTTTCAGGGCATGTCGTTGTCCGTTCTACGGATTCTGTCACGGCTGGTTCCGACTACAAACTCTGGACCACGCTGAAAGTCCCGGCGGGTTTCAGCCTCGCCGACCACTGCGAGCTACTCCTTACCCTGACCGGCGCCACCGATTATCGGCTCATGCCGGCAAAAGGGATCTTCGCGCTGGGCGTGGGTCACGTCCGTAGAAAGACGATCGCTCCCGGCGACAAATCGGATTCTCCCGCAACCATGTTGAAGACAGGAGTTGTGGATTTGTCCGAGCTCGAATGGCGCGTGCTTCTGTCACTCAAACGTGAGCTTGCTCCGAATGAGATCGGTGCCAACCCGTGGCAATCGCGTGCAGACGAAGCCGGTGTCTCTTTGGATGAATTTTGCGCCGTTGCCGAAGCACTGAACCGACGGAAGGTAATCGGCCGTTTTTCGACGTTCCTCGAGCACGTGAAACCGTCTGCAAGCGGTGTTCGCGTCACCCGGTTCAACGCGCTGTTTCATTGGGCCGTTCCCGCCGGTCGCGAAATCGAGGCCGGTTCGGAGATCGGACGTCATGAAATCCTGACGCACTGTTACTGGCGCGAAGCCGGTGCTGAGTTTCGGAATGTCAACATCATGGCCGTCGCACACGGCACGGAAAAATCGCGCCTGCTTGAGCACAAAGCTGCGATCGACGCGCATCTCGCTTCAATCGGAATGCCGGTTCATTACACGAACGTCTTCTGGGGCGGCCGCAGCGAGATCAAACCTTCGGAAATTTCGCCATTCGTTCACCGCGAATGGACGTCGCGTTACCGTCCGGTCGCTGCAGTCGTGGCCTGAATCAAGTAATAGCCGTACCTCTTTTCCGTCGGATGCCGGACCTCCAGCAATCGGTCTGTCTTGCCGATTTTAGATTCGACGGTTTTAAGCGCCTTTGTATCCACCACGGCGACGTTGATTTCGCCGGTCTTGAGTTTTTCAGCAACGTCTTTGGCATTGAGAAACCGAAGTTGATCCAGATACAGGAGCATCCCTTCGTCACGACCTTCAGCAACGGTGTAAGACCACTGCCTGGCAGCCACGATTTCGCGCACCTGCTGTCCGAATTTAACGAGAGCGTCCTGTCTTTGGCGATATCCAACCATGACGTCTGCCACGGCGTAGGAGGCAAATATCAGGAGACCGGCAACACAGAGCCAGACGCCGGCTTTTTTCTGTTTGATGAGCGGGACAACGGCAGCCAGCAACAGCGCAAACACGGGAACGACTGGAAAAATGCGATCCACGCGCTTGGAAGGAACAATGCTCATCACAACGAGTGCACCCAGCGCCCAGCAGGCAAGCCACAGCGTCGCTTGATCACGTCTAACGTAATTTCGGACGCTGCGAAAACACGCGGCACCAATGACGGCGAGGCTCCACGGAAAGCACTTGGCGAGTAAATGTGGAATGTAAAAGTAAAGCGTCTGATTGTTGTGCACCGCTTTTTGCCCGGTCGTAAAACGGCCGAGAAATTCCTTCACGACAACCTGATCGTAGAACGTCGGATCCTGGCGCACGCGAAGCCACGTCCAAACAAGAAACGGGACAACGGAAACAATCGACGCCAAGGCGTAGTGCAGCCAAATCCGGCCCCGATTTTGATTTCCTTTGGCAAGTACACTCCACACGATAAGTCCCGGAAGCAGAAACGCATGGTAAATCGGCCCTTTGGTCATCGCCGCCAAAGCCAGCAACAATGTCATCCACGCCGTGTCGCTCCATGCCCATTTCTCCTCACGCTGGAGCCGCCGCCAGACGAGCCACCCGGTCGCGAAGATGAAAAACGTAAGCACCATGTCGGTGCGCACCAGCGTCGCGAGCCGGATTGCGAGCATGTTCCAGGCGAACGCACCCGTGGCAACGAATCCGCCGAGGTCTCCCCCCACGCATTTCCCGGCATTCCACAACAGCAAAAGAATCGCCGTAGCGGCAGCAAACGACGGCAATCGCCAAGCCACATCCCAGTTTCCGGTCAATTGGTGGATCGCGGCAGAAACCCAGCCCACCAGCGGCGGCTTTGTCGCGGGCGTTTGACGCGGATTGTGCTGGTACCACCAGTTCCCCGCCTCAACCATTTCGTAGGATGTATAAGCCTGCTTCGCCTGATCGTAGTCATCCAGCGTCCACGGCAACCCCCGAATGGCCCAAATCCCAAGGATAAACACGAACCATGTGATGATGAGCCACTTGCTACCGGACATCGCGGCATCCTATTGGCAGCAGTGAATCGTGAATAGTGAATAGTGATGGTGTCCCGCGCCTGCAGACGCCCGGTATTCACCGCTGTTCACCCATTCACCTCCTCGCTCGGGAGAGAAAGGCAACAAGCGTCTCGGCCAGCTTCAAGCCGATGCCTTCAACGGACGCGATTTCCTCAGGCGTGGCTTTGGCGAGGCGTTTGATGGAGCCGAAATGCTGCAACAGAAGTTTCTTGCGGTTTTCACTCACACCGGGACAATCGTCGAGGATGCTCTCGGCGATGCGGCGCTTCATGAGAAGCTGATGAAAACTGTTCGCAAAACGGTGCGCTTCGTCTCGGATACGTTGAAGTATGCGCACGGCGCCGGAATCCAAGGGCAATTGCAACGGCAGCGGCCGCCCCGGGCGGTAAATTTCCTCGTTTTCCTTCGCGAGACCGATGATCTGCATTTCGTGCAAGCCCAACCGCTGCAACTCTTTGCACGCGGAGGAAAGCTGTCCGCGCCCGCCGTCGACGATAACCAGATCGGGAAGGGCTAAAACCTGAGCCGTGAAACCTGAAACCTCAGTCTTTTCAGCAACGCGTTGCATCGATTCGAACGCGTTTTCCTGGGAAAATTCGCCGGAATAATCGATCGTTTCATCGGAACTCTTAGGTTTGAGGTTTTCTGTTTCAGGTTTCCCTTTCGCCTCGAGCAAGATCCTCGAATACCGCCTCCGGACAACCTCCGCCATGCTGGCAAAGTCATCCTGTCCTCTCACGGTTTTGATTCGGAATCGCCGGTAACTCGAGCGGTCCGGCACCCCATTCCGGAAACAGACCATCGATGCCACGATGTGCGTGGCACTGATGTTCGAAATGTCGAAGCATTCCATAACGGCCGGCGGCGTCGACAGTTGCAGCGCGTCGCGCAGCATTTCAAGGTCACTGGCCGGGTCGATCGCATTCGGAAGCGTATGACGCGTAAAACGCCTCATCGGCTTCATCGTCTGGCGCAGATCTTCGAGCATATTTCGCAGCTCCGCCGCCCGTTCGAAATCGAGTTTTTCCGCTGCTTCACGCATTTCTTCTTCGAGCGGTTCCAGGAGCTCCTTTGATTGGCCGGTAAAAAATTCGCACGCTGATCTCACCCGTTCGCGGTATTGCTCCGCGGTAATGTCAGCCAGTTTCATGGGTACCTGATACGTCGAAGATTTCAGCTCTCGCGGAGTCGGTGTCCCCCGTCCAAAAGTGAGGACGCCGAATTTTTTCCGCATGAAAGCCAACGTTTTTCGCAAGGCGCCAGCACTGGCAAACGGGCCGTAATACTGCGCCATATCGTCCTTTTTCAGACGCGACAGACGGAATCGGGGCCATTCCTCGGTGAGATCGACCTTCACCAAGAGAAACCGCTTGTCGTCGCGGAAACTGATGTTGTACTTCGGCCGAAAATCCTTGATAAGCTTCCCTTCGAGCAGCACCGCCTCGGGTTCGCTTTTCACGATGTGAAATTCAAAATCCCAGATGCTTTCCAGCAACGCCCGCGTCTTCAGGTCCGCCGTCATTTTGCGCGAAGGCATGAAATATTGCCCGACCCGCTTTCGCAGATCCCGCGCTTTACCCACGTAGATCACCCGGTTGATCCGGTCACGCATCAGATAAACCCCCGGTTTGTGCGGAACATCATGAAGCTTCTTTTGGAGATCGATTTTTTCTCGAAGGAATTGGGACATGAAACAATGGCTGACGCCCGAATGTAAAAGAGTCGCGTCCAACGCGCTATCCACAATCCGCATTCCGCATTGCGCAATCAAAAGTCCGCCGGTTGCAACCCCCTCACATGTCCAGTATAGAAGCCGACAATCATGATGAAATGCACGGCCCCATTACTAGCCGGCCTCCTCACTGTCTCCACGGCATTTGCTCAGGACGCAGCGGCGGTGGCGCCGGTTCCTCCTGTTGACGGCCCCGCCAGCTTGCTCAGCCTCGTGAAAACGGGCGGCTGGGTCATGATCCCGCTCGGACTGGCTTCGGTGCTCACCCTTACGCTTATCCTGGTCTACCTCGTGAGTCTGCGCCGCAGCACGATCGTCACCGGGCAATTCATGGAAACCGCCGAAGCTCTCCTGAAAAAGCGCGATCATCTTGGCCTCCTGGCGGTTTCGACCCGCCACAATGAAGCGATCGCCCGAATTGCCGGACGGATGCTTGATTTCGCCACGAAAACCCCGGGAGCCACACTGCAGGGCGTCCGGGAAGTCGCGGAAACCGAAGGCAGCCGCATTGCTGGCATCCTCAATCAGCGCATCGTTTATCTCGCTGATATTGCCATGCTGGCGCCCATGCTCGGCCTGCTGGGAACCGTGAGCGGCATCATTAAATCCTTCGGAACGCTGGGCGCAAAAACCGCCGACGCGTCGCGCACTCTGCTTCTGGCAAAAGGCGTGGGCGAAGCGCTGGTGGCGACTGCCGCGGGGCTCATAGTGGGCATCGCAGCCATGGCTTTTTACGCCTTGTTCCGTGGCAAAGTACAAGCGCTGATCGCCGAGTTGGAAGGGGCAACGGCGCATTTGCTGAGTCTTTTCTCAGCCAGTTTCGAAAAAACTCCTCGGGAAACGGCACGCCGATCGATCATCGACGACGACGATTTTTAAACCTCCGATCCGTGAATTTCCGCAAAAATCAACCGCTGGTTACGCCGGCGTTTCAGCTCGCGCCGATGATTGACGTCCTGTTGGTCATTCTGGTTTTCTTCATCGTTACGTGGAATTTCGCCCTCGAAGAAAACGAACTGGACGTCAAAGTTCCCTCGGCAAAGAGTGGTTCCGAGGGCCAACCGCAGTTCTCCCAGGTCGTCGTCAATGTGAAAGTCGACGGCACCTACATCATCAACAAGAAACAGTTGACCGCCGACGAATTGCTCACTCGGCTTACGAAACTCTCGGAATTGTATCCCGATCAAGCCATCATTCTGCGCGGAGACGAGAACGTGGAATACAAGCACATCATGAAGGTTATGGACATCTGCCGGCAGGCCAACATCTGGAACCTTCTGTTTAATGCCAGCAAGCCGACGCAGCAGTGATTAACCCACAACGCAGGCTGTCTCCGGCCCTTATTCTGGCAGTCGCCGCCGCTGTCGTGCCACTCCGCGCCCAGGACGCATCTCCGTCTCCCGAACCGGAAATCCGTCGCGCGCAGCCGATCCGAACGCCTTTTCCTTCGCCCGCCCCTCAGGAACCGCAATATCCCCGGGCCCTCCCATACGAGCGCCCCGCACCGCAGCCTACACAGGTGCAAACCCCGGCCCAAAGCCCCACGCCATTTTCGCAGCAACCGGCTGGGCCGATCCCCACGCCCATCCCGTTGCAGCCCTCCGCAACTCCGCAGGTCATCATTGGCGAAACACCACAGCCCTCCCCCGGCCAGGACGAAGAAGGCTCCATTCGCATTGCTCCGCGCACCGGCTCCCGCGCAGGAACCACCGGAGCGGCCGCCGATCAGCTCGACTCTGCCAACGGCCTATACTCGCGGAGAATGTACGATCTGGCTGCACCGCAGTACGAAAAATTTCTAGCCAACTACCCGAATGATAATGGACGCCAGTCGGCCCTTTTCCGCCTTGGCGAATGTTACCGGGCTCTCGGCAATACGCCGGCCTCTGTCAATTGCTATCGCCAGATCGTCTCCGAATACACATCGGGCGAATTTCTCGGCGCCGCGTCGTACCGGCTCGCGGAAGCCTACTACGGGCAACGGCGCTACGACGAAGCAATCACACTTTACCGTCGCGCCGCTGTCAACGCCGTCAATGCCGACCTGAAACTCTCTGCGCGCTACTACGAGGCCCGCTGCCTTGAAGAAACCGGCCGACGCGCGGAAGCACGTCTGGTTTTTCAAGACATCCTCGCCATCGAAGGCAAGAATCCGTTCCGCATCGCTGCCCGACTTGCCGTTGCAAAGTACGCCGAGGATACGGGCAATCCGGCGGAAGCCCTTGCCCAATACGAGAAGGTCGCCGCAGAAACAGACCGCAACGAACTCCGGGGCGAAACCTGGATGCGCGCTGCAAACATGGCCGCAGCACTCAAACAATTCTCCAAAGCCTCCCAGTATTATCAGCGCGCAATCGATGCGCCCGGAACCGGTCTTTGGCGCCCTCAAGCCCGGCTTGGCTTGATGAAATTGCGCTACGACGTCGGCGATTTCGCGGGAGCAATCCGGATGTTCGAATCTGGCGATATCACCGGTGGCGGTGCGGCTCCGCCCGAATTACTCATCCTCGCCGCGAATGCCTATCGTCAAGCCGGACGCCCCCTGGATGCAACGAGCATCTATGATCAAATCATCAATGGATTTCCCGATAGTCCCGAAGCCGCGGAAGCCAGGTATCAACGGCTCCTGAATCTTTCCGCCTCCAACGATGCCTCATTGCCGGCGGCCATTGACGATTTTCTCAAACAGAACCCATCCTCAGATCGCGCCGACAAGGCGAAGCTTCTCAAGGCAGAGTATTTTTACAAGAACAAGCGCTACCCTCAAGCCGCGAAGGTTTACCAGGAAACATCGACGAACCTACTCAACGACACGCTGAAAGCGGAATGTCTCTACCGTGCCGGCTGGTGCTACAGTCAGGCCGAAGATTGGCCAAACACCATCGACGCGATGGGCGCCTTTATTGCCGCCTTCCCATATCACGACAATGCCCCCAAAGCGCTTGTCCAGCGGGGCTTTGCGTCGCTGCGATTGCGTGCTTATTCGGATGCGGTCCGCGATTTTGATACGCTCATCAACCGATATCCGAAGGCTCCCGAGCGCGAACTCGCAATAGCCCAAAAAGCCCTCACACAAGGTCAACAGGAGGACAACCAGGCGATGTCCGCGACCTTCCAGCAGCTCCTGAAGGAATACCCGAATTCATCTTACGCCGCACAGGCACACTACTACATTGGCTGGGCCGCGTTTGAGGCGAAAAACTACGACGGCGCAATTGCGCCACTCGACGAAGCGCGGAAAGGCGATCCGAAAACGTATTTCGACGACGCGAGTATCCGCATCATTCTATCCAACTACTACCTGGAAAAACTCGATATCGTCTCACGCGAAGTCGATTATTACCAGGCTCAGGGCGGCAAACGCGGGCTTCCCGGCGAAATCTTCCGCTGGCTCGGTCTCAAATATTACGACAAGGAAGACATGGCAAAGGCAGCCCGCTATCTCGAAGCCCACATTGCCAATATCCCCGGTAACCCGGACAATGAAGTTTATTACATGCTCGGCGACGCCCAGGTTCGCGAGAAACAATGGGACAAAGCCCGCAAGAATCTCGCGACGTACATCGCTGGTACTCAGGAACCTGGCCTGAAATGCCGCGGAACGCTGGCTCTCGCCCGCCTCGAACTCGCTCAGAGCAACTACGACGCCGCCCGGACCAAGGTCAACGAAGCCCTCGCCTTGCAGCCCGAAGGACGCCTCAACGCAGAAGGCCGCGTCCTCACGGGGGACATTGAGTTCGCCGCCGGCAATTTCGAGGCTGCCGCGAAAAGCTACGCCGCTGTCGCGTTACTCTACGATGACGCCGATTTGACTCCTATCGCGCTGGAAAAAGCCGCGGATGCCTGGAACAAAGCAGGTAACACATCGGAAGCCGAAAAGAGCTTGCTCGAACTGAAGAACCGCTTTCCGGATTACAAACTGACAGTTGGGCACTAACCTGACTTTCGTCGGGCTAACAGTCGCAACCTGTGTGTGGCTCCTGAAAGCTCCCTTCAATCATTTCGCCAGCGCCAGCACGGTGTAGGGCTCTTCCCGAATCGGCGACGTCTTTTTTCCCGCTAAAAGCTGCCACCAGACATACGCGCACGACGCAACCAGCAGCATCACAAGCACCAAAAACGCGCCAGTAACTACGGCGTTAATCTGACTGCTCTGGAGTTGCGCCTGCCACGCAGTCAGCTTCTCCGGATCCAGGCTGCTACCGGCAATTTTTCTTCGGAACTCCGTGGCAGCGCTCAGAAAACCCAGGCGCGGGTCGGGACTGAAAATTTTCAGCCATCCGGCGGACATCGTCACGGTAAGGAGCCATGCCAATGGAACGAGCGATACCCACAAATACCGGATGCGATTCATTTTGATGAGGACGGTCGTGCCGAGCGCGAGGGCGATGACTGCCAGCAACTGATTCGCTACGCCGAAGATTGGCCACAGCGAATTGATGCCACCGAGCGGATCGACAACGCCCTGATACAGAAAGTACCCCCAAGCGGCGACGAAACCCGTACTGGCGATCCAGTTCGCCCACAACAAATCAGTCCGTCCCAGCGGCTTCCATATATAACTCAACAAATCCTGTATCAAAAATCGCCCCACGCGCGTCCCAGCATCGATGGTCGTGAGGATGAACATCGCCTCGAACATGATCGCAAAGTGATACCACAATGCCAACGCCGCCTTGCTTCCCAACGCACTCGAAAACAGGTGCGCCATGCCGACGGCAAATGTCGGCGCGCCCCCCGTCCGGCCAATCATCGTTTTTTCTCCCACGCTGTCCGCCAGATCGGCCATCTGTTTTTCGCTCACGGGATATCCCAGTGCAGTCACTTTCTCCACCACGGCAGCTGGCTCGCCTTTCATGTTGATCGCGAAATATTCGCCAGGTGGCATTACGCACGCCGCGATCAGGGCCATGATGCCCACGAGCATTTCCGTGATCATTGCCCCGTAACCCACGACCCGAATATCGCGCTCGTTTCGCAACAATTTCGGCGTCGTTCCCGAGGAAATGATCGCATGAAATCCCGACACCGCAGCGCAAGCAATGGTGATAAAGCAAAACGGGAATACCGAGCCGGCGAAAACCGGTCCTGTTCCATCGATAAACTTTGTCAGCGCAGGCATTTGCAGCACCGGGGCTATAATTATGATGGCGATCCCCAGCAGCGCCACCGCGCCTATCTTCAGAAACGTGCTTAGATAATCTCTCGGCGCCAGCAACAGCCAAACCGGCAGCACCGAGGCGAGAAGTCCATAGCCCATGATACCAAAGGCCAGGGACCTGCCGTCCAGCGTCAGCCATTTCTCCAGAGGTGACCCGTGGATCCATTGCCCCGCCACGACGGAAAAGAGCAACGCCACCACTCCTGCGATCGTGATCCACGCAATGCCCCCGCGGCATTTCCGCATCCCGATTCCCATTGCCATCGCAATCGGCATCGAAGCCAGTATTGTGAACAATCCCCACGGACTCTCCGCAAGAGCCCGAACGACGACCAGCGCCAACACGGCGAGGAGGATGATCATGATTGCGACCACGCTGACCAAAGCGACGAAACCGGCAAATGTCCCAACTTCCTCGCGAACCATCTGGCCCAGCGATTTACCGCGCCGCCGCGTCGAGCAAAACATCACCATGCAATCGTGCACGGCTCCACCGAGCGTGGCACCGATGAGCATCCAAAGCATGCCAGGCAGAAAACCGAATTGGGCCGCCAACACCGGCCCTACGAGTGGACCCGGACCGGCGATCGCGGCAAAATGATGACCAAAAACGACCCATCGATTGGTCGGAACGTAATCTTTGCCGTCTTCGTGCACGACCGCCGGTGTCGCACGCAACTCGTCCAGCGTAAGCACCTTGGCCATCAACCATGCCGAGTGAAACCGGTAGGAAATCGCAAACACACAAACCGAAGCAATGATGATCCACAGCGCGTTGACCGGTTCCCCCCCAGAGAGAGCGAGCACCGCAATGGCTGCAACACCGGCAAAGCCCACGAGAATCCAGCAAGCTCGCGCAATCCAATTTCGAGGGGAATTCATGGAAAGACCGATCGGTTATGTAAGTTAGAGTCGGTCGATGAGCAAGAACCGGTTTGTGATCGTCGTTTTTCCATTCCACCGCGACTGCCGGCAAACCCCGGCACTAACCAGTCACGATCCGCCGGCCGTATGTCGTTACATATTCCCGCACGGCTTCCTGCCAGGGACGCGGAGTTTGGCCCGTCAATGCCGTAAAGCGCGCCGTGGACATCACGGTGTTGCGCGGGCGTCTGGCGACAAAGGCCTTCAGGGAATCGAGCGGGATAGGATCGACATGCGTGGCCTTGAGCGGAAGCCCAATGGCAAGCGCCACGTCAAGCGCGTGTTGTGCGTACTCGCGCCAGGTGCAAAAGCCGCTGTTGCAAAGATGCAGGACGCCACCGGCACGCACGCCAATGAAGAAAGGCTCGATCATCGCTGCAAGATCCAAGGTGTACGACGGCGTGGAATCCTTGTCGGCAATCGCAGAGACCTTCTCATCGGTCGCAGCGCGTTTGAGCATCATGTCGACGAAACTCGGCCGGTGCGGGCCAAATACCCATGAAACGCGGGCAGCCAGATGGTCTGGAGAGACCTCCAAAAGGGCAATCTCCCCTGCCCGTTTGGACTCTCCGTAAACGCTGATCGGCGTGACTTCATCCGTTTCGGCATAGGAACCGGTTTTGGCGCCATCGAATACGTAATCCGTGCTGATGTGAATCAGCTGAGCGCTCCGTTCGGACACCGCTTCGGCGGCTACCCGGACCGCTTCAGCGTTAACAGTAAACGCCTCCTCGCGATGCGTCTCGCAGTAGTCAACGTTCGTCAGCGCAGCGCAGTTAATTGCCACGTCGAATTCCGGCTGATCGGCGATCGTTCTGCGAACGTTCTTCAAGTCGCTGAAATCCAACGCCTTGCGATCCAGCCCGATGACTTTGTGCCGGGTTGAGTAGATTTCCTTGAGGGCGCCCCCGAGGCGTCCCCCGCTGCCGATGATGAGAATACGAGCCATAGGTTTAGCGCTTCAAAAGAGGCTCCCACCAGGCGCGATGGGCCAGATACCAATCCACCGTCGCCGGGATGCTTGTTTCCGGACGATGCAACGGTTTCCAGCCCAGTTCGCGCTGGATTTTTGACGAATCGATCGCGTACCGGCGATCATGCCCGAGCCGATCGGTGACATATGAAATGAGACTGTCCGGTTTTCCGAGCCGCTTCAGAATGGCTTTGACGACTTCGATGTTCGGCAGTTCCCCGTCGCCACCAACATTGTAAACTTCACCCGGTTTACCCTCAAAAAGGACCGTGGCGACCGCGGCGCAATGGTCCTCGACATGGATCCAGTCACGGACATTGAGGCCATCGCCATAAACAGGCAATGGTTCGTCACGCGTAGCCTTGATGATCATGAGCGGGATCAATTTCTCGGGAAATTGATAAGGCCCATAGTTGTTGGAGCAGCGCGTGATGAGGACTTCCTGCCCGTAGGTGTGATGGCACGCAAGCGCCAGGAGGTCAGCGCCGGCCTTGCTCGCTGAATACGGCGAACTTGGGTCGAGCGGTGTTGTTTCAGTGAATTTACCCTCGGGGCCAAGCGAGCCATAGACTTCGTCGGTGGAGATTTGAAGGAAACGCTTCACACCATGAGTGCGCGCCGAATGCAACAAGACGCTGGTTCCCAATACGTTGGTGCGGATGAATTCGTGCGGCGAAGTAATGCTGCGATCCACATGGCTCTCCGCGGCAAAATTAATGACCGCGTAATACGCATGCCGGCTCAACAGAGCGTTAATGGCCTTTTCGTCAGCGATGTCGGCCCGGACAAATTCGTAGCGATCGGGATACTTTTTGGCGAGATCATCGACGGTATGGCTGTTACCCGCGTACGTCAGCAAATCGACGTTTGTAACGAGAGTGGGCTGGTAATGTTGGAGAAAGAATCGGAGGAAATTGCTGCCTATGAAGCCGCATCCGCCAGTGACCAAAATACGCATAGACGCGCGTTTGTAGGCGGCAGATGCCGGAATGGGAAGGACTTTTCGATTGCGGATTGGCGCACACCGTTTTTCTTTCCGTCTTCCAGAATCCGCAAACCGCTATCGAATGGACGTTTACTATCAATGCCAGCGCTGCACGAATTGTTGTAAATGGCCGGGTCAGGTGAAACTGACCGACGCGGACATTGCAGCCATGTCGGGTCTGCTCGAGCTGGATGAGCGTGATTTTATCGAACGCTATACCCGACTCCGGCCGGACCGCCGGGGTCTCGCGTTGATCGACAAAGGAAACGGCGAATGCATTTTCCTCGACGGCCGGGACTGCCTGGTTCAAGCGGCCAAGCCGGAGCAATGCATTGGTTTCCCCAATAAATGGAATTTCCCTGGCTGGCGCGATGTCTGTGAGGCGCTCCCGGTCCCGGTCAAAAACATGAACACCAAGGAAGCAAAGGACACCAAGATCTAAGATCCTTCGCTGCCTTTGCTCGCCGCGGTTAACTTTTTGACGATGGCCCTGGAGTTTCCTCATTTACTGAAGCTGTTCCCGCCCAACGGCTTCCGGTTCACGATGAATTTGCGGACCTTGCAGCCAGAGGCCTTTTTTTCGCCAAAGGATCCGATGAGAGAATTGCTGGCGCAGCGGCGGAAAATTCTGGCCGAAGAGCCCGAACATTACGTCTGCCAGACGCCCCGTGCAGAGATCGGCCTGTTGGCAAGGTTCCTGCGTCGATGGACCCAGGCGGAAGACCTCACCGGGATTGCCGCCGATCTGGAACCGGACCTCGTGCTCATGCAGCTCGATGCCGCCGGGAACTGGACCGTGGCCGCCGGTGCCGTTTGCTTCCCGAGCACATGGAGCCTTCCGGAAAAACTGGGGCATCCAATGGACTTCGTCCACGGAGCCGTTCCGGATCTCAACGTCCAAATCGGTCCAAAGATCACCCATTTCTTTAATCGCCTTGCGCAAAATCCGGGCGCTGCCTACGGACGCGAAAACTGGGGGCTCTCCGCGTCGCCACAACTCGACCAGCATATCCGGCACAAGCTCCCGCCCGTTCCTATAAACCCCGATCTCTCCCAGGTGTGGCTTCGAGTCGAAGATCAGGCTCTGGTGGCCCTCGACACCCGCACATTCCTGTTCGGCATCCGTATCGAGATTTATCCGCTGACTCTTCTAAGCCAGGACCGCCTCCTCTCTGCCCGACTCGCCCACGAACTCAAAACCATGCCCAGCGACATGCTCCAATACAAACGCCTGGGCCGCTGCCGAGATTCTCTGGTCACCGCATTGACCGATTCGACCCGCTCGACGCTTCTTCAGTAGGCACCTTTCGATGAAAATGTCCGAACAGCGGTCCGTTTGTTCTGAAAGCTTTTCCAGCAGCACACGAATCTTCCCGCTGGCGTCCGCCGCTTGCCACGGCATAGCGTAACAAACTCCAATGCGCATTTTGATCGTTGACGACGAAAAAAACATCCGGCGCGCGATGACACTTGCCCTGGAGTCCATGGACCATACGGTGGCCTCCACGTCGAACAGCGCGGACGCTCTCGCGGAACTCCGCGCCACACCTTTCGACGCCGTTCTGCTCGATTTGCGGCTCAGTCAGGAAAGTGGACTCGACGTGCTCGACGAAATCCTCCGGATTTCACCGCAGGTTGCCGTAGTGATGGTGACAGCGTACGGCTCGATCGAGACCGCCGTGGAAGCGATGCGCAGAGGTGCTCTTGACTACCTGCCGAAGCCTTGTACGCCGGATCAAGTGCGTCAGGTGCTGGCAAAAGTGGAGAAAACAAAACGACTCGAGCGCCGCGTCGCAGAACTTGAGTCGCGTCTTGGTGTCGAAGGCCCCGATATTGACCTCACATCGCAAACGCCCGGCATGCGAAAAGTTATCGATATTGCTTTCAAGGCAGCAGAAAGCGAGGCGACGATCCTGCTGCTCGGGGAGAGCGGCACCGGTAAAAGCGTACTCGCTCGCTCGATCCATCAGTGCAGTCCGCGGCGCAGCGGCGCGTTCGTGACAGTAAGCTGCCCGAGCCTCTCGCGGGAACTACTCGAGAGCGAACTGTTTGGTCACGTGAAAGGCTCGTTTACCGGCGCCCATGCCGACACGCTGGGCAAAGTCGCAGCTGCGGATGGCGGAACATTGTTTCTCGATGAAATCGGCGAACTGCCGCTGGAGATTCAGGCAAAGCTGCTGCGGCTTCTTCAGGAGCGTGAATACGAGCGCTTGGGAGAAACCAAGCCGCGGCGGGCCAATGTCCGGGTCATTTCAGCGACCAATCGCGATCTGTCGGCAGCCGTATCGGCTGGAAAATTTCGTGAAGACCTCTATTACCGACTTAATGTCATCTCCGTGCGCCTGCCGCCCTTGCGCGACCGTGTGCAGGACATTGAGAAAATCGCCTTGAACCACCTCGCGTTTCTCGCGCGTCATTCTGGAAAACAGGTGCGCGGATTTTCGCCCGAGGCGTTGGAAGCGATCCACAAATACAGCTGGCCGGGAAATTTGCGTGAACTGCGCAACGTCATCGAGCGGGCGGTGATTCTGTCCGACGGTGAATGGATCGTGCCCGACGATTTGGCGGAAACCATTCACACCCCTTCCGAAATCCGAATCGGCGGAAGACGGACGCTGGAAGAAATCGAGGCCGAACACATTCGGCGAGTCGTGGCGAATACGCAGACCCTCGACGAAGCGGCGACGATTCTCGGCATCGATCCCGCGACCCTCTACCGAAAACGGAAGAAGCTGTAAGTCGCCGGGCAAATTGCAATCAAGGACTGACGAAATCGTGCAAAATGCACGAGACGGGCCCGTTGAGTTCATGCCAACGTTTCCTGTAACACGTTTTCGCAGAAGCACTTAAATAGACGGCAGGCGCATTGGCACACGTTTTGCTAATTACTGTTTTCGCTATGAAAACCAATGCTCCCGCATTTTTGTTCCCGCCATTCTCCGTTAACAGCCGTGGTCCCCGGTGTGTTGCCTAGCCTAACCACGGAGCAGGAGCCACTCTGGGCCGTATGAAGCAACGCATCTTTTTGGGCCTGGCGCCCCTCTTCATCCTGCTTGTAGCGATGGGCGTTTACGCCGTCACCCTTTTCACCAAACTCGGCCATTCCGTCGACGTCATCCTCCGCGAAAATTACCGGAGCGTCCTCGCAGGGCAGCAAATGAAAGAAGCCGCAGAACGCATGGATTCCGCATTGTTCTTCACCCTTGCAGGCGAAGACGAACGAGGACGCAAATTGTACGCGCAGAACCTCCCGATCTTTCGCGACGGCCTCCGCACGGAGCTCAACAATGTCACGCTGCCCGGCGAAGCGGAACTCGCGGAAAACGTGAAGCAAGTCCACCAAAGATACGGCGCAGCCGCCGAAACCTTTTGGGCTACGCCCGACCTGGAAGCTCGCCGTAAGATGTATTTCAACGAACTGCTGCCCATGTTCACGACCATCAAGGACACGGCGCAGGAGATTATTCGTATCAACCAGGAAAACATGGTTCAGGCCGATCGCGAGGCCCGCCGGCTCAGTGCGGATTCGACGCGCTACATGACTATTGCCATCGCAATCGGAATCGCAGGCGCCATCTATTTTGCAGCGCGGCTCCAGCGATCCATTCTGGAACCGATTCAGACCCTCACAACGGTCTCGAAAGAGCTCGGTGAAGGAAAAATCGACCAGGTCGTACCGGTCACATCGAAGGATGAACTCGGCCAGCTCGCCGATACCTTCAACAAAATGGCCACCAAACTGCGCGCCTACCGCCAGATGATGGGTGATCGAATCCATCAGGCCAGGCAGATGACGGAAATAACATTTTCCGCATTTCCGGATCCTATCATTGCTCTCACGTCTGATGGCCGGATTGATTTTACGAATCCCGCTGCAAACAGATTTCTTCTGCATATCGGGCAAAAAAACACGCTGCCCGCAAATGTGCAGGCGGAAGTGGATCGCGTCTTGAACGGTTCCCCGGACTATCTCCCCACCAGCTTCGAACGAGTACTGGTTTTCCACGTGGAAGATCGTGAAATCTTTCTTCTGCCGCGTGTCATCGGCATCCGCGACGAAGCCGGCCGAATCTTCGGTGCAGCCGTTATTTTGCAGGACGTCACCCGGCTGCGTCTTCTGGACGAACTCAAGACCAATCTTGTTTCGACGGTCAGTCACGAACTCAAAACGCCGCTGACCAGCGTCCGCATGGGTCTGCATTTATTGCTCGAGGAACGCATCGGCACGCTCAATGCAAAACAGACCGAACTTCTCCTTGCCGCGCGTGACGATTCCGAGCGTCTCCTGCGCATGATTAATGACCTACTCGACCTGGCCAAACTCGAGTCCGGCGGAGCTGCCTTCATCGGCCAGCCTGTCGAAGCGCGTGAACTAGTCGACGCTGCCGCGAACGAATTGCGACCACTCGTGGAGTCGCGCAACTCTCGCCTCGCTATCGATGTCGCGCCGCACCTGCCCAAGGTTGTGGTCGACGCCCGTCAAATCGGCCTCGTCTTTTCAAATTTCATTTCAAACGCCGTCAAGCACACTAAACCCGGCGAAGAAATCACGCTGCGTGCCGCGCCCAGGAATGGTCATATTCGCTTCTCAGTCGTGGACACCGGTCCCGGGATTCCCCCGGAATATCACGCACAGATCTTCGATCGATTCTTCCGTGTTCCAGGCTCGGAAGCTGGCGGCGCGGGGCTCGGTCTGGCGATCGCGAAGGAAATCGTCCTCTCGCAAGGTGGCTCGATCGGAGTTAACAGCACCCCCGGCCATGGCAGCGAATTCTACTTCGACCTGCCAGCAAATCACTTTGGAGTAATCACATGAAAAAACGTATCCTCGTTGTAGACGATGAACCTAACGTCCGTCTCAGTTACCGAATAACTCTCGAAACCGAAGGCTTCGCCATCACCGAAGCCGAGTCGGCTTCCAAAGCGCTGGAATATCTCGCCGCGCAAACATTCGACTTAGCCATTCTCGATATGCGCATGCCGGAAGCGGATGGCCTCGAGCTTCTGTCGGAAATGCGCAACCGACACTATCTAACACCTGCCGTTATCATTACCGCTTACGGCGACATCCCGCATGCGGTCCAGGCGATGAAACTGGGGGCCATCGATTTTCTAAGTAAGCCGATGACCCCCGAAGCCTTGCGCAATATTGTCCAGGATATTCTCGCGCGGCATGAGCCGAAGCCCGAGCCCGCCCGAAGGGTCGATGATTTTGAGACGAATATGATGCTAGCCAAGCGCCTTCTCAACCTGCAGGAATTCTCCGCCGCAAAGGAATATCTCGTCCGTGCCCTGGAGTTCAAAACCAACGCAGAGTCCTTTAATCTCGCCGGCGTTCTTTTCGAAATGCAGGGGGACCAGGAACTGGCGAAAAAATATTACGGGCACGCTATCAAACTCGACAAGAATTATGAACCCGCGCAACAGAATATGCGGCGCCTCTTTGAGCTATCCCATTTCGGATACAGCTGTGAGCCGTACAATCTTGGCGACCAGTAATTCTTTTGAGGCTTCCAAAGCTACTGATTCGAACGCCTGTCATCGCCGCTATCCATTCGTTTTCCCCTCGGACATCAAACCCGCCAAATCACATCACAATGGAAGATTTACTCTACACCCTCACATCCATCGGATTTTTTGCCCTGATGCTCCTCTTCATTTGGGCCTGCGAGAAAGTTTAATCAACCCGCCAAGACCATGGAAAACATCGTTGTCGCAATCATCGCACTGGGGCTGATCGCTTATCTGATCTTCACCATCATTCGTCCCGAAAAGTTTTAATTTCTTTCTTCACCAACATGAATAGCTCCGGCTGGATTCAGCTCTTCCTTTACGTCGGCATTTTGCTGGCAATCACAAAGCCCCTCGGCCTTTATCTTTGTCAGGTCCTCGATGCTGACGGCAAAACCTTCCTGGATCCCATCGTAAAGCCTTTAGAACGTACTACCTACAAAATCATCGGCGTCGATCCCCAGAAGGAGCACGACTGGAAGCAATACACCGTCGCCCTTCTACTGTTCAGTGCCGTCGGGATGCTTTTTACGTACGTCATTCTCCGTCTGCAGGCCGCGCTGCCTCTCAACCCGCAAAAGCTTGGCGGGTTGAGCGAACACCTGTCGTTCAACACCGCAGCCAGCTTCACGACCAACACCAACTGGCAGAGTTATGCCGGCGAAAGCACAATGTCCTATCTCTCGCAGATGGTCGCGCTCGCGATTCATAACTTCGTCTCCGCGGCTGCCGGCATCAGCATTGCAGCGGCGCTCGTGCGCGGGATTGCCCGCCACACATCGAAGACCATCGGCAACTTCTGGGTGGATATGGTTCGCACGACCTACTATCTGCTTCTTCCGATCTGCGCGATCTACGCGATGGTTCTGATCTCCCAGGGCATGATCCAGAACTTCAAGCCATATGAAAGCGCCAGCCTTGTTGAACCCGTTCACACGCAAGTCGAGAAAAAAGACGACAAGGGCGAAACGGTGAATGACACTTCCGGCAAGCCCATCATGGAAGATCAGGTCACGGATACCCAGGCAATCGTCCAGGGCCCGATGGCGAGCCAGGTGGCCATCAAAATGCTCGGAACAAATGGCGGCGGTTATGTTAATGCCAATGCTGCGCATCCCTTTGAAAATCCGACGCCTCTGTCAAATTTCCTGCAGATTTTATCCATCTTTGCCATCCCAAGTGCGTTGACGTACTACCTCGGCCGGACGGTCAAACATCAAGAACACGGCTGGGCCGTTTGGGCAGCCATGCTTGTCTTGTTCCTCGCCGGCGCTCTTGTGGCGTGGAAGTTTGAAGCGGCAGGCAACCCGGTCCTCACGGCTCTGGGCGTCGATCCAGCGGACGGCAACATGGAAGGCAAAGAAGTTCGCTTTGGAATCTTCAATTCTGCGCTCTTCGCCACAATCACAACGGACGCCTCCTGCGGCGCAGTCAACTCGATGCACGACTCATTTACGCCCCTTGGCGGCCTCGTTCCGCTGCTCAACATACAACTCGGCGAAGTCGTCTTCGGCGGCGTTGGAGCAGGCCTCTATGGCATGTTGGTTTATGTCGTTATCGCCGTTTTTATCGCAGGTCTGATGGTCGGGCGAACTCCCGAATACGTAGGCAAAAAAATTGAGCCCTACGACATAAAAATGGCGTCCTTTGTCATCCTCATCATCGCATTCTCGGTCCTGGGCTTCACGGCCTGGGCATCTATTAGCAACATGGGGCTTCCAGACTCCTCAGGCGTTGCTACCGATGGCACGAACAACAGCGGCCCCCATGGATTCAGTGAAATCCTCTATGCCTACAGTTCCGCCACGGGCAACAACGGCAGCGCCTTTGCGGGCCTGACCGCCAACGCGCCATGGTATGATACGACTCTCGGCTTGGCCATGCTCTTTGGCCGATTTGCCATGATCGTCCCCATCCTGGCCTTGGCCGGGTCGCTCGCCCGCAAAAAACTCATCGCGGAAAGCGCCGGAACTTTTCCGGTCTCGGGCTCGCTGTTCACGGCCCTGCTGGTCGGCACTGTTCTTCTCATAGGTGCGCTAACATTCGTTCCAGCACTGGTGCTCGGGCCGGTCATCGAACATTTCCTCATGCACGCAGGAAAACTGTTCTAATTATTAATTCTCGCTTCCTAATTTTTTATTTCGAAAATGGCTGCCAAAACTCACTC
Organism: Chthoniobacterales bacterium; assembly: GCA_036525185.1. Lineage (GTDB taxonomy): Bacteria > Verrucomicrobiota > Verrucomicrobiia > Chthoniobacterales > DASVRZ01 > DATDAW01. The sequence goes on along the minus strand of DATDAW010000006.1, from coordinate 52,056 downwards.
CATCTTCGATCCGGCGATCATCATCCCCGCGATCGGCGAATCCTTCAGAAAACTCAATCCGGCCCACATGCTCGGCAACCCCGTCATGTTCGTTACGGAAGTTGGCGCGCTCATCACCACCGTGCTGCTTTTCACGGGGGGGCAAGGAGCATCCTTTCCGTTCCTGTTGCAAATTACGCTCTGGCTGTGGTTTACCGTCCTCTTTGCGAATTTCGCAGAAGCAATGGCCGAAGGGCGCGGCAAGGCTCAGGCCGAAACGCTCCGCAAAGCCAAAACCGAAACAAGGGCCAACCGAATCGGATCTGACGGGAAAACACAGGAGATTCCGTCGAGCGCGCTCAAAAAGGGAGATCTCGTTGTCGTGAAAGCCGGCGAGCTCATTCCCGGCGATGGGGAGGTCATCGAAGGCGCCGCGACCGTCGACGAGTCCGCCATCACGGGCGAATCCGCTCCTGTTGTCCGCGAAAGTGGCGGCGACCGCAGCGCGGTCACCGGCGGCACGCGCGTTCTCTCAGATGTGATCAAGATTCGCATCACCGCCAATCCGGGCGAGACATTTCTCGATCGCATGATCGGGCTCGTAGAAGGGGCCAAGAGGCAGAAGACCCCCAACGAAATTGCGCTAACTATTCTACTCTCCGCACTGACGATTATCTTCCTTGTCGTGCTGATGTCGATGAAAGCCTTCGGCATCAAGAATGGCGTCGATTTGTCGATCACGGTCCTGGTTGCCCTGCTCGTGTGTTTGATTCCAACGACCATTGGCGGGTTGCTCAGTGCAATTGGCATTGCGGGCATCGACCGTCTTGTGCAAAAGAATGTCCTCGCCATGAGCGGGCGCGCCGTTGAAGCCGCGGGTGACGTGGACGTCCTGTTGCTCGACAAGACAGGCACTATCACGCTTGGCAATCGGCAGGCCACGGAATTTTTTCCGGCGCCGGGTGTCACGAAGGAATCGCTCGCCGAAGCGGCCCAGCTTTCGTCGTTGGCCGACGAAACGCCAGAAGGCCGCAGTATTGTGGTTCTAGCCAAGGAAAAATACGGCCTGCGCGGACGCGAGCTGCACGAGTTGCCGCATGCCGTGTTCATCCCTTTTACGGCACAAACGCGGATGAGCGGCGTCGACCTCGATGGCATCCGATACCGCAAAGGCGCTGCCGATCAGGTCAGAGCTTTCACTGGCAATGGCTTGCCCGAATCCGTGCAAACTGATGTTAGCAAGATCTCCGGATTGGGCGGCACGCCGCTGGTAGTGGCCGCCAATAACACGGTGTTGGGCACGATTTACCTCAAGGACATCGTCAAGGGCGGTCTTGCGGATCGCTTCGAGCGTTTCCGCGCGATGGGTATCCGCACGATTATGATTACCGGCGACAACCCGCGGACCGCCGCAGCCATTGCCAAGGAAGCAGGCGTCGATGATTTCCTCGCCGAGGCTACACCGGAGCAGAAACTCGCGCTCATCCGCAAGGAACAGGAAGGCGGCCACCTGGTTGCCATGACTGGCGACGGCACCAATGACGCCCCTGCCCTTGCGCAGGCTGACGTCGGCGTCGCGATGAACACGGGGACACAGGCCGCGAAGGAAGCCGGAAACATGGTCGATCTCGATTCGAACCCAACCAAGCTTATCGAGGTCGTCGAAATCGGAAAACAATTGCTAATCACGCGCGGTGCCCTCACGACATTTTCCATCGCGAACGACGTGGCGAAATATTTCGCCATCATCCCGGCGATGCTGGTCATTACGTTCCCGGAAATTGCGCCGTTGAACATCATGAACCTCGCCTCGCCACAAAGCGCGATCCTCAGTGCCGTGATTTTCAACGCAATCATCATCATATTGCTAATCCCGCTGGCACTACGAGGCGTAAAATTCCGGCCGCTTGGCGCGGGCAAGATCCTCCAGCGCAACCTGCTTATCTACGGTCTTGGCGGCGTTATCGTTCCTTTCATCGGCATCAAGCTCATCGACCTCGTCGTCGCAGCATTGAATCTCGTCTAATCCCATACCAACGAATCCATGAAAACCATCTTCAAAGAACTCACCACGTCGATCCTGGCAACGATCGTTTTTGCCATCGGCCTCTGCGGCATTTACCCAGCTCTCATCTGGGGCGCGGGTCAGCTGCTTTTTCCACACCAGGCCAACGGCAGCCTCATTGAAAGCGGGGAACGAAAAATCATCGGTTCCGAGTTGCTCGGCCAGAATTTTTACGGAGCGAAATACTTTCATCCACGCCCGTCGGCTGCGGGAGCCCTAGGCTATGACGCCGCCAACTCGAGCGGCTCAAACCTCGGGCCGACTTCGCAGAAATTCATTGATGCCGTCAAAGAACGCGTCGCGACGTATCGCGCCGAAAACGGCCTCGCCGCTGATGCGTTGGTCCCCGGCGACGCCGTTACCGCCAGCGGCAGCGGTCTCGACCCGCATATCAGCATCAAGAATGCCCTCCTCCAAACTCCGCGTGTAGCCAGGGAACGAGGGCTGCCACCGGAAACCGTGAAAGTCGAAATCGACAAAGCCACAGCGCGCCGGTCGTTGGGCATTTTCGGCGAACCCGGCGTAAATGTCCTGCAGCTCAATCTTTCCCTCGACAAACTGGCACCAAAATAACCGCCGTTTCATTCATCATTCCGCCATGCACTCCGAAACCGAGCTGCCTGCAAGGCCCAGTGCCGATGATTTTCTCCAAATCATACGCCAGCAACAGGCTGGAAAATTGAAGATCTATCTCGGTCCGTGTGCGGGCGTGGGTAAGACCTACGCTATGCTCAACGAAGGGCGTCGCCTCAGAGAACGCGGCGTGGACGTCGTTATCGGATACGTCGAACCGCATGACCGCCCGGAAACCGCCGCACAAATCGGTGACCTGGAAATTGTCCCGCCACGGCTTGCCACTTACCACGGCATTACGCTCAAAGAGATGGACGTGGACGCCGTCATTGCCCGCAAGCCCACAGTCGCGCTGGTCGATGAACTCGCACACACGAATGCGCCCGATAGTAAAAATCGCAAACGCTACGAAGATATCGAAGATTTGCTCCGCGCGGGCATTAACGTCATCAGCACGGTAAATATTCAGCACCTGGAATCCCTTTACAACCTGGTCGAAGAGGCCACCGGCGTGCGGGTGAAGGAGCGCGTGCCGGATGAAGTCGTCGCGAAGGCGGACCAGATTGTGAACATTGATCTTCCCGCGGAGGATTTGCAGGAGCGCTTGGAGGCTGGGAAAATTTATCCCAAGGAACGCATCGAAACGGCGCTTGCCAATTTTTTTACGGAAAGGAACCTCACGCGTCTTCGGGAGATGACGCTGAGCGAGACGGCGAACTATCTCGACCGCCAGCAGCGTGAGCAGGACGAAATCGGTAAAAATACGAGCGCCCTCGGCCAGGTAATGGTGGCGATCAGTAGCCGTGGTCCGGATCCGGGACGTCTCCTGCGCAAAACCGCCCGCCTCGCCTCGCAGCTCAACGCACAGTGGTATGCTGTTTATGTCCGCACCCCGGCGGAATCCGCGATCCGCATCGATGCGGAAGCCCAGCGACGTCTGAATGACACATTGGAGACAGCGCAGAAAATGGGCGGCCTTGTTTTTTCCATGAAAGGCGAGGACATCGCCCAGGCGCTCATCTCATTTTCTCGGGAATACGGGATCACGCATGTCGTCGTCGGGCGGCCGGGGAAACGAAGGATTAAGCGCTTGTTCAAGATGACGCTCCACGAAAAGCTGCTTGAAGCCCTGCCAGACGTTGACTTGATCGTGGTATAAAGAGGGCTCGACACGCGCAAGAACGCGGGAGCGCGATCGCCCTGGCGGGCCTGTCAGGCGACCTCTGCGGGATACAGAACCGGCAACCCAGGAATGCAACGTCATGCGCACGTCACCGGAAAAATGAACTTCGTGGCAGTTTTGTGACCGAATCCGGGTTATCGTAGCCGCAATGAAAACCACTTACGGATTTTCGCGACGCGGCCCGGACCACGTTGTTGAAGAGCTTGCCACCATTCTTTCCACCAAGGCGTCGTTCGAATTCAAGTCACTGTTCTCCCTCGTCCACGCCAATCTTCGCGCCCGCAATGCCGCAAGCGGCGGTGAGGAAATGCTGCGACTGCGTGCCTACGAAAAACTGCAAAACCTCGTCCATGCAGGGTTTGTCACAAAGGTCGGGAAGAAATATACCGGTGTCACTACGGCTCTCGCGAACTTCCTGGCCACAGCTGCCGATTTGAATGCAAAGTTCGCAGCCGGCACGCATAGCCGCCCACCAGGCCGTCCAGCCGCAACAGTCAAACCTTCGATGACCCAGGCGCCGTCTTAAGCTTTCAGCCGCCAAAATCCGCATTATGGCAAAACCAAACTATCAATTCGAAAAGCGCAGGCGAGACCTGGAAAAAAAGGCGAAAAAGGAAGAGAAAAAGCGCCGAAAACTGGAGAACGCAACTGCCACACCGGCGGAGTCGTCTGAAACGACGGAACCTGCTGGGTCCACTTCCAACGGAGACCCGGCCAAAGGAGTCTCGTAACCGGCCGACTCTCTCGTCAAGGAATCCGGAAGATCAAACGCAGCGCATCGAGACGTGGGCGGGCCGCGGTGATGGCGGTTCGCAGGTCCTTTTGCTGCTGGCGGATGGCAGCGATTTCGTCGGGGCGAACGTGGTCGTTGATTTGCCGAAGGTCTTCCAGCCGTTCGATCTCGTCCTTGAGTTGCGCAGTCATTGTCGCGGCAGCGCTCTCGACGATGGTTTTCATTTTCTCAGCGGCGAGTGTTTGCGCTTTCTCAAGCATCGTCGGGAGTAGTTTTTTCTTTACGGCCCCCCGGTCGAGCAGGCGGAAAATGTCCCCTTTTTCCAGCTTCGCGGAGAGCAGCGCCGCTTCTCCCGAGTGATCGGTCAATGCGTGATCGACCACCACGCGGATGGGCGTGGCCGGAAGAAAACGGTCCACGTGCAGCGCGGCTGGCGCGACGCATTCGGCTACCGCATAAATCTCCAGCAGGATCGCTTCGGCGCCTGGGGTTTTCCAAATTCCGAACGCGGAGTTGCCTGATTCGGAGCCGAGAAGAAGGTCCCACGCACTTCGTACGAGCGGATGGTCCACCGTGAGGAAACCAAGATCCTCCCTACTTAGCGCCCGCGTCCGGTCGAACGTGACCGACATCCCCTCTTCTGGCAACGACGGGAAGGCGTCGGTGATCATTTGACCCGGCTTGAGGAGATACGTGCGGTCGGCAAGTTCTTCGACCTGAATGCCGAAATGGTCGAGGACACGGACAAAGAATTCCTCGAACGGCCCTTCTGCATCAAGGCCGCGAATCTGCTGGATCAAACGCTCCGACGGATCGCGCTTGAAGGAATTCAACTCCAGGAGGCGATCGTGGCCTTTTTCCAGTTTCTTCGCCACTTTGCCGGAGAGCTCGCGTGTGCGGGCGAGAAGTTTTTCGAGTCTTGCAGGCGTGGATTTTTTTTGCAACGCGGAGAGATCCTTTTCCAGGGTGCGGACGATCTCCGTTGCGCCGTGGACGTTTTTTTCGAACGCATTCAGGCCTTCATGATACCAGCGTGCCAGCACTTCTGACTCCGTGCCGCTCAAATACGGCACATGAATCTGGATCGTCGCAGACTGGCCAATGCGGTCAAGCCGCCCGATGCGTTGCTCAAGCAATTCAGGATTCGACGGCAGATCGAAAAGGACGAGATGATGGGCGAACTGGAAATTGCGTCCCTCGCTGCCAATCTCCGAACAAATGAGAATTCGCGCGCCTTCCTCCTCCGCAAAGAAGGCTGCATTCCGGTCCCGTTGAAGCAGCGTAAAGCCTTCATGAAAAAGGCCGACAGCAACGTTCACTTCTCTCTGCAGCCGTTCGGAAACCTCTTCAGCCAACTCGCGCGTCGCACAAATGCAGAGAACTTTAGCGTCGCGCAGTTTTTTCAGCAGACTAGCGAGCCATTTCACCTTCAAGCCGGTCGCATCGGCGTCTTTTCCGGCAACCAGAGGCGCAAGGAGCGCCTTGCGTTCGGGAAAACCGGAAAGCGCTGCGCGGGTGTTTCGAAACATTACCCGGCCCGTGCCAAATTCGTCGAGCAGCATGGAAGTCAGGCGCGGTCGCGCCGCTTCATTACCACCAGCCAAGTCCTCACTTTGACGGCGAATCCGTCTCGCTTTCTTACTGAAAAGCTCACAATCGAGCTCCGTGAGCGGTTTTCCCAGTGTCAACCGGTCAATGGCGCTTGCGACTTGCTCATAATGTTCTGACTCGTCCAGAAACTTTGCGAGATCCGCGTAACGATCCGGATCGAGCAGACGCAACCGTGCGAAGTGGCCTTCCGGTCCCAGTTGTTGCGGCGTGGCAGTAAGGAGCAACAGGCCGGAGGTCTGTTTTGCAAGTGCCTCGACAAGAGCATATTGGGGGCTCACGTTCTCCTTGTTACCGGACTCCAGGCTCCATTCGAGGTGATGCGCTTCGTCCGCTACCAGCAAATCCCAGCCCGCCTGTAGCACCTGTTCTGTCCGCACTGGATTGCCCGCCAGAAACGCAACACTGCAAATCACCAGTTGGCTGTCCAGAAAAGGATTCGCTGCCGGATTATGCAGCTCGATAGATTCGCAGCGTTCCTCGTCGAAAATGCTGAAAAGCAAATTGAACCGGCGCAGCATTTCCACGAACCACTGATGAATGAGCGGTTCGGGCACGAGAATCAGCACGCGTTCTGCCCGGCCCGTCAGATGTAAACGGTGCAGAATCAAGCCCGCTTCGATGGTTTTCCCCAGACCCACTTCGTCCGCCAGCAACACTCGCGGAACGAGACGCGAAGCCACTTCCCCGGCGATAAACATTTGGTGCGGAATGAGATCCACGCGGCCACCCACAAATCCACGTGCCGGCGATTGTCGGTTCTGGCTCCGGCGATGCAGCGCCTCGACTCGTAAATCGAAGGTTGCAAGCTCATCCACCTGACCGCCAAGAAGTCGGTCCTCTGGTTTGCTAAAACTGATCGTATCGGATAATTCCGCCTCGGCCACTTCCCGTTCGGCGGTGCGATAAACGAGCAGGCCGGCACGGTCGTCCACGGTGACGACGACCAAATTTGCGCCGTCATGGGTTTTGATAGGATCCCCCGCGTTAAACCGCACACGCCGCAGCGGCGCGGAAGAAATTGCATAGAGCCGATGTTCACTGGCAGCAGGGAAAAACACTTCCACGCGCCCGAACTCCGCTTTGAGAATGATCCCGAGACCCAGCTCAGGTTCGCTGTCGCTGACCCATCGTTGACCGGCAATTGGTTGATCCATGGACATTGAAAAGGGGGCGCGAGATTACGCCGATGCGGCCGCCGTGCAACCTTTTTGCGCGAAGCCCACTTCCAGAATGGTCCCCGCCCAGTTATTCGTGATGCTGACGCCACGTTTGGTGCTGAAAATGACGCCGCAAAGGCAGACCCAGATTACACGGACATTGTGAGACTCTCGGCTTGGGTGGGAAGCGGGCTGCGATCCCGTGATAACGATCCGTTGGCAAGCGGTGCTTATCACCTCGCCGCCCGGTTTGACACTCGTAGGTCAGCAGGAGAGCGGATGGCGAAGCCATCGAAGCCGCAGCAGCCGGGGGTTGATCCCGCCTTGGCGGGAGATACCCCCGGATAGCATGTGAAAAATCGCTCGATCGCGGAGGGATCGCAGCCGAAGGCGTCGCGGGTTCAATCCAGGTACTTAGGATCGTAATCAATCCCGGCTTTCGTCAAAATTTCCGTCAGTTCCTCCCGAAACGAACGTTTTCGATGATGCTCCTCCTGGTGGGCAATGTAATCGTGGACTGCTGAGCGCGACGACGGACTAACCGTTAGGACGCAATATCCATCCTGCCAGGCAAAGCTGTGCAAGCGGAAGGTTTCCTTCACCCATACTGAGGATGCTTTCTTCAACTCCCTCATGAAATCCGCAAGGCAATGGGTGGCACGCAACGTCACTAGCAGGTGAACGTGGTCCGCCACGCCTCCCACGCCGTTCGTTTCGCCGCCGAGTCCTAGAATGGTCCCGCCGAGGTATTCGTGAAGCCGGCTCCGGATTTCGAGTGCGAGCCACGGCTCGCGATGTTTGGTGCTGAAAATGACGTGGTAATGCAGACTCAAATACGTGGACATCGTGAGGGGCCTCGGTTTGGTGGGAAGCGGCTGCGATCCCGCCGGGATCGTGATCCTTCCGCATCGTATCCGGGGGTATCGTCCGACTCAACCCCCGGCTGCTGTGGCTTTGATGGCTTTGCCATCGAGACGCAGGTCGGCCTAAGGTCTCGGATAGCCGATCTTTTGTCTTGAGCGGGCCCCTTTCTAATACGAATACGTTTTGTCCGTTGGGCGGTCACTGACCGCCCCTACAAAAAGATCTCACTCCCTCACACCAGGCTTCCCAAACGCACCAGCCGCATCGCGGCGATGCCGGTGGCGCGAGATTCCGCAAGGTCGACTTCGAACTCGGCGACCCAATCGTTGACTTCCTCGGGGTCGACTAGCATTTGCTGGACGCGCCAGTGGCGGTTGTTCTCGGACGGCGTGACGTAGGTGTGGCGCAGGTTGCGCGCGGCGGGATCGAGGCGAATGAATTGGTGGCCGGCGTGGTACTCGTCCAGTGTTTGACGGAGGCTTCCCGGGGTCCAGTTTTCGCCGGCAACAGCGAGCGCGGCTTCGAAGTCGCCGCCGGAATAAGCCCGTAAAAACGTGAAAATGCCGTTCCGGATGGCGGCGGTGAACGCCTTCGTGTCGCGTGTGATGTCGCGGGCAGCTTCTTCCGCGCCGGGCGGACGAATTTCCGCAGATTCATCGCGTGGCACGTAGTCCGGGTCCCGCATCTTTTCCCACTCCTCCAGCAAACTGGAATCGATCTGCCGGAGCATGGTGGCAAGGTAGAGTTCCATCTCGCGAACAGCGTCATTTTTGGCCGCGTCGGGCACAGTCTGCGTGAGCACCTTGTAAACGCTCGAGAGATAGCGCAGCAGGACGCCTTCGGCCCGTTGCAGCTCATAAATCTTGATGTAATCGGCAAACGACCGGAATTCCTCGAACATCTCCCGGGCGATGGATTTCGGCTGGATGTTTTCCTCGCCGACCCACGGATGCCGGTCGGCAAAGGCATTGAAAGTCGAGTAAATGAAGTCGCGGTTCGGTTTCGGATACTCAAGCTTTTCGAGCTCCTCCATGCGCTGGTTGAAATCGAGGCCCTGCATTTTCATTTCGGCGAGGGCCTGGCTTTTCACTTTGTCGAGTTGTTTGCGCAGGATGAGATCCGGATTTTCGAGGATGGATTCGACTAGGGTCAACACGACGAGCCCGTATTCCGCTGCCCCCGGATCGATGAGCGGCAACGTGTCGTGCACGTAAAGCGACAACGTCTGGTTCATAGAAAAATCTTCCTGCAACTCCACGTTGACCCGTAGCTTTGCGCCCTCAGCGGTTTGCGGGATGAACTCGATAATTTTCCGCTCCACGAGTGCCCGAAAAAGCTGCCAGCCGTGCCGCGTGAGCGCCTTTTTCGATTTCGGCGTTTCGTGACAGCGCGAGATGAGCGACTGCATCGCCGCGCATCCGTCGTCCGGTCGACTGAGCACATTGAGCAACATGCCGTGCGTGACTTGAAACTGGCTCGTCAACCGCTCGGGTGGCGCGGCGATCAGGCGTGCGAACGTCTGTTTATCCCAATGCACGTAGCCCTTTTCCGGTGGTTTGCGTCTGACGAATTTCTTTCCCTTGCCCGCCTGCTTTTCTTCAAGCTGCTGATTTTCAATGACATGCTCCGGCGCCTGCGCGACCACCCAGCCGACGTCGTCGAATCCTTTGCGACCTGCACGTCCGCCGATCTGATGAAAATCCCGCGCGCTCAGGATGCCGGTTTTCTGTCCGCTGTATTTGCAGAGTTGAGTGAAAAGGACCGTGCGAATCGGCACATTGATCCCGACACCCAACGTGTCCGTGCCGCAGATGACTTTCAGCAGGCCACGCTGCGCCAATTGCTCGACCAGCACGCGATATTTCGGCAGCAACCCGGCGTGATGCAACCCGATGCCATGCCGGAGCCATTTCTTGATTTCGGGGCCGTATGGACTGCTGAACTTGAAACCCTCCAGCGCGTGCGCAATCGCCGCTTTTTCTTCACGAGTGCAGACGTTCGTGCTCATGAAATCCTGCGCGCTGCGTGCCGCTTCAAGTTGCGTGAAGTGAACGACATAGACGGGCCCTTTTCCTCCAGCGACGAGTTCTTCGAGCGTTCTCGCCAGCGGCGTTTCGGCATAGGAAAACTCCAGAGGAACCGGCCGGTCCTTTGAAGAAATGGTCACGGTTTCGAGGCCGTTGAGGCGGGTCAATTCCTCCTCGAAAAAACCTGTCTCGCCGAGCGTGGCGGACATCAGAAGAAAACGCGTCTGGGGCAAAGTCAGCAGCGGAACCTGCCATGCCACACCACGTTCACGGTCGGCGTAGTAGTGGAATTCGTCCATGATCACATCGCGGACACTGGCGCGGGACCCTTCGCGCATGGCGATGTTGGCGAGGATTTCCGCGGTGCAACAGAGGATCGGCGCGTCGCGATTGACGGACGCGTCACCGGTGCTCAAGCCGACGTTTTCCGGTCCGAATTCGCGGCAAAGTGCCAGCCATTTTTCGTTGACCAGCGCCTTGATCGGACACGTGTAAACCGACTTTTTCCCCTGGACGAAACTCTTGAAATGCAGCGCTGCGGCGACGAGCGATTTGCCGGAACCGGTCGGTGTATTCAGGATAACGTTTTTCTCGTCATACAACTCCAGAATGGCTGCTTCTTGCGTCGGGTAAAGCTGGAGCTTCCGACCCTCGATGTACTCGAGAAAATGGCCGAGCAACGTTCCGTTGTCCGGCGGAGGGTCTTGCAAAGGGAAATGAAGGAGCGTTGAAGGCACGATAGGTGGACCTTAAGCGCATGCTGGGGACGAGGGAAGCGCTCCTGCTCCCAGTATTTCGCAGTGGAAGGCATTCGTGGTAACTTGCCAACCATTTTTGCTGTCATGTTCTTGTCCACGATTCGTTATCCAGCCGAACTGCCAATCACTGCGCGGCGCGAGGAAATCCTCGCGTTGTTGCGGGGGCATCAGGTCGTGGTCGTTGCGGGAGAAACAGGATCGGGAAAAACGACGCAATTGCCGAAGCTGTGTCTGGAGGCGGGCCTGGCGGAGCGCGGGCGGATTGGGTGCACGCAACCGCGGCGGGTGGCGGCGCTGAGTGTCTCTCGGCGTGTGGCCGAGGAACTGGGCGTCACGTGGGGGCGCGAAGTGGGATGCAAGATGCGCTTCAAGGACGACACAGGGCGCGAGACGCAGATCAAATTCATGACCGATGGCATCCTGCTCGCAGAGATTCAGTCGGATCCAATGCTGCGCGCTTACTCAACGCTCATCATTGACGAGGCGCACGAACGTTCTCTGAACATCGATTTTCTCCTGGGCTATTTGCAGGGGCTGCTGCGAAAGCGCGGAGACTTGAAGTTGATCATCACTTCGGCAACGATTGACACCGAAGCATTTTCCAACGCGTTCGGCGGGGCGCCAATTGTCGAGGTTTCGGGGCGGCTTTGGCCCGTGGAAGTCCGCTATGCGCCGGTGGAATCGTTCGCCGAATCCGAGGATGATCCCAGCCACATTGAAGCGGCAGTTGGCGCAACGGAAGATGCGTTGATTGAGTCGGATACAGGCGACGTGCTGGTCTTCATGCCGACAGAACGCGATATCCGTGAAACGCGCGAACTGCTGGAGGGCAGCCTGGGGAACGGGATCGAGGTCATGGGACTTTTCGGACGAATGTCGGCTGGGGAACAGCAACGGATCTTTGCACCAGGCCCGCGGCGCCGCGTGATCGTGGCGACAAACATCGCCGAAACGTCGCTCACGCTGCCGCGTATTCGTTACGTCATCGATGCCGGATTTTCTCGAATGAGCCGCTACAACCCGCGCACACGCACGAAGCGGCTGCCCGTCGAACCGATTTCACAAAGCAGTGCGAACCAGCGCGCCGGGCGTGCAGGACGCGTGCAGGACGGCACTTGCGTCCGGCTCTATGCCGAGGACGACTTTCAACAGCGCCCGCGATTCACACAGCCGGAGATTCAACGGGCAAATCTCGCGGAAGTGATCTTGCGGATGAAGGCATTCCGGCTCGGGGAAATCGAGACGTTCCCATTTCTCAATCCGCCGCAGTCCGCTGCGGTTCGCGCCGGTTATCAGCTTCTGCATGAGCTCGGCGCTCTCAACGATACGAACGAACTGACACCGCTCGGACACGAGCTCGCGCGATTGCCAGTCGATCCGACTCTGGGCCGGATGTTGCTCCAGGCGCGTCAGGAAAAGGCGTTACCCGAGATGCTGATCATGGCGGCTGGTTTGAGCGTGCCCGACCCACGCGAACGGCCTGACGACGCAAAAGAAGCCGCTACAGCCGCACATCGGGCGTTTGCCGATCCGGATTCGGATTTCCTTTCCTTGTTGAAAATCTGGCGTGCGTCGCCGGATGCGGAAGCACGAGGCAGCAACAATGCGCTCCGGCGTTTTTGCAAAGCGAACTATCTCTCCGTTTCGCGCATGCGCGAGTGGCGCGACATTTACTGGCAGCTCGCTGATGCGATGGACGACGGCGCGCCCGTCGTTACGCCGCCAAAGGACGCCGGCTACGAAGCGATCCATCGCTCCATCCTCGCCGGTTTACTCAGCCAGATTGCACAACGCCAGGAGCGGAATGTCTACAAGGCGTCGGGCGAACGTGTTGTCACGCTTTTCCCCGGTTCGAATCTCTACGAACGCCGGGAAAAACCGCCCAAAGTCGTTAACAATGCGTCCAATTCCGGCAGGGCGGCGAATGCTGCAGAAAAAAGTCGTCAACCGCAATGGCTTGTCTCGGGCGAAATCGTCCACACGTCACAGCTCTTCGCGCGGATGGTCGCGAAAATTGACCCGGAGTGGATCGTGGAACTCGGCGCGCATCTCTGCCTGTTCCGTTATGTCGAACCCTATTGGAGCAAAAAGGCGGAGCGGGTGCTTGTTTGGGAACGCGTGCTGCTGCACGGGCTGGAAATTTCACGGCGGCAAATCGACTTCGGTCGGATCGATCCCGTTGAAGCAACCGAGCTGTTTATTCGCGGAGCGTTGATTGCCGAAGAAGCGCGGATTCCACTCCGGTTCTTTGCCGAAAACCGCAAAGTTCGCGACAAGATCGAGACGGCTCTTACGCGAATCCGCAGCCGGCGGGCACACGACTTGGACGAGGCGCTTTACCAATATTACGCGGCCCGCATTGAGGGTGTTTCATCGGTGCACGATCTCAATCGGCTGGCGCGCTCGCGTATTGATCGCGAGCCGGATTTTCTCTGCGCGACAGAAGCGGATCTGATTGGTGATGACGGCGCGACTTTCGACCACGAGATGTTCCCCGATCGCGTCTCGCTGGGCAACACCGTTCTGCCTGTGACGTACGCCTATACGCCGGGAGAGGACACCGACGGCGTAACGGTCCGGGTCCCGTTGCCCGTGGCGGAACAACTCACCACAGGCCAACTCCAGTGGATGGTGCCGGGTTTGCGCGAGGAACAAGCCGGGGTGCTGCTTCGCGCGTTACCGAAAAGCGTGCGCAAAACGTTGCTGCCGTTGGAGCCAAAGATCCGTGAGATCGCAGAAGAGTTTCAGCCCGGCCACGGGGATTTTCTTGCGGCGTTCGCGGAGTTCCTAAGGCGAAAATATCGGGCGGCCGTTCGCGCCGAGGATTGGCCGCCGGAGAGCCTGCCCGCACATTTGAAACCGCGTGTGGAGGTCGTCGACGCGGGAAACAAGACCGTCGCCGCCGGTCGTGACCTTGCGACGATTCGGACGCAGATGGAGAGCAGTGACGTCAGATCCGTTGCTTGGGAAAAAGCGGTCCATCGTTGGGAGCGATATGCGGTTTCCGTGTGGTCGTTTGGCAATTTGCCGGAGTCGGTAATCGTGGAGGAGGCTGGCGGTGTCCCGCTGCTCGCTTTTCCGGGGTTGGCGCTATGGGAAACCGAAGTGGATGTGCGCTTGTTCCGCAAACGGGAGGAAGCGGAGAGAGCCTCCATCCTCGGAGTGCGACGGCTGGCGGAACTCGCCCTCGAGCGCGATCTTGGCCGCCTCCGCAAAGATCTCGCCGCCTCAGCTCGTCACATCCTCGGGCACACCAACCGGATCAATGGTTTCCACCAGGCACTGCACCAAATGAGCGTCAAACTTCAAACGCCGACGGCGCAATTTGCCTCGCCCGAGGTGCTTCAGGAGACCGCTCTCCGGCACGTTACCGAGCATGCGCTTCATCTCACACCGCTCTTTCCGCTCACCGAAGCGAGGTTTCTCGCAATGATTGAAGGCGCCAGGAGCGAACTACCAGCGCTTGTCTACCAGGTCGGTGATTGGATGAAGCAGATCCTGGATATCCGCCAAAAAATCCTGGCATCTCCAAAACGTTACGGTGGCCTGGAACAGGACCTGGATCGCCTCGTTCCGGCCGATTTTCTCGCGCGCACTCCGCACGCGCGTTTGCCCGAGCTGCTCCGCTATCTCCGGGCCATCCAAATCCGTGCCGAACGCGCGGCGGTCAGCCCTGCGAAGGACGCCGAGAAAGCGAAGCAACTGCTGCCTTTCGCAGACTGGGAATGCCGCGTCCCCGCCGCACATCGCGAGGCGTTTCGCTGGATGCTCGAGGAATTCAGGGTCTCAATCTTCGCGCAGGAACTCGGCACTGCCCAGCCAGTATCCGCCCAGCGATTGAAGATACTTGGCGAACTTTGATCAGACTTCCGTTTCGGCCAACTGCGGCAGTTCTGCACCGGGAAGCAGGCGCAACGTCCGGAGCGCTTCGGGTTCTTTGTAGTGCCGTTTCAAACTGCTCTCTGCGAGCATCGACGCAGGCACATGCATGATGAACTCGGCAAAACATTTTTCCACGCGATCGCGCTGAAGCTGTTGGCCCTTTTTCGTCTGCCAGAACTCTTCCTCGATGCGGGCGAGCGCCATTCCGGCCTCATCCGGACCGACATTTTCCCGGCGCGCAAGCACCCAGACCAATTCCGGGTCGTCTGGCAGAACTACGGGAAAAGGCACGAACGGCGCCTTCGGTTCCTCCTCCAACGCCGCCGCAGGATCCACTTTTACTCGGCTGCTCACCGTTCGATCGGGCAGCGCGATTTCCACGGCGACGCTAGAGCCATCTTCTTCGGGCGCAATCGCGACATTCGCTTCGCCGAATTTTCCCGCGAGTTCAGTCTGCAAACCGGACACGGTGTCGGGTTCCAAATCAGGAAGCGCCCCTTCCTCGCAGAATTTCTCGAAGGACGCGAGGTTCTTGGCCATCTGCACTTCCTTCACGACACCTTCGTAGATGGCGTTGACCAAGTTGGGATCATTGACAGTGACCGGCAGCACTTTTTGGAGCAGGGAGAAAAATTGGGCTTCGTTGATTCCTTTGGTCTTCATGGATCGGGTGAATGGCTAAGGGCTGATCTTTGTGGGCGGCCTTTGTAACGCGAAGCCGCAGGAGTGCAATGTCCGTTTTGCGACTGCCAGCTCGGTGAAACTGCGGGTAGAGCGCCGGATTGCCCGGATTGTCGCCCGCTGATAGGTTAATTTTAATGCGCGAGCAAATTTTGAAGCTGATCCATGCGAAGCCATTCGTGCCGTTTATCGTGGATCTAGCCGAGGACGTTTCCTGCGTTGTCCCGACACCCGACCACATCTTCCCGACATCTCCGCGGTTGCTCGATATTATGGCTGACGACGGATATGTGAACGTAATCCCTTACGACCACATCCGCCGCATCGTCTTCAGGGAGGACTGAATAAACGTTTAATCCCGACTTTAGCTCAGACAAGAGATCGGGCCGCACTGACGGCGCTCAAGCTTTTCGCTTCCGCTGGAAGGGTTTTTCGGTATGTTCCGCGTCCCCATGTCGCAAATGACCACTTACCGCACGCATTCGTGCCAGGCACTTCGCCCGGCAAACATTGGCCAATCCGTTAAACTTGCGGGATGGGTGAATTCGCGCCGGGACCATGGCGGAGTCATTTTTATCGATTTGCGCGACCGCGAAGGCCTTACGCAAGTGGTGTTTCGTCCCGAGGAATTTCCGGCGGTCACGGAGGCAGCTCATGGGCTTCGTTCCGAGGACGTGCTTCAGGTTTCCGGAACAGTTGCCGCGCGTCTTGCGGGCACGGAAAACGCGAAGCTCGATACGGGCGCCATCGAGGTGATCGCCTCGGAATTGACGGTGCTCAACAAGGCCGGCGTGCCACCCTTCCCGCTTGATGATCCGAAGGTAAACGAGGACTTGCGCCTGGAGTACCGTTATCTGGACCTGCGGACGGCTCACATGCAGCGTAACCTGAAACTGCGCCACCGGATTGTAAAAGCGACCCGGGACTACCTCGATGATCAGGGCTTTCTGGAGATCGAAACACCGATTTTATCGAATCCAACACCGGAAGGCGCGCGGGATTTCCTCGTCCCGTCGCGATTGTCACCGGGACATTTTTACGCGTTACCGCAGGCTCCCCAGCAGTACAAGCAACTCCTGCAGGTAGCAGGTTTGGAGAAATATTTCCAGATCGCCAGGTGCTTTCGCGATGAAGATTTGCGCGCAGACCGCCAGCCGGAATTTACGCAGATCGACATCGAGGCTTCGTTTGTCACAGAGGCGGACATTCAGGATCTGGTGGAAGGACTGATCGCGCATGTTTTTCGCGTCGCGAAAGGCGTGGAAGTCGCCCTGCCTTTCCCGCGGATCACGTGGCGCGAGGCAATGGATCGCTATGGATCGGACAAGCCGGACACACGTTTTGGCGTGGAACTGATCGATGTCGGCGAAATTTTTGGCGGGTCGCAGTTCAAGGTTTTCCGGTCGGTGATCGACGGTGGCGGTGTGATCAAAGCGATCAATGCGAAAGGCGCAGCCGCGTTGCTGAGCAAGGAGCAGCTGAAGAAATGGGAGGAATGGGTCAAAACCGAATTCGGTGCGAAGGGATTGGCTTATATTCGTTTAAAGGACGGCGAATGGGAGTCACCGATCGTGAAGTTCTTCTCCGAAACAGAAAAGGCGGCCCTGGCTGCGCGGATGAGTTTCGAAGACGGCGATGTCCTTTTCTTCGGCGCGGATTTAAAATGGCAAAATGTCTGCGAAGTGCTCGGACGGGTGCGTCTGCGCGTGGCGGAGTTGCTGGGCCTCACCGAAGGAAACGACGCGTTGAATTTCCTATGGGTGGTCGATTTTCCGCTGCTGATGTTTGTGCCCGAGGAGAATAAATGGGGAGCCGTGCATCATCCGTTCACCCGCCCGAAAGCGGAGGACGTCCCCTTGCTTGAAGCGGGCGAATACGAAAAAGTGCGCGCCGTGGCATATGACGTCGTGCTTAACGGGACGGAACTCGGCGGAGGCTCAGTGCGTATTCACGAAAAGGATTTGCAGAAGAAGATGTTTGAAGTGCTCGGTGTCAGTCCGGAGGAACAACAGGCGAAATTTGCCCACTTGCTCCGTGCCTTCAGTTTTGGGGCACCACCCCACGGAGGCATTGCTTTCGGTTTGGACCGCGTCGTGATGCTGGCTGCGGGCGCTTCCAGCATTCGCGAAGTGATCGCTTTCCCTAAAAACAATCGAGGCCTGGATTTGATGACTCAATCGCCGCTGGAAGTGGAATTCAAACAATTACGCGAATTGCACATCCAGACGACGGTGAAAAAAGCGTGATGCCGCACCCAGCGGATTCCGCCCTCATCGAAACGTCCCTACGGATTTAACAATTCCGATTCTCGTTTGATGTGCTTGATGAGGATTTTACTTTTCCGGCCGCTCGATTCGTACTTCGCACGGCGTGCTTCGGGGAGGTTGTCGATCGTGGTTTCCACGAAACCGCCCTTCTGCTGGAGATAGTTAAACGCTTGCGTTGAGAGAGCGAAAACGTCGCGAATCCCCTTTTCCCGGGCCAAGTCCTCGACAAAAGACATCAATTTTCGACCATGTCCGTGATGCTCGGCAGACTTGCTGACGTAGAGGCACGCGAGTTCGGCTTTGGATTCGTCGGGATATGGGTGGAGCGCGACGCAGCCGACAAGCCGGCGGTCGATCTCTAGCACCCAATAATCTTCGATGTGATTGATGATGTCGGCCCGGGTGCGGAAAATGAGTTCCTCGTTGTTCACCGATTCGCGGATGAGATTCATGACGCCGCGGACGTCCTTCTTGTAGATGCGCCGGATCTGCTGGTAGTCGTTCGAATAAACCATCGTGCCGATGCCTTGATTCGAGAAAACCTCCGTGAGCAAAGCCTCGTTCTGGTGGCCATTAATCAGATGGACGCGCGGAACACCGAGACGGCAAGCACGCGCGGCATGATCGAGTTTTGAGGCAAGTCCAGCGGGCAACTTGGCACGATGGCTCTTCAGCAGTTCCTCGGTCTCCGGAACCGAAAGCTGGCCGACGAAGCGTCCGTCGATTTCGACGCCGGAATGGGCCGAGACGAAGATGATTTTTGCGGCGTGCAAAGCTTCAGCGACTTCGAGGGCGATGGCGTCGGAATTGACTCGAAACGTACGCCCCTCGCCGTCAAATCCGAGGGGCGGAATGACGGGGACGATGCCTTCGGCGAGGAAAAGTTCCAGGCAGCGGTCGTCCACGCGTTCAACGCGCCCGGTATTTTTGAAATCGACGGCGTGCAGGATCCCCGCCGGATGCGCGATGATGGCATTGGCGTAGGCTGCACGCAGGTCTACGTCGGTAAGGCCCTGCATCACTTCGTTCGTAAGACGAATCGCGACTGCCGTCGCCAATTGAAGCGTGGTTTCGTCGGTGACACCCGTGCCGTCGGCATTGGAAATGGTGACGCCACGCTCTTTGGCAGTATGCTCGACCTGATAGGAAGCACCGTGGACAAGGACCACTCGAATGTTGAGCGAACGCAGAACGGCAATGTCGAGGAGCAGATTCTGGAAATTTGGCGAAGCCAGGACTTCGCCATCGATGGCAATAACGAAGATGCGTTCCCGGAATCGAGGAACGTACTGCAGGATGCCGCGTAGATCGGAGACCTTCATCAAGAGCAAAGTGGGCGTGTAGTGAATAGCGGATTGCGGTGGCGCGCAAGAGAGGAACACAGGAAACGTTTCCGGATCCCGATGAAGCTGCATTTTTTTCAGCCCCGCGGCTGCAACCCGGGCGGCTGCGAGATTCAATACTGGATTTTTCCCGAACAATCCTGCCGTCAGGCCATCGCTGGATGGCCGATGCGGGCAGCGCTCTGATTAATCTACCGTTCCAGCTGAAAAACCTTCAGCGAGTGATCAATAAGAGCTACTACGTCGCCCACGGCCACAGAGCGGGCCCGAGGCACGAAGCCTTCCTCCGAAGCCGTATCCAGGACGGGCTTCCAAAATGCGCCGCTCGGACCGGCGAGTTTAAACGAGGCCGGTTCGGGCGAGGCGTTGAAACAGAGCAAAAACGTCCCGTCGCGATAACGTTCGCCGTCGTCGCCGCGCAAAAGCGGCGCGTCGCCGCACAGAATCATGGCCAGGGTCCGGAGATGCGGGTCGTGCCATTGAGCCTCAGTCATCTCCTCGCCTGTGATATGGAGCCAGGTAACATCCTTGAGCCCGACCTCTTCGATCATCCGTCCATTGAGAAATTTGGTATGGCGGAAAACGGGATGCTGATGGCGGAATCGGATGAGGCGCGATGTAAATCGCTGTATCGCGTTGGCTTTTGCATCACGCTGCCAGCTGAACCAGCCCAACTCGTTGTCCTGACAGTAAATGTTGTTGTTACCATTCTGCGTCCGTCCAAATTCGTCGCCAGCATTGAGCATGGGAACACCTTGCGACAGGAAAAGCGTCACTAAAAAATTGCGGCGCTGCCGATCGCGGAGCGAATTGACTTGCGGATCGTCCGTCGGTCCTTCGACGCCGCAATTCCATGAGAGATTGTTATTATCGCCGTCGCGGTTCTCCTCACCGTTGGCGAGGTTGTGTTTTTCATTGTAGCTCACCAGATCGGTGAGCGTGAAGCCGTCGTGTGCAGTAATGAAATTGACGGATGCGTAGGGACGCCGGCCCGATATTTGATAGTACTCAGGGCTGCCACTGAGTTTGTAAGCGATCTCCGCCACCAAACCACCGTCGCTTTTCCAGAAACGCCGTATGCTGTCACGGAATTTCCCGTTCCATTCACTCCAAAGAATGGGGAAATTGCCGACGAGATAACCCGCTTCACCGACGTCCCATGGCTCGGCGATGAGTTTGACACGCGACAAAACCGGGTCCTGATGCATGGCATCGAGGAACGCGCCTCGCATGTCAGGCAAATGCGCCTCGCGCGTGAGGGTGGACGCGAGATCGAAGCGGAAACCGTCTACATGCATTTGCTGCACCCAGTAGCGCAGGCTGTCCATGACAAGTTGGAGCACTCGCGGATGGGTAATGTCGGGGGTATTTCCGCATCCGGTGTAATCACGATAATACCGCGGATTATCCGGCATAAGCCGGTAATAAGAGGGATTGTCGATGCCGCGGAAGCTGAAGGCCGGACCGAAGTGGTTTCCCTCGCAAGTGTGATTGTAAACAACGTCGAGGATAACTTCGAGGCCGGCTGCATGCAGGTTCTTCACCATTTGCTTGAACTCGGTGACCTGCTGGCCCTCGGTGCCGCTCGAGGAATAAGCACCATGCGGAGCAAAGAATCCAAGCGTGTTATAGCCCCAGTAATTGGACAGTCCCCGCTCTTCGAGGGTGCTTTCATCGACGTGCTCATGGACGGGAAGCAGTTCGACAGCCGTGATTCCAAGCTTCCTGAAATAGTCGATAGCCGGTTTGCTGCCTATGGCAGCATAGGAGCCACGCTGATTTTCGGGAATGGCATCCCATAGTTTGGAAAAGCCTGCGGGATGAACTTCGTAGATGACGGTTTCCGACCAGGAACGCTTAACCAGTTTGTCGTTGCCCCAATGGAACGCTCTATCGTCAACGACCACAGCCTTGGGGACGGCGAAAGCGTTGTCCCGCTCATCGATGGTCAGATCACGATCTTCGGCCTTGGCGATCAAATACGGCATCAATTCCGGAGACCAGTCGACTTTAACGGTAATAGCTTTGGCGTAGGGATCGACCATCAGTTTGGCCGGATTGAACCGGAAGCCGCGCTTCGGATCGTAGTCGCCGTCGACTCGATACCCATAGAGTTGCCCGGCTGTAATGCCCGGAAGAAACGCATGAAAGATGTTCTCGGTGCGTTCGTCGAGGGGGATTCGGGCGGATTCAGTGGGTGAATCGGGGGAGTTGAAGAGGCAGAGCGTGACGGCTTTCGCGTTGTCAGAGTAGATGGCAAAATTGACACCGCCGTCCATGACGGTTGCGCCGAGTGGGTATGGGACGCCGGGTTTCGTGATCATAGAATCGAAGTTGCCTGCAGCCGCTTTGGAAAAAGAAGCATCCGGTTGATTCCTGTTAAAATACGCCGCACAGGCTCTTTTCCGTGAAAGCGATAGGATCTCGCTTTTGTTGTAAAAATCCCCATCTACCCTGCTCCCTTCTATTCGTCGGCCAGAACGGCCAACGCTTTTTTAATGTTGCTCGGACGTAAAATCATCAGGCCCTTTTTCGATTTCGGACTGGTAGCCAGGTACGCGTACTCGATGTTCACGTTTTTGCTCGCGAGTTTTTTTGCAATACGAGAAAGCGTGCCAGGTTTGTTGTCGTTCTCAATCATCAATACTTCGTTTTCTACGACAAGCGTGCCGTGTTCTTCGAGCAAAAGAAGCGCTTTCGCCGTGTCGCTGACAATCATCCTCACAACGGCATGGTCCACCGTGTCGGAAATGGTCAGAGCGTAAATATTAATGCCTTTGGTCGCCAGCTCGTCGCAGACCGCGGCGAGAGTTCCTGGAGCATTCTTTAAAAAGAGCGCAAGCTGGGTGGTTGTTTGCATGGCTAAGCCTACAGGAGCGCGCGACCCATTGGAAAGCTAAAGAAGCTCGCAAGGCACCAGCGCAATCCCATTCGGCGGAGGGAAGGCTTCGGCAATTTCTGCCGATAAAAGCACCTTCCATCCACCCAAGGCGGGAAACGCGGAATGCCCTCTTCAGTTCTAAGCCGGAACCGGCTCCGGAGCTTTTGCTGGAACCTTTTCTTCGATCGGCTCCGCTGCGGCAGCTTCCTTCCTGATGTTCGCCACAGGATGCACTTTCCAGAATTTCGCCACATACGACGGCCAATCGCCAAGAATCTCCCACGCGCGCGGGCTCTCGGTCTGTTCCAGATGCCGATAGATCAGGCTGCGAACAAGCACCAATTCATCCGGGGAGGTGATGCGTTCGTGAATGATCAGTTCCGGATTGTAGCGCTCGGGGAATTTGTCCTCGAGATCAAGCACATAGGCCACACCCCCGGTCATGCCCGCGCCGAAATTTTTTCCGGTGGGACCTAGAACGATGACTGTTCCACCAGTCATGTATTCGCAACCATGGTCGCCGATGCCTTCGACGATGGCGATGCCGCCTGAATTGCGCACAGCAAAACGTTCCCCCGCCCGGCCGTTTAGGAATAGTCCGCCACCGGTTGCGCCATACATCACGGTGTTGCCGGCGATAACATTATCGTGTGGAACGAATCCGCGCCGTGCCGGCGGGCGAACCACAATTTCACCGCCGCTCATGCCTTTGCCGACGTAGTCATTGGCTTCGCCAGTCAATATGATACGGATACCCGGTGCGAGGAAGGTCCCAAGCCCCTGTCCTGCGGAGCCATTGAAATTCAGCTCGATGGTGCCTTCAGGCAGCCCGACCTCGCCGTATTGATAACCGATCTCGCCCGAAACCTTCGTTCCCAGCGACCGATTGATGTTCTTCACTCGATACGACAACGAAATCGACTCGCCGTCAGTGATCGCTTCCTTGGCGTCCTGCAGAATCACGTCGTCCAGGGGACGGTCGTGCGCACCATCGTTGCGATCGCGTGTGGCGTAGCGCGGGATCGTATTGTCGTCCTTGGCCACATCGAAGAGCAATGGTTTGAGGTTGAGCAGGTTGGCTTTCGGGTGACCCGGGATTTCCTTTTGCCGCAACAGATCGACGCGACCGACCATTTCGTTGATCGTCCGGAAGCCGAGCGCTGCCATGATTTCCCGCATCTCGTTGGCGACGGCATTGAAGAAGTTGACGATGTACTCCGGCTTGCCTTTGAATTTGGCCCGGAGTTTTTCGTCCTGGGTAGCGACACCAACCGGACATGTATTGACGTGGCATTGCCGGACGTAAACGCAGCCCGCGGCGATGAGCGCGGCGGTGCCGAAATTGAACTCTTCGGCGCCGAGCAGCGTCGCATAAATGAGATCCTCGCCGTTGCGCATGCCGCCGTCGGTGCGCAGAGTGACGCGATTACGCAAGCCATTGACCATGAGCACTTGATGTGTCTCGGCGACGCCAAGTTCCCACGCGCTGCCGGCGTGTTTCACGGAGCTGAGCGGCGAAGCGCCTGTGCCGCCTTCGTGGCCGCTCACGAGAATGATATCGGCGTGAGCTTTGGCAACACCTGCTGCAATGGTACCTACGCCAGCTTCAGCGACGAGTTTCACGCAGATTCGGGCCCGTGGATTGACCATTTTCAGGTCGTAAATGAGCTGTGCCAAATCTTCGATCGAGTAAATGTCATGGTGCGGCGGCGGCGAAATGAGCATCACGCCGGGGACGGTTTTCCGAAGTTTGGCAATCGTTACCGTTACCTTCTGGCCAGGCAATTGTCCGCCTTCACCGGGCTTGGCGCCCTGCGCCATTTTGATCTCGATTTCCTTCGCACTCGCCAGGTATGCGGCATCGACGCCGAAACGACCGGCGGCGATTTGCTTGATCGCACTATTGGCGAGGTCGCCATTCTCGCGCCGAGTGAAGCGCTCGGGGTCTTCGCCACCTTCGCCGGAGTTCGACTTGCCGCCAATCTGGTTCATTGCGATGGCCAGGCATTCATGCGCTTCGGGGCTGAGCGCGCCTAGCGACATACCTGCGGTTGTGAACCGGCGGCGGATGTCTTCAATGGGCTCCACTTCATCCAGCGGCACGGGACCATCTGGCGACGCGACAAATTCAAGCAAATTGCGTAGCGAATGTGGCTGCGAATTCAACAGCGCCTGAACGTACGCCTTATAATCCTCCGCCTTGTTCGATTTTACGAAGGTGTGGAAGTTCTTGATGACCGGCGGTGTGACGGCGTGCAGCTCGCCATTGCGCCGGAACCGATAAAACCCGGGATCACTTAACGTAGGCGGCTTGACCGGTTCGTCGGGATTCGCTGGCGGGCCAAATGCGAGTTGATGACGCGTAAGACTTTCGATGGCGATTTCCTTGAAACCGATGCCTGCAACCTGCGAAGAGGTGCCTTCAAAACACTTCGAAATCACTTCGTCGTGGATGCCGACCGCTTCGAAAATCTGCGCCCCCCGATAGCTGCTGACGAGCGAAATGCCCATTTTGGACATGATCTTGAGCAAGCCTTTCTCGATGGCACTGCGATAGTTCTTGACGGCAACGGCATAATCCGTCACCGGACCGCTTTGGCCGCGTTCGATGATCTCGCGGAGTGTATCGAAACCGAGATACGGGTTGACCGAGCTTGCGCCGTAGCCAATGAGACAGGCGATCTGGTGAACGTCCCGAGCCTCACCGGTTTCGCATAAGATGCTCGCTTTCATGCGCTTGCCAACACGCGTGAGGTGATGGTGAACCGCTCCGGTGGCGATGAGCATTGGCACCGCAACATGACTGGCGTCAACGCCACGATCGGATAGCAGGATGAGCCGGGCGCCGTTGTCAACGGCAGTCTCGGCATCCACACAAACTTTTTCCACCGCTTTCTTGAGGCCTTCCGGTCCCTCGGAAACGGGCCAGAGCGCGTCGATGGTGGCAAGCTTGAAGGCGGGATCCTGAAAACTCTTTAAGAATTCGAGTTCATGATCGAGCAAGATCGGCGAAGGCGATTCGATCAGCTTGGCGTGTTCGGGGGTCTCGCCGAACAGATTACGCCGCCAGCCCATGCTCGTATTGAGGGACATGACCAGTTTCTCGCGAATCGGGTCAATCGGCGGATTGGTGACCTGCGCGAAGAGCTGGCTGAAATACGTGTAAAGCAGCCGAGGCTGGAGCGACAGCACCGCCAGCGGAGCGTCATCGCCCATGGATCCTATGCCTTCAGAGCCATCCTTGAGCATGGGTTTGATGATCATTTCCAGCTCTTCGGAGGTGTAACCGAAGGAAATCTGCTTCTGTGTAAGCGTCAGGATGTCGAGCTCCCCCGCGAGTGGCACAATTGGACCCGGCGCGGCTTTTTCGAGCCAGACCATGTTTTCGTCAATCCACTGTTTATAAGGTTTATCGGTCGCAAGTGTTGTCTTGATTTCCCGATCCCGCAGCAGCTTCTTGGCGACCGTATCGACGGCAATCATTTCACCGGGTCCAAGGCGGCCTTTTTGAGCGATGTTGGCGTCATCAATCTCAAAACACCCCACCTCGGAGCCGAGATGGAACACACCGTCTTTGGTGACTTTATAGCGTGCAGGACGAAGGCCGTTGCGGTCCAGGCACGCACCAGCGATAAGGCCGTCATTGAAAACGAGAGCGGCGGGACCGTCCCAAGGCTCGTTGAAGCCGCTGTTGTATTGATAAAAAGCCCGCAGCTCCGGAGTAAGCGTCTTATCCTTTCGCCAGGCTGGTGGAACAAGCATCGCCATGGCATGGGTAATGTCGCGACCGGACATCACCAGCGCCTCCAAGGCATTATCGAGGCTGGCCGAATCAGAACCACCAGGCTGGATGATCGGTTTAAGGAGATCGATGTCTTCGCCCCAATATTCAGCCGTAAGTTCAGCCTCGCGGGCTTTCATCCAGTTGCGGTTGCCTCGAACGGTATTGATCTCGCCATTGTGCGCCATGAGCCGGAACGGCTGGCCCAGAGACCAGGTAGGAAATGTGTTCGTGCTATAACGCTGGTGGTAAACGCAGATGGCCGTTTCGTAAGTCGGATCGGAAAGATCTTTGTAGAATTTTTCGAGCGACGGCGAAATCAGCAGGCCCTTGTAACAGATGATCCGCGACGAAAATGACGCGATGTAAAAATTCTTGATTCCATCTGCTGCGGCTATTTTTTCGATCTCGTTGCGCGCGAGAAAGAGGCGGCGTTCGTACTCGTCACCGGACATTCCCGCAGGACGCCCGAGCAGGACCTGTTCGATGCGGGGCATCGTGCTCTGAGCCTTGGCACCCAGCACGCGGATATTGATGGGAACTTCGCGCCAGCCGAAGAGGAAAATGCCCCGTTCTTCGATAACTTCCTCGATGATCGCCTTCGCGCGCGCCTGCTGATAAGCATTGTCGTGCGGGAAAAAGATAAAACCTACAGCCAGATCTTCGTCGTCGTAGAGTTGTTGACCTGTCTTTGCGAGTTCCTTGCGGAAGAATTTGTATGGAATCTGCGTTTGGACACCTGCACCGTCGCCAGTTTTTTCGTCGGCATCCAGTGCACCACGGTGCGCTAGCCTGCACAGCGAAGTCAGCCCCGCACGCAGGATGGAATTGGAGCGTCGCCCTTCGATGTCCGCGACGAGACCGACACCGCAAGCGTCGTGTTCGTGCTCAGGTCTGTAGAGCGAACCGGCGTAAGTTTCAGCGATGTCAGAGGCAGATTGGTCGAGTCTCATGAGGTGGGTCTGGCTGGTTTTGGGTTTGGTGGGTCGGGGGAGGGTATTTCCGTGTTGCCCTCTATTCAAAGAAAAAGTAGCGGATTTCCCTCAGTTTTCTGAATCAATTTTGAGAGTAGGCTGGCTAAATTTCACCAGTCTTTTAAGGAAATGCGCTTTTTGTACAGTCGTATGGGCAAAAACTGAACAAAACAGGGGAAGAAAACGTCCGAAATTTGCTCACACAAAAAGATGATGCTACCAAACCCCGTGAAGCTTTGCCTGCAGTTATTGCTCATAGCGACGCTAATATTCACTTCCAACGTAAGCATAACGCATGCCCAGACTTACAAGGGCAAGCTCCTCGTGAAGCCCAAACTGGTTGCGGATACGGCTGCGGTGGAGGCCAGTAAACCGTTCCGAATTGGTCTGCTGATGAAAATGGCGCCCGGCTGGCATACTTATTGGAAGTTTCCGGGTGATTCAGGGACCCCAACCAAAATTCAATGGACGTTGCCTCCGGGATTTACAATCGGCGAATTGCAGTGGCCGGTGCCGTCGAAACACACCGACCTCGGAGACCTCGACACATACGTTTATCACAACGAAGTGCTTCTTTTCGCAACGGTGACGCCGCCAACGGAATTGCCGCCCGGACCTTTGAAATTCAATGCAAAGGCCGACTGGCTCGTGTGCGAGCAATTGTGTGTGCCGGGCAAAGACGAACTGAATCTGGAGCTGCCGTCAGGAACAGCCACTCCGGGGCCCGACAATCCGATTTTTGAAACGTTTGCGAAGCAGGTTCCAGCCACCGGCCCTCCGCCGTTCGAGACAAGGTGGATGGCGACGGAACAGGCCGTCACGTTAACCATTCCAAACTGGAAGTCGGATGCGGAACTTCCCTTCTTTTTCCCCAATCCACCAACCGACGCCGTCATCGGCCATCCCGCAATCGAGGTAAAAGGAACGGATTTGGTGGTAACAGTTCCGCTTTTTGAGGGTGGGACGAAACCAAAAATCATCCCGGGCGTGCTAAAAACAGGAAATCAGTCCTGGGAGATTGGACAGGACTCAACGCCAGCGGTCTCCGCGGGGGTTCCTGCTGCGCCGGCTCAGACCTCGCAAACGCTTTCAATATTCACGGCACTCGTTTTCGGTTTCTTTGGTGGACTCATCCTCAACCTGATGCCCTGTGTGCTTCCGGTCATTTCCCTGAAGATTTTCAGCTTTGTCCGCCAATCTGGCGAGTCACGGCAGCGCGTTTTCAAAATGGGACTCGCCTTCTCGGCGGGAATGTTCGCATGGTTTCTTGGGCTGGCGCTCGTGCTGCTTATCCTGCGCTCGGCTGGCGTCGAGATCACTTGGGCGCAGCAGTTCCAGAGCCCATGGTTTAACATCGGCATCAGCGTCCTCATTTTCCTCTTCGCACTAAATCTGTTTGGTGTTTACGAGATCACACTACCCGGAGCCGCGACGACAAAGCTCGCCAGGGCGCCGCATAAAGGCTACGCAGGAGCATTTTTTCAGGGTGTTTTCGCGACCATCCTTGGCACGCCCTGCACCGCGCCCTATCTGGGCACGACACTCGCCTTTGCCCTCGCCCAGCCGCCCTTGACGTTGTTGGCCGTTTTCGCGGCGATTGCTCTCGGGATGAGCGCCCCGTATTTGATCCTGTGCGCCAATCCGGCCTGGATGAAATTTTTGCCGAAACCCGGACCGTGGATGGAGCATTTGAAGCAAGGCATGGGTTTCCTTCTGCTCGGAACACTCCTTTGGTTTGTGTGGATCGTCGGCAGGCAAGCAGGCATTAATGCCGTCGTTTTCCTCGGCGCACTCCTTCTGCTAGCCGGAATTGCCGCGTGGATTTATGGGACGTTTCTCACGCCCATCGCAAGCGACGGCACCCGAGCGTTTGGCGCAGGCGCGTTCGTAGGGACACTCGCCTTGCTGGCCATCATTACCGTTTTTTTCCGTCCGGCGCCTGTTGAGAAAGAAGCCCAAAACTTCGCCGGCAAACTCGAAGCCGCCCTCTCGACGGACCGGATCGTTTTCGTCGATTTCACCGCAGACTGGTGTATTTCCTGTAAGGTCAATAAACGTGTCGCCATCGATCAACCGGAGATTCAGGCAGCGTTCGACGGCAAGAACGTTCTTTTTCTGGAAGCCGATTGGACCAACGGGGATTCCGACATCACCAAAATTCTGAAGCAATACGGACGCGCCGGGGTGCCCCTTTACCTGGTTTTCCCAAGCGACCGCAGCATTCCGCCCGTTGTTTTGCCGGAAATTCTCACGCCGAAAATCGTGCTCGACGCGCTGCATCAGGCAACCCAGGCCATTACTCAAAACCAAACTGAATCCACAAACCCGTCATGAAATTGAACCTCGCCACCCTCGCCCTTTGTGTCCTCGGATTTGTCGCTCCCGCATTCGCTGCCGTCGAAACCGGAAAACCGGCAAAAGATTTCACTTTGAAGGACACTAGCGGGAAGGAAGTCTCGCTTGCCGATTACAAAGGCAAATTTGTCGTTTTGGAATGGTACAACCCGGATTGCCCCTTCGTGAAAAAGCATTACGACAGCGCGAACATGCAAAAATTGCAGGCCGAATATACGAAGAAAGGCGTTGTCTGGCTCTCCATCAACTCGTCAGCTCCCGGCAAACAGGGATACTATTCGCCCACTGAGTATAGCAAAATCGCCGAGGCAAAGAAAACCGCACCCACCGCCCTTCTACTTGATCATGACGGCAAGGTCGGCCGCCTCTACAACGCCAAAACGACGCCGGAAATCTTCATCATCAATCCAGAAGGCACGCTTATCTATCAGGGCGGTATCGATAACAAGCCAAGCACTGACCAGGCTGACATTGCCACTGCAACCAACTACGTCCGGATTACGCTTGACGCTGCCGAAACCGGCAAACCCGTTCCGGTCGGCACGACCAAACCGTACGGCTGCAGCGTGAAATATTGAGCATCTTTACGTTTGTAAGTGCGCACCGAGCAGAACCTGGCAAAGCGCCTGAACGCTCGCCCGAAGACTTGCACCATGCCCACGGCCGGCGAATTCCAGCTCCTCAGAGTCAATCTGGCAATTTGGTCTGCCTGGTGTTCCAAATCCAGAGTCGATCTTTTCTCAACCGCCATCGCCCTGCCCAGCGATGGCGGCCTCGTTTTGGTCGATCCCATCGCTCTTTCCCCCGACGCCCTCGCCCGATTTGTTGCTCAATTCGGCCCTCCTAGAACCATTCTCCTGACCAGTAGTAATCACGAACGGGAGAGCCTTTGGTTCTGGCAACAGTTTCCCGAGATTCACGTTCTGGCCCATCCTGAAGCCTGCCCCGAACTCAACGTGCGAGCTCAACCCCTTCTCCTCGACGGGGTTATTCCCTGCCCCGGCTTGCGTATTGTTGAACTTCCGGGCGCCGCCCCGGGGGAAATTGGCATCCTCATCGAAGAAAGTCAGACGCTGGTTTTGGGCGATATTCTCATCAATCTCGACAATTTCGGATTTGGCCTGCTTCCAGACAAATACGCCACGTCTCCCGAACGACTCCGCCAAAGCGTTCACAAAATCGCCTCACTGAATCCCACCGCCCTGCTTTTTGCTCATGGCCCCCCGATTTTGTCCAGCGTTCCCGCTCGCCTCGCGGATTTGCTGTCTCAAATGCACACGTGAACGCCACCGTGGACAGATTTTTGTTGCTTGAGTTTGCTCTCGGAAAGGAACGAATCAATGAATCTCCTTATGACCACGTCCATTTCATCGCAAGTCGTAGGAGCACCTGCAAATCACGCAATCGACAAGGATACCCGACTTTGCATGTCGCTGGCAGCCCGACCCGGAAATTTTGGCACGCGGTTCCATAACTTTCTGTACCGCGAGCTCGACATCAATTTTGTCTACAAGGCTTTTACGACCAGCGACTTGAAGGCCGCTATTGGCGGTATCCGGGCCCTGGAAATTCGTGGCTGCGCGATCTCCATGCCGTTTAAAGAAGCCTGCATCGAGTTTCTCGACGCGTTGGATCAGTCAGCTGCCGTCATCGAATCCGTCAATACCATTGTCAACGACGCTGGCCGGCTCACGGGCTACAACACGGATTACATCGCCGTTTCCCGGCTGCTGGAACGCCACGACGTCCCGCCGCAATCCGTCTTCGCCTTGCGCGGCAGCGGCGGCATGGCAAAAGCCGTGGCCTTCGCCCTGAAAGGCGCAGGTTTTCAGTCTGGCTATATCATTGCCAGAAATGAAGCAGCAGGGCGCTCTCTGGCGGAGTCCTGCGGATACGAATGGCGGCCTGCCATGGATTCACTCAAGCCGGCAATGTTGGTCAACGTTACACCGATCGGGATGGTGGGTGGAGCGGAAGCCGATGACCTTGCCTTCGACCCCGAAACGATCGAAGCAGCCGAGACGATTTTCGACGTTGTCGCCCGCCCGCCCGAAACGCCGTTGATCCGTCATGCCCGAGCACGAGGGAAAAAAGTCATCACGGGCGCAGAAGTGATTGCGATTCAGGCACTGGAGCAGTTCGTTCTCTATACCGACGTGCGGCCCTCGGACGACCAGGTCCGGCGAGCGAGCGGATTCGCGTTGCTTTAAACCAGCCCCATCCGTCGGTATTTCTTGACGTTGCGCCCCGCCCCTGGCGTGGAGTGAAGGGTTCTTTTACTTTCCAGGTCCTTTGCTCCGCACAAAACTTGACGGCTGAAACCCCGGCGGCTATCCTTGAACCAATAGACCGAGCGAGACGAGTGGGAGCGTGTCCCACTCTTTTTTGTCTCGGCCCGAATTGTTTATATGAACAGCGAAATCATTGCCGGCCTGGATTATTTGGAGCGCGAAAAAGGCATCAAAAGGGATGTCCTACTGGAGGCTATCCAGAATGCTATCCTTTCTGCATCGCGTCGCAGCGTCGGCCCGGCTCGCGAAATGCGCATCGATATCAATCCCAAGACCGGCGATATTCGCGCCTTGGCCAAACTTATCGTGGTGGACCGCATTCAGAACGAGCACGACGAAATTCTCCTCGCCCGAGCCCAAAAAGTGAAACCTGACGTTCAACTCGGTGAAGTTATCGAAGTTGAAGTGACGCCGGAAGGCTTCGGTCGCATCGCGGCCCAGACCGCGCGCCAGACCATGATGCAGCGCATTCGTCAGGCCGAGAAAGAAATGCTTTACGACGAATTCCGCGATCGGGCCGGTGAAATCGTCAGCGGCCTAGTCCGCCGTTTTGAGCGCTCCGATGTCATTGTTGATCTCGGAAAATTCGAAGCCGTCATGCCTCAACGCGAACGGGTTGCAACCGAAGACTACAATGTGGGCGACCGTATCCGCGCCTATGTCGTTGCCGTCGAAAACGGCCAGCGCGGCCCAGAAATCATCCTTTCGCGCAGCCACCCAAACTTCGTTCGTCGTCTTTTCGAGCTTGAGGTCAGCGAAATCGCCGACCGCACGGTCGAGATCAAAGCCATTGCGCGGGAAGCGGGTTACCGCACCAAAATCGCCGTTCACAGCACCCTCGAGAAAGTCGATCCCGTTGGATCCTGCGTCGGAATGCGGGGCTCGCGTGTGAAAAACATCGTCCGCGAACTCAACAATGAAAAAGTGGATATCATCCGCTGGAGCGCTGACCCACGTGAGTTCGTCCTTGAGGCGTTGAAACCGGCAAAGGTCAAATCCGTAACACTCGACGAAAACAAGAAAGCCGTGCACATCACGGTTGATGAGGATCAGCTGTCACTCGCCATCGGTAAACGCGGCCAGAACGCCCGTCTCACGTCGCGCCTAACCGGTTGGGATATCAACATCACCAAAGGCGAATCCGCCGTGGACGTTTTCGAGCAGCGCGTGGCGCAGGCGGCCAAGAGTCTTGCCAGCAGCCTGAAAATCGAGGAATCCGTCGCCCGTCAACTGGTCACCGGCGGCGTCAGTTCCGTGGAAATGATCATCGAAATGGACGCCGAGGATCTTGCCAGCGTCCTCGGTATCGAGCCCGCGGCTGCGCAGCCGATTCTCGATGCGGCCCAACGCGAACACGAAAAGAAACTCGCTTCCATCCAATAAAAAGGTTGGAGCCATGAAAACAAACCGGCGCGCAGCGTCAAAATCTGCTAAAGTAACAGCCCCAACGATTTTAACGAGAATCCCTGAATGTCCACACGAGCCACCAGCAAATCTGCTTTCGCGACGAAGTCCTCAGCGCGTCCATCGGACGCCAGCAAGGACGAACGCGCCCCGGTAACCACTCCGAACGCCGCCCCGTCGCCAAAGCCAGCAGCAGTGGCCGAGGACCTCATTTCTCCGAAAAAGAAGAAGAAGATTTCACCAATCTCGATCGCGCCATTGGCGCGCATCGTTGCTCCCCAGCAGAAACCAGCGCCCGGTCCCACGCCCCAGGAAGGGCAGCCAGCCGCAACCGAGCCTGCCAAACCGGCCGCAAGACAACCTGTTGTTTCTCTAATCGACGAAAAGCCGGTGTCGAAATCCTCGGATTCAGCTGAATCCAGACCCTTAAAAGTCGGTCTTCCACCAATTTCCCGGATTAACGCGCCGAAACCGGAAAGCCCAGTTCTTCCGCCGATTTCCGGTATCCCGACGCCGCCCGTAAAGCAAACTGAGGAAGTCTCAACTCCCAGTGCCGCAACGGTTCCCGCCGCGGATACTAGTGAAAAGACCATTCACATCAAGTCCCCCATCATCATCAAAGAGTTGGCGAATCAACTTGGTCTCAAGCCATTCCAGATCATGAAAGATCTGATGGATATGAACATTTTCGCCAATATCAATCAGACCATCGAGCCTGATGTCGCGGCAGGCATTTGTAGAAAGCATGGCGCGATTTTCGAGGTCGAGAAGCGTGAAAAGGGCGGTGGCGTGCACAAACCGGTCGTCGAAGTCAAACCGCCCGCGCCCGTCGAACCGAAAAAGGCCGACCAACTCGTCGCCCGCGGTCCGATTATCACGTTCATGGGCCACGTCGACCACGGTAAGACGTCCCTGATGGATGCCATTCGCAAGACGCGTGTCGCCGCGGGCGAAGCAGGCGGCATTACCCAGCACATCGGCGCTTACAGGATCGAGCGCAACGGCCAGCACATTACGTTTCTTGACACGCCCGGCCACGCAGCATTCACCGCGATGCGCGCACGGGGCGCAAACGTGACGGATATCGTCGTCCTGGTCGTCGCCGCCGATGACGGTCTCATGCCACAGACCTTGGAAGCCATTTCCCACGCCAAAGCTGCCAAGGTAAAAATCATCGTCGCCATCAATAAAATCGACCTTCCTTCTGCCAACATCGACCGCGTGAAGGGCCAGCTTCAGGAGAAAGGGCTTACGCCGGAGGATTGGGGCGGCGACGTGATTTGCGTCCCCGTTTCCGCTACCAAAGGCACGGGCGTCGATGATTTAATTCAGTCCATGCTACTCGAAGCCGAAATGCTCGAGCTAAAAGCCAACGACAAAGCGCCCGCTCGAGGCACAGTCATTGAAGCGCAAATCGAAGCGGGACGTGGACCCGTCGCTACTGTCATCGTTCAGGTTGGCACGTTGAAAGCCGGTGACGCGTTCATTTGCGGCAACTACTCTGGCAAGGTTAAAGCCCTCATTACCGATACAGGGGCACAAATCAAACAAGCCGGTCCGTCAACGCCCGTCAAAATCCTCGGTTTCATAGGACTACCCAATGCAGGTGACGCGTTGCTCGTCATGGAATCCGAGAAAAACGCAAAGGCTCTCAGCGAAGAACGCCTCGAAGCTCTGCGGAAGGAAAAACTCGCCACGCCAAAACGCGCGACGCTCGAAAATCTCTTCGACCGTCTCGCCGACGACCAGCACAAAACCTTGGAAATCATCGTCAAATGCGACGTTCAAGGTTCCCTTGAGGCTGTTGTTTCGTCTTTGGAGCAGATCAATAGCAAGAAAATCGACCTCGTCATCCTCCATAGCGCCGTCGGCCCGATTACGGAATCCGATGTGTTGCTTGCGACCGCATCCGACGCGGTCATTATCGGTTTCGGCGTTAAAGTGGAATCCAGTGCGGCTGCAGCCGCACGCCGCGAGAACATCCAAATCAAGCTCTACAGCATCATTTACGAGCTGATTGATCAGGTGAAGGAAGCCATGGCCGGTCTGCTCGACCCCGAACTCCGCGAAACCATTGTTGGCCACGCCGAGATCAAACAGGTTTTCCAACTAAC
Organism: Chthoniobacterales bacterium; assembly: GCA_036525185.1. Taxonomy (GTDB): domain Bacteria; phylum Verrucomicrobiota; class Verrucomicrobiia; order Chthoniobacterales; family DASVRZ01; genus DATDAW01. Next base: position 17,133 of record DATDAW010000006.1, on the reverse strand, counting down.
CAAAGGCATCGTTGCCGGTTGCCTGGTCACGGATGGACGCATTGTCCGAACCGGACGCGCCCGCGTGTTGCGCAAGCGTCAGCCGATTTACGACGGCGGTATAGCGACACTGCGGCGGTTCCAGGACGAAGTGAAGGAAGTTCGCTCTGGCCTCGAGTGCGGCATCAAACTCGGCGACTTCAACGAATACGAAGTCGAAGACGTCATCGAGTGCTACAACCTCGAGAAAGTTCCGCAGAAGTTGTAAACAGAGCGGCGGCTACATCCCTGCAAAAAAAAAGAACCTCGATGGGGCGTTTGGACGTTATCCCCTAGCCCATGCGAGTTTTTCTTGCTCCGCCTTGGACAAATCCTTTTCCAGCAAGGCCGGACAGACAATCAAAAAGCTCGGCCTTGTACTTCTGAATGCAAGGCTGGCTGTGCCGGGTCACGCGCAGTTCCCAACCCCTACAAAATCGCGCGAAGACACTCGACGATGTGACTGGTTGACCGATTGAATTCTCTCGGTCATGTTGTCATATGTCTGGCGCGTCCCCCATTTCTTCCGAACGCCGCGAACGTCTTCTCAACACCGCCGCCGCTCTCTTTGCCAGGTGGGGATTTGACAAAACCAGCGTGGATGATATCGCCCGCGAAACAGGCATTTCCAAAGGGGCGGTTTATCTCGAATTTCCCAGCAAGGACGCCCTTTTTATGGCCCTCCTCCACCGCGAATTCGGGCGTCACGCCGCTGAATGGCTTCGGCGCTTCGAGCAGGATCACGGCGACTGGAGTTTTGCCCGGATGATCCAGCACAGTCTTGCCGCGATGAACACGAACCCGTTCGTGAAGGCAATCATGACCCGCGACAAACGTCTTCTCGGTAGCTTCCTCCGGCGCGATACGGAACTGCTCAAGGATACGATTTCTGCACGGACTGAGCTTTTCGCTCGTTTGCAGGAAGTCGGCGCTATCCGTGATGACATCCCGGCCCAGACCTTAGCCTTTCTCATGACTTCCATCAGCTTCGGCCTCATTTCCAGCGACGACTTCATTCCCGATGAGCACAAGGTCCCTTTCGACGATGGAGTTCGGGCGCTCGGTCTCCTTTTGGACCGCGGTCTGGCAGCGGAAACACCCGGCGACCCCGAAGCGGCCCGTGAAATCATCATCCAGATCACTGAAAAAATGCGGACGGCACTGGCCAGTCCCCCGTGAAAATTCTGCTATGGAACTGCTTTTTCACGCCCGCGACCTGGTCAAAATCTATCGCAGCGGCGAAAGCGAAATCCGGGCCCTGAATGGGATTAATCTTGACTTGTTCGAGAGCGAACTCGTCGTCCTGCTCGGCACCTCTGGCAGCGGGAAATCCACACTGTTGAATATCCTGGGCGGCCTCGATCTCCCAACGTCGGGCACCCTCATGTATTGCGGAAACGACCTTACGGACGCGGATGAAAACACACTGACTCAATACCGGCGCGACACTGTGGGCTTCATCTTCCAGTTTTACAATCTCATTCCAAGCCTCACAGCTCGGGAGAATGTGGCGCTTATCACGGAGATTGCGCGGGACCCCATGGAACCGGAGGAAGCGCTCGAGATCGTCGACCTCGCGGATCGCATGGACCATTTTCCTTCGCAGCTATCCGGCGGTCAGCAACAGCGCGTCGCCATTGCCCGGGCCATCGCAAAACGCCCCAAGGTCCTGCTTTGCGACGAACCCACAGGAGCGCTCGATATGAAAACCGGCCTTACGGTCCTTGAGGCGATCGAGCAAGTAAACCGCGAACTCGGTACTTTGGCAGTCATTATTACGCACAACGCCGTCATCGCTGGCATGGCCGATCGCGTCATTCACCTCTCCGACGGACGCATCACTCATATCCAGGAAAATCCTCAACGCGAACCAGTTGGCTCGCTTGTCTGGTAAATAAATCGCGCAGTATGACCCCCCTTGATCTCAAACTTTTTCGCGACCTCGGTCAGATGAAGGGCCAAGTAGTCGCCGTGGCACTGGTCATGGCCTGCGGCCTGGCAATGATGATTATGGCGCGCAGCCTTGTCGTCTCGCTGGAAATAGCTCGCGAGAAATACTACGCCAGCCATCGTTTTGCGGACGTTTTCTGCGATTTGAAGCGTGCTCCGAATTCTATCCGAAAACGGCTTACCGAAATCCCCGGAATTGCATCGGTCGAAACCCGAGTGAAAGGCCCGGCGATTCTCGATTTGCCCGGTCTTAAAGAACCGGCGGACGGAATCCTGATGTCGCTGTCTCACGACCGTCCGCAAATGCTCAACGTGTTGTTCCTCCGTCAAGGGCGGCTGCCTGAGCCTGGAGCGTCTAACGAAGTCGTTGTCAGTGAAGCATTTGCAGGTGCACATGGTTTCATGCCGGGCGATACGATTGACGCTACGATTTATGGTGCCCGACAGCGGCTTCGGATCGTCGGAACCGCTCTTTCGCCGGAATTCGTCTTCGAATCGCGCCCCGGGGATACGGTGCCAGACAATCGCCGGTTCGGCGTATTCTGGATGAACGAACGGGAATTGGCCAACGCGCTCGATTTGGACGGTGCGTTGAACAATGTTGTCGCTGATATCGCTCCTGGCGCCAGCGATCGCGATGTGATGAGAGAAATCGATCGCATTCTTGCTCCTTATGGCGGCTTGGTTGCGTACAATCGCGCGGATCACGCATCGGCGCGGGTCATCGATGATCGCATTCGTGTGCTGCGCGGGTTTGCCGTGGCGTTTCCTGCAATTTTTCTAAGCATTGCAGCTTTCATGACGAGTGCCGTTTTGACGCGCATCGTCAGACTCCAACGGGAGCAAATTGCTCAGCTCAAAGCGTTTGGCTATGGGCGAATGGAAGTCGGGCTGCACTACTTAAAGTTTGCGGTCGTCATGGTCGTCATCGCCGTCACGGCTGGCAGCTTACTCGGCTTGTGGATGGGGAATGGTGTTACCATCCTTTACCGGCAATTTTTCCGGTTTCCCTCGCTGGATTTCTATCCGGATTGGCCGGCAGTCGTGGCGGCGCTGATCGCGAGTTCCACCACGTCCTTTCTCGGAGTAATGGGCGCAGTCCGTCAGGCGATGAAACTGCCGCCTGCAGAAGCGATGCGCCCCGAACCGCCTGCAGAATTCAAACCCTCCGTTCTGGAACGGCTTGGATTACAGCGACTTGTGTCGCCTGCATTCCGTATGACCTTGCGGAATCTGGAACGCAAACCCTGGCAGGCGTTTTTCACCGCGGTCGGTCTGGCGTTTGCAACGGCCATTCCCATCGTTCCAGGCGCAATCCGCGAAGGGATCAGCTATTTGATGGATTTTCAATGGAGTCTCGCCCAGCGACAGCACGTAACGCTGCACCTTATTGAACCTGGCTCTGCGAGCACGTTGAGCGACATGGCGCATTTGCCGGGTGTCCTAAGCGTTGAACCGTTTCGAAGTGTCGCCGTGCGCCTCCAATCGGGGCACCACGAACGCCGGGTGAGTCTTACCGGGCTCCAGTCGAACCCCAGCCTCAATCGTCTTCTGGATGCACAAGGCCAACCGATCGCCCTCCCTCTCGCCGGGCTGATGGTTTCTGCCAAACTTGCCGAAATCCTCGACGCGAAACCGGGCGACGCCGTCCGGATAGAGGTCCAGGAAGGACGCCGACCCATCCTGGAGACGATCATTACCGGGACGATCACCGATTTTGCCGGAGTCAGCGCCTACGTGGATATCGACGCGTTACGCCGGCTCATGCACGAGGGTGGCACGATCAGCGGCGCGCATCTCGCCGTAGATACGATGAGATGGGACGATTTTCTCGCCGAAGTTAAAGAATCGCCTCGCATCGGCGCGCTCGCGATCACCGCCATGGCGCGGGCAAGCTTTAAGAAAACAACGGGGCAAATGATCGGGATTGTTCAGACGATCTACTTTGGATTCGCCGTAATCGTCTCATTCGGAGTTGTTTATAACGGAGCACGTATCGCCCTTTCTGAACGAACGCGCGATCTGGCGACGCTACGTGTTGTTGGTTTTACCCATAACGAAGTCGCCGCGGTGCTAATCGGTGAGCTGGCTTTTCTGACGCTGCTCGCGATTCCGTGCGGACTCGTAATCGGGACGGAACTGGCCAGAATCATGATCGCCGCGTCCAGCACGGAGACCGTCCGCCTGCCGCTCGTGCTCACATCACAAACTTACGTCACCGCTATTTTGATCGTGCTGATCTCCTCCGGCCTCTCATTTGCGGTGGTCGGCAAGCGGATTCGCAAATTGGACCTGCTCAGCGTCCTGAAAGCCTATGATTGAACATGAGAATTGCGACGTTATCTCCCATGAAATCAGCCACTTCTGCACAGTCGAAACGCCGAAAACGGGGCGCATGGCGGAAGCTTATCCCGTACGCGATCGGAGGATTCGTGCTCCTTGCAATCATCAATGGGCTGCGTCCAAAACCCGTCAACGTCGAGATGGCGACGGCAGCACGTGGACCGCTAACGGTGACGGTCTTTGAAGAAGGAAAAACGCGCATCCGGCATCGATACGTCATTACGCCGCCGGTAGCCGGTTTTCTCAATCGCGTTACACTTCGGGCCGGCACGCCGATTCAAGCAGGCAAAACGGTTCTGGCTACGATCGAACCACAAATGGCCGGGTTTCTGGATCCTCGCGCCAGGGCGCAGGCGGAAGCTGCAGTGGACGCAGCCGAAGCCACAAAAATGAGCCGCCAGGCTAATCTGGAACGCGCTGCTTCGGCACTGGATCTGGCCAGGAAAGATTTCGCGCGCGCGGAATCGCTCCGAAAGACGGGCGCGATTTCCGTGCAGGATTTCGATTCTGCCGAGAACAGAGTCAACATCCTCACTCGCGAGTCTCGCGCCGCCCAATTTGCCCTGCGGGTCGCGGAATTTGAGGTTGCTCAGGCTAAAGCCGCACTCGTGCAAGCGACACAGCCGGGAAAATCCGAGCCCATCTCAATCCTTGCTCCCGTGGACGGCTTTGTCCTGAATGTCTTTGAAGAAAATTCACGAGTTGTGACCGTCAGCACGCAAATCATGGAAGTCGGCGACCCGCGGGATCTTGAGGCTGAAATCGAACTCCTTTCCACGGACGCCGTTGGTGTGACTCCTGGTGCGGAGGTTTCCATCGAACAATGGGGCGGGAACACGCCCCTCCGTGGACGCGTAAGTGTTGTGGAACCCGGTGGCTTCACGAAAATCTCGGCGCTGGGCGTCGAAGAACAGCGCGTAAAGGTCCGCGTCGATTTCGCGGATTCCACGGGTAAACTCGGCGATCGTTACCGCGTCGAAGCGCGGATCGTAACCTGGCATGGCGACGGCGTCCTGCAAATCCCCACGGGGGCACTGTTCCGTCGGGGAAACGACTGGATGACTTTCACCGTGACCGACGGCAGGACCTGCCTGCAAAAAGTCGAGATCGGCCACACCAACGGTACCTCCGCCGAAGTCATCTCTGGATTACAAAAAGACGCGGTCGTCATTGTTCATCCGCCCGACAGCGTCAGAGAGGGAACTCGAGTAAAATAACTTCGTGCTTCTCACGGAACTCCGAACGCTGGAGCGAAAAAGCTTCTACACCACGAATGTCTGCTCCCGGCCAGGGCCGACACTCACAATGCGAAGTCTGGCCTCGGTCAATTCAGCAAGGCGGAAAAGGTATTTCTGCGCATTTTCAGGGAGCTCTGCGAAGGAACGAATCTTATCCGTCGGCGTTTGCCAGCCGGGCATCGTTTCGTAAACAGGCTGGCACTTTTCGAGCCAGCTGAAGTCGGCGGGTGGAACGCACCATTTTTTATCGGCGAGCTGATACGCAACGCAAATTTTCAGCGTTTCGACGCTGTCCAAACCGTCCAGATTGGTAACCGCGACTTCGTCGATCCCGTTGATCATCGAAGCGTAACGCGTGGATACCGCATCGAACCATCCGCAGCGTCGTTCCCGGCCCGTCGTCGAGCCAAACTCGCGGCCCATGCCATGGAGCAGGTCGGAAATCATTTGGTCTTCACTTGGAAAGGGGCCTTCGCCGACACGGGTCGTATAGGCTTTGATAACACCGACCACCGTATCCATGCGATTCGGTGGAACGCCAGAGCCCGTACACGCACCGCCGGCGGTGGTGTTGGACGACGTGACATACGGATAGGTACCGTGGTCGAGGTCGAGGAAGGTCCCCTGCGCGCCCTCGAAAAGGATGTTCTTGCCGGCTTTCACAGCCTCGTAGAGATATTCGACTGTGTTGGTAACAAACGGCTTAAGACGTTTTCCAGCAGCCAGATACGTGTCGTTGATTTCCTCGAAGTCCACCGTCTTCGCGCCGATGGACGTAAGAACGGCGTTGTTTTCTTCCACGCGGCGTTTCAGTTTTTTCGAGAACTCATCCGGCTGCAGCAGATCGCAGACCCGAAGCCCGACGCGTGCCGCCTTGTCGCCATATGCCGGGCCGATCCCTCGCTTTGTCGTACCGATTTTGTCCACGCCTTTGAGCAGTTCGCGCTGTTCGTCGAGAAGCCTGTGATAGGGGAAAACCAGGTGCGCACAGTCGCTGATATAGAGATTCGACTCCACTTTCACTCCCTTTGTGGCGAGGCCGTCCAGTTCGGCAACCACCGATATGGGATCGAGGACGACGCCATTTCCAATGACGCAGACTTTGTCCCGGCGCAAAATCCCCGACGGAATGAGGTGCAGCACGTATTTTACGCCAGCGAAAACAACGGTATGCCCCGCGTTGTTTCCGCCCTGACTGCGAACCACGATATCGGCATCTTCAGTGAGAAAATCGATGATTTTGCCTTTGCCTTCGTCGCCCCATTGAGCGCCGACCAGAATTGTGTTTGCCATGATGATTTCGGGGAAGAAAGGGAGTTTTACGGGAGTGGTGACACTTGCTGCTCCACGCAATTAAGTATTGGGACGCGAAACAGTCCCGGCGGCACTGGGTAGCACCATCGGGACTTGTCAGACCATAGGCCGGGTCGGTCGCCTCGCAAGCGACAAATTTCAAGAAAAAGAGGCAATATGCGTTGGCTTCAACCAGCAAGAGCGGAGGACCTTGCAAAAACCTTCGAAGGTCCTCTCATCGTCAGAAACGCACCGTCATGCCAGCGAAGCATCCGAAATCCTCGGCTGCGTCGTTCAATCCGACACGGACACCGGCATCCCATTGAAGGTCAGGCGTCACGGGAAACGTCAATCCTCCATTTAAGGCAGCCTGGTAATCCTGGTCGCCCGTTCCCGCAGCACCAGCGTACTCCAAAAAGAACCCCACAGGATCCGCAATGGAGACGCCAAGCACCGCAGTGTGCACGACGGCCAGTTCGTAACCGTCCGTGTCAGAGTCATAGACAACGTCGGTTTCAATCATCATGCCGAAGTCGAGCCGATCGTTGATTCCGAGTGAGAAGGGCAAAATTAGACCGCCTTCAACCCGGTCATTGCTCAATTTCGTTCCTGTCGGAATTTTCACGAATGGGAAGATGGCAAAAGCCGTTTTCCCGCCATCGTTTCCCCAAAGATTGACTTTGAGCCGCACGATTACATCGCTGAAGCTCCCGATTTTCTCCGTTTCTTCCGCGTCGAAATCCTTCGACTTTTCCACCGTGTACGGATCAAACAGCAGCTGAGCATCCATCCGGTTCGTGAGTCCCACCTTTAGGTTGAGCGAACCATATGTAAAAATTTCGGTCCTGCTTCCGCCGGACTTGTCGCGGCTGTAGTCAAAGAAACTTGTTTCGATTTGGAAATGGCCGGCGTCAACGGTCACCGGGCTCTCGGTCGTGTCCGGACGGTCAGGGGCGAGTTCGCGCAGCAGATCGCGGGGGGTGGGATGGAAGAGGTTGTATTGAGATTTGTCCGGGGACAGCAATGGCACGGCGCTTTCCTGGGCAGCGGTTCCGGCATGAAGAAGTGGCAAAGGTAGGGATAGGAATGCGAAATGTAATAAAATAGAGCATCTCATAAGATTTGTAGCGCATGCTCCATTTTGAAACAGAATTGTCAATCACCACATTGTTTGCTTCCTTTTAGAGTGACTTCTTTCGATGCCTCTCCTTCAAACCCGCTGATTCAAGGAAATCCACGTCGCACGCGTGCCGAGCATTCCCAGGAGACTGCCCAGGATTACGTAGAACTCATCGCCACTCTCATTGCGCAAACCGGGGAGGCCCGCATTGTCGACCTCGCGCGTCGACTCGGTGTCACTCACGTCACGGTCGCCCGGACCATTCAACGCCTCCAGCGTGACGGTCTCGTAACGACACAACCTTACCGGGCCGTTTTCCTGACGGATGCCGGCCGCAAACTCGCGGAGGAATCACGCCGCCGCCACGAAATTGTCGTCGCGTTCCTGCGCGCGTTAGGAATTCCCGATGCCGTGGCCCAATCCGATGCCGAAGGGATCGAACATCACGTAAGCAAGGAAACGCTGGCTGCATTTCAGAAACACCTCGGATTGGCCCATTCTCAATCATCGCCCTGCTCGCTAACGGACCCGAGCTAAACGCACAACGAACTCGTCAGCGGGGTGAAAAATACAGGCAAGGCGCCTCCCCGGGGCATTGGTCCTCAGCCGGCCTCCAATCCGGAAAATCTGGTGAACGTCGGCAATGGCATTCCTGCCGAATGAGAGCGACGGACGCTGCCAGCCGCGCAAGGCCGTTTCGAGGTGTTCCGCGACGGCGGGTGCAACATCCTCGCGCCAGGGTCTCGCCACCACTTGTACTCCGATAGGTAGCCCCTTCTGCGAGGTGCGTGCTTCGCGCGAATCGCTGCGGCTAGTTCCGTAGCCGAAGTGTAAATCAGCTCATCCATCGCGTTTGCCGCACGCCGCAAAACGATCGGTAGCGGCGATTACCGCTTCGCTCATGCCAGGGTCCCCGGACGAATGACCGGCGCCGCCGATGACCACAAGTTCGCCATCCGGCCAGGCTTGGGCTAGTTCCCACGCGGTGACAAGCGGTCCCCCAGATCGAGGCGACCTTGAACCATGACGCCCGGGATGCCCGTGAGAGCGCCAGCATTTCGTAGCAGGATCCCTTCTTCGAGCCACGCATTGTGCCGAAAATAGTGCGTCACGATGCGCGCATACGCCATCTGGAATTCGGGTAGCAACCGCCGAGGTTCCGGCTCGGCGTCCGGATTCACCGACACCAGCGCCGACTCCCACTCACACCAGTCTTTGGCAGCCTTGGTGCGCACCACGGGCTCAGGATCCTGGAGGAGTCTGTAATAGGCCTCCACCAGGTCACCATCGCGTTCAGCGACAGGAGCGCCAGCTCGGAACCGGGCCCACTGCGCTGGGAACAACGGCGCCACACCGCGGTAGAGCCAGTCGATCTCCGACCTGCGCGTGGTCGTTACGCCGACGAGAACAATTTCCGTGACTCGCTGCCGGTGTCGCTCCGCGTAGGCAAGTCCTAGTGTAGAGCCCCAAGATCCGCCAAATACCATCCAGCGGTGGATGCCCAGGTGCTGTCGCAGGCATTCGATGTCCGCAATTACGTGTTCGGTCGTGTTGACCGAGAGGTCCGTACGCGGATCGCTCGCATGCGGCGTACTGCGACCACAGCCTCGCTGATCAAAAAGGACAATTTGATAGGCGATGGGATCGAAAAAGCGACGGACTTCGGTCGAACACCCAGAGCCGGGACCGCCGTGGAGCACGACAGCGGGTTTGCCGTTTGGATTGCCGCAGGTCTCCCAGTACAAAAAGTTCCCGTCGCCAACATCGAGCATGCCGTGGTCATAGGGTTCGATCTTTGGGTAAAGCTCTGTCATATGTTGCGGCCGAACATAGTCGCGAACAATTTGCCAGCAAAAGGGCAGTCGTTTCGTGGACGTTTGGCCGGTTCCTGGCTTAACGTCGCCCCATGTCCATGCGTTTTCAGCGGCATCTTGCAGCGCAGCTTTCGGAAATCCAGGCCGCGGGATTGTTCAAAAACGAACGTCTCATCGAAGCTCCGCAGGATGCCTGGATCGTGTGCAACGGCCGCCGGGTGCTGAACCTTTGCGCCAACAACTATCTTGGCCTCGCCAATCATCCGGCAGTGATCGCCGCTGCGCACGAAGCTCTCGACAAATGGGGCTACGGCATGGCTTCAGTGCGTTTCATTTGCGGTACCCAGACTTTGCACAAAGCGCTGGAGGCCAAAATCAGCGAATTCTTGGGAACAGAAGACACGATTCTTTACTCCTCGTGCTGGGACGCAAATGGCGGAGTGTTTGAAACCATTTTCGCGGCCGAGGACGCCATCATCTCGGACGAACTCAACCACGCCAGTATCATCGACGGCGTCCGGCTCTGTAAGGCCCGCCGGTTTCGCTACAAAAACAACGATCTCGGCGATCTCGAAGCCCGGCTAGTGGAAGCGGCCGATGCCCGGTTTCGATTGATCGTGACAGACGGCGTTTTTTCGATGGACGGTTACTTTGCGAATCTCGCCGGTATTTGCGACCTAGCCGAAAAACACGATGCACTGGTGATGGTGGACGACTCGCATGCAGTAGGATTCATCGGCCCTCGTGGGCGCGGGACTTCTGAGAACTGTGGCGTCGCGGGTCGCGTGGATATTCTCACCGGGACATTCGGCAAGGCGCTCGGCGGCGCGAGCGGCGGTTACACCAGCGGACGCAAGGAAATCATCGCCATGTTGAGGCAAAGGTCGCGCCCGTATCTTTTTTCCAACACACTCGCCCCCGCGATCACCGGGGCCACGCTCAAGGTGCTCGAATTGCTTGAGTCCACGACGGAGCTCCGCGATCGGCTGGAAGAAAATACCCGCTTCTTTCGCGCCGAACTCGAGAAAATCGGCTACGACGTCCTTCCCGGAGTTCATCCGATCGTTCCCATTATGTTCGGGGACGCGGTTGCCGCAGTGAAAATCGCGGATGCGCTGCTGTCCAAAGGCCTTTACGTGATCCCTTTTTCGTATCCTGTCGTGCCACATGGCAAGGCCCGCATCCGCACCCAGATTAGCGCCGCCCATAAACGCGAGGATTTGGAATTTGCCCTGGAGCAATTCCGAGCCGTGAAAGGCTAGCGACCCGATTCTCGCTGCGCTATGCAACAGCGAAATTTTTGCATTTGTTAGAGCCAATTACCTCCACCGCGTCGGCAATGGATGTTCACCGGCTACATTGACAACCTCTCGCGCAACGGTTTATAAATGGTAACACCCTTAGTGGAATCGCCATATGGATCAGTTTCCAAGGGAGTCAGCTCCATCGACGCCAGGATTCGATGAGTCGCTGTGGGAGGACGTCATGGTCTTTATCGAAGAGCGGTGCGTGATCCCGGTGGTCGGCGCGGATCTCGTCCAAGTCGAGGTCGAAAATCAGCAGGTCCCGCTTTACCATTGGGCTGCCCGGGCACTTGCATCCAAGCTCGGTTTAGCGCCGGATTCGCTACCGGACGACTACGCATTGAATGACGTGGTGTGCGCTCATCTGGCTGCCGGGGGGCGCCGGGAAGAGGTTTATCCACGCCTGCTGGCGGTGATGCACAAAGCGGAGTTCAGACCGCCGCAGCCTCTGATCGAGCTGGCATCGATCACCGATTTTAACTTGTTCGTCAGTACGACCTTCGATCCGCTGTTGCAACTGGCTATCGATGCAGTGCGTTTTGGTGGGGAAGCTCGGACGGACGTGCTCGCCTATGCGCCGAACCGGGTTGTAGACCTGCCGTGCGAGAAAGAGCGTCTGCGGCGACCAATGATTTTTAAGCTATTTGGCAAGTTGTCGGCTTCTCCTTCGTACGCCGTTTCCGATGAAGACATTCTGGAATTTATCTGGGCGCTCCAACCGGAGCACCATTGCCCGCAACAGCTTTTTCATGAACTTCAAACCAACCATTTGCTGTTTTTGGGGTGCTCATTTCCGGACTGGCTGGAACGATTCTTCCTGCGAATGGCCAAGCAGCGACGGTTATCGGACCCGCGGGATGTGCTTGAGATCGTGGCCGACAGCCGAACATCACGCGATCCCAACCTTGTATTTTTTCTCCAGCATATCAGCAGCCGAACGAAGATATTTCGAACGGGCGACGCCGTGTCTTTTGTTGCAGAACTCCATCGACGCTGGTCCGAGCGCCAACCGGCATCCGTCCCGACAGGTGGGTCGTTCGTTCCGGAGCCGCGACGCTTTCTGCCGCCTGAACGTGAGATGCCACCAGGGGCGATCTTCATCAGCTATACCCGGAAGGATTTACAAGCGGTCCAGGAGATAAAGGCAGGCCTGGAATCGGCAGGGCTGACGGTCTGGTTCGACATGGATCGGCTCGAGGCGGGCGATGATTTCGACCAGAAGATCCTCAGGAACATCTCAGGATGCAGCTTCTTTGTGCCGGTGATCTCGAACGCAACGGAGCAACGACTCGAGGGCTATTTCCGTCGGGAATGGAACTACGCCCTGGACCGCAATCGCAACATGGCTGAAGGCGCCTTGTTCATTCTGCCAGTCGTCATCGACGCAACCCAGCCAGAAACGGCCATCGTGCCTCAGCGCTTTCTCAACTGCCAATGGACGAAGCTGGACAAAGGGGTCGTCACACCAAGCTTCGCCAGGCGGCTTCGCGAGTTGACTTCGAGCACGCCCGTCAACTGAAATGCCATGGCTGAAACATTGGCAATCACGAGTTCCGAAGTGGACGTGCAGCACCCCTGGCTGGGCCTGACACCGTTCACCGAGGACGTCTGTGCCTATTTCTACGGACGCGAGTCCGAGATCGAAGAGCTGCTACGTCGGGTCAAACGCAGGACGCTTGCCGTGCTCTTCGGAAAATCTGGGCTGGGCAAGACATCGCTGATACAGGCCGGACTTTTCCCGAAACTGCGAGGTCAAGGTTTTTTGCCGATTTATATCCGGCTCGATTTCGCTGCTGCGGCGCCCGATTTGATCACCCAAGTCAAGACGGAGATTGCCGGAGCTTTTTTAGACGCCGGACTGCATGTGCCTCCGCCTTCGCCTAAAGCGACGCTGTGGGAGTGCTTTCACCGACGCGATGACGGCCTCCACAAGATCATCGGTAATGGGGTGATTCCAGCGCTGGCGTTCGATCAGTTCGAGGAAATCTTCACCGTCGGAGTCAATGCGGGGCGTGACTCGCAGAGATTGGCAAAGTTCCTTTCCGAACTTTCCGACCTTGTGGAAAACAGACCTCCTGAGGCGCTTGACGATCTGCTCACCAAAAATCCGGAGCAGGCAGACCATTTCGATTTCACCCTGGCGGCATACCGCGTTCTGTTAAGTCTCCGCGAGGATTACCTGGCGAATCTCGAAGATTTGCGAGCCGCTATGCCATCGTTGATCGAGAACCGTATGCGACTGACGCACATGAATGGCAGGCAGGCCCTCGAAGCGGTCGTTCGTCCGGGACGCGGTATCGTGCAGCCGGATGTGGGCCGTCAGATCGTTTGGTTCGTGGCGGGCGCTAACCTAAAGGGAGCGGAAATCCGCGACGCAGAATTATCCATCGATCCCGCACTGTTGAGTCTGTTCTGTCGCGAACTCAACAACGAACGCATCGTGCGAGGACAAGCGGAAATCACAGCTGATCTCCTGGCCGGGAACAGCAACGAGATTCTCGACGATTTTTACGAACGATGCATGGCCGATCAGCCGGTTGCGGTCCGCGCCTTTGTTGAGGAAGAGCTTCTCACGGAGTCCGGATATCGGGAAAACATCGCGTTGGAGCGGACGGAGAAGATGCTCTCGGCGCGCGGCGCGTCGCCAGTCGCGATTGACCAGCTTGTCAACAGGCGGTTGCTGCGCATGGAGGAACGGTTGGGAGTTCGGCGCGTTGAATTGGCGCACGACGTGCTAACACGGGTGGTTCAAACCAGTCGGGATCAAAGAAGAGCACAGGAGACACTGGATCGGGAACGGCAGCGTGCCGAGCGGCTGCGGGCGGAACAGCTGGCGCAGCGACGAAAGCAACGCGTAACGGCTGGCGTAGCTTGCCTGCTCGCGCTCGCTCTCTTTACAACGATCTGGGGCGGCTACTACGCACTCGTTCAGGAACACAAAACTCATTATCGTTCGTTTGGAAAACGCTGGGGGTTTCCGGTTGGGATTGCGCAAATCTCCGAGGCTGAAGCGCGCAGATTACCCGTTTCCTTTGTTCTTTTTCACAAAGGGATAATGCGCGACGGATGGAAGGTCCGCTGGAAGCCCGCGTTCCGTATGGTAGCCATCAACGGACACCTCGAGTACATGACCACTCATGGAGTCGGCACTTATCTTTGGTCTGGATCCGAGAGCGAGGATCCGCAGGCGATCCAAAGCCAGCAGCGCGCCGAATCGCTCGGGCTCCATCGGGTGTGTCAGTGGGAGTTCGTGTCGGATGCGAAAGGGAACATCGCCTACGAACGCGGTCTCGATCGGGACGGGCGTATGGTATGGGGATTCGTGTATTCACCCAGCGGCGCCACCTCCGGCAGTCGATTGGCACGCTTTGTGGGTCCGGACGGCTTTTCCCAATTGCAGCGTGGTTCTTCAGCTGAGTACGTGGAGATCCGTTACGGCAAAGAAGGCAGGGAGGAGTTCCTCATGTACCGCGATGCTAGAAATCTGCCCGTGACCGGACCTGACGGCGCTTTTGGAAGAAAAATGACATATGACTCCCGCGGTCATTGCACCGGCATCCTGTCGCTTAACGCCCAGGGAACGGAAATGATCGACAACGCCGGCAATTGCGGCGTGCTGATCACCTACAACGAAAACGGCCTGGAAATTGAATCCACATCCGTCGGACGGGACTTGAAACCGATGGCGGTGAAAGATGGCTATGTAATCACCAGGGCCTACTACGATGCATTTGGTCGAATGCTAAGGCGGACCTTTCACGACGCATCCGGCGAACCAGTGCTTCACCAGGACGGTAACCACGGCTGGATCGCACGATACGGCGAACGGGGCGATCAGACGGCCCAGACCTTTATCGGCCTGGATGGCAAGCCGATCCTCTTACGGGAGGACTACGCCGAGTGGAGATCAAGCTACGATGCCCGGGGGAGAATTACTCACACAACATACTTTGGCACTTCCGGCGAGCCTGTGCTCCACAAGGATGGCAACCACGGCTGGATCGCAGAATATGATGAACGGGGAAATCTAGTTACCCAGACCTTTGTGGGCGTCGACGGTAAGCCTGTTACCCTCTCCTACGGCCATGCGAGCTGGGCGACCTCCTACGACGCCAGTGGGAAGGTTGCGCGGGCGACGTTCTTCGGCGTATCCGGCGAGCCAGTGCTGCGCAAGGAGGGCTACCACGGCTGGACCGCCCAATACGACGAGCGCGGCAACCAAGTTACCCAAATCTTTTTCGGCCTGGACGGCAAGCCCGTTGACTCGACCTACGGCTACGCGGAGTGGCGATCCAGCTATGATGCCCGGGGAAAAATCACTCGCACAACCTACTTCGGCTCTTCAGGCGAGCGCACGGTACTCAGGAATGGCAACCATGGCTGGGTCGCTCAATACGACGAGCGCGGCAACCAGACGGCCCAGATCTTTATCGGGCTGGACGACAAGCCGGTCCTTTTGCCCCAGGGCTATGCGGAGTGGAGATCAAACTATGATGAACGCGGAAAAATCACTCGCACAACCTACTTCGATATCGCGGGCGAACCGGTAATGCTTAAGGACGGCTATCACGGCTGGGTGGCCCAATACGACGAGCGCGGCAATCAGATTGCCTATACCGTTATCGGACTGGATGGCAAGCCCGTTGACTCGACCTACGGCTACGCAGGGTGGCGATCCAGCTATGATGCTCGTGGCAAAATCACGCGCACCACATTCTTCGGCGCTTCGGGCGATCCAACGGTCCTTAGCGAGGGCAATCACGGCTGGATCGCCCAATATGATCATCTCGGCAATCAGATTTCCCACACTTTCATCGGACTCGATGACAAACCAATTGCGTTGACCGACGGCTACGCAACCTCGAAGTCGGTCCACGATTTCCGCGGCAACGTGACACGGCGAACCTTCCACGGTGCCTCAGGCGAACCTGTCCTCCACAAAGACCGCAACCACGGTTGGCTCGCTCGCTATGACGAGCGCGGCAACCAAATTTCCCTCACTTTCATCGGACTCGACGATAAACCCGTAGCGCTGGAGGACGGGTACGCCATCTCGAGATCGACATACGATTTCCGCGGAAATGTAACGCGACGAACTTTCCACGATCTCTCCGGCAAACCTGTCCTCCACAAAGACGGCAATCACGGTTGGCTCGCCCAACATGACGAGCGTGGCAATCAAATCGTCCTCACTTTCATCGGACTCGACGAAAAGCCGATGGCGTTGACCGACGGCTACGCAACCTCGAAGTCGGCCTATGACTTCCGCGGCAACGTGACACGGCGAACCTTCCACGGTGTCTCCGGTGAACCGGTCCTGCACAAGGACGGCAACCACGGTTGGCTCGCCCAATACGACAAGCGAGGCAACCAGGCTGCTCACACCTTTATCGGACTCGACGGCAAACCGATCCTCCTCTCGTCCCAAGGTTACGCGGAGTGGAGATCCAGCTATGATGAACGCGGCAAAATCACTCGCACCACATACTTCGGCGCTTCCGGCGAGCCAGTGCTCCGCAAAGAAGGCTACCACGGCTGGGTCGCGGAATATGATCAACGCGGCAACCAGATCTCTCGGGCCTTCATCGGAATCGACAACAAGCCCCTCCCCTGGGTGGTGGTGATCTCGGAGGTTTTCCCGGGAAGCAAAGCGGAGGTGCAGGGCATTCATCCGAATGATATCCTGGTTGCTTATGCGGATTGGCAGTTCTTTCCCCAAAAGAATCTCGCCGAATCTTGGGCGCGATTGACCTCGACCATCGAAGCCGTGAAGCAAGAGCATAAGACAGTGCTCGTGTGGCGCGCCGGAAAACTGCTGAAATATGATTTTGGTCCCGGCCTGATAGGATTCAAATTCGCAGACGTTCCAAAACCCAAGGTGCTCATAGAGCAAGTAGCGGTGGACTACGAAAGGAACAAAGACTAGGCGGTTGGAAAGCCCGCGCTAGGAAAGACTCGTTGTCGGCGAGTAGCGCAGACGTCTATCCCGCCTTGGCGGGACAGGCTTTCTAGCCTGCATCTTGGACCTTTCAGAAACCTTATGCGGCTTGCGC
>DATDAW010000005.1:0-48960 GCA_036525185.1 Chthoniobacterales bacterium | reverse complement strand
GCTCAGCCAGCCTCGAGTAAGAGTAAGAGCGGAGAAGATTTGGTTGCCACCCATCTCCTGGCCCTTAGGCAAACATCAGACTCGGGCGGGGATTGTTTTTCCTGACCGCAGTTCGACGACTTCGTCGTGGAGCTGCCGAGCTGCCGTTTTGCGATCGGTGTCGATCACACGTGACTCGCCGAAAAAGAAGTGCACCCCGAGATTGCGATGCTTGAGCAGGTTAAACAAATGCGGGGCCAGAGTCATGTCGCCATACCACGGGACGACTTCGCTCGCTTTATCCGGATACGAAATGCCGACGGGCGTGATCGGGCTCCCACTTTTCAGGGCAGGTTCGAGCAGGGAGGGACGGAAAGGCAGGACACTCGAGCCGTCGGAGCTCGTTCCTTCGGGAAAGAGAACGAGCGGCACCGGCTCTTGGAGCGCGATGCGGACCAAGTCGTTCATTCGGGAAACGTCACGGCGCAACTCCCTGTCAATGAATAAGGTGCGCGATCTCTTGGCCATCAAACCAAAAATTGGCCAGTTCGCGACTTCGCTCTTTGCAATGAACCGGCAGGGCAGGATCGACGACAACGCAATGATGTCGATGTAGCTGAGGTGATTCGCGACCAACAGGCCGCGTCCTGGCAGCTTGCCGGAAAATTCGACGCGCAAATCCAGGATATCCCGGCAGCAAACTTTCGAGCCTTCGGAAAGCCATTGACCGCGATCGACCAGCCTCTGCCGAGTCAGGAGCATTCGCGCAATTAAAAGCGCCAGCGCAGGGAGACGTAACCAGCCGGTCATGAAAAAATAAATCAGACCAGAAAGTGTGTTCGGACGCTGTCCGGAACGCCTTCCAAATCCATAAACGTCAGGAAATCAATCGTGCGGAACTCACGATCGATTGCAGGCGGGCCACAAACCTTGGCGCCCACGGTCAAATATGCCCGCAAAAGGCGCGGTGGCCTGACGGTTCTCAGGGTGTCCGACGAGGTGGGGAGTTCGAGTCCTTGCAATGGCGTTGTCCGAAAACGGGGTTCGACCAGGGCGTTGGCCTCGAGAAATTTGTAGGTTCCCCAGCCTTCCGCAGGGTCCTGAGAATTGATCGAACTACAGCCGATAAGGTAACGCACCCCCCGAGCCTGGCTATAAAGCGCGATGCCACGCCAAAGCAGATGGATGACGGACAGGTTTCGATGATCCGAATGAACGCAGGCCCGGCCTGCCTCAACCAATTCGTGGCGGATCGATTCAAAAGGCGAAAAATCAAACTCGTTGGCACTGTAATACCCTTTCCCCGCAGCTGCGATGAGGCCCGTTTGCAGCCGATAAGTGCCTACAATCGTGCTACTTGCGATATGCTCGACCAGCAAGTGGTCGCAGACCTCGTCAAAAGGATCACAGTCTAGTCCCGTCAAATAAGCCGAATCGAGCCCTTCGTGAAGTTCCAGGTTGAAGACTTCAAAGCGAAGCCGTTGGGCCTTCTCGAGGTCTTGACGGCTTTTGGCAATCCGGACGGAATACGATTGAGTTCCGCAGAGGATGGAGGCGCCGACTGAAGGCGGCGCTGAGGGTAAAATCATCGGCAACAACTGGCCATACTGTGTACCGGTCATGTGGAATCGGCGTGACATTTCGGTTACAACGATCCTGCCCTGAAATTCAAAAAACCTCAATACCACCCAACAGCCCGCTCCAGGAGGCGCCGGATCCCGCTTGCCGCAGTTTTCGTTGAGTGCAAGGTTGCGAAAGCTGGACTTTTTTTCTCTGCTTATGAGCGCGAATATTCTCGTTTGGGCCGATATTCCCGTCACAAATCTCGCACGGGCGACGCGATTTTACTCGACGGTCCTGGCCAAACCGGTTTTCGAAGTCCCTGGGATGGAACTTTCTGTCCTTCCGAACGCCGAGGTTGGAGCCTCGGGTTGCCTGGCCGTTATGAAGGACAATATCCCGGCGCAAAAAGGTCCGTTGATTTACCTCTCCGTGGAGGGACGCCTGAACGCCGCGATCGAAGCGGTCCAATCCAACGGCGGTGAGATTCTTCAACCCAAGGAGTCCATTGCCCCCCACGGATTCCGGGCATTGATTTTGGATTCTGAGGGAAACCGCATTGCGTTGCATTCGCAAACAGAGTGAACAGCAGTGTTCGAAAATGCGTCGTTCGGCGAATCGACAACGGCAAGTCGAGGGTGGAAACCGATTTGGTGGCCACGGAAGAACCGTTGGAGATTCAACTGAGCTTCGAGCGTGGCAAACAGCGGGTAAACCGAACTGTGTCGGTGACCATGCGAACGCCTGGAAATGATGCCGAACTGGCTGCCGGGCTGTTGTTTGCCGAAGGGATTCTGCAAGACGTGGAGCAGATCGATCGCATCGAAACCTCAGATGAAAATAGGGTCCGACTCGCGCTCAAACCGGGCATAACTGTCGATCTGCGACGGCTGGAGCGGAATTTTTATACGTCCTCAAGCTGCGGCGTATGCGGCAAAACGTCGTTGGAGCAGTTGCAGTTTGATCGCCCCGCTTTGCACGCAGAGTCGCCATCTCTTTTCGTAAACGCGGAAGTGATTCATCAATTACCAAATGCACTGAAGTCGGCGCAAACCCTTTTCAGCTCGACCGGCGGGTTGCACGCTGCGGCCTTGTTTGATCCAGAAGGCAATTTGGTCGACATCCGGGAGGATGTAGGTCGTCACAATGCGGTGGATAAATTAATCGGCGCCCAGCTTCTGGCCCATCAGAAACCGCCGTTTGCAAACCGGGTGCTGTTTCTGAGCGGACGCGCAGGGTTCGAACTCATCCAAAAAGCGGTTACGGCAGGAATTCGGATCGTCGCCGCCGTAGGTGCGCCGTCGAGTCTGGCCGTTGAAATGGCCCAGATCAACGGCATTACACTGGCTGGATTTGTAAGGAACAGGAGGTTCAACCTCTACTGCGATCCGGAGCGGCTGAATATCTGACAAGCTTCCGGGAGGACATGAAAAATCAGGATGCTTTGTTCCAGTTCGCAAAGAGATGATCCTTTTCCGGCGGGATGTCGATGACGTTTACGAGCCCAGCCTCCAGCAATCTGCGGACAAATGTCTGAAGGGAACGGTCGCTTGTTTTCAAGCAGGCCTCGGCGATAGGGAGCGCCGCTTTAGGATAAACAGCGGCAAGGGGTTCAAACCAACCCCCGCGGCACGGAACGACGCCGGAGCCAACTCCCAACAGGCAGGATAAGAATTCCGCCGTCATCGCTGGCATGTCGACAGCGAGAACCAGCAAAAATGGAGCATCAACCGCTCCAAGAGCTGCTGCAACGCCGGCAAGGGGGCCCAGACCAGGTTGAGGATCAGCAACAACCGATTCCTTGGGAAAGCCCTCCCGAAAATAGCCGGAAATCAGGCATTGGTTTGGCGAAAGCGACAGCAGGATTTCCCATTGGCGTTGCCAGAGCAGGCGCCCGTCCGGCAAGGGAAGGAGCGCCTTATCGCGGCCCATTCGTGTCGAGCCGCCGCCCGCGAGCAGGACGGCGGCGAAGCTTGGATTCTGTATTTTTGATTCTCGATTTTCGATTTGAGAAATTGCCCCAGCAACAATCGAAAATCTGGCATCGAAAATCAAAAATTAAAAAATCCGGTCCACGAGCGGCTCTTCGTCGAGGAAATTCCTCAGATTGAGCAGGAAATGACGGACAAGTGTAGCGGATTCATTCCGGTGTCCACCCGCTGTGTGCGGCGTGATGAAGCAGTTTTTCAGTGTGAGCAACGGATGATTTTTCGGGAGCGGTTCCGGATCGCAGACATCGAGCCAGGCCGCGTCGAGATGTCCGGAATGCAGGGCTTCGTAGAGCGCCTCCTGATCGACCGTCGAGCCACGGCCGATATTATAGAAAACCGCGCCGGGTTTCATCGTATGGAAACGTTCCTTGCTGAGGAATCCATCGGTTGCAGCACTGCCGGGTAGAATGTTGACGACGTGATCGGCTTTCTCGAGCGCTGCAGGCAAATCGGCCGCCGTGACCACCGGAACGCCTTCATCGCCGCGCGGTTTCCGCCGGAACGCCGTGATCCGCGTCTCGAATGGCGACAACAATGCCCGGAGTTTTTTCGCGATCGCTCCGTAGCCGAGAATGAGCACGTTGGAACCGCGGAGCGGCACGTAGCTGTTGCGGAGTTCCATCCAGCGCGGATCCGTATTCGGCAGTCGCGTCGCAAGCGACACCGGCAGCCGGCGCGATTGAGCGACCATAAATGAAAACACGTGTTCGGCGCAGGCGTCATCGTAAACGCTCGAGCTGTTGGTGACAAAAAGTCCCCGCTCTTTGGCCGCTTCGCGAAATTGCGGCGTGTCGTAGCGCGTATAGCCAGCCGAACTCAGCTGTAGCCATCGCAGCTTTCTGGAACTGAGGACGCTTTCGATATCAGGTTGACCAAATGCGATTTCCGCGGTTGCAAAAGCGGGATCGGGTTCGGCCAGAGCGAGGACGGATGCGGCAGGTTTCGCTGGCAGAACGAGTTCAAGCGGCTGGACGCCGTCCTTCAGGAGTTCGAAGGCGGACTCGGACAGATTGGCGTCGGAGAAGATTTTCAGTTGGTTCATCGGAGTTCTGGTTGCACGGTTTGTCGAAAAATCCAAATCATCTTAGAATTTAGCAGGCGCAAGATCCGGTGCTCAAACGGGCGCAAAGTCGCAATCAAGCCAAACTTCTGCATTCTATATTCAACGTTCTGCATTTATAAGTTGGAGATGCGGATATCCCGAAAAGCTGAATACGCCCTGCGCGCACTCATCGCTATGGCTCGGGAACCAGCGGGAAGGGTTCACCAGATCCAGGAACTGTCACGTAGCGAGAATATACCGGTAAAATACCTCGAACAAATCCTGCTGGCCCTGCGTAACGGCGGACTTCTTGGCAGTAAACGCGGCGTCGGCGGCGGTTACACCCTTCAAAAACGGCCTGGCGAGATTTCCGTAGGCGAAGTCATTGAACTTCTCGACGGTCCGATTGCGCCGATCGCTTGTGCCCTCGAACGCCCGCAGGAGAAATGCACGTGCCCGGATCCGGCCCAATGCGAGCTGCGGCAGTTCATGCGAGGGGTGCGAGAGCAATTAGATGCAGTTCTTTTTGGAAAAACGATTGACGATTTGCTCGCTTTGGGTCGTCATCGGCTTGTTCTCGCGTTTGACATTTAAACAACCACCAATCAACCACCTACAAACCGCGTTCCGGTCCCCCGTGGGAGCGCTTTCACATTAGGATATGCCCAACAAAAAAGCAGTCATCATCGGGGGAGGCTTCGGAGGCCTCGCCGCGGCAAAAGTTCTCGCGAATACGGAGATTGACGTCACGCTCATCGACCGGGCGAACCACCACCTCTTCCAGCCTCTTCTCTACCAAGTAGCCACGGCAGGGCTTTCGCCTGCAAACATCGCCCAGCCCCTACGGTTCCTCCTGCGTGACGACAAGAATATCTCGGTTATTTGGACCGAAGTCACCGGCATCGAGCCGGATAACAAGAAAGTCATCACGTCGGACGGAACGTTTGATTATGACTATCTCATTGTTGCCGCCGGAGCGCGGCACTCCTATTTCGGAAAACCAGAATGGGAGCAATTCGCGCCCGGTTTGAAAACCCTCGAAGACGCCGTTGAACTCCGTCGTCGTATTCTGACTGCTTTCGAACTCGCCGAAAAAGCCCACACGCCCGAGGAACGCAAACAGGCCCTCACGTTCGTCGTCATCGGCGGCGGCCCGACCGGGGTGGAAATGGCCGGCGCGATCGCGGAACTCGCGCACCAGGCTCTTGTTCGCGATTTTCGCAGGATGGACCCGAAGGAAACCAAGGTTATCCTGCTCGATGCGGCTCCTCGGGTTCTGCCGATGTTTGCCGAAGATTTGTCCGAATCGGCCCGCAAATCACTTGCCGAGATCGGCGTGGACGTTCGAACCGGTGTGATGGTGAAAAATGTGGACGCGACCGGAGTCGATATTCCGGACGAACACATTTCCGCGAAAACCATCGTCTGGGCGGCCGGCAATGCGGCCTCACCGCTCGGAAAAATGCTCGGCGCCGAGACCGACCGTGCTGGCCGGGTCATCGTAGAGCAGGATTTGTCGGTGAAGGGTCACCCCGAGATTTTCGCCGTGGGCGATTTGGCAGCGTTAACGCCGAAAGGTCAGGACCGTCCGCTGCCGGGCATCTCGCCCGTTGCAATGCAAATGGGCAAACATGCGGGCAAGAATGCTCGATTGCTTGCGGAGGGACAGCCTACCACCACATTTCGGTATTTCGACAAAGGCAGCATGGCGACCATCGGCCGGAACCACGCCGTCGCAGACTTGAAATTCGTTAAGTTAACCGGCTTCCCGGCGTGGGCAGCCTGGTTGTTCGTTCACCTTGTTTTCATCGTAAGCTTGCGGAACCAGTTCCTCGTCTTTTCACAGTGGATCTATTCGTACCTGACCTTCGGCAAAGCTGCGCGCTTGATCACAGGCGTATTTAAGCCCGGGAAACAGTGACTCCGGTTTCGAGGTTGTAGATCTCCGGTTATACTGTTCTCCCTGCCATGCCATCTTCAGTCAGAAAGCGTCCAACCATCACTGTCGGCGAATTTTACGCGCGGCATGCGGAGGCGCTTGGGCTGAAATTGATCGGGCCGGCGGTTGGATTCGATCGCGTCATTCGCGAACCGACCATCAACCGGCCCGGGTTGGCGCTTACGGGATTTTATACCTATTTCCCTGAGAAACGGATCCAGGTCCTTGGCAGCGCGGAGCTTACGTATTTGAAGAAGCTCGGTAACGAAGAAATGCGCGACCGTTTTTCCAAACTTTGCTCGCGCAAAATTCCCTGCATCGTCTTTTCCAGGAGCGCCGCGGCTCACCGCCTGCTCCTCGACGTCGCCGCCAGCAAACAAATCGCCGTTTTCAGTACCCCGATGGTCACCATGCGTTTCACCAACGCTGCGACCATCGCCATGGAGATGGATTTCGCCCCACAAACGTCCGAGCACGGCAGCATGGTGGACATCATGGGTGTCGGCACCCTCATCCGGGGAGCAAGCGGCGTGGGAAAAAGTGAATGCGTTCTTGGCCTCATCGAACGCGGATACAGTCTCGTTGCGGATGACGTGACCCGTTTCCGGGCCTTTGAAGGCAGCGACCTGGTCGGAACG
This sequence comes from Chthoniobacterales bacterium, assembly GCA_036525185.1. Lineage (GTDB taxonomy): Bacteria > Verrucomicrobiota > Verrucomicrobiia > Chthoniobacterales > DASVRZ01 > DATDAW01. The sequence continues at coordinate 41,811 of DATDAW010000005.1, read as the reverse complement.
GCGCCGGATTTGACCCGCTACCACATGGAAGTGCGCGGCATCGGCGTCATCAACGTGTCATCCATTTTCGGCATCGGCAGCATCCGACTTGAAAAAAGGCTTGACCTAGTCGTCACATTAAAAGACTGGCAGGACATCGAAGAAGCCGATAGAATCGGACTTGACCAGGATTATTACGAGATTCTCGGCATCCTGGTTCCCCACATCACAATTCCGGTAAAAACGGGCCGGGACTTGGGGCGGCTGGTTGAAGTCGCCGCGTTGGATCAAAAGCTGAAAGGCCTGGGTCAAAATAGCGCGATCGAGTTCAACCAGAGGCTCTTGAATGTGATGGAAAATCGAAAAGCCACGTAACAAACTTCAACAAGACTTCACATCAATGGGTTTGCTCAGCAAAAAAACATCTGACGCCGGGACCAAAAAGTTGACCAAGGAAATCACGATTATCAACCGTCTTGGCCTCCATGCGCGGCCTGCGGCGATGTTTGTGAAAGTCTCCAACCGGCACAAAGCCGAGATCTGGGTGGAAAAAGACGGTGAGCAAGTGAATGGGAAAAGCATCATGGGGCTAATGATGCTCGCAGCCGGTCAGGGCTCCAAACTGGCCATCACCACAAACGGTTCCGACGCGGAAAAGGCCATGCAGGAAATCGAAGACCTGATCATGCGGCGTTTCGACGAGGATTAAAAAAGTAAAACTTCCAGACCTTTTTTGGACAGTGGCGAATGCCGCTTCCCGAAGAAGAGCAGGCTGGTTTGGGACCTGAGCACTCAAAGTCTGCGGCACCCGGCCGCATCGTTGCAGCGGTGAATTTGTTCGATTTTGAGCAGGATTGATTGCCTGCGCGATCATTTTGCATAGCTTGTCACTTTCAAAATGACTACCACACCAACTCCGCCCGCTCCTGACTTTCTGGCCAATCTCACAGGCTCTTTCGCAATGCCTGCCGCCGAAAACCCAACCGTTGCCATGGTCGAAGCCGCTTACCGGCATCATGGTTTGAACTGGCGCTACATCAATTGTGAAGTCTCGCCGGAAAATCTGGGCGATGCCGTTCGAGGCGCCAAAGCAATGGGCTGGGCAGGCTTCAACTGCTCCATCCCTCACAAAGTGGCCGTCATCGACCATCTGGATGGTTTGGGGGAATCCGCCGCCTTGATGGGCGCCGTCAACACAATCGTCAGGCAGGGTGACAAGTGGATCGGAGAAAACACCGACGGTCGCGGTTTTGTGCGCGGCCTGAGCGAGGTCATCGATCCCGCAGGGAAAAAAGTCGTCCTTTTTGGCGCTGGCGGCGCCGCACGGGCGGTCACAGTCGAGCTCGCCCTTGCGGGTGTATCCCTGATCACCGTGGTCAATCGCGGCGCAAACCGCGGTGAATCCCTGGTCGAACTGCTGAACTCGAAGACTCCCACATCCGCCACGTATCAACCGTGGACCGACGGGTTCTCAGTTCCCGAGGACACCGACATTGTCGTAAACGCCACTTCCATCGGCCTATTTCCGGATACGGAGGGGAAGCTGGATATTAATTTCGACTCGATATTGCCTTCCATGGTCGTAGCGGATGGAATTCACAATCCGCCCATGACTCATCTGCTTCGCACGGCGAAAGCCAAAGGATGTCGTGTTGTGGATGGTCAGACCATGCTGGTCTATCAGGGCGTCATCGGCATCAAATACTGGACTGGCATCGATGCCTCAGTCCCTGTCATGCGCAAGGCATTGCAGGACGTGCTGGGGGTTTGATGATCTTCTCCTCTTAGCTTAGGCGGTGTAGCCGCTCAGTGAAGCTGCCCTTCGCCGGTGAAAGCGTCAACCGGCGCCGCGAGCTGCCGGGCCAAGAGTCAGGTGACTATGGATGCAGCCCCGCCAAGTCGCGGTGCAAGGACACGAAGCGTTTTCGGGCGCAGGATGATTCGAAGAGGCAGCCGATGCTTTGAGATTTCTCCATCGGTCATGACAGGCAGGCGACGCTGCCCATGGACGCTGATCTCGAGGTCCGCTGCGTGGAAATAACTGACTTCGCGATCCTGTTTCCAGCGACCGAGCACCCAGGTAAAAAACGACCGGACGAGCCCCAAGCGGGTCCGGTGTGTGGAGACGTAAACGGTGAAATACCCTGCGTCGAGGCTCTTCCGCCGGGGAATCAGACCGAAAAGCTCTTCATAATCGTTGTTGGCGATGAGCACGATGCGGCTGCGACGATGGAGTTCAAACCCCAGCTCGTTCACGAATGTAAGGTGAAGCGGAGGAAAAGCGGCCACACTACTGAGCATTTCGGTCCCCAGTTTGCAGGATTTCACGAGCCAGTTTCCGTGGTATTTTGGTCGCGCCATGGCAAGCGCTGGATAGAACCCCAGAATGATGAGGCAAAAATAGAGTCTCCCTCCCAGTTCCAGCAGATCCACATCCACAGCCGGCGCATCGATGAGTGCCAATGTTGCCTCTTTCCAGTCCAGGGGCATGCCGATGTCGCGAGCTGCGAGATTGAAAGTTCCCAAGGGCAGAACGCCCAGGGGTTTCCCTTTACCTGCCATGAGCGTGGCCGCGGACGCGACCGTCCCGTCCCCGCCCCCGATAATGACGACATCCGCCGGTCCATCGAGGGCGCGTTGCAAAGCCTCTTCAATCTGGCTTCCGGGAACAGCCTCCACCTCCGCATCGGTGATGCCCTCGCCGGCGAATACTTCCCGCAATTCCTCCACGAGTTTTTCCGGACCGATACCGGCAATCGTGCCGGCTTGGCGGTTGAGCACGACTACAGGATGTTTCCAGGGATGCGGAATCATGAGCACAAAGTAAAGCATGTCCCGCCGCAGAACAGCAGCCGCCCGTAATTCGCCTATCGGCCACCCAATGGCAACATCTGGTTTGCCGGTTTAAGCCCTGCCCGGGCCGCTGGCAAATCCGAGCACACGGAAACACTGAGCACGCGAAAAAAACCGCTTATACTATGACAGGCAAATTCGTCTGGTCCTCTCCGTGGCCTCCGGCTCCGTGTGACACTTTTTCGAACGCTCCTTTTCTCATTTTCTCAAGAGCGAACGGGCCGTAGAAGGCCTTCTACGCTCAAGCCGGGACCCCGTCCGCCCTGATGTTCTTATGAAAATCGTTGCCTTGAACCGTTGCGGAGACGTAGCCGGTGCGGATGACGAAGTCGCCGAAGTGTTCTCCTTCGGTGCGTTCTTTGGCGTAGTGCTCCAGGATCGGAGCTAACACGGGGTGGATTTGGTCGGCAGGAACGTCCTGGCGGTAGAGTTTGCTCAGGCGCTGACCGGCATGGCCGCCGCCGAGATACAGGTTGTAGCGGTCCGGGCCGCGACCGACGAAGCCGATCTCGGAAATGAAAGGGCGTCCGCAGCCGTTCGGGCAACCGGTCATGCGAATGGTGATGGCGTCATGGCGAAGGCCGATTTGCTCGAGTTTTTCCTCCAGATTGGTGATGACGTCGGGGAGATACCGCTCCGCTTCTGCGAGCGCAAGGCCGCAGGTGGGCAGGGCCACACAGGCGATGGAGTTGAGGCGCAGAGCACTGCGTTCGTGGCTTTGGGCGAGGCCAAATTTTTCCAGCAGCGCTTCAATTTCCGCACGTTTTTTGGCTGAGACGTTGGCAATAATGAGGTTCTGGTTTGCCGTAAGACGGAAGTCGCCGTCGTGAACTTTGGCGATTTCCCGTAGGCCGGTGCGCATCGGGTATTCCGCCGTGTCCGTAACGCGTCCGCCCTGGACGAAGAGCGTGTAATGAAAATTGCCCGCTTCATCTTCGACCCAGCCAAAACGGTCGCCGTTGTGCTTGAATTCGAAGGGTTTTGCGGGTTTCAGCTTGTAGCCCAGATATTTGTTCAGTTCCGACGCGAACCAGCCGATGCCGCGATCTTCGATGGTGTACTTGAGCCGGGCGTGTTTGCGATCGGTTCGGTCGCCGTAATCGCGCTGCACGAGCACGACCTTCTCGGCGACATCGACGACTTGTTTTGGCGTGCAGAAACCAATGACCTCGGCCAGCCGCGGAAAGGTGGCCTCGTTGCCGTGTGTCATGCCCATACCGCCCCCGACGGCGACGTTGTAGCCGATGAGCTTGCCTTTTTCGACGATGGCAATAAACGACAAATCGTTCGCATAGATGTCCACGTCGTTGCTCGGCGGGACGGCGATGGTGATCTTGAATTTCCGTGGGAGATAGGTCTTTCCGTAAATCGGCTCCTCCTGGACTTCGCTCGAGATCACTTTCTCCTCATCGAGCCAGATCTCGTGATAAGCGCGTGTCTGCGGCGTGAGATGCGCGGAAATGTCCCGCGCTGCTTGCAGCACCTGAGCGTGGATGCTGGAAAGGAACGGATTCGGATTGCACATCACGTTGCGGTTGACGTCACCGCACGCGGCAATGCTGTCCATGGCCGAGGCGTTGACCTCTTGAATGGTCCGTTTCAGGTTCGTCTTGATGATGCCGTGAAGCTGGAACGCCTGGCGGGTGGTGAGCTTGATCGTGCCGTTGGCATAGGTACCGGCGACACGGTCCACGTCGAGCCATTGGGCGGGTGTGGCGACACCGCCGGGGACACGGATACGGAGCATGAACGAATAGGCTTTTTCGAGACGGTGTTTGCCACGAGTTGGGCGCAAATCGCGGTCATCCTGCTGGTAGCTGCCATGGAATTTGATGAGCTGCTGGTCGTCCTCGGAGAGTGCGCCGGTGGACAAATTGGCAAGACCATCCTCGATGGTTCCTCGCAGGTAACGGGAACGTGTTTTGATGCCTTCGTTTGCGGAAAGTTTTGCTGGAGTGCTGTCGGACATGGGGTTCGATGATCGATTATCCGTTATCGGTTATCGGCTTTTCATGATGGATAACTGGTAACCATCAACGGATTGCGGGTTAATAAACGTCACGCTGGTAGCGTTTGGATTTCTTGAGGTCGTCGACATAGACCTCTGCGGTTTCGCGGGATTTGGCGCCCTGTTTTTCGACGATGGAAAGGAGTGCTTCATGGACGTCATGCGCCATGCGATTGGCATCGCCGCAAACGTAAAAATGGGCGCCGTTTTCGAGCCAGTCATAAACTTCTTTGGCCCGGTCATGAAGCCGGTGCTGGACATAAACTTTTTCCGGCTGATCGCGCGAAAAGGCGACGTCGAGTTTCGTAAGCGCGCCGCTGGCGAGATGTTCCTGCCATTCAAGCTGATAGAGGAAATCGTACGTGTAATGCTGGTCGCCGAAAAAGAGCCATGATTTGCCCTTTTGACCGAGAGCGGCGCGGTGCTCGACAAAAGCTCGGAATGGCGCCACGCCGGTGCCGGGGCCAACCATGATGATCGGCGTGTCGCCTGACGCAGGCAGACGGAAATTTTTGTTCGTATTCGTATAAACAGGGACGTGGCCGCCTTTGGGCACCAGATCGGCGAGATACGTCGAGGCGACGCCTTTGCGGTCAGCGCCATGCGCGCGATAGCGAACCGACGCAACGGTGACATGGACCTCCCCGGGGTGCACAAGCGGGCTGGAGGATATCGAATAAAGTCTCGGCGGTAGCTTTCGCAGGATGGAGAGGAGATCGGCAGGACTCAGACCATTTTCGGCGAAATCACCAAGGGCGTCGGCGATCCAGCGGCCCCAGAGATAGTCTTTGAACTGTTCCCTGGCGTCGGCACCAAGAAGCGCGGCGAGGGCTTTCGATTGGGTCAGCGCCTGAAGTTTTGTCAAAACCGGACGCGAAAGAGCCGTGATATCGAAGTCTTTGTGAAGAGCATCCGCGAGGTTCCTTTGCCCGGAGCCGTTGAGTGAGACGGATTCGGAGCCGGTGAGTTTGGCGGCCTTGAGAACGCCCTCGACCGCGTCCGGTGCATTGACGGGAATGACAGCCAGCGAGTCGCCGGGTTCATAGCCGATGCCAGAGTCTTCGAGCGAAAATTCGTAATGCCACGTTTCCTTCGAGGTACCTTTGCCATTGAGTAGGACACGCTCGGTGAGCTCGGCCTTGAAGGGATTTTGGCGGCCATACTCGACAACGGGCGGAACCGGCGTCGGGTTGAAGGAAATCGCGGAGGCTGTTTCCGCAGGACTGAAGGCTTTGAGGGCACCATCAAGCCAGTCACGGTGCGGCACGTCGTAATCCAGATCGCAGTCCTGACGCGAAAAAACGCGGGCGGCTCCGAATGCCTCCAGACGAGCATCCACGTCCTTGCCAGTCTGGCAGAATTTCTCGTAGGACGTATCGCCAAGCGCGCAGACCGAATAACGGAGTTTCGGGAGGGACAGCGTCGTGGCTGTGAGCTCTTTTACGAACGCTGTCGCAGATTCGGGCGCGTCACCATCCCCCCACGTACTGATGATAACGAGTAAATTTTCGATTTTCGCGAGGTCAGCAGGGACGATATCCGCAACATTTTTCACCGTCGGCACAAAACCCCGTTTTTTGGCTTCCTTCGCGGAGAGATTGGCGAGTTTTTCGGCGTTGCCGGATTCCGTGCCAAAGAGGATCGTCAATTTCGTCGCGATAACGGGCGCGGCTGGGGTGGTGGTGGAGCTGGCTGCGGATTCACCGGCGGAGAGATAACCAGCGAGCCAGAAACGTTGGGGCACGGACAATCCAGCGATCAGCCCTCCAAGGGTCTGACGTTGTTCAGGTGAAAACGGCGAGTGCTCAGGCAGCATTTTTTCGAAGTATCAGGGCCCCGACACTAGCCTCAATGGAGGCATGTGCAAGAAAGACTGAGGAAAAACCTACAAATCGATAGATTTTTGGTGGAATAGACAGAAAGAGCGCCACGGTTGAGGCCAAACGAGGCACCTAAAGATTGGATTCCACCCATCCCCTCGCCTACCATGTCACTATGTCGAAAGAACGCTTTATCGAGGCCAAACAGAAATGGGCGGAAAAACAAAAAGCCCGTGGAGTCGTCCCCCTGTCAACTCCGGCCGCCGGACGACTTCCGCCGGGACAGCGACTTACCACCGGTTTTCCCGTGCTCGATCTGGGTGCCCAGCCACACATTCGCTTGGGCGAATGGTCTCTGACGATCGACGGGCTCGTTGAAAATCCCGTCACGCTCGATTGGGAGGCATTCAACGCTCTCCCCCAGGTGGAGGATGTGAGCGATTTTCACTGCGTCACCAGCTGGAGCCGTTATGACTGCCGATGGAGCGGTGTCGCATTTACCGAGCTTTACGAACTCGTCGAGCCAAAACCTGAGGCGAGGTTTGTCTATTTTACCGGTTATGACGGTTACTCGACCAATGTGTCCCTGGAACGTTGCCTCGACGAAGACGTGCTGGTGGCGACGTCCTTCGAGGGCGAGCCTGTCACCCGCGAGCACGGCGGCCCGGCGCGGGTGATCATCCCAAGACTTTACGCGTGGAAGGGCGCGAAATTTGTGAAAACGATCACGTTTCTCGAAGAAGATCAGCTCGGTTTCTGGGAAGTCCGCGGCTATTCCAACACGGCTGACCCGTGGACGGAGGACCGCTATTCCTGAGGAGCAGGTGCTCCAGGAAGATCAAAGAACAGTCGAATGGGTCCGCAGATTTCGGCGGATTCCACACTGCTCCGGAAACAACTCTTTGTCCCGCAAGGGAATTTGATGAATAACCTCTGGAGAACAGGAGCCGGCTTGGTGATGGCAGCGTGCCTTTTGGGATCGACCCGGGCACAGACGTCGCCCGGCGACTGGCAGGCGGACGCTCCCGGAAAACGCCACAGCGTCTCGATCGCAGATTTGCCCGCTCCGTATTCCACCGAATCCGTATCCAATGGTCCGAGATTAATCCCAAGACCTGAAGGCGCGATGCTTCACGTCCCGGAAGGATTCGAGATTCAGGAATACGCCTCTGGCTTCAAGAACCCCCGTTATCTGTGCTGCGCGCCAAATGGGGACATCTTTGTGGTGGAAAGCGAGCAAGGTGTAATCCGGGTACTCCGGGATGCAAACAGCGATGGCAAGCCAGAGGTCAGAAAGGTTTTCGTGTCTGGCTTGAGGAAACCTTTCGGTATCGCCTTCTATCCCTCCGGTTCAGACCCCAGATATCTCTACGTCGCGAACACGGATTCCGTCATCCGTTTTCCTTATGCCAACGGCGATCTAAAAGCCCGTGCCACGCCGGAGGAGATCTGCCGGCTTTCTGGTTACGGGCTGCTTACCGGCGGCGGCCATTGGACGCGGGATGTCGCGTTTTCCAATGACGGGACAAAACTCTACGTCTCAATCGGTTCCCTGAGCAACGTCGATGAATCGAATGATCCAAGAGAAAACCGGCGCGCCCGAATTTTTGTGATGAACCCGGACGGCTCGGGGGTGAAAGATTTCGCCACCGGTATTCGCAATGCCGTTGGACTGGCTGTGCATCCGCATACAGGTGATCTTTGGGCCTCGGTCAATGAACGCGACGGCCTCGGCGACGATCTCGTGCCCGATTACATCACGCGGGTGAAAGAGGGCGGCTTTTACGGTTGGCCCTGGTTTTATTTGGGAAATCATCCAGACCCACGGCACCGAAAAGCCCCCCACTCCCACCTGGCCCGCAAAGTTCTGGTGCCGGATGTGCTCCTCCAAGCTCATTCCGCGTCTTTAAAAATGCTGTTCTACACCGGCGACCAATTTCCCGCAAAATACCGGCATGACGCCTTCGCTGCCTTCCATGGATCGTGGAACCGGGAAATACGGACCGGTTACAAGGTCGTCCGTGTGCCGCTGAAAAACGGCGAGCCACAGGGCTACTACGAGGATTTCATCACCGGCTTTGTCACGCCGAAGGGAAATGTCTGGGGCCGCCCAGTGGGGCTCGCGGTAGCCAAAGACGGCTCCTTGCTCATGAGCGACGACGGGAACAACACGATTTGGCGCATTTGGACGAAATAGAGAATGCCCGGTGCCCATCGCCACGTGCTTTACTTCGCTCCGACCACACGCCTGACATCGTCCACAGACCCGTTCACGGTGACCATGCAGGCATTTCCCTTATCCACTTGGATGCCCGCCGCCCATTCGCCGCGGTCGAAGATTTCCCAAGCGTTTTTCTCACTTTCGGGCAGGCTGAAATCGCTGGCCTTAAAGAGGAAAACGAGAGCTTTGGATTCCTTGAGAGCTATTTTCACCACTGGATGACCATCTATCCGGGTGAGGCCGCAGAAAGCCGCCTGCTTCCTGGCAATGGCATCGGGTATTTGCACGTCTTCGAGCCCGTGCTTTAAAAAGACCCAGTCCGTTAAATCTCCCGCTGAAACATCCACGCTCTCCATCGTTTGCTCCGAAACATTCGTCGCCTGGTCGAGGAGCATCGCAGTAATCGGCTGGTTCTCATACTGCGTGCGATCAATCACCGTCCAAGCCACCACCGAGCTCATGACCAGGACGGCAAAAATCACCGTGAACCCGATTGGGCTGAAAAGCCGGAACTGGCTCTGCCGCTTTCGCGTTTTCGCAAGCCGGACACCTTCTTCCTTTAACCGTTCGATCACTGCATCATCCACGGCCATCGTCTGGAGCAGGTTTTCCGCTCCCGCGTCGATTTCGATCTGGGCTCGCAATTTTTCCGCAATCGCCGCATCTGCTCTGGCTTCAGCGACGATGACTTTGGTGAAATCATCCTCAAATTGCCCCCTCCGCCACAATGCAATCCGGGCGAGTATTTGATCACGAGGGGTCGCCATCGTTGCTGAACAATTGCTGTTGAGTAAGCCCAGTGGTTTCTTCATCTGCCACCCGGATTGCCGCCCGGCACCGCTCCAGAAGTGCCGTCAAATCCGCAGTCGTTATTCCGCACAGGTCACTGATCTCCTGTCCCGTAAAGTCGGCGAGATAAAAGAGTCCCGCCGCGGCACGTTCTTCAAGGGTGAACGCACTCATGAACGCCGGCAGGCGCACAAAGGCGATTTCGTCGTCCGATGGGGTTCGCCGCAGTCGCCAGATTGCCTCGAAAATATCGTCCAGAACCTCCACGTCATGGTCTCCATCCGGAGGTGTCGCCCGCGTAAAGACGCTCTCGAGCGCCTTTCGAGCAAGTGCTTCGGCGTCCTCGTCCGTCCCTACGAGAAGGTACGCGAACCGGACGAGGCTCCCTATATCTTGCTTTGACACGGAAGAGATCAATGACGTGGAGGCTAATACAAGGCTACTTTTCGGGCAAACAGAGAGTTTCCGCACTGAGGGATTCCCTTTTAAGGGCCGCAAACGATCCTTCTCAAAGCCTCCAGGCGTCGCTCCTGAAGTGGAAACTGAGCGGCCTCGCAACCTGCCCGTCACATTGACTAAAATCCAATCTTCACTACGATGAGCGGCACCCGAATTTTAACCGTGAAACACGTCCTTTTTGTCTGCACTGGAAACATTTGCCGAAGTCCCATGGCCGAAGGACTCTTCCGTGCTCTCGTCAAAAACCAGAACGACATTACGGTGGAGTCCGCGGGAGTGGCGGCCGTTCGTGGGCAGGCGCCAAGCCTTCATGCCGTCGAAGTCTTGAGAGAAAAGGGCATCGATATTTCCAAATACCGCAGCCAGCCGGTGACGGAAGAACTCGTCGAAAGAGCGACTCATATTTTTGCCATGACACAGGGCCATCTCGATACCCTCCATCTTCTTTTTCCCGGAGCTGCGGAAAAGGCATTTCTTTTGAGAGAATTCGCACCCGACGACACGGGAAAGGACATCGCCGATCCGATTGGATTCGGTTCTTCAATCTATCGCGAGTGCCGCGACGAAATCAAAGATGCGCTTTCGTCCGTGCTCGAATTTATCAGCTATTCTAACACTACAGCCATGCCCACGCCCTCCATTTCGACCCGCCCGCTTACGATTGCTATCGCTGCCGACCACGGAGGTTTTGAACTGAAGCAAAGAATCGTACGTCATCTGAGCCGCGTGGGTCACATTATTCACGACCTCGGCCCGAACTCTCCCGCTTCCGTCGATTATCCGGATTACGCCGAGCAGGTTTCGCAGGACGTCATCAGCCAAAACGCGGAATACGGCATCCTCATTTGCCGCAGCGGTATTGGCATGAGCATCGCGGCGAACCGCCATCCGCAGATCCGCGCCGCGCTCGTCCACGATGAAGAAACGGCTCGCGTAACCAGGCGTCACAACGACGCGAACGTGCTCTGTTTGCCGGCCGATTCGCTGGATGAACGCGCCGCTGGACGGATCGTTGATGCGTTTCTTTCCGCCGGTTTCGAGGGCGGACGCCATCAGACGCGTATCGACAAACTCGAACATCTCGGCGTGAACCCAGGTAGCCGCGCGCTGGAGGAGGTCGACCCGGAAATCTTTGCCGCCATCGAGAACGAAGGAAAGCGGCAGTTCGAGAATATCGAACTGATCGCGTCGGAAAACTTTACGTCGCGAGCCGTCATGGAGGCGCAAGGCTCCGTCCTCACCAACAAATACGCGGAAGGTTATCCTGGAAGACGCTGGTACGGCGGATGCGAATTTGTGGACGTCGTCGAACAACTCGCCATCGACCGCCTGAAAAGGCTTTTCCCTGGAGCCGATCACGTCAACGTCCAGCCCCACAGCGGCAGCCAGGCAAACGCGGCCGTCTATTTCAGTGTCCTCCAGCCCGGCGACAAAATCCTGACGATGGATCTCTCGCATGGCGGCCATCTTACCCACGGAATGAAGTCCAACTTTTCCGGCCGCTTTTACCAGGTCTCGCACTACGGTGTGAGCCCCAAGACGTTCACCATCGACTACGACCTCCTCGCGCAGCACGCCGCTGAGTTTCAGCCAAAAATGATCACTGCCGGAGCCTCGGCCTATCCGCGTTTTATTGACTGGCAGCGGATGCGTGAAATCGCCGATTCAGTCGGCGCTTATCTTTTCGTGGATATGGCGCACATCGCCGGTCTGGTTGCAGCCGGGCAACATCCGTCCCCGGTCGGTATCGCGGATTTCGTTACGTCCACCACCCACAAGAGCCTGCGCGGACCGCGTGGAGGCATAATTATCTGCAAGGGACAGTATGCGAAGGGCATTGATTCCCAGGTATTTCCAGGAATCCAAGGAGGCCCACTCATGCATGTTATCGCCGCCAAAGCGGTATGCTTCCACGAAGCGCTTCAGCCGGGTTTTCAGGAGTATCAGCGGCAGGTTGTCGTCAATGCCAAAGCCCTCTCAGCCAGCCTGGCTCGCAACGGATACAGCATCGTTTCCGGCGGCACCGACAACCATCTCATGCTCGTGGATCTCCGCCCGAAAAGTATCACAGGCAAAGACGCCTCCGAAACGCTCGATCATGCAGGAATCACCGTAAACAAGAACTCCATCCCCTTCGACACAGTCCCGATTACGAAATCCGGCGGCATCCGCGTGGGCACGCCAGCGGTGACCACTCGCGGTTTCAAGGAGGAAGAAATGATGGAAATCGCCGACCTCATCCACGAATCCCTCCAAAATGTCGGCAATCTGCCCGCTTTGCAAAACATCCGCCAGAAGGTGCGATCCCTGACGGCGAGGTTTCCGCTCCCACGTTAGCCCTTTGCCTCGTAACTACGGGGAGGAGCAGGACCAGGATTTTAGTTCACTCCTTCTCCTCACCGCACTCACTGCATACACCGAAGAATTCCAGAGAGTGTTTCACGTGCGTAAAGCCGTACTTCTTGGCTAGCGCCTTCTCGAACCCGCCCACCGGGCACGGCTCTTCAACCAGCGTCACTTTTCCGCAATCCGTGCAAACGATGTGATCGTGATGCTTGCTCGGATCGCTCAACTCATAATAGGTGCTCGACCGTTCCAGATGCACCTTATGCGCCAGCCCGAGATGTTCCAGTAGCGTCATCACCCGGAAAACCGTTGCGTAATCCGGTACAACGCCATCCGTGGAAGCGAGCGATTGAATTTTCTCCAGCGTAAGTGGTTCTTTCGCCGCCAATAAGGTCGACAAAATCGCAATGCGGCCTTTCGTGATCCGCAGACCTTCCGCCCGCAAAGTCGCGACCAGCCCGTCCAGTGAAAAACTCTCCGCCGGATGGGAATGACTATGTGCGGCGCGACTCGAAGCCATCGGGATTCTTTGAACTATAAACTTGCGTAGAAAGCACCCTGCTTCAAGAACTGAAACCGCGCCTCCAAACTTAGGACTTAAAACTTCCCGATCCCCTGCTACAGTCGCCCGGCGAATCGGTCCCGATGCTTTCAATCACCATCGATCACCTCACCAAACGTTTCGGCGCCACCACCGCTTTGGACGACATCAGCCTCCGAATCGAGGCCGGCGAGCTGTTTTTCCTCCTGGGTCCGAGCGGATGCGGGAAAACAACCCTCCTGCGAAATATCGCCGGATTCTACATCCCTGACGGCGGTCGCATCTTCTTCGGGGATCAGGATGTTACACGAGTCCCGCCGCACAAACGCAATACGGGGATGATGTTTCAAAGCTATGCCCTTTGGCCGCACATGACCGTCGCCAGGAACGTGGCATTCGGCCTTGAAGAACGCCGTGTTCCAAAAGCCGAAATCGAACGCCGCGTCATCGAAGCCCTTGCCTCCGTTCGAATGGAAAAATACGCCGCCCGGAAGATCAACCAGCTCTCAGGAGGGCAGCAGCAACGCGTCGCGCTCGCCAGAGCGATGGTGATTCGTCCGCGCTGCGTTCTGCTTGACGAACCGCTTTCCAACCTGGACGCACGGCTCCGGCTCGAAATGCGCCTCGAAATCCGGCGGATTTGCAAGGAGTTCAACCTCACTGCGATCTACGTCACCCACGACCAAAAAGAAGCGCTTTCCGTCTCGGATCGCATGGCCATTCTCGACGCCGGCAAACTCGCCCAAGTCGGCACGGCAGAGGATATTTATCGGCGTCCAGCGTCCAAACTGGTCGCTGATTTTATTGGCGAAACCAATTTCCTTCCAGGATCAATCCGCACCATAGAAAACGACATCGTCCAGGTTGAAACCCCATACGGCCTGTTTTCCGGCAAAACCACCAACCGTGCGTCGGTCGGCGATGAGGTGACTCTCTCGATCCGGCCCGAAAGCTGGAAATTGCAAACACAGAAGCCAGGAAGTACGTCGGCAAACTTTTTCAGCGGGCGCATCACAGAAACGACCTATCTGGGCGAGTTGGCCCAATACGAATTTTCGGCCGCCGGGCAAAAGCTGAAAATCTATGAGTTAAACCCCAAGTTTCTTTCGACCCGCAACGACACGGACCTCTTCGCGACGGTCGATGTGGAGGACGTGGTGGTTTTGACAAAGTAACAAATGTCACACGGAGCCGCGGAGAACATGGAGAATTTGATTGGAGACCTTGTTCCCCGCCTCTCCTCCGCTCCGTCAGACAACGATTTTTCGGTGTTCTTTGAATGAAACTTTCGCTCCTCATCGCTCTGCTCATCAGCATTGTGGCGGTGCCATTCATCCTGCGGCCCAAGCAAAGTTTCACCGCGGCGCCGGACCACACCCTCGTCGTCGTGACGCCCCACAATGAGGCAATTCGTTACGAATTCGGCCGCGCTTTCCGCGAATACATGCGTGCGACGCACAACGCCGACGTCACCATCGACTGGCGTACGCCTGGCGGAACGAGTGAAATCGCCCGCTACATCGACTCCGAATATCTGGCCGCGTTCGAATATTTCTGGACAGCCAAGCTCCACAAAAAGTGGTCTCTTGAGGTTAAAGGCGCCTTTTCCGATTCAAAAATCAAACTACCTGCCGATCCTCGACAGGACACCACTGCGCAGGCCGCGCGCCGCACCTTTCTGACCTCGAACATCAGCTCCGGCATCGACGTTTTCTTCGGGGGCGGAAGTTTTGATTTCAGCGTTCAGGCGAACAAAGGCACTCTCGTCGATTCGGGCATCTTAAAGCGTCATCCGGAGTGGTTTTCGGCCCACGGTATCCCTGCAACTCGTGGCGGGGAGCCATTTTACGACAAGGACGGACGCTGGATCGGTACGTGCCTCGCGTCGTTCGGAATCGTTTACAATACCGATTCGCTGCAACTTCTAGGCATTACGAAGCCGCCGGAAAATTGGGCTGATCTCGGCGATCCTGCGTACTTGCGTGCCATTGCCCTCGCCGATCCGACCAAGAGCGGTTCCATCTTGAAGGCGTTCGAAATGCTGATCCAACAGCAGATGCACACGATCATCGAACCCGGGGCAGCCACCGGGGAATCGATCAGCCGCGGTTGGGAAAAAGGCCTGCAGCTCATTCAAAAGATCAGTGCCAACGCCAAATATTTTACGGATTCAGCTCCGAAAGTTCCTATCGATGTCTCCAGCGGAGACGCAGCAGCAGGCATGTGCATCGATTTTTTTGGGCGTTTTCAAAGCGAATCTGTCGCGCGGCCCGATGGGACTTCACGAGTCGTTTATTTGAGCCCATTGAATGGGACGTCGTATGGCGTGGATCCCATCGGAATATTCCGCGGCGCGCCGCACCGGGAATTGGCACAGGAATTTATCGATTTCGTATTGTCAGATGCAGGACAACGTTTGTGGAACTCCAAAATCGGCGCACCCGGAGGGCCGACGAAATATCAGCTCCGTCGCCTGCCTGTCCGGCCTGAGTTTTATGGGCCGGAAAATCGCGCGTTCGTCACCGATCCGGATGTTTTCCCGTACTCGCCTGAAGCCCTGTTCGATTACCAGGGCGCTTGGACCGGACCTCTTTTCAAACCGATTGGTTTTATCGTTCGAGTGATGTGTATCGATCCGCATGAGGAGCTGGCCTCCGCGTGGACCGCGCTTTCCGTCGCCAAATTTCCGCCGCAAGCCACGGCAAAGTTCCTCGACGTCTCCGCTGTCAACTATGCGTACGCAGCCGGCGATTTAAAAAAAACGCTCAATTCTCCGAACAAGATCGACGAAGTCCGTCTGGCAAAAAATTTGTCTGAGCATTTCCGGGCTCAGTATCGCGAAGCGCAAAGACTGGCTCGGGCGGGAATGTAGAAAACGCTTTCAAAAATCTCACATGGAGGCTCAGAGGACGCGGAGAAAGCGCACTAACTAAACTAAGTTTGTTAACTTAAAGCCTCTCTCCGTGGCTCGTGTGACCATTTTCCGCTGAATCCATTTAGGAAAATCGCCGCGCGCAGTGAAAATCGCTCGCGGTTTTTTTTTATTGTGACCCTAACGTTCTTTATGAGGTAAGTAACCCGCCTCTCAGATGAATCTCCCCATCCGCCTTTTTTCTGCCGGGTTGTTTTTTGCGCTCCTCAATGTCTGCTTCGCCGATGTCAAAGTGCCGCCGATCATTTCCGATCACATGGTGCTCAAGAAGAGTGCGAAAGTCCCCATCTGGGGCACGGCAGATCCCGGCGAGAAGGTCAGTGTTAGCCTCAATGGACAAACGGTCAGCACACATGCGACGCCAGACGGCAAATGGAACGTTGCGTTAAACCTCTCCAAATCGAGGCCCGGCCCCTTCAAACTCGTCGTCCAGGGAAAAAATAAGATCACCGTTTCAGATGTCGTCGTCGGTGAAGTCTGGATCGCTTCCGGCCAATCGAACATGGAGTGGTTTCTCAAAGACACGATCAACGCCAGCGCGACGATCGCTGCATCGTCCAATCCCCTGCTGCGTCAGTTTTCCTATGCGAAAAACGCACCGCCCGCACCCACTGATGACTTTGGAGGTAAATGGGTCGTCGCCGGTCCGGAAGACTCTGCCAATTTCGGCGCCGTGGGCTATTACTTTGGTAAAACACTCCAAAAAGAGCTGAGTGTTCCGGTAGGCATCATCAGCACAACATGGGGAGGCTCGCCTCTGGAAGCCTGGACCCGTGCAGAAGTCATCGACGCCATGCCTAACGTCCAATCGAAGCGTCAAAGAGCGACCGAGGAAATTCTTACTTATCCGGCCCTCCGGACAACATACGTCGAATCCTTCGGCAAATGGCTGCGGGAAACCGGACGCGAAGACAGGCCTGTCGCCGATGCCGTCGTCTCCGCGTTTGCCGGAAAGGACATCCCTGGCGACGGTTGGACTACGGTGAAACTTCCAGGGGGCATCGCTGGCTCTGGACTCGCCGCGAATGGAGTCATTTGGTTACGACGCGACATCGAGATCCCAGCGGAAAACACGTCGAAACCCCTTCGTTTCAACCTTGGCCGGACCGCGCGGTTCGACACGGTTTATCTCAATGGAAGGCACTTCCAATCATTTACTTACGAGAGTTATCCCGGCGTCGGGTTCTCAAAAATAGTCACCATCCCGCCGGGACAATTCGTTGCAGGGAAAAATACCGTGGCGATCCGCGTCTATGCGCCGGTTGATCCCGTCCAATTCGATCCGTCGCCGAAACTCGTAAGGACCGCCCTCGATGGCGAGTGGCTCGCGAAAACCGAATATGAATTTCCCCCGCTCGACGCAGCGCGACTCGCCGCCGCCCCTCAGCCGCCAAAGAATCCACCGGATGCGCAAAACGTTCCGGGCTTTCTGTACAACGGAATGATTCACCCCATGCTCTCCTACGCCATCACCGGTGCGATTTGGTATCAGGGAGAATCGAACGTCGCCCGCGCGGTCGCCTATCGAAAGGCGTTCCCGCTCATGATCACCGATTGGCGCCAACGCTTTGGCCAGGGAGACTTTCCATTTTACTTCTGCCAACTGGCCAATTTTACCCGGAAGACGAACTCCCCTGGCGACAGCTCCTGGGCAGAACTCCGCGAAGCGCAGTCCATGACATTGAAACTCCAGAACACAGGTCAGGCAGTGCTCATCGACGTAGGCGAATCCGATGACATCCATCCGCGCAACAAAAGAGATCCCGGTGAGCGCCTCGCCAGAATCGCCCTCGCCCAAACGTATGGCCAAAAAATTCCATATTCCGGGCCCGTCTATTCGCAGATGCAGATCGAAAACGGGAAAATCCGGTTAAAATTTGATCACACCGACGGCGGGCTCATTGCCAGGCCGCTGCCCGGGACCGATCTCCTGGTGAGCGCCGACAACAAGACTGCGCCACTCATCCGCAACACCCCGGAAAGCCAGGTCGAAGGCTTTGCCATCTGCGGCGATGACAGAAAATGGGTTTGGGCGGATGCGGAAATTAGCGGCGACTACGTCATTGTTTGGTCCAACCAGGTGCCCACACCGGTAGCCGTCCGGTATGGTTGGGCGAACAATCCCACGTGCAATCTTTACAACGGCGCCGGGCTCCCTGCATCGCCGTTCCGGACCGATGATTTCCCCGAAATAACCGCTAAGGGAGAATTCTAAGGAGACGGCCGCGGATCAATTGTTCCGATGCTCCTTCTCCCGAATTTTCATATCGGCGCTATGAGAGATTCAGGGCTAGATTAGCTTTCAGAAATTTTCGAATCCCGCTGCTAAACCATGGCTAACCCTGTTGTCACCCTGGCATTACTGCCGCTCGAAAACCTGTCTGATTCGGCGGAACTCGGCCGTCTGGCCAAGGGATTCGTCCAGGATCTGATTACCGAGCTGGCGCGCTTCCCGTCGCTGGGCGTGATCGCGGCGGACTCGGTTTTTGCGGCCGGCGCAGATGGAAAAGAGGGGGCGGAACTCGCTCGGCAACTCGGCGCGGACTTTTTCCTGAAGGGGAGCATCCGCCGGTCCGGCGAGTTCTTACGTATCAGCATCCAATTGCTGGAGGCCGAGAGCGGTCGCCATTTTTGGGCGGGACGCTATGACGAAGACCAGCTTCCGGCGCTCCAGGATGAGATCACGGCGAAGGTAGCAAACGCATTGGCAATCCGAGTCGATCAAACCTTGCTCTCAACAGCGCGCCGCCGCCCTCCCCCGACGCTGAAAGCTTACGAATGCTGGCTGCGCGGAATGGAGTGTCTGCAGCGCGGCACGACAGATGCCGACGTCGAAGGAAGGCAATTCTTCGAATGCGCCCTGGAAAGCGATCCGCATTATGCGAGAGCTTTTGCAGGTATTTCCCTGTCCCATTTCAACGAGTGGAGCTGCCAGGCCTGGGACAAGTGGGAGGAAAAGGAGCGGCTCGCCTATGAATATGCCGTCAAGGCCGAGGCACTCGATCCAGACGACGCGGCCGTGCAAGTGATTCTCGGGCGCATCGAGCAATACCGGCGCGAATTCGACCGAGTGGCACCCCGGTTGGACCGGGCCAGGGCTCTTGCTCCGAACGACGCAAATATCCTCATTCAGCTCGCATCCTGTTACACGTTTCAAGGGAATGCGGAACTCGGCTGGAATTTGGCCCGACACGCTTTGGAACTGAATCCGCTGTGCCCCGATTGGTTTTACTGCTATGCGGCGTTGCCGTTGTTTTCCCTCCATCGATATCAAGAGGCCCTGGAGGTTGCTTCCAAATCGCCGCCGGGATTAGTCGTGGATGCCCCAGCCTACAAGGCCGCGGCCTGCGCTTACCTGGGTCAAACAGCAGAGGCCGCGCGCTTTCTATCGGAGTTCCGCGCCGATTTCACCCGGAGGATTACCTGCCGCCGCGAGCCGGCTCCGGATGAGCTCTTCCGCTGGACGCTCCATGTGAATCCGTATCGGCGGAATGAAGATGCCGATCACCTCGCGGAGGGACTCCGCCGGGCCGGCCTTGAGGGACCAGTTCTCGAAGCGGGGAAGCTTGAGCCGATTTCGTGGCCCATCGCCAACGCGTTTCGGCACGAAGGGGCGTGGTGGACGCTTTCATTCGAACATCAAGTCATTCAGATGGCCGATATGCGCGGTCTGCAGGACCTTGCACGGCTGCTTTCCTGTCCCAATGAAGAAGTCTCCAGCGCCGAGCTCGCCAATGTGGCGGTTCATTCCGCGGGCTTGGATCAACTCGACACCCGGGCGCTCGAAGATTACCGAGGGCGCCTCCGGGAAATCGATGAGGAGATCGAAGAAGCTTCCCAGGCGGGCGCCTCCGGGCGGGTCGGAAAACTCGAAGAAGAACGCGACGCAATTATCTGCGAACTGCAACGGGCGACCGGACTGGGAGGAAGGATTCGCCAATCGGGGGGTGCGGGCGAACGGGCGCGAACGGCAGTCACCTGGCGCATACGCCATGCCATCAGAAAAATCGAAGCGGCCCACCCGACGTTGGGACGCCACCTCTCCCGTTCGATTCGAACAGGCGCCTTTTGTTCCTATGAACCGGAACGCCCCACCTCCTGGCATCTCTAAACCGTTTCCATGCAGCTGCATTCAGCGAGGTTCATCCCTCACAATGTGAGGCCAAAACTCACGCCTAATGGGTATGAAACCATTAACCTCAATCAAAACATACCCGCTTCCGCAACTCTCAGATGCCGCCTTCGTTACCGATGGAGGCATTGAAACGACACTGATCTTCCACGAAGGCCTTGATCTGCCATACTTTGCCGCTTTCGTGCTGTTGCGCGATTCAGCCGGTCGCGCGGCGCTCCGAAAATACTTCCGCACCTACGCCACTCTCGCCCGCGAATACAATACGGGTTTGATTCTCGAAAGTCCCACCTGGCGTGCCAACCCGGACTGGGCAGAAAAACTCGGCTATACACCGCAAGAGTTGGTTGAGAACAACCGCAATGCCATTGGGTTGCTGCATGAAATCCGGGAGGAATTCGAATCGCCCACCACACCGATTGTCATCAGCGGATGCGTTGGTCCACGCGGCGACGGCTACGAACCTTCGGCCATCATGACCGCCCAGGAAGCAGCGCGCTACCACGGTCCGCAAATCCAGACCTATCGCGACGCCGGCGCGGACCTGGTCACCGCCATTACGATGAACTACGTCGAGGAAGCGCTAGGTATCGCAGATGCGGCCGCAGCGCTCGATATTCCTTCGGTAATCTCGTTTACCCTGGAAACCGATGGAAAGCTTCCCACTGGTCAGACCCTTCGTGAAGCCATCGAAACGGTGGACGCCCAGGCAAGCCGGGCCCCGGCCTATTATATGATCAACTGCGTCCATCCCACGCACTTCTCAGAAATATTACGTTCCGGGGAGCCGTGGCTCAATCGTATCCGCGGTCTCAGAGCCAATGCGTCCTGCCGCAGCCACGCCGAGCTCAATGAAAGTCCTGACCTGGACGAAGGCAATCCGACGCAACTCGGGCAGCAGTATCAGGAACTCCGCCGCAAGCTTACGAACCTCACGATTTTCGGCGGTTGTTGCGGCACCGACGACCGCCACGTCGAAGCCATCTGCCAGGCCTGTCTTGCGGGATCACCCGCTTCGACGGCGGCACCAGCTCTGTAAACCCGCTCTGAATCAGAAGCCAATTATCCATCTCGGAAAGTGAACATTGAACGGGCGCTTTTTCACCCCGCAGAAGGATTAGGTAAGGGGCCCCTCGGTCAGCGGGCGTCTGGGCCGTTGGGATGCCGCCGTAAATCGCGAACGCTTCGTACATCGTGCTATGATAATGTCGACACGGGAAAAACACATTCCCGCAAGGTTCCATTCCAAATTGTTAATCCGCTTAGCGGCGTTCAATGAACGATGCTAGAAAGGAAGTATTTCCAGAAACAACACTCGAGACTGGTCACCTTTAGTGCTAACACGGTCACTACTGCAAGGGCTCAGCAGAATTGCCAGGGCATCGTGGCGCATGGAAAACATGAAGACGGTGTATAGCCATCCCGATGGCTATAGCCAGAGCTTGAACCTTTCTCCCATCGGTACAATGCCCATGCGGCACAGCCTCTATTTTCGACGTCACAAGGAACAGATTTTCAGCGATTTACGTGCTTGATATCGCTTCATTGCTCGCTTGCGCCAGACGAGGAATTCTGACAGTCTGCCCTGTCTCCATGTCCTCCAACTGCGGTAAACTCCCCCTCTCCGTCAAACTCGCTTTTGGCGCCGGTGAACTCGGACCTGCCATGATCGGCAGCGTTCTCATCTTTAATCTCCTTTATTTCCTGACCAACGTCGCTGGCATCAGCGCCAGTCTGGCGGCCAATATTTACATGATCGGCAAAGTCTGGGACGCCATCAATGATCCCCTTGCCGGCGTTATCAGCGACAAGACCCGTCACAAGTGGGGCCGCCGCATGCCATGGATGGTCTATGGAGCCGTGCCCTTCGCAGCATTTTTCATGGCGCAATGGTTCATCCCTCAATTCTTCCACGAACCAGCGCGCAATGTCTGGCCGCTCTTTTGGTATTACGTCGTCGTCGCCATCCTCTCGAACCTGTTTTACACCATCGTCACCCTTCCCTACGGGGCGATGACCGCGGAGTTGACCGAGGATTACGATGAGCGCATCAGCCTGAACAGTTACCGCTTTGCATTTTCCATTGGCGGCAGCATTCTCGGCCTCATCATTGTGCAGGTTGCTTTTGCGATCGTAAAGGACCCGGCGCAAAGCTATCTCGCCATGGGCTGGATTTGCACCTTTTTGGCCCTTGCAGCGCTCGTCTGGTGTATCGCCGGGACTTGGAAACCGGCCCTCGAGTACGAAAAACGGCGGCTCTCGGCGGAAAAATCCGTTCCGCCGATCGGCATTTTGGAGCAGGTGAAAATCGCCTTTCAAAACCGCCCGTTCCTGTTCGTGTGCGCCATCTATTTGTTTTCCTGGCTCGGGGTGCAGGCTACGGCGGCAGTCCTTCCCTATTACGTCGTCAATGTTCTCGGGCTGGACATGGCGCAATTCAGTTTTATCGCGCTGACAGTTCAAGGCGTCGCGCTGCTTATGTTGCCGGTTTGGGGCGCCATCGCCAAACGCGCAGGAAAAACGCAGGTTTACTTCTACGGAATGATCATCTGGATCATCGCCCAGGCCGGGCTCCTTTTCCTGGATCCCAAACATGACAAACTCATTTGGGTCCTCGCCGTGATGGCTGGATTTGGCGTGAGCGTCGCCTATCTCATCCCTTGGGCGATGATGCCCGAAGTCATCGATTGGGATGAACTAAAGACGGGCCATCGCCGGGAAGGGGTTTTTTATGGTTTCATGGTACTCTTGCAAAAACTCGGCCTGGCGCTTGGCATTTTCCTCGTCGGCAAAGGCCTTGCGCAGGCCGGATTCCTCGAGAGTCAGCCCGGCATGCCGCCGCCAATGCAACCGGATTCCGCCCTTACCGCGATCCGCATTTCGATCGGCCCCCTGCCCACTATCGCCCTAACCATTGGCATGTTGCTCGCATGGTTTTACCCGATTACGAGAGCCAAAGCGGCGGAAATCTCGGAACAGTTAAGGATGAGACGGAGCCTCGCACGAGCGGCAACCGTCCAAGCGTAAACCGGACATGCGTGCGGCTCCACCCCAAGGGCCGCCGTTTTCTTGATACGCGCAGAGCCGTCTCGGCGGACGAATCTTAGGCAAAGGAGAAAAAATCAATGCTTAGATATAGTCTCATATTCCTGGTTATCGCCTTAATTGCTGGAGTCTTCGGATTTGGCGGCATCGCAGGAACCTCCGCGTGGATCGCTCAAGTCCTTTTCGTCATTTTTCTGATCCTTTTGATCATTTCGCTGGTGTTCCGCGGACGACCACCGTCCGCATGAGTTTGCACCGACGCTCGCATCGAGTCGTGCGGGATAGCGTCCCCTTCGGCCAGAATCTGGTGTTAGCAACTCCGAATCTCGTCCGTGCGTTTAGGCAGTTATCCGTCACTTCGCGCGGCAGATTGCGATAATTGTGGGTAAAGATCAGGACAAAGTAGGTATCTTCTGAAGATGCCACCCGTCCTGCCCACTGCCGAAGTCGTCGCCTTGGAAAAAGCTGCATTCGCCAGAGGCGTCGAGCCTTGGAGTTTGATGCTCGAAGCGGGACGGCAAATTGCGGAAGCGGTGCGGCAATTTTGTCCGAAACCGGCGAGCGCTTTGGCCTTTGTTGGCAAGGGGAACAATGGTGGCGATGCGCTCGTGGCGTTGAAATTTCTATTCGATGCCGGCTGGCAAATTGATTGGGACCTCACTTTTTCGCCGGAGCAGATGTCTCCTCTCGCCTATCGCGCGCTGGAGATTCTTCTTCGCGAAACCTCTCGAGCACCTGTCGCGCCTCATGTCATCCTGGACGGACTCCTTGGAGCGGGCGCGACCGGCAATCTACGCTCGCCCATTCAGGAAAAGGTGCTGGAAATCAACGAGTTGCGTCGCGATACAGGAGCCATCGTTTTCGCTCTTGACCTCCCGAGCGGCATTGAAGGCGAATACGTTACAGAAGCCGTTATGGCGGACCACACACTGGCCATCGGTTTTGCGAAGGAGACCCTTCTCCGAGACAAAGCGACCAACAACGTGGGACGGTTATCCGTCTTACCGCTCAACGACCTGGTCGCCCCCACCGCCGACAGAGATGAAGTGTCCACCGCTGCCGATTTGCGCGCTTTGCTGCCGCCACGCGGATTCGACGTGCACAAGGGTGATGTTGGCCGCGTTGGAATTGTGGCCGGCTCGTTCGGGACCGCCGGAGCGGCAGTCCTCGCCACAAATGGTGCTCTTCGAGCAGGGGCCGGACTGGTAACGGCGTTTTGCCCGTCGGGCATCCATCCGACACTGGCTCCGATGATGTCTCCGGAAGTGATGCTTCAGCCGTGGGAACCGGACATGGCGGCAATCGCGAAAGGCAATTTCGACGCGTTGGCCATCGGACCGGGCCTTTCCCCGGAGTTCAGCGACCAGGCAGCGCAACTCCTTCGCGCCGTACGGGTTCCGGTTGTCCTAGATGCAGGCGCCCTGACGATTCTGGCTAAACAAACCGGGCTACTCGAAGAAATGCAGGTTCCTATTTTGCTCACGCCGCATCCGGGTGAAATGGAACGCCTGTTTCCCAGAAACGAGCGTTCCCGGCGCGATTGGGCGAAGGATTTTGTCGCCGCTCAGAAGCCACGAACCACCGTGCTGCTCAAAGGTGCCAGGACTGTCATCGTCGAATCCGATAAAGCTGCGGCATTCAATCCAGCCGGTCATCCGGGAATGGCCACCGGGGGTATGGGCGACACGCTGACCGGCGTTTGCTCGGCGTTGATCGGGCAAGGCTTGTCGGTTTTTGACGCGGCTCGAGTCGGCGCCTGGGTCTGCGGGCGCGCCGCTGAGATCGCTGTTTGGGAGGACGGTTTTTCGCAGGAATCCCTCCTTCCGTCCGATGTCGCACTGCGTTTGGGGCGCGCATTCGCGGATCTGCGTCGCGGCGTTTTTTGAGTCCTTGAACGCTTTTAGCTCAGACCTTCCGGCCGAATTTTTTCTCGAGTTCGCCGTAGGACATTTGAATCATCGTTGGGCGTCCATGGGGACAACAATACGGTAATTCGCAGGCGAGCAGATCGCGGATGAGTTGCACCAATTCTTCCCGGCGCAGGGTGTCGTTGGCCTTGACGGCGTGGCGGCAGACGGTCTTGGCAATGACGTCTTCCCCCAACCGCAGTTTGGACGTCTGGGCAGTGACACTTCGGAGGTCGTCGATGAGGTGGCGGACCAGTTGGAGGGGGTCGCTGGTTTTGATGAAAGATGGGAGGGCGTCAATTTTCCAGGTGGATGGACCAAATTCTTCGATGCCAATGCCCATGCGTTGGAGGGTATCGAGATTGCGGGTGAGCCAATCTGAGTCCCGCGGTGCAACCGCCAACGTGAGCGGCATGAGAAGGCGTTGCGAGGCGACTCCCCGAGTCTCCATGCGGCTGCGAAGTTGTTCGAAAAGAATCCGTTCATGGGCCGCATGCTGGTCCACAAGGACGAGACCATTGGCGTTCTCCATGAGCACGTAAAGTTTTCCCAGAACGCCAAGGATTTTGAAATTGGACGCCTCTGGATTGCGAACGGAAGGCAGAGACGCGATTGGCCCGTTTCCTTCCGGCGCAGAAGCGGCGATTTCGGAGGCCAGATCGGGAACTGTGGCGTCCGGCGGAGGCGGGGTTTGAGGGCCCATGCGGAAATCCGGAGCAGGAGCGACATCAGCCCGTGTGTCTTCAGGGGTGGGAAACGCTCGGAGTGCCGGAGTTGTGGGAACGGCAAAGAATGGGGTGACCGGCGCCTGGGAAATGGGCGGCGCCGGTCCGGAATGTACCGGTGCGGCAAATTGCCGGGTCCAGCTTTGACGAGTGGTTTCCAATGTCTTGCGGATGACAGACGCAATGACTTCGCGAACGAGACTGGGATCCCGGAAACGGACTTCGCGTTTCGCGGGATGGACATTCACGTCGACCACGGCCGGGTCCATTTCGAGAAAAAGAAACGTCACCGGATGCTGTCCCTTCATGAGCGCTGTATGGTAGCCTTCGCGCAAACCGTAGTTGACGGTGGGATTCTCAATGGCGCGTCCATTCACGAAAACGATCTGCTGAGCGCGGGTGGAGCGACTCACACCCGGTTTGCCGAAAAAACCGGAAACTCGCAAGCCGGCTTCTTCGATAGGCTCAATCTCGACCAATTGCTCGACCAACTCGGCCCCGGAAAGGTCGCGAATCCGATCCGCAAGTCGCATCGCTGCAGGGAGTTGCAACGCAGTGCGATCGTCCTTTATGAAAACAAACGCCACGCCGGGATGACCAATCGCCTGCAAGTGCAAGTGATGCTCCACATGGCTCGCTTCTGTGTTTTCCGTTCGCAGGAATTTCCGGCGTGCAGGCAGATTGTAGAACAGCGAACGGACTTCGATTTGCGTTCCTGGCGCGTCGCCACCAGCCCGGACGGCATCAATTTTCCCCCCGGACACGAGAATTTCCGTCCCTTCGGCCTGCCCATGCGGACGTGTACTGAGACGGAAGCGGGAAACACTGGCGATGCTCGGCAGCGCCTCGCCCCGAAAGCCGAGCGTCGCAATGGACGCCAAATCGTTCCCTGTCCGGATTTTACTCGTGGCGTGACGCTCCAAACACAAAAGAGCATCGTCGCGATCCATCCCTGCTCCGTCATCAACGACTTTGATCTGCGAAATACCGCCACGACGGATGAGCACTTCAATTCTGCGGGCTCCAGCGTCCAGGCTGTTTTCGACGAGCTCCTTCACCACGGATGCGGGGCGTTCAACGACCTCGCCAGCCGCCACCTGGCTGGCTACTTCTTCGGAGAGGAGTTGAATCTGGCCCATGGTGAAAAATTGAATTTCGGATTTCTCGATTGCCTGAAAGCGCGCGCTTAGTCGAAAATCGAGAATGGTGCGGCCGCTATAGCTGTTCAATTATTTCTGAAATGCAAACCACCAATCCAAAATCGAAAATTGGATCACGGCGGGAACAAGCGTAAAGTTGGGGAACGATATAGTGCGCGAATTGACTTCGCAGTGGGAATATTTACCCTTCGCTTCCAAAGATGATCACCATCACCGATAACGCTGTTTCGCACCTCCAATCGCTTCTCAAAGATCGTGAAGTCGCTGGTTCGCAGGGCTTGCGGATTGCTATCAGCAAAGGGGGATGTGCGGGGTTGCAATACGACATGTCGCTCGATTCGGCTCAAGCGGGTGATACAACGATTGAAAAAGGCGGCGTGCGAGTGCTCATCGATGAGGCAAGTTCAAGTTTCCTGAAGGGATCAACGATCGATTACTGCGATGACCTCGCGGGAACCGGTTTTCGCATTCAGAATCCCAACGCAACACGGAGTTGCGGTTGCGGAACGTCGTTTGAACCTGCCAGCGAAACCGCCTCGGCCGCCCAGTGAAGCGTCTCAATCTTACGTCCAGCCGGCGCAAAACCAAATCCGCGCCGGGCGCGGAGCTTTACAGCACGCGGGCTCCCCGAAAACGCGTCACAAAAAAAGAATCGCCTGACAGCCTCTTTGGCTGGACGGTTTTCATACTTCTTCTTATCGGGGTGGCTTTTGCCTGCTGGATCGGCAGTTTTTATATTTTTGACCACCCGGAAAACGCCACGAGTTACGCGTTGCTTCGAAAGCTGAACAAACTCGATCCGCCGAAACGCTTTTCGCCGGTTGCTGCGCCAGTGGGCAAGTTCTATTCCGCACAATCGGCGTTCAAGTTCTTCAACGAAATGCCCAATGGCAAACTCGCAGAGTTCAACCAGGATTTGCTGCGGGCGTACCTACGAAACTACACGGACAAGCACCTGATGATCCCCTACATCACGGGCAGTTTCAGCGTCCTCGCAGCGCGGGCACTCGGGGCGAAGGATTTCATCACCTCTGGATACGTCGCGCTGGCAAAATCCACCGAAGACTCCAAGGTTCTGATCGAGCAGTTTTATCCGGCAACACCTGAATTCACGGATGCACTCGCCTCGATGCTAGCCACTGGTATCGAAGTGAAACTACAGCGCACCTATGATTTGTCAGCCGTCGTTCATATTGAAAAACTGTCGGATGGCCGACTGCAATTCACCGTTGTGCCGATCAATTATGATTCTTATGGGCTCGGAGAAGGCCGCGACGTTCGGTTGTCTCCGCCGGAAGACCTCAACCTCGTCGCCGAATTGCCCGTGATCCGTGGGGATAGTCTGGAAAGCGTCCAGGAAAATCACGAAGCCTTTCTTGCCAAGACGGCTCCCGGCGTGAATGCCGCGGATGGCGTCTCCAAAACACCTGTTCTCGCACGCACCGGTCCTACGCCGGACCTAAGCGTCACCCGCATCGCACGCGCTTTACCCGTCGCGGGAGGAACGCCGCTGCCGATTTCCAAACTCGCGAAAGGGGTAAAAGCCGCGTCCCCTACCCCCACCCCCGCGATCGCCCAGGCAACGCCAAGCGCGACACCGATGATGGTCTTAAAGGCGATACCGGTTTACCCATCCAAGCCCAAGTCCGCCGCGAGCGCGACGCCCACGCAATTGGCCGACGCCGGAACGCCCAAGCCCGTTATTACTTCGGCTTCGGCCCAGGTTCCTGAGGACAAAACCTGGAGAACCTATGCCCCAGGCCAGATGCCTCGTGGCAGATTGGTCAATGTGCCCGACCTGGAATCCATGGCTGATCAGGGAGGTCCCGCCGCGACTACTTACTTGCAGGGCGACTTCGTCGTTACGGTTCGTGGGGACTCCCGCGCCGTTCTCCGCAACGCCTCCGCAGGAAAAACACGCATCATTGTAGATTTCCCGCCCGGCCTTACCCCACCGAAAGAAGGTTCCCAAGTTAGCCGCGGCTCCAGCCGTCCATTCCAGATCACCAGCGTGCGCCGTGGAGAAAATGGGCAATTGAACGTATTCGTCCGGGAAGTGACGGCGCCTTGATGGGAAGTTGAAAGTCAGAACGGCTTATACTTTCTGCGTTCTGACGTCTGACCTCAAAAGCCTATCACTGCCGCGTAACCCTCGTTCATCGCAGCAAGTTCGTCTTCGGTCATCCACCGCTCGGCAAACTCCGGCCCCCACGAATCGGAGATCGCGATTTCATCGGTTGTTTTGTTGTAGCCGATGATGAGGCACATGTGGCCCGATGACAGCTCGTCGCCTCGGTGGGGTTTCGGCCTTTTGACGTTTTTGAGCAGCTTTTTCCACGCGATAGGATCGGTCATTGTCTGGCGCTGGACACTACGATCGGTGATGTCCCGTTCGAGGTCGTCACGGGCGTTCATGCCCCAGAGGATGGGGAGTCCATCGTCAATGGACTTTGCAATGCTGTTGATTCGCAAATTGGCGGGGATTTTCTCGAAACGCCGTCCATAGGCGCGTGCCAGCCCGCTGGCTGCCGCGAAAATATCTTCCGCGCCAGTACCGCCGCCCATGCCCGTCTGCGCCTTGAGCGCAAGCACATACATGTCTGCCGGAATACCGAGATACCGGAAACAGCGCTCCATGGTCGCGGGAACGCAAAAGCCCTTCGGCCCCTGATTCACCATTGGCAATTCGCCGATGACAACATCGCCGTTAATTCTCTGCTGAAGCTGACTACGAAGCTTGGTCTTCAAGTCCGCGTCGCGCTGACGGACGATCCCGATTTTCTCATCAAGGCTGGCTGCAGGAACGATTTGCAGACCGACAAAACCGCCCGAACGCTCAGCAAGCAAAAAAGCGTGCCCCTTCCAATTCCAGCGGCTGACTTTGTCGTTGCTCACACCGTCCAGCGAAAGCCGGGCGGCTTCGGACGGACCAACGATTCGTGTGAGGGCATCAGCCACCGCCTTGGCGTCAGCATCGAGGGCTTTGGGAAAATCCTGGAGCACTTCCTTCGCCTGACGTTGCAAAGCCGAACGTTCAGAACCTCTCGCGACAGCCAGCCCGGAGGCAATTCTGAAATAATTTCCAAAATCGCCCTTGTTTGCGAAAACAATCGATACTCGGTCAGGTTTGCCGCCCGCCGCGTAGAGCGCCAGCGAATAGGGGTGGGCGCCGGCAAACTTCGCATCCACACTCGGATAAAGTCGAAAACTGGCCTGATCTTTCGTTGCGGACTCCTGCGGCCATTTCAATCGTCCGGCCGCTACGGACGCGTCGTCATCCCACAACGAGTCATCGGCAAAAAGCTCCGCGCCGAGCGCGGAATTGATGTCTTGGGGCGCCGGCTCCATGGCACGACTCGCCAGGGGACAAACCACAGACAAAACGGCAAACGAGAACAAACAGGGGAGAACTTTCATAGGGAGAGGGAGTTAACAGCGTCGCAATCCTTGCTACTTTTTTCTGCGGGGATCACGCGAAAAATCCAAGCGGGCGACAAACGTCCAGAGCCGTCCCTTTTCGCAGCGTTGATTCGCACGTATGCTGGAGCGCGATGCTCACCTTGGCGAACAGAATCACCCTTTTTCGAATTTTTTTGGTTCCAGTTTTCGTGATGATCGCCTGCTATTACGGCCAAAGCGTAGACCGCGGAGAACCCAAGGAATGGATGCGTTATACGGCGCTGGGCGTTTTCCTCGTCGCGTCGCTCAGCGATGGAATTGACGGCTTTATCGCCCGTAGATTTAATCAAATCAGCAAATTGGGAGTTATTTTAGATCCGATTGCGGATAAAGGACTGCTGCTGGCGGCGTTGATCACACTGGCTGTGGCCAACTGGGAGTATGAACTGCCGATTTGGTTTGTGGTGTTGGTAATTGCGCGTGATGTCGTGGTCGTGACAGGAACTGCGCTGCTTCACGTAATCAATGGCAACGTGCACATCAAACCGAGCGTTTCTGGCAAGATCGCAACCATGCTGCAAATGATCGCCATCAGCTGGACAATGCTGCAGTTGCCAAATCATCTCTGGCCGATTTTTGCAGCAGGCGGATTTGTGCTTGTGTCTGGAATCGGCTACATCCTGGACGGCCTGCGGCAGCTCTCTCATCCGCCAGCAGCATCAGCATCATGAGTCAGCCCTATCCACTCGTCGCCATCGTCGGACGCCCGAACGTCGGGAAATCCGCGCTTTTCAATCGGCTAGCAGGAAAACGAATCGCGATCGTCCATGATCAACCAGGCGTGACGCGGGATCGCCTCACTGCGCTCTGCAAGAAAGGAAGTGTCCCGTTTGAAGTCATTGACACCGGCGGAATCATCAGCGCCATCAACGACAACTTCGATGATGCCGTGCGTGCCGAGGCAGAGCTGGCAATGGAAAGTGCGGCGATCATTTTGTTCGTCGTTGATGGAACAGCGGGATTTACACCGGCCGATCAGGAGCTGGCGCGAATTTTGCGCCGGTCTCAAAAGCCAGTGTTGCTGGTGGTCAACAAAGTCGATCACGAAAAACATGATGGAAGGGAAGACACCTTTTCCGGGCTGGGCTTTGTGACTTTCCCAGTAAGCGCGGAGCACAATCGCGGCCTGGACCCCCTCATCCAACGGATTGAAGCGCTGCTCCCCGCGTCTGAGACGGATTCCAGTCCGCCTGGCCCACGTCCGATCAAACTTGCACTCGTGGGCCGGCCAAATGTGGGCAAATCGTCCCTCATCAATGCGATTCTTGACGATCGCCGGACCATTGTGAGCGACGTCGCGGGCACGACACGTGATGCCATTGATATTCCCTACCGGCTCGGCAACCGCGACTACGTCCTCATCGATACCGCGGGCATCCGACACCGATCCAAACACGACACATCGGTTGAGGTTTTTTCGGTGATCCGGTCGGAGAAGACCATTGAGCGTGCCGACCTCTGCGTTCTTGTGCTCGATGCCTCGGCAGGTTTAACGGCCCAGGACAAGAAAATCGCTGGGCTCATCCAAAAAGCCGAGAAGCCGTGCATCGTTATCGTCAATAAATCCGACCTGCTTGACGAAGCTGGCAAACAAGCACGCCGGGATTATTTGCAAATGCTTGGGGAGGAACTGTTCTTCCTCGATTACGCGCCCCGTGCACTCGTTTCGGCAAAAACGGGAAAACGGCTCGGCGACTTTTTTGCCTGTGTGGAGCGAGTTATCGGCCAATCGGAACAGAAATTGACCACCGGCCCGTTGAATCGGCTGTTGAAAAATGCGCTGATCACCCACCCCCCGCCTGCCGTCGGGAATCGTCGCCTCAAAATTTATTACGCCACCCGTATCGATCCGGAATTCGAACCGGCAATTCCCGTGCCGCGTTTCCTTCTCTTCGTTAACAAGCCGGACGCCCTGACACAGACCTACGCCAAATATCTCGAAAATCAGCTGCGCGCAGAAATTCCGTACGAAGGTTTGCCTGTCTTGCTAAAGCTCCGCGAGCGTGAACACACGACACCCGGACCGGTGTGAAGGATGAATGCAGAATGCAGAAGACGGACCTAAAGTGCCTAAGCACCGTTCTGCCTTTAACCCATGGAGTCGACCCGAGCTATCGTTCTCCGCAAGACTCGGCTCACCGAGACGAGTCTCATCGTCACATGGCTGACGGAGACAGCGGGGCGGATCAAAACGGTCGCGAAAGGCGCTAGGCGGGGAAAAAGCGCGTTCGCTGGGCACATCGACTTGTTTTATCTGTGCGACATTACCGTGGTCCGGAGCAAACGGGGAGATTTGCACACACTCACCGAGGTGCGGTTGGTTGAGCCTTTCTCCAACATTCGCACGGATTACACGAAGCTGCTTTTTGCTGCATATGCCGCCGGATTGGCCGAATGGGTCACTGAACCAGACCACCCTGCACCGGAGCTCTTCGACCTCGTCCGGCGCGCTCTGGGTTTTCTCGAATACAACCGGCCCGACCGCAAAACACTGCAGTTTTTGGAGATGGAGGTCTGCCGTTTTTCGGGCATTACGCCTCCAAGCGGCAAATCGGAGCACGCGTCGCGGGAGTTATTGCATCATTTCGGCAAGCTGCCGGAGTCGCGCGAAGCGTTTCTGAAAACGCTAAAACTTTGATTGGACACGGCTAGCGGTTTTGCCAAAGGTTCACGGCCTCCATGCATTCATTTCACTACCGGGACGGACAGCTCTATTGCGAATCTGCCGATCTCGAAGCTCTTGCCAGCCAATACGATACTCCCCTTTACGTTTACAGTTCTGCGACGATTCTCGACCATTATCGCCGGCTCGACGCCGCCATGGCGGATCTGGATCATGAGATTTGCTACGCGATCAAGGCCAACTCCAATCTGGCCATTCTCAGCCTGCTCGCAAAAGAGGGCTGCGGATTTGACATCGTCTCTGGCGGCGAACTTTTCCGGGTTTTGAAGGCCGGCGGAACCGCGGCAAAAACGACGTTTGCCGGCGTCGGCAAAACGAGAGCCGAGATCGAATACGCGCTCCGGGAAGGAATTTTCAGCTTCAACGTCGAGTCGGAAGGCGAGCTGCTGCAGATCAACGAAGTCGCCCAGTCGCTCAACGTCGTCGCTCCCGTCGCGATCCGCGTAAATCCCAACGTCGAAGCAGGTACGCACAAATATATTTCAACGGGGAAAAAAGAGAACAAGTTCGGCATCGATATTGAGCGTATTCCGGCGGTTTACGAAGCTGCCTCTCGCCTGCCCAACTTGAAATTGCGCGGTGTGCAAATGCACATCGGATCGCAAATTACGAAGGCCGATCCGTTTGGTACTGCCGTTGAAAAAATGCGGCCCCTGGTTGCCGCACTGAAAAAGGATCATGGCATCCAATTTTTCAGCATTGGCGGCGGCTTGGGCATCGTCTATCACGGAACGATCGAATCCGGCCACGAAGCGTGGTGGAAACAAGAGGAACATCCCGCCATCACCATTGAGGAATACGCAAAATCCGTCGTTCCATCACTCAAGGATCTCGGCCTAAAAATCCTCTTCGAACCCGGCCGCCTCATTGTCGGGAACGCAGGGGTGCTTTTGACCCGGATCCATTACATCAAACAGGCAGCCAGCAAAAAGTTTGTGATCGTCGATGCTGGCATGAACGATCTCATCCGGCCCGCGCTCTATCAGGGTTACCATGAGGTGGTTCCGGTCAAAGAGCCGGCCAGCAAAGTCACCGAGAAAGTGGATGTCGTTGGTCCCGTTTGCGAAAGCGGCGACTTCTTTGCACAGGATCGCGACGTTCCTCCGGTCAACGAAGGCAGCGTCATCGCCCTTATGAGCGCTGGCGCGTATGGTTTCACGATGACGTCCAATTACAATTCGCGCCCGCGGCCAGCGGAAATTTTAGTCGAGGGCGACAAGGCGACGGTCATTCGCAAACGCGAAACTTTTGAGGACTTGATTTCCGGAGAGACGATTCCTTAAGAATTTTCTGAATCACGAATAAACATGACAAACGACGCTCCGTGCAGCGTCTCTCCGGTTCTGCTGTTCGTTTGTCATCGTTGCCATCACACACCAAAACACCAAATGATCAACGTCACCGTCTGGGGCGAAAACGTCCACGAATCGAAACATCCTCTCGTGCGTGAAATTTATCCCGATGGCATGCACGAATGCATCGCCGCCGGGCTCCGCGAATCCGCCGATTTTGCCGTCCGGACCGCCGTTTTACAGCAGCCGGAGCACGGCCTCAGCGAAGAAGTGCTCGAACAGACCGACGTGCTCACCTGGTGGGGTCATGCGGCGCATGGCGAAGTCGAGGATGAGATCGTTGATCGCGTTCAAAAACGCGTTCTGGAAGGCATGGGGCTCATCGTTTTGCATTCCGGCCACTATTCGAAAATCTTCAAGCGGCTCATGGGCACCACCTGCTCGCTGACCTGGCGCGAAGCCGGGGAAAAAGAGCGCCTGTGGGTTTGCAATCCGGGCCACCCGATTGTGCAAGGCATCGACCGTTACTTTGAGATCCCGAACACGGAGATGTATGGCGAGCCTTTCGGTATCCCTGCCCCGGACGAGCAGATCTTCATCTCGTGGTTCGAAGGTGGCGAAGTATTTCGCTCAGGTTGCACGTGGCTTCGCGGCAATGGAAAAATCTTCTACTTCCGGCCCGGACATGAGACCTATCCGATTTATTATCACGAACAGGTCAAACTGGTTCTGAAAAACGCAGCGCGCTGGGCCGCGCCGCCGGCGACGGCTTCCCGATGGATCGATTCCGCGCCCAATGTTCCTATCGAACAGGCAACGGAACCTCTGACACTGAAAGGAGCCTCCCTCCATAAGCCAGGCGAAGAAGGCTACAAGTAAGGTCAGAAGAATAAACGCAGATTGCAGAACTTCTGCGATCTGATTTTCACTCTGGCCGTTTTGCTTCAGTCCCGGACCAGATGCACTTCCCGCACATTCTGTTCTCGCAATGCTGCGTTCAAAACGGCCGCCTGTTGCGCAACGGAAAGTTCTCCCCCACGGACCGTGACCACACCCGCGCTCGTCCGGCATTTTACGCCCGCAGCGCGCAACGCGGGATTTGAATTAATGCGGGTTTGAATCGCGGAAGTTGCGATCGCGTCTTCCATCAATGACGGCGGGTTGTTTCTTTGACCAACATTCCGTGCGGGAACGGCGACGATCTGATCAGAGGAAACCAAGATGACGCGCCCTTCCGTCACACGGCCGCGCAACAGCTCTGAATCGGAAGCCGCCTGAGTCCGCGCCGCCTGGGGCACGGACTG
This sequence comes from Chthoniobacterales bacterium, assembly GCA_036525185.1. Taxonomy (GTDB): domain Bacteria; phylum Verrucomicrobiota; class Verrucomicrobiia; order Chthoniobacterales; family DASVRZ01; genus DATDAW01. The sequence continues at coordinate 6,156 of DATDAW010000005.1, read as the reverse complement.
CCTCACCGGCGAAGGCTTGCGCGCCGCGGGAGCCGTGGAGACGGAAGTCCGGGATGTCTTTGACGCAAGAGGCTGAGTGGCGCTGGTTTTCTGCTCCGTTGGGCGTAGCGGTGGGACGTTGAGATTCGCCGAGGACGTCCCTCCGGCGGCTGAAGTCACACGCGGTGCGGATTCGCTAGTGGTCTGGCAACCCATCATTCCGAAAATGGTTACTCCTCCCACCACAGAGACGATCACCCAATTTACAATCGACACTTGGACTCGCTGGAATGTCATGATTATTCTCTACGCCGAATACGGCGGGTTTTGAAACCGGTCTTTTCGAACAAACAGTCCCTTTGTGAAACGGAAACTCCTCGACATCCGCACGTTGACGCTAGCCGTCACCATATTATTCAGCCTCACTTTTATTGGTTGCGAACGGGTCGTCCAAAGCCAGCGCCACAAGCTGCGCAGTCAGGCGGCAGACGCCGCAAAGGCGGGCGACTTTCAGGAAGCCCTCGCCCTTTACGAAAGCTCGCTGGATGGCTCACCCGCCAGTGCCGATACGCATTTCCAGATGGCTATCATCTGTGAATCGAAGATCAACGATCCTCTTGCAGCCCTTTTCCATTTCCGCCGTTGCGCACGGCTGGATCCCAAAGGGCCCCACGCCACCGAAGCGGAAAAATCTTATGACCGTCTCGAACCCGCGGTCATCGCCTTGCTTTCGACCAGCGGATCCATGTCCAAAGCTGACGCCGTAAAACTGAAAAATCAGAACGCACAACTGCGCAAACAAATTACCGATCTTAAAGCGATCGTCGAAGCCAACAAAGCACGTGAGAAAGCCGACCGCGCCGCCGCCAGAAACCGCCCGAAGCCGTCTGGAAAACCAGTCAATACCACGCCAGATCCGGAACTGCTGCGAAAGTTGGGCGGAAAGACTTACGTCGTGCAGCCGGGCGATACGCTCGCAAAGATCGCGCGTAAAGTTTACAAATCTGAAGCCCGCTGGAGTGATATCGAGGACGCAAACCGTAACAACGTGGAAAACCCCAGGAATTTGCAGCCTGGACAGGTATTGATTATTCCTGAGTAAAGAACCGTGCTCACACCTCTCGCCGTTTTCTTTCATACATAGATGAAAAAAGACCGCGACGAAGACCAGGAGCATGATCACCGGGATCTGACATGCATACAGGCAACTCCATCCTAATCCGCGCCCCACTGGACCGGATTTTTGAGACCGCTGCCAACCTCGAAGACTGGCCCAAAATTCTTCCGCATTATCGCTACATCCATTACATCGACCGTGGGACTGACCGGCATGTCGTCAAAATGGCATGCCATCGCTCGGGCATACCGATCTCGTGGGTTTCCGAGCAAATTATCGATCGCGAAAAACGCGAAGTGCGGTTTCATCATCTGCGCGCTTTTACCAAAGGCATGGACGTCGTCTGGACTTTTTCGCCTCAACCGGGCGGCGAAATCCGCGTGCAGATTTTGCACGATCTCCGATTTCGCATCCCCGTGTTATCCTTCCTCGCCGAGCCGATCATTGGCGGATTTTTCATCTCTCACGTCGCCGGACAAACCCTTTTGCACATGAAGAAATATCTAGAAAATGAGTCGAGGCGCTAACCGAAGGACGGTCATCACCGGACTCGGCCCCATCACGGCAGCTGGCATCGGAAAAACAGATTTCTGGCAGGGTCTCATCGCACAAAAGAGCCCGATCAAGCGAATCGTTGGCTTTGATACCGCAGTTTTTCGCGCCCATTGCGCTGGACAAATTACCGAGTGGGATCCGTCAACGTTTTTCCCGCCTCACCGCCTCAAGCGCTTGGATCGTTATGCTCAATTCGCTGTGGCTTCTGCCAAACTGGCCCTCGAAGACGCCGGGCTCAACGCTTCTCCGGAGCATCCGGATCCGCGCATTGGTGTCAGTTTTGGCACCGCGCTCGGCGGAATCTCCAACGCAGAGGGGCAGCACGCGATCTACGTCCAAAAGGGTCCTCGAGCTGTCAATCCGACGCTTGCCCTTCAGGTTTTTGGCGGTTCGGCGCACTCGAACATTGCCATCGAGTTCGGCCTGCGCGGCGTCGGCACCACGAACTCGAACTCTTGCGCGAGCGGCCCTATAGCCATTGGCGAAGCCATGCGTTACATCCGGGACGGACTCGCCGACGTCGTCATTGCCGGCGCCGCGGAATCGCCGTTGAGTCCCCTCACCTTTGGCGCCTTCGCATTCATCAAAACCATGAGTCAGTGGACCGGCGACCCAGGTTTGGCTTGCCGGCCTTTCGATCGCAGCCGAGATGGATTTGTCATGGGGGAAGGCGGCGCCTGTCTGGTCATCGAGGAATACGAGCACGCAAAAGCCCGCGGGGCGCGCATCTACGCTGAAGTGCTCGGATACAGCCTGAACAACGACGCATTCCACATGACCACGCCGCTGCCCAGCGGCGAATCCGTCATTCGCGCTATGCGTGATGCGCTCGACGACGCCCGCATCAACCCCGACCAAATCGACTACATCAACGCCCACGCCAGCTCCACCCAGGCAAACGACGCCAACGAATGTTTTTGTATCAAAGCTGCCTTGGGGGAAGATGTCGCCCGGCGCATTCCTGTAAGCGGCACCAAACCTTACACAGCCCATCCGTTGGGCGCGACCGGAGCCATGGAAGCCGTCATCTGTTGCCTGGCAATGGAAAACAACTGGGTCCCGCCCACTCTAAGTCATCAAGTGCCAGATCCCGCCTGCGATCTCGACATCGTCGCCAACGAGGGCCGCGAAAAACCGTTGCGCCACATTCTAAGCAACTCGTTCGGCTTCGGAGGCATTAACTCCTGCATCGTCCTGGGAAAGGTTTAAAGGGTTTAATGACAGGGCAAACCAGAAATCCTTAAACCCTGGCCGTGGCTGACGATCAATGCGGGCAAGCGGCTGCAATTCCTCCCTGACTTGACTTCCTTCCCTGGCCGCCCTTCACTCGGCGATGCTGCAACTGATTTGCCTTTTGGTCTTTTTCGCGGCGCCCGCATGTGTCGCAACAGCCGCAGATGCCCTCCCTTTTCCCAAAGCCGAAAAAGAGCCGCGGATCGACTCCTATTTCGGGGTCGATGTTCGCGACGATTATCAATGGATGGAGAAAGCTGGATCGCCGGAGGTGAAAAAATTTGCCGAGGGACAAAACGACAGAGCCCGCAAATTCCTCGACGCCATCCCCGAGCGGGCGCAAATCAAAGCGACGCTCACGGATTGGTATTCAAGAATTTCGCCGAATTACTTTAGCATACACGATTCGCCGGCGGGGCTGTTTATGAACCAATTTGCTCCACCAAAACAGCAGCCTTTGCTGATCTTGGTCCAGTCGCCAAATGATCCGGCGTCGGCAAAAATCATTCTCGATCCCGAGACCATTGATCCATCGGGAAAGACAGCAATCGATTGGTGGGTTCCTTCGCATAACGGCAAGTTCGTCGCCGTTTCCATTTCCAAGAACGGTTCCGAAGAGGGCACGCTTCACATTTACGACGTCGCGAACGGAAAACCCCTCCCCGAAAAAATCCCACGCGTCCAATACCCCACCGGCGGTGGCAGTGCAGCGTGGAATGCCGATGATAGCGGTCTTTATTACACGCGTTACCCGGCGCCGGGCGAAAAACCGGACGCCGACATTCATTTTTATCAAACCGTCTCGTTCCACAAACTCGGGGACGACCCGAAATCGGACGTCTATGCCATTGGCAAAGAGTTTCCGCGCATCGCCGAAATCGAGCTCGAATCCACTGAAGATGGCTCCTACCTGGTGGCCAGTGTCGCCAACGGCGACGGCGGCGATTTTGCCCATTACATTCTGCCGCTTAAAAGCGAAAAAGGCGACTGGAAGCAGGTCACGAAGTTTACGGACGCCGTAAAACAGGCTGTTCCCGGAAAAGATGGCTCTCTTTACCTCCTTGCACGAAAGGGGGCACCGCACGGAAGAATTCTGCGGGTGCCGCTGGAAACAGCCGATCTGGCGTTGGCAGCCGAAGTCGTCCCACAAAGTGAAGGGGTGATTCAGGACATCGAACCGGGCAAAACTCATCTCTACGTCCGCGATCTCCTTGGCGGACCATCCCGGCTGCGCCAATTTGATCTTGATGGCGCGAACGGCAAAGAAATCACGACGCCATCCGTCAGCTCCATCCGGGAAATGGTTCAACGCGATGACGGTCGCCTGCTCTTCCGGGTTTCCAGCTACCTCGAGCCAACCGCCTGGTATGACTACAACCCAGTAGATGCCACGCTTCGAAGAACCGCGCTTGCCACGTCGTCTCCGGTCGATTTTTCAGATGTGGAGGTCGAGCGTGTGTACGTGCCCGCCATTGACGGTTCGGGCACAAGGATTCCCCTAAACATCCTGAAACCCAAGGGGCTCGTTCTCGACGGTAACGCGCCGGCAATCCTTTACGCATACGGCAGCTACGGCATCAGCATGGAACCCGGGTTTAATTTTACGCGCAAACTCTGGCTCGAACGCGGGGGGATCTACGCCATAGCCAACCTCCGGGGCGGTGGCGAATACGGCGAGGAATGGCACAAAGCCGCCAATCTCACCAAAAAACAAACCACCTTCGACGACCTAGCTGCCTGTGCAAAATTCCTCGTGCACGCCAAATACACGAATCCTCAAAAGCTGGCAATCGAAGGTGGCAGTGCCGGCGGATTGCTGATGGGAGCGGCGATGACGCAGCACCCGGAACTGTATCGGGCTGTCGTTTCCTATGTCGGCATCTACGATTCCCTGCGGACGGAAGTGGAACCGAATGGCGAGTTTAACATCACCGAATTCGGAACAGTGAAAGACCGGGCGCAGTTCAGGGCTCTCTACGAGTATTCGCCCTACCAACGCGTGAAACAGGGAACCAAATACCCCGCCGTCTTATTGACGACCGGACTCAACGACGGGCGAGTTGCGTCTTTTCATTCGTTGAAAATGACCAGCGCGTTGCAGGAGGCGACCGCCTCGCCGTATCCGATCCTGCTGCGGGTCAACTTCGACGCTGGCCACGGGCAGGGAACATCATTAAATTCCAGGATCGATGAGGACGCTGATGTCTGGAGCTTTCTTATCCAACAACTCGGCATCTCGACCGCTGAAAAAGCAGCGGCCAAGTAACCATCGAAAGGTCAACGGTCGTCAGAACCGATGTTCAGCTTCATCGGTTCACCTTCAAACACTGTTTCTAGGAAACGAATGTCCAGAGCTGGATGCAGAAAGCGATCAGCGACACCAGGAAAACCAGGCCCGGGAAAAGCAACGTTTCCTGCTTTTGAAGGATGGGCGGTTGGGTAATGGCGCCAGTGGATTTGACCGCAGCAGCAGGCGACTGGGCGGCTGGCTGCGTCTGTTGCAGTTTGAGCGTGGCTTGCGGCAGCGACCTCGGGCTGGCAGGGCTTTGAATCCGGGCCGTTTCCTTTTTTGGGCTCGGTTTAACCGAGAGCGGCGCCATATTCCCGGCCGGTTTGGGAGCAAAAGACGCCGGAGCCGAAGCAACGCCAGGTGCCGTCGGCTTGGGAGCGACAGGCGCAGGGACTACATTAAGCGCCGCCGGCGGTTTGGGTGCCAACGGAGTAACAGGACGCGGCGGAAGATTTGCTCCAAGAGGCTTAGGTGGAAGGCCGGCTCCGAGCGGTTTGGGTGGCAATCCTGCCCCGAGTGGCTTGGGGGGTGGGGCTAAAGGAGTCGGAAGAGCCGCGTGCCCGGGAGGAGGGGGAGCGACAGTCGCAGCCGGAGACGACGCGGAAGTGGTGATACGAACCGTCTCATGCTTGATCACTCCACCGCCGATTCCATTGGCCGGACGCGGTGGCAGCGTAATGCGGACGGTTTCCTTTTTCGGTTCTTCACTCATGGTGCCTGGGAGATGGGTTGAGGGGGGATTTAAAAGTTATTTGAAACTTCCCGCACGACTAATCGATTCCCGAGCAATTCGCAAGAAAGATAATCGGCCAGGCCCTTACAGGCCTTTACCAGACGGATTTTGGGTGCATGACAAAAATCTTTGGGAGGCATTTGTTGCCGCTTTTTTTTGTCGAAACGTATATGTATTCGCATATACCATGGCCTGATGCCTCACGATCTCACTGCTCACCAGATTCTTGAACAAATCGCCGCCATCGAT
>DATDAW010000004.1:0-3141 GCA_036525185.1 Chthoniobacterales bacterium | reverse complement strand
CCCCATGGTCAAGTTGACGGTCGTTCCAGTCATCCCGCTTGCCTTATCGGAAGCCATGAAGACCGCCATGTTTGCCACTTCCTCGAGCCTCATGACCCGTCGCGGGTGGGTCGTGCCTGCGAGAAACTCTTGGAACTGTTCATAGGTTATTCCCGATGCCTTGAGATCGAAGACATCCTTCATCGTGGGCGTCTCCGGAATGCCATGTGGTCGCAGACTGACTACGCGAATGCCCTGAGGTGCGAGCTCGGCGGATAGGTCTCGAGTGAGTGCCTCCTTGGCGGCCTGCGCCGGGCCGTAGCCTCCGTTCAATCGGGTGCCCGTCCGCGAGGGGAGTGCGGTGACGGTCATGATCACCCCCGATTTGTTCGGGACCATCCGCCGCGCCGCCATGCGTGCGGTCAGGAAGTATGACCTGGTGTAGGCCGCGATCGGCAGGGAGAACTGCTCGACATCCAGCTCGGTCAGAGGGACACCCAGAATCTTCGCGTTGGGGATGCCGACCGCGTTGAACGAGATATCGACGCGCCCCGCCTTATCGATCACGGACTGTAGATGCCTGTCCACAGCCTGCTCGTCGAGAGCGTCGACCTCCGCCGCCTCGGCGGATCCGCCGGCGGAAACGATGTCCTTAGCGACCGCTTCGACCGGTGTCCGGAGGCGCCCGGTGAGAAAAAGCTTGGCCCCCTCGCGCGCAAAGGCGCGTGCGACCGCACCGCCGATCGCGCCTCCGGCTCCGTATATCACCGCATTTTTGTTTTTTAGTAGCATTGGTTGTTTTGATTGAGGTTGATGTTGAATGAGTGCTGGGCGGACGCTCTGGGGCGTCCGTTGTTTCGACTACCGCTCGCCTCCAAACTCATCGGTCGCTTTGGTTTTTTTGCTCCACCACGTCGACACGTGTCACCGCGCACCCGAACAGCGCCTGGCGCGCGGACGCCGGCGGGCCGTTCACCCTCCTGGAACCCGACGCCATGAGACGATCACGGGCAACTCTGTCGCCGCGAAAACCTACCATTCCCGTGACGAGTTCCTCGACACGGTGATCAAGCCCTTTAATGCCCGGCTGACGAAACCGCTTGTCCCGACCATGCGCCCTCTAACCCATACCACTGCCGCACTATGCATTGGCCTCGCCCGTGCTAAAAAGGGTGATGTGACCCCAGCCGGAGAAAAATTGTGCGCTATCATCAGAAAAGCCGCTAACGGCTGACGCATTAGCGATCATCGAAGTCGCAAAGTCGCCCGCTTCAAATCCCAATCAGCTGTTATTCCGGAAAGGCATCGCCGCGCAAAGAAAGTGGTATTGGGTGCTTCGCAACGATTGCTGGTAGTGTCGTTGCCAGATTGGCAAACGCCATCAAAAGAAGAGAGATCAAAAATAATCATTCTTATGAATACACAAAAATCAAATCAGCAGGAAAGCAAAGCAACTATTAGCCCAGGAAACTCAAACAGCGCCAAAGCCAGCAAGGCGATTGTACTCGTTCACGGCGGGTTTGTGGACGGTTCGGGGTGGGCGAGCGTATACAACATTCTAAAGAAACGCGGTTATAACGTTTTAATTGTCCAAAACCCAACCAAATCATTGGCCGACGATGTTGCGGTCACAAGATCCGCGATTGACAGCTTGGACAGTGAGGTCGTTCTCGTGGGACATTCATATGGCGGAGTGGTGATAACGGAGGCGGGCATTCATCCAAAGGTATCTAACCTTGTTTACATCGCAGCGTTCGCTCCTGACAAGGGAGAATCCGTTGCAACGCTGATCGCGAATCCTCCACCCGGTGCTCCTGTGCCGCCAATCTTGCCTCCCAAGGACGGTTACCTCTTTCTCGATCGAACCAAATTCGCAGCATCGTTCGCTGCGGACGTCGAACCGGAAACGGCATCATTCATGGCCGATTCTCAGGTGCCCTGGGGTGTTGACGCCTTGTCAGGCGTTGTCTCGGAGCCGGCTTGGAAAACCAAGCCGAGTTATTATTTGGTTGCCTCGGACGACAAGATGATCCCGCCTCCAGCTCAACGAGCAATGGCCGGACGTGTTAAAGCGGAGATCTTGGAAGTGCCCGGCAGTCATGCGGTCTATGTTTCCAAACCAGCGGAGGTTGCGGAAATTATCGAAAAAGCCGCCAGCTCCGGTAATTAAACAAGAAATCAACGCAACAGCAGTTGTTGCTGCAAATACGATGCTATCAATCACCGGTGAAGCGTTCCGCCTTCACCGGTGGTTTCTGTTAATCGTCACGAACAAAGGGACAAGTCTGCTGTTGCCCTTTCGGACGGCGCAAGTTCAGCGAGAGCGAATTTGCCGGGGCGCAATTTGCCGGTCTTCGTATCCGAGACGGCACCAACCAGATCTTCGAGTACGATTCCCTTGGCCGGCGGAGCAAGTGGGGGCTGGATTTCACGGGGAACAACGTGCTTGATGACACCTCAACGGACCGCGTGTGGACCGCCGCCTACGGCTACACCAACGGCTCCGACCCGTGGGAATACGTGGAAACCACGAGACGACAACTCACCGACGGCGTTGATTCGCCCACCTAGCACGACAGAGGGACAGAGCATTTATCAGAGAGACGAGGAAACATCCGCATGAAACCCCGACTCTTCCTCATCCTCAGCAGCCTCTTCGCTTTGACCGCCATGTGCAACGCCACCGCTGAAACCGAAATCGAGAAACGCAACAAGTCTGCCGTTCAGCCGCGTTCGATGCTTGGCGCGCAGGCGCCGGGGGGCCAGGGCCATTCGCCCTCCTGGAACCCGGCTCCACATGGACGATCACGGGCCTCTGACGGCATCGGAAGTAGATCGCGGGGTTACCGCTCATGCCTCTCACACCAGTAGATCGAACCAGCAATCCGGCAGTATCAAGCGCCTCCCCGGAGCCGTGACTTGGGTGAGAAGACGCTGCAGTCTCCTGTTGCCCACGTCTCGCCGTAGCCTTTTCGGCTTCCGCCTTCTTGCGCTTTTGGACGACTTATGCGTGAAGGTGCAGCCTGAAATGAGTGGTGCGCGATACAGGGTTCGAACCTGTGACCCCTACCGTGTCAAGGTAGTGCTCTACCGCTGAGCTAACCGCGCATTTTGGGCACCCCCCTGATGGGGTGGGGCGCTAAATAAGCACCTTTTCGGCAG
>DATDAW010000003.1:0-59776 GCA_036525185.1 Chthoniobacterales bacterium | reverse complement strand
CTGGCTACCGAGGCCGACATCCACGAGGCATTGGCAACGCGCCGGCACAAACGGCGCCAAGATCAACACCACGCGCGACGGCGCGCTGCTCAAAAACGTCCCCCATTTTTTGCTTTGGATGATTTACCGAAGTAGAAGTAGTTTGAATCTTTCTCCGGGAGCCTTTGTCAACGTCGGCACGCCGGTGTTTTCTCTGCTGGATACGCGGAGGTGGTACGTGATGGCGAATTTTCGCGAAGGAGAGATTCGTCATATCTCGCCCAATGCGCGCGTAGACGTTTATCTGCTCACCGATCCCAAGCGACGATTTGCGGGAAAAGTGCAGGGCATTGGCTCGGCAGTCCATCCCGAAGGCGAAATTGATCTGCAGGGCAGGGTGCCCATGATCCGGCGGGAATTGAATTGGGTTCACATCGCCCAGCGATTCCCAGTCCGCATCGAAATCGAAAATCCTGATCCCGATCTTTTGCGGATGGGTGCATCCGCTGTCGCGATCATTCAATCCAAGCCGTCAGGTTCCCGATAGCCCGATCAAATCGCATGAGCGTTTTAACGGATGCCTCTGCACCCGACCGTCGGCATGGCTGGCTCGAGTGGCTCCGTCGCGAATTGGCACCCTATCCCGGTCGCGAGACGATGACACTCCGCATGGTTGTGACGATCGTGCTTGTAACCATTGTGTCGATGGCGCTTCGTGTGCCGGAGGCGGCGCTGTCGGCGTACATGGTCTTTTTCGTCAGCAAGGAAAACCGCGTCCTGACAGCGTTGGCGGGCGTTTTGCTGACTGTCGGCGTGACGATCGGCATTGGCGTGAGTTTGGTCCTGTATCGTTACACGTTCGACTTTCCGCAGCTGCGCATTCCGGTGATGGCGTTGACAGTGTTTGCGGCGATGTATCTGTCGCGGGTTTTTGCGATTGGCCCGCTGGGATTTGCGATTGGCTTCGTTGTTGCCGTGACTCAAAGCATCGCGGACACAATTTCCTACGGAGAGCTGCTGGTGCGTGCTCTGTTGTGGTTATGGGTCGTCATTCTTTATCCGATCGCTCTCACGGTGGTGACGAATCACTTCTTTTTGCCGGCGCATCCGTGGACGGCGTTGGTGCGCGCATTAACGCAACGGCTGGATGCCGTTTCCTCCGAGCTGAAAAGGGTGGTTGACGAAGGTTTTGCCGGAGGCGCCAAGGACGTGGAGTTGCTCGAACTTGCCACGCGAGGCAGTTCGTCATTGGTCCGTCTGCTGGGATTCGCGGAGTCCAAAGATGCGCAGCTGAAAAGGCGGCATTCGCAGATCTTCGCAGTCATCGCCGGATGCGAGCGGCTGGTCAGTTCGGCGGCCGTTTTGAAGATGCGCGGGCGAATTGCTCTCACGGAAAATGACCGACGTTGTGCCGGGGAACTCATCGTGGCGGTTTCCCGGATCCAAACGGCTTTGGGCGCATCGGATCCGTTTGCCGGCTCCGGCAGTCCTATGACGGTTGCTCCATCGATTCCGGAATTGCAGGAGTTCCGGCTTGCCGTTGAATCGCTGGGCGACGCTTTGACGCTAGTTGTTCCGGAAACTCTATCGTCTGCGAAAAAACCCCGAAAACCGTTGTTTGTTGCGGATGCTCTGACGAATCCGGCTCACGCGCGCTTTGCGCTCAAAGTCACGCTGGCAGCGATGAGTTGTTACGTGATTTATACAGGGCTGGACTGGTTCGGAATCCATACGGCGTTCATCACCTGTTGCTTTATTGCGCTCGAGAATACCGGGGCGACACTGCGAAAAGGCTGGCTGCGGCTCATCGGCTGTTCCGCCGGCGGTTTGCTGGGTTTTCTGGCGATCCTTTACCTCGTGCCGCACATGGAGAGTATTGTTTCGCTGGCGCTGTTGGCGGCGGCTGGATCTGCGGTTGCCGGTTGGGTTGCGGCGGGGAGCGACCGCATTGCCTACGCCGGTTTGCAAATCGCCTTCGCTTTTTACATGTGCATTTTTCAGGGATTTGGGCCGGACACCAGTTTTGACGTGATTCGGGATCGTTTCGTCGGCATCGTTCTTGGGATTGTCGTGTCCTCCGTCGTTTTCCGCTACGTGTGGCCGGAGCGCGCGGTGGATCGGTTGCGCAGCTCTCTTGGGAGCACGCTGCGCAAACTTGCGAGTCTCCTGCTGATTCCGGAAATCGGCGCATCTGTCGAAGCGAAAAGCAAGGTGGCCGCCGAGTCGCGCCTGCAAGTTGCGGAGGCTCTCAACGAGAGTCTGCGTTTGTTGGAACTGGCTGCCTTCGAGGACCGCGAAACGCTCCGTTTGGACGGCCTCTCGCCACGCGCGTTGGAAAGTGTGGTTGGACGAACCCAAGGCATATCACTGATCGCGACCATGCTTTCCGGAGAAACCGAACTTGCCGAATGGCGTCAGCTCGAAAAAACGGCGCAGGAGGCGGAAGCGGCGTTGCGACGATCTGCAGCGGAACAGTTGCGCCGCGTCGCAGCATTTGTGGAAAACGGCACGCGTTTGGATTCAGGCGATTTCAAATTCGCCATCGCGACATGGGAAAACGCAGTCTCGCAAATCGCCGTGAATGATCGCACGCGTTTCGTGCGAAGGCTCGTCGAACAGATCCGGCATCTCATCGGTTCACTGGCAACGCCGGGCGGTTCGGATTGGTGAATTCCAAAACCGAACCGATAGAACGGCGACAACGGTTTTGGCGTGCGTGCAGTCGACGCGATCCATTTATCCTAAAAAAACGGGAATAGGAATGAAACCGCAGAACACAAAGAGCACAGACATAAACACTTGCAGACTGAATGCACCTGAAACCGGATTCTTCCACACGGTGAAGCATTCAAAGACAATTTTAAATCATAACTCATTCTTTTTGTGATCTTTGCGCTCTTTGTGGTTACTTGAATCGTTGTTTGTAGGTTTAATACTTGGGAACCTCAGTTTTCCATGAGTCCTGACCAGGAACGTGCTTCGTATCAAGCGAGCATCGCGACCATCGAGCGCATTACGGGCCAACGTCCCGTGGGATTCAACGCCTTCTGGCTCCTCGGCACGCCGCACACGCTGGGAATCCTGCAGGAAGTGGGGTTCTTCTATCACATCGATGATGTCAGCAGGGGAGAAGCTTTACCGTGCAGGGAACGGCAAGCCATTCGTGGACGTCCCATACACCCTTCGCAACAATGACATCGTGCGGTTCGATTCATCTGGCACGGCGAATGCCGGGTTGTTTCGAGATCTAAAAGACGATTTCGACGTTCTGTATGAAGAAGCCGGTTCCGGCCTGCGGATGATGTCGATCAGCACCCACGACCGCATTTCAGGTATTCCTGGGAGCGTCAAAATCCTCGAGGAATTCTCCGCTACGCTCAGAAACAGCCAGGGGTGGTATTTTTCTGCGAAAGGATGAGATCGCCCGCTGGCCGCTATCAGCGGGGAACGTTCCGCATGAAGCCTAACCGGAGTTCCGCAGTTTGAGCGGGCCGAACGCGCCATCGTCGCCAGGCTCGACTCGCCAGGCTCGACTCCATCGCGAATGTATTGCTCGAAAAGGAACGCTCAATGCAAAGGCGTTCAAAGTTTGCTTGAGTCGAATGCACTTCGCGCCAACCTTTGAATCAGCAAAGCATAGCTATGGACGATGACATATCCGCGCTGCTCCGCGACGACCCACAGAATCTCCTCACGCACACCTGCGCGACGATCCCGAAAGAGAAGCTGCATCTTCCCGGACCTGATTTCATCGATCGGGTCTACGCGCAGTCAGACCGATCAACGCCGGTGCTGGGGAGCCTTGCGCGGATTTTCAATCACGGGCGACTCGCGGGCACGGGTTATCTATCCATTCTTCCAGTGGACCAGGGAATTGAACATTCCGCAGGCGCGAGCTTTGCACTCAATCCGGATTACTTCGATCCGGCGAATATTGTAAAGCTGGCACTCGACGGTGGGTGCAATGCGGTCGCTTCCACTCTGGGCGTCCTCGGCGCCGTCGCCCGGCGATTCGCGCACCGCATTCCCTTCATCGTAAAGCTCAATCATAACGAATTGCTGAGTTACCCGAACAGTTACGATCAGATATACTTTGGCCAGGTCGAGCAGGCATGGAATATGGGCGCTGTCGGCGTCGGAGCGACGATCTACTTTGGTTCGCCGGAATCGCATCGGCAGATTCAGGAAACCACATACGCCTTTCGGCGGGCACACGAGCTGGGCATGGCGACCATCCTCTGGTGCTACCTTCGCAACCCGGAATTCAAGAAGGATATCGACTACCACACCAGCGCCGACCTTACCGGCCAGGCAAATCATCTTGGCGTCACGATTGAAGCCGACATCATCAAGCAAAAGCTGCCCACCAACAACGGCGGCTATCGCGCTTTGAAGAACTTCGGAAAGACGCACGATCTCGTTTATACAGAGCTCACTTCCGACCATCCCATCGACCTGACGCGCTATCAGGTTGCCAACTGCTACATGGGCCGTGCGGGACTGATTAACTCAGGGGGCGCTTCGGGCACGGGTGATTTTGCGGAAGCCGCCCGCACTGCTGTCATCAATAAGCGCGCTGGGGGCACCGGATTGATCTCGGGAAGAAAAGCTTTTCAGCGCCCGATGGCCGAGGGGATCAAATTGCTGAACCTGATCCAGGACATCTACCTCGACCCGGAAATAGGCGTTGCCTGAAGGAGCACGCTGATAAAGTATCGAAGGAAGCTTCGCATCGTTCCGGGAGGATGTGAACCATCTGTCAGCAAAAATGCGTAGCCTCGCTGAGGCCGCGCCCCCTTGTCGAGTTCCGACCGAATTCGAGTCCGCGTGCGCAACTTGAGAGCGCGCTGGCTTTCAATCCACTCAGAATGACCGCCTGCGCTTCATGCGGCCGCTGGCCGAACCAATCCGTCGGTCGGATCAGCGTCGCGGCGATTTGTCGTGAAAACCTTGAAACACGTCAAAAGATCATCAACGCGTCTTGCAAACCGGCAGCGATGAGCCAGATTCTCTGCCCCTCGCTCTCAAGAATTCGCAGATTGAAAATTTCCGAAAATTAACTTGCGAAGGTGGGCGAAATACCTACTGTTTGCGCTCCCCGCGTCTGGTGGGCCGAGGTAAACCAAACCCGCCGAGGCGGGCTTTTCGTCCCCGGATTCCAACGCGGAACCGAAAAATTTTTAGAAAACCATTCGATGCCAACGATTAACCAGCTTGTCAGAAAAGGCCGCCAAAAGGTGACGGTGAAATCCAAATCGCCGGCGCTTGTTAGCTGTCCGCAGCGTCGCGGCGTCTGCGTGCAAGTCATGACCCGCACCCCGAAAAAGCCGAACTCCGCTCTTCGCAAGGTCGCCAAAGTCCGCCTCACGAATGGCCAGGAAGTCATTGCTTATATCCCCGGTGAAGGTCACAATCTTCAAGAGCACTCCATTGTCCTCGTTCGTGGCGGCCGTGTGAAAGATTTGCCGGGTGTGCGTTACCACATCGTTCGCGGGACGCTCGACAGCCTCGGTGTGGATGGTCGTCGTCGGAGTCGGTCCAAGTACGGCGCCAAAAAACCGAAGCCCGGCCAGGAAACGGCGGCCAAGGGTAAAGGCGGGAAAGGCAAGAAATAACGCGAGGCGTTCTTCTTAAAACTACAAACTTAAACTTCAGACACCGCTTCCATGTCCCGTCGTCGCAAAACCATTCATAAAGTCGAGACCATCGATGGTCGTTACGGATCCCACGAGGTCGCCCAGCTCATCAGCACGGTCATGACTTCTGGTAAGAAGTCCATCGCGGAAAAGATCGTTTACACGGCCATCGAGAAAAGCCGTGAAGGCACGGATGTCGTTGATCCGCTGGAAACTCTTCACAAGGCACTCGACAACGTGAAACCTCGTCTCGAGGTCAAATCCCGCCGTGTTGGCGGCGCCACGTATCAGGTTCCTATGGAGGTTCCACAGGCCCGTCAAATCGCTCTCGCGATGCGCTGGATTGTCGGTTTTGCACAGAAACGCCGCGGCATTCCTATGGTGGATGCGCTCGCTTACGAACTCAAAGACGCCGCTGCGGGTCAGGGAAACGCGATCAAAAAACGGGACGACACCCACAAAATGGCTCAGGCCAATCGCGCTTTCGCCCATTTCCGCTTCTAGAATCAGCGGGCCGAATTTTTCGACACGAAACCTGACTTAAACCCGACACGCAATGTCCGCCACACTCGAAGCCTCTCCTATGACCTCGAACCCGAATTCTCCGGATCGCGCTTTCCCGCTTGAACGCACTCGCAACATCGGGATTGCGGCGCACATTGACGCCGGTAAGACGACGCTTACCGAGCGTATTCTGTTCTACACCGGCATGATTCATAAGATCGGTGAAGTACACGAAGGCACCACGGTTACCGACTGGATGGAGCAGGAACGCGAACGTGGCATTACCATTACCTCTGCTGCGACGACGTGTTCATGGCTTCAGCGTAAAGAGGATGGTGTTTACAAGGTTTTTGAGGGCGTAAAACAGCGTATCAACATCATCGATACTCCCGGCCACGTGGATTTCACGGCGGAAGTGGAGCGCTCATTGCGCGTTCTCGACGGCGCAATTGCCGTTTTCGACGCGGTCGCCGGCGTGCAGCCGCAATCTGAGACCGTCTGGCGTCAGGCGAATAAATACGAAGTTCCCCGCATTGCTTTCATCAACAAAATGGATCGTGTTGGTGCCGATTTTAACGCCGCCATCGATTCCATGCGCAAAAAACTCGGCGCAAACGCGTGGCCCGTTCTCATTCCTTACGGCAAGGAAGATCATCTCAAGGGCCAGTTCGATGTCATCAACAAAAAAGCCGTCGTTTACGTCGATGACGCCTCGATGGGTTCGAAATACAACATCGAAGAAATTCCCGCCGATTACAAAGATCTTGTCGATAACGCCTACAACAATCTCGTTGGCGCAATCTCCGATATCGATGACGAAGTCGGCATGGCTTACCTCGAAGAACAGCCCATCACGCCCGAAATGCTGAAAGCCGGCATCCGCCGTCAGACCATCGCAAACAAATTTGTCCCGGTCGTCGGCGGTTCCGCCTTTAAGAACAAGGGCGTCCAGTTTTTGGTCGACGCTGTTGTCGACTACCTTCCAAGCCCGCTCGATATTCCGGCTGCCAAGGGCCAGAATCCGGACGACGCATCTTCGATCACCGCGCCGACCGATGACAATGGGAGATTCTGCTCCCTCGCGTTCAAGCTCTGGAGTGATCCGTTTGTTGGCAAGCTCGTTTTCTTCCGTGTTTACAGCGGCAAACTGACGAAGGGCGATACCGTTTACAACCCGCGCACGAACAAACGCGAACGTATCAGCCGCCTGATTCAAATTCAGGCTGACAAACGCCAGGACATTGACGTTTGTTACTCCGGCGACATCGCCGCCATCGTCGGCATCAAGAACATCACGACCGGCGACACCCTTTGCGACGAGGATCATCCGATTCTCCTCGAACCGCCTTCCTTCCCTGATCCGGTTATCTCAATGGCCATCGAGCCGAAGACCAAGATCGACCAGGAAAAAATGGCGACCGCCCTTCAGCGCCTCGCCGAAGAAGATCCAACTTTCCGTGTTTTCACGAACGAAGACACCGGTCAGACGATCATCGCGGGCATGGGCGAGCTCCACCTCGAAATCATCCGCGACCGTATGCTGCGCGAATTCAAAGTGGACGCGAATGCGGGCAAACCGCAGATCGCCTACCGCGAAACCATTACCAAGAACGCTCACGGCGTCGGCAAGCTCATCAAACAATCCGGTGGTCGTGGTCAATATGGTCACGTCGAAGTCGATGTCCGTCCTGCCGAACGCGGCAAGGGCCTCCTCATCGAAAACAAGATTGTCGGCGGCACGATTCCCAAGGAATACATCCCGGCTGTCAAGAAGGGCATTGAAGAAGCAGTTCTTAATGGCGTTCTTGGCGGATATCCGGTCATCGACCTCGAAGTCGATATTGTTTTCGGCAGCTA
This sequence comes from Chthoniobacterales bacterium, assembly GCA_036525185.1. Lineage (GTDB taxonomy): Bacteria > Verrucomicrobiota > Verrucomicrobiia > Chthoniobacterales > DASVRZ01 > DATDAW01. The sequence continues at coordinate 51,800 of DATDAW010000003.1, read as the reverse complement.
CCACGATGTCGACTCCAACGAAATGGCGTTCAAGCTAGCGGCGATTTTCGCGATGAAAGACGGCTTCAAGAACGCGAACTCCGTCCTGCTGGAGCCGATCATGAAGGTCGAAAATAGCACGCCGGAAGAATTTCAGGGCGACATCATGGGCGACCTCAACCGTCGTCGTGGCCGGATCAACAGCATCGAAGCCAAGGGCAATCTCAGCATTATCAATGCCGAAGTGCCGCTTGCCGAAATGTTCGGGTACGCAACCGCCATTCGTTCGCTCTCGAAAGGTCGCTCTTCCTACTCGATGGAACCCTCGCATTTCGAGCAGGTCCCGGCTCAGGTCCTCGCGGCTGTCCTGGACTCCAAAGAAAAATAATTCCCGCATTCTGCCTTCCAACTTCTGACTTTATATGACTACCGGCCAACGCATTCGCATCCGCCTTAAAGGTTTCGACTACAGGATGCTCGACCAGTCCTCGGTCGAAATCGTCGAGACCGCCAAGCGCACCGGCGCCCGCGTTGCCGGCCCGATACCGCTCCCGACTCGCATCGAGAAGTTCACGGTGAACCGCTCGCCGCACGTGGACAAAAAGTCGATGGAACAATTTGAAGTGCGGACTCACAAGCGCTTGCTCGACATCATCGAGCCGACTGCGAAAACCGTGGACGAATTGCGCAAACTGAACCTGCCCGCGGGTGTGGACATCACCATCAAGATCTGACGTGCCTGGCACGTTGAGATGGTCTTTAACACCAACCGCTTGAACATTTTATGAGAATTGGACTTCTAGGTAAAAAGATCGGCATGACCCGAGTCTATGATGACAAAGGGCGCGCGACGCCGGTTACCGTCATTGCGGCGGGTGAAAATTCCCTGTTGCAGGTGAAAACCGTCGAAAACGATGGTTATTCCGCGGCGCAGGTCGGTTTCGACACGCAAAAGGAATCGCGTGTTACCCAGGCTGAACTGGGTCACTTCAAGAAAGCGGAGTCCTCTCCGAAGAAATTTGTTACCGAATTCCGACTCGAAGATGGCGACGTTCCGGCCGCAGACGTCAGCCTCGGCGTCACCCGGTTTCAACCCGGCCAATTGGTCGACGTCATCGGCCAGAGCAAAGGCAAAGGTTTCCAGGGCGTCATGAAGAAGCACAACTTCCAGGGTCAGGGTGCAGCACACGGTTCCAAAATGCACCGTCGTAACGGCGCCATCGGCAACCGATCCACTCCGGGCCGTGTCTGGAAAAACATGGGCATGCCTGGTCACATGGGTGACGAACGCGTCACCGTCCAGAACCTTCGCGTCGTCCAGGTGCGCGAAGAAGAAAATGTCATCCTTGTCGCCGGCGCAGTTCCCGGTGCAAACGGCGGATACGTTGTTGTCCGTCCGGCCATCAAATCTCCAGCTCCGTCGGAGGCGGCCAAATAACCCATGAGCGCAAACGTTCTCACCATCGAAGACGCCAAGGCCGCCAATATCAATGTGATTGAGAATGGCCGCGGCACCCAAGCCGTCCACGAAACCGTCGTTGCCATGCGTGCAGCACGGCGCAGCGGCACTGCGAGTACAAAGACAAAAGCCGAGGTCAGCGGTTCCGGCTCGAAACCGTGGCGCCAGAAAGGCACCGGCCGCGCCCGCGCCGGTTACAAATCCTCGCCAGTTTGGAGCGGAGGCGGCGTCGCATTCGGTCCCAAGCCGCGTGATTACTCGAAAAAAGTGCCGAAATCTGTCCGTCGTCTTGCGTTCCGCAAGGCGCTCAGCACGAAAATCGCCGCTGGGGACGTCCTCACCGTCGATGCGTTTTCGGTTTCCGAACCCAAAACCAAACAATTTGTCGCGCTCCTCAAAGAGCAGACGGCCGAGGAGAAAGTCCTCGTGATCGCGCTGGCCTTTGATGACAACACTTACAAAGCCGCGCGCAACGTCTGCAGTGTTCTCCTGAACACTGCCGCCGACGTCAACACCGAGCAGCTCCTCGCTTTCCGTAAAATCGTGATCGTGAAAGACGCTCTCGCCAAACTCGCAGAAAGGGCTGCCTGATATGAGCGAAGTCTACGATGTCATCCAAACCGTTCGCCTGACGGAAAAAGCGACGCTGCTTTCCGAGCAGAAGAATCAGTACGTTTTCCGTGTCGATCCGGCGGCGAACAAAATCCAGATCAAGGCTGCTGTTGAAAAGCTTTTCAGCAAGACGGTGGTCGCCGTGAACACCGCGAATTACGCCGGCAAAAAAAAGCGCGAACGGCGGGCCGACTTCGGCCGCAAGCCGCACTGGAAAAAGGCAATTGTCACTTTGAAGGAGGGCGAGAAGATCGATCTGGCTTAATCAGAGCGAAGCTCCGCGTTATTCACCATGGCACTTAAAACCTTCCGTCCTCTCACGCCGGCGAGCCGTTACAAGCAGCTGCCGGCCTTTGAGGAAATCACCAAGTCCAAACCAGAAAAGAGCCTCCTCAAGACGCTCAAGAAAACGGGCGGCCGCAATAACAATGGCCGTATCACGACCCGCCACATTGGCGGCGGACACAAGAAAAAGCTCCGTCTCATCGATTTCAAACGCACCAAACGCGACGTCGTCGCTGAAGTCGTTGCCATCGAATACGATCCGAATCGTTCGGCGCGCATCGCATTGCTGAACTACACTGACGGCACGAAGGCGTACATCCTGGCGCCGATCGGTCTCAATGTGGGCGCGAAAGTCGTTGCTGGTGAGAACGTTGCGCCGGAAATCGGCAACTCGCTTCCGCTGAAATCCATCCCGCTCGGCACGAACATTCACAACATCGAACTCGTTCCCGGACGTGGCGGTCAGGTTGCCCGTAGCGCGGGCCAGGTTGCTGTATTGAGCAACCGCGAAGGCGGCTACGCGCTCATCAAGATGCCATCCGGTGAAATCCGGCAGATCATCGAGACCTGCTATGCCACTGTTGGCCAAGTCGGCAATATCGAGCACATGAACGTATCGAGCGGCAAAGCCGGCCGTTCCCGCTGGAAAGGCATCCGTCCTACCGTGCGCGGTATGGTCATGAACCCGGTCGATCACCCCATGGGTGGTGGCCAGGGCAAGAGCAAGGGCGGTGGCGGACGCCATCATCCGATGAGCCCGTGGGGTCAACTGGCGAAAGGTTTCAAAACCCGTCGCAAGCACAAACCGAGCAACCGTTTCATCATCGAACGCCGCAAGCCTTCCAAGAAGAAATAATTTATGGGCAGATCACTGAAAAAAGGTCCGTTTGTGGACTTCAAGCTTCTCGAAAAAATCGACAAGCAGAACGACGCAGGCTCGAAAAAACCGATCAAAACCTGGTCGCGCCGGTCGTTGATCACCCCGGATTTCGTGGGCCACACGTTTTTGGTCCACAACGGCAAGATTTTTGCCTCGGTTTTCGTCACCGAAAACATGGTGGGCCACAAGCTCGGCGAATTTTCGCCAACACGCGTGTTCAAGAAACACGGCTCCCACACAGCGAAAGTGACGAAGTAAGCATTTTGAAAATTTAGGGCGGCGACCCGCCGGCACACTCGACGGACAAATCATGCGCACCACGAAAATGCGTCTGACTTGCTCAAAAGAATGGACCGTCGGATTGCTGCTGATGGGAGTGACGACGGCGAGCGCGATAGCGCAAACGGTCGAACTCCCTGGTTCTTTAACAGATAACAACAAACAGATAGAGGTAGGCGAAGCGAGGCTGGCGATCCAGAGCGCTGTAGCCGAGAACGAGACGTTGCGACAGCAAAACGTCCTGCTCACGGAACAGATCAAATCGATCACCGAAACGCTTGCCCAAGCCCGCGTAGACGCGGACTCAACTGCGGTGGACAACAAGGCGTTGAAATTGCGAATCGAAGCCCTCGGTTTGGATGCGGTCGGGAACGATCCGCGGAAACTGGAGCAACGGCTCGTTAAAGCGCTCGGTGATTTGCAGTTTGCGCAGAAACAGTCGGCGAATTACCGCGAAGAATTGGCCGGCCTGGCCGAGGCCGTTTTGACGTTGCTTAAAAGCGCGCAAGACGTTGACGCCGAGGCGCGTGCGACCGTGGAAGCAAGGCTTCGTTCAGTGAACGAAACGATGGGTTTCAATGGCGACAATGTTGCCAAAGCCGAACCCGTCACTCCGGACTTGACCAATGCCCGCGTGATCAGCGTGAAGCCGGAACTCGGTCTCGTCGTGGGCAACGTCGGTGCGGAGAACGGAGTCAAGACCGGAATGCCTTTTCGCGTTATGAGCGGCGACCAAATGATCGCTCTCGCGCGTGTGGTCGACGTTCGCAAGCACATCTGCGGCGCCCTTATCCAGGAACAGTTATCTGATCAGAATCCCGTAAAAGTTGGGCATCGATTGAGAGTCGATGCGGAATAAAAAGTTAAGAAACATGCAAGTTAAATCCATTTACAAATACGCGCGCATCTCGGCATTCAAGGCCCGGGAAGTCACGCGTGAGATCCAAGGACTGCCGGTTGCCGCAGCCCTCGACATCGTCGCGTTCAGCCCAAAGAAGGCGGCCGCGCTGGTCGAAAAGACGCTCAAAAGCGCCATCGCCAATGCCGAGAACAATAACGACTTGCGTGCCGAAAACCTCGTCGTCAAGGAAGCCGTCGTCGGTGAATCCGCCACGATCAAGCGTTTCCGTCCGCGCGCCCGCGGCAGCGCCAGCCCGATCCGCAAGCGCACGTCCCACATTCGCATTGTGCTCACCGACGAAGTCGAGATCGAAAAGCGGGACAAAACGCGCAAGCCAGCATCGAAAAAGAGCCGCAAACCCGCAGCCAAGCCAGTGAAAGCTTCCGAGCCGCTCGAAGCGCAAGCCGAAGTGCTCACCGAACCTGTTGCTCCAGCAACCAAAGAATAAATTATGGGTCAGAAAGTTAATCCTATCGGCTATCGTTTAGCCCTGAGCCGCGACTGGCGCTCCCGCTGGTATGCGAACCGCCAGGAGTTGCCGGGTTTCCTCAAAACCGACATTGAGATTCGCAACTACATCAAAAGGAAGCTCGCTTTGGCCGCGGTCTCCAAGGTCGTCATTGAACGTGCCTGGAACAGCATCCGGGCCACGATTTTCACTGCCCGTCCCGGTATCGTCATCGGCCGCAAAGGCGCCGAAATTGAGAACATGACCCGCGAAATCGCCGAAATGGCGGGCGGCAAATCGGTCAAGATTGACATTCAGGAAATCAAGACGCCGGAACTGGACGCTCAGCTCGTTGCCGAGAATGTCGCGCTTCAGATTGAACGCCGCATTTCTTTCCGTCGGGCGATGAAAAAGACGGTGCAGCAGACCATCGAACTTGGCGCCCAAGGTATCAAAATCCGTTGCGCCGGCCGTTTGGGTGGTGCGGAAATCAGCCGCGCAGAATGGTATCGCGAAGGGAAAATCCCACTCCACACGCTCCGCACGCCGATCGATTACGGTTTCGCCGAAGCCAATACTGTTTATGGCAAGATCGGAGTCAAAGTTTGGATCTGCAAAAAAGAGGACGTTGTTGCGAAAGCCGACGCCCCGAAGGAAAAAGCCAACGCTTAATTTTTAGAGGGACTTGTTATGCCATTGATGCCCAAAAGAGTGAAGTACCGGAAGACCCAGCGCGGAAGCCGCAAGGGAACGGCCACTCGCAATATCAAAGTCGATTTCGGTGAATACGCGCTCCAGACTCTGGAACGTGCGTGGATTACCAATATCCAGATCGAAGCCGCCCGCGTTGCGCTCACCCGCAACATGAAGCGCAAAGGAAAGCTCTGGATCCGCATTTTCCCGGACAAATCCGTGACGGCCCGCCCGCCGGAAACCCGAATGGGTAAAGGTAAGGGCCAGCCGGAATACTGGGTTGCCACCGTGCGTCCTGGCAACGTCCTGTTCGAACTCGACGGCGTGCCGGAGTCTGTCGCTCGCGAATCCCTGCGTCTCGCCGCGACCAAGCTCCCCATCCGAACCCGTTTCATCAGCCGCCACCACGTTGCGACCGCCTAAGCCATGAAGATTAAAGAAATTCGCGGCCTCGATAAAGAGGCGTTGGTGACCAGGAAGACGGAGCTCCTTGAGGAAAGCTTCAAACTTCGCCTGCAGCAGCAGACAGGCCAGCTGGAAAATCCAGCTCAGCTTACGAAGAACAGAAAAACTGTCGCTCGCATCGAAACTGTGCTTGCGGAACTTGATAAATAACGGATAGTCCCCGCCCCGCAAAAAATGAGCGAAACACTTTCAACGGAAACATCTGCCAGCACGACGACGGAAACGGTCGGGCGTGCGCGCGCGCTGCGCAAGACTCGTGTCGGCAAAGTAGTGTCGAACAAGATGGCTAAGACTGCTGTCGTCGAAACCGTCACCCGCGTGCCGCATCCGAAATTCGGCAAGATCATTAAGCATTCCAAACGCTTTTACGTCCACGACGAAGACAATACCGCCCAAGTCGGCGACGTCGTGGAAATCATGGAAACCCGTCCGCTCAGCAAGCTGAAACGCTGGCGCCTGGTTTCCGTTCTGAAACACTAACCCGCGGAGAAGTAGCTACTACCATGGTTCAAATTCGCTCCAGATTGGACGTTGCCGATAATACCGGTGCGCGCATGGCGACGATGATTGGCGTCATTGGAAAAGCGACGCAGACCGCCGCTGTTGGCGACATCATCACCGCCAACGTCAAGGAAGCCGCTCACAACGGCACGGTAAAGAAAGGCGACGTTGTGCGCGCCGTCGTCGTCCGCACCAAGCAGCCCATTCGCCGTGAAGACGGTTCGGCGCTCCGCTTCGATAACAACGCCATCGTCATCATCGACAAGGATCAAAATCCGCGCGGGACCCGTATCTTCGGCCCGGTCGCTCGCGAACTGCGCGAGAAGAATTTCATGAAGATTGTATCCATGGCCCCGGAGGTAGTTTAAAACCATGAGCCGAATCAAAACTCACGTCAAAAAGGGCGACGAAGTCACTGTCATCTCTGGCAACCATCGTGGCGCTAGCGGCAAGGTGTTGCAGGTTTTGACCGCCAAAAACCAGGTTCTGGTGGAGGGCGTACGCTTTATCAAGAAGCACGTTAAGAAATCCCAGGAATACCAGAACGGCGCCATCATTGAACGCGAAGGCCCGATCCATATTTCAAATGTCAAATTGGCTACCGCTGCCGCGACGCCTGCAAAAGCGAAGACCAGCCGAAAAAAGAGCTAAATCATGGCCGCCACACTTTTAACCGAATACAGGGAACGCGTTATTCCAGCGCTCAAAGAGGCGCGTGGTTATAAAAACGTTCATCAGATTCCGAAAATCTCGAAGGTCGTCATCAACACCTCCATCGCGTCACAATCTGATGTGAAGCAGGCTCTCGAAGACGCCAAGAACGAACTCGCTTTGATCACAGGCCAGAAGGCCGCTGAAACAGTTGCCAAGAAGTCCATTTCGAACTTCAAGCTCCGCCAGGGACAAGCAATTGGCGCGAAGGTCACGCTTCGGGGCGAGCGCATGTATGAATTCCTAGAACGCCTCATCCGTACCGCGCTTCCACGCATCCGCGACTTCCGCGGAATTTCGCCTCGCGCATTCGACGGCAACGGCAACTATACGCTCGGCGTCATCGATCAATCCATTTTCCCTGAAGTCGAACTCGACAAAGTGAAACGCAATATCGGTTTCGACGTGACCATCGTCACGACCGCGAAGACGAACGAAGAAGCCAAGGCTCTCCTGACTGAGCTCGGTGTCCCGTTTACCGATAAGGCCAAGAAACCGGTCGCAAAAGCGGCCTAGTCTCGGCAATTGAACCCAAATGAGCACAGTTACTGACCCAATCGCAGATTTTTTGACCCGAATTCGTAATGCGGGCGCAGCCCGCAAAGCGCTTGTCGAAGCTCCCTACAGCCGTATCAAAGCTGATATCGCGAAGATACTGAAGGAAGAAGGCTACATCACGGATTACGAGATCGACACAACCGGAGCGCATCCGCAGATCAAGTTGACCACCAAATTCGTAAACCGGACTTCGGCCATTGCCGGCATCAAACGCGTGAGCCGACCCGGTCTTCGCAAATATGTCGGCGCGACGGAAATCCCGCGCGTGCTCGGCGGCCTTGGCGTCGCGATTGTTTCCACCCCTAAAGGCGTTCTCAGCGGACACACTGCTCGCAAGGAGAAGGTCGGCGGCGAACTGCTCGCCTACGTTTGGTAAAGGAGAAAGACCATGTCACGTATTGGCAAAAAGGCAGTCACGCTGCCCGATAAAGTTAAATTCGAAGTCGGCAGCAACGGCGCCGTCAACGTCGAAGGTCCGAAAGGAAAACTTTCCTGGACGCTCCCGAAACAGATCAAAGCTCGCCTCGACGGCAAGGAAATCCTTGTTGAACGCGAAAGCGATGTTCGGCAGGTCCGTGCATTGCACGGCCTTACACGGGCGCTGGTTTCGAACATGGTCACGGGCGTCAGCACCGGTTTCACCAAAAATCTCGAAATTCAAGGCGTCGGTTTCAAGGCGCAGTTGCAGGGCAAAGTCCTCAACCTCAGCCTGGGCTTTTCGCATCCCATCCTCTTCAACATTCCGGAAGGCATCAAAGTGACCGTTACGGAAAACACCAAAATTGCGGTGGAAGGTATCGACCGACAGTTGGTCGGTCAGGTCGCGGCCGATATCCGCGCTTTCTACCCGCCGGAGCCTTACAAAGGCAAAGGCGTTCGCTATGCTGGCGAGCACATCCTTCGTAAGGAAGGCAAGACGGTTCAATAACCCATTTTCGAACATGGCTGGTTCAGGCAGAATTCAAATTCGTCACGCCCGTATTCGCAAAAAAGTCAGCGGGACCTCCGAACGTCCTCGTTTGGCTGTGCACTTTTCGGGCAAGAACATTTACGCTCAGGTGATCGACGACACGATCGGTAAAACGCTTGTCGCGGTGCAAACCACCGAAAAGGCTTTCCGGGCGGAAACCAAAAACGTCAGTGCCAATCAGGCAACCGCCGAGAAAGTCGGCGCTCTGGTGGCCGATCGTGCAAGATCAAAAAATATTTCCGTTGTTGTCTTCGATCGCGGCGGATTCAAGTTTCACGGGAAAGTCAAAGTCCTCGCCGACGCGGCCCGGGCTGGCGGACTCCAATTTTAATATGGCTAATCCAAATCAAGGTGGTGGCGGTCGCCGTGGTGATCGCGGTCGGGAAAAGAGTGAAGGCCCGAAGTCGGATACGACCGAGAAAGTCGTGTTTATCAATCGCTGCGCCAAAGTCGTTAAAGGCGGACGCCGCTTCAGCTTCAGCGCCCTAATCGTTGCCGGCGACCACAAAGGCAAGGTCGGCGTTGGTTTTGGAAAGGCCAATGAAGTGGCCGAGGCGATTCGCAAAGCCTCGGAAGCAGCGCGAAAAGCGCTTGTTCCGGTTGCCATTCACGAGAATACTATTCCCCATGAAGTGATCGGTGAACACGGTGGCGGACGTGTTCTGCTTCGCCCGGCATCGCCTGGAACCGGAATTATTGCCGGTGGCGGTGTCCGTGCAGTAGTTGAAGCGGCCGGCATCAAAGACATTCTGGCTAAATCCCTTGGCTCGAACAATGACTCCAACGTGGTCAAAGCGACCGTTGAAGCATTGCTCGCGTTGCGTCAGAAGGATCAAATTTTTAAAATTCGCGGGAAAAAACTCCCGACGTCCGCTGCTCCCGCGGTCACGACGGCCTGACATCCGCAAAAAGTAGGACTGAAAAATGCAACTTCACAATTTGAAACCTCGTCCGGGCTCGCGTCATCGGACCAAACGTCTTGGCATCGGCGAGAGTAGCGGTCATGGCAAGACCTCCGGCAAGGGCCATAAGGGCCAGAAAGCCCGTTCCGGCGGCAGCATTCGCCTCGGATTTGAAGGCGGCCAGATGCCGCTCATTCGCCGCCTCCCCAAGCGCGGATTCAATAACGCCGCGTTCAAAACCGTTTACGCAATCGTCAATCTCGACGATCTCAACGAATTCGACGCCGGCGCGACGGTCAACGAAGAAATCCTCCTCAAAGCAAACCTCATCCGCGGAAATTATGACGGCGTCAAAATCCTTGGGCGAGGCGAATTGACCAAGGCTCTGACTATCGAAGCGGATAAAGTGAGCGAGGCAGCTCGTGCCGCGATCGAGAAAGCGGGCGGCTCGGTTACCATTCGGACGGCTGGCAAGGCGGCGGAATAACGCAGGCCTGGCTCCCTAAGTCGCCCCGATGATTTCCGCTTTTGTAAACATCTTCAAAATTCCCGAGCTGAAGCAACGGGTGCTTTTCACCCTTGCGATGCTCGTCATCGTGCGCATGGGCGCGGCGATCACAACGCCTGGCGTCAACGCGCATGTCCTTCATGAGTGGTTCCGGACTGCCGTAGATCCGCAAGCTGGCGGAAGTGTTGCGGCCCTTTTCTCGCTCTTTTCCGGAGGTGCGTTGGAAAACTGCGCCATCTTCTCGCTGGGCGTGATGCCGTACATCTCCGCGTCGATCATGATTCAGTTGCTCACGGCGGTCATTCCGCGTTTGAGCAAACTGGCGCGTGAAGATGGCGGACGACAGAAGATCACACAGTACACCCGTTATACGACGCTGGTTCTATGTGTCTTTCAAGGCTACCTGCTCTCGTTGTCCTTCTTGTATCCGGAGACAAGTCCGTTTTTGCACGGCATCGGGGATACGATCAAACGTGTCGGCCCATTGGTTGTTTTTGAAAATCCCATCGCGTTCAGCGTTCTGACGGTCATCACGTTGACATCCGGAACGATGTTCCTGATGTGGCTGGGTGACCAAATTACCGAGCGCGGCATCGGTAATGGCGTTTCCATGATTATCACCGTCGGTATCGCGGCCCGGCTGCCAGCAGCCATGGTTCAGGCGTGGAAAACGTTTGTTCCCTCTGACGCCTCGCAAGGCTCGCAGGTGACTCCCTTTTTCCTCGTCGTGATGATCCTTTTCCTGCTCATCGTCATCGCTGGAGTCATCGCGATCACGCAAGCGCAGCGCAAGATTTCCGTTCAATACGCCAAGCGTGTGGTGGGCCGAAAAGTCTACGGCGGTCAGACGCAGTACATGCCCTTGAAAGTCAACTACGCCGGGGTCATGCCGATCATCTTCGCACAGGCTATCCTGCTTTTTCCGAGCACGATCATCACGTTCCTGTTCAAAAATCAGGGTTGGGCGAATGAGCTCGCAAGTATGCTCACCTCAGGTTGGCTTCATTATACGCTGTATGGTGCGATGATTTTCTTCTTCAGCTATTTCTGGGTGGCGACCCAATTTCAGCCCAATCAAATCGCTGACGACCTCAAGAAAAACGGCGGCTACATCCCGGGGGTCCGTCCCGGAAAACCGACGGCGGAATTTCTGAATTTCACCATGAGCCGTCTGACCTTTGCCGGGGCGATTTTTCTGACAGTTATTGCCATTGTGCCGCAGGTGCTGATGGAAGCCATGCGCGTGCCGCAAGTCGTCGCGGGCTTTTTCGGCGGGACGAGTCTTCTGATTCTGGTTGGTGTTGTGCTCGATACGATGCGGCAGGTGGAAACCCATCTGATCCAACGCCACTACGACGGCTTCCTGCGGAAAGGCAAAATTCGTGGCCGTTTCGACCGGGCCGCATTCAACAAAGGGGACGTGATCGGCGAAGGAACGCTGGTGTGGATCTATACTGCGCTCGCGACAGTCGTGCTCGCCGGGGTCGTCATCCTGGTGTTCCTGCGGGACAGGTAAAGGAGGGGAAGTGAAGCGTCGAATCGTGCTGGTTGGACCTCCCGCTTCGGGTAAAGGTTCGCAGGCTTCCCGGATCCAGGAGAAACACGGCATTCCGGCGGTTTCGACTGGACGACTCCTTCGAGATGAGGCCAAAGCAGGAACCGAACTCGGACTCCTCGCCGCAGAACACACGTCGAAAGGTCATCTCGCGCCGGATGAATTGGTGATCGCTGTTCTCGAAAAATGGCTCGATGGCGGGCGTGAGGCGTTCGTTTTGGACGGGTTTCCCCGTACGCACCTGCAAGCGGTGAGACTGGAATCTTTTTTAGGGAAACTCGGGACACCGTTGGATATCGTTATTTCACTCGACTGCGACGTCGAGACAATCGAGGACCGCATCCTCCACCGCGCGGTGTGCTCCGTTTGTAAATCGGTTTTCAATGTCCGAGTGCATCTGGCTGGAAATGACCGTGCGTCCTGCCCAAAATGCGGGGGGCATTTGGAGCGACGCGCTGACGACACACGGGAAGTTCTCGCTGAACGGCTCAAGGTTTACGCGGAGAAAACGGAGCCGCTTATCGCATTCTATGCGGAGCGGAATTTATTGGTTCGCATTGACGCCAGTCAGAAGGCGGAAACGGTTTTCGCTGACATTGATGCGGCGCTTATGTCTAAACCCGCGACCATATGATTCCCATCAAGACGCCCAAGGAAATCGAGCGGATGCGCGCGGCGGGACGATTGGCAGGAGCGATCATTGACCAGGTCAGTGAAATGATCCGACCCGGCATAACGACGGGTGAGGTGGATCAATTTGCGGCGGATTTAATCGCCCGGAACGATTGCACGAGCGCTTTCCTCAATTATCGGCAGTTTCCAGGCAACATTTGCATTTCGATCAATGACGAAGTCGTTCACGGGATCGGCGGTAAACGGCGCATCCAATACGGAGACATCGTCAAGCTGGACGTTGGCGTTTTTCATCACGGCTACGTCGGGGATACGGCGACAACCGTTGCGGCCGGCGCGATTGATCCGCGCGTGCAAAGGCTGCTGGACGTAACCGAAGGCTCACTTTACATCGGCATCCGGCAGGCCTTTGCGGGTAACCGGGTAGGCGATATCAGTGCCGCGATCGAAGATGAAGTCGTCGCCAACGGATACAGCGTCGTTCGTGAGTTCGTGGGTCACGGTGTCGGAAAGAAACTGCACGAAGAGCCACAAGTCCCGAATTACGGCAAATGGGGTTCCGGCCCGAAATTGAAACCCGGTATGACGCTGGCGATTGAGCCAATGGTTAATATGGGCACGGCAGCAGTCCGAATCTTGCAAGATGGCTGGACAGTGGTTACTGCGGATGCGAGACCTTCCGCCCACTTTGAACACACTGTCCTCATTACAAACGGAGAACCAGAAATCCTCACATGGCGAGAAAAGACGCTATCGAAGTTGAAGGCAAAGTAGTTGAATTGCTCCCGAACACGATGTTCCGGGTGGAATTGCCGAACGGACATCGCATTCTGGCACATATTTCAGGAAAAATGCGTTTGCACTTCATTCGTATCTTGCCAGGTGACAAAGTTATGGTAGAGATGTCCCCCTACGACTTGTCAAAGGGCCGGATCACGTTCCGGCAAAGATAGGACAGAGGACCTCTCAAACGCGCCAGGAAGACGCTTTCTGGAAGCGTTTTTTTGTCCCCTGAAAGATCAATTTTAGAAGAACACCACATTTTGACCCATGAAAGTAAGAGCCTCTGTCAAACGCCTTTGCGAGCAGTGCCGTGTTGTGAAACGCAAAAACGTCGTCCGCGTCGTCTGCAAGAACCCGCGCCACAAACAAAAGCAGGGCTGATTTACACATCCGCAATCCGCAATCTGAAATCCGCAATTTAAGAAATTATGCCACGACTCTTAGGCGTTGAAATCCCTGGCGACAAACGCATCGAAGCTTCCCTGCCTTACATTTATGGCATCGGACCGGCTACCGCCAAAAAGATCCTCGAACAGGCCAATATCGACCCGAATACCCGGGCGAAGAATTTGACCCCTGAACAGCTCGGCGAACTCATCCACGCCATCACCGCCAGCAAACTCCCGATCGAAGGCGATCTCCGCCGCGAAATTCAGGGCAACCTCAAGCGTTTGCAGGCTATCAATTGTTATCGTGGCATCCGTCATCGTCGCGGATTGCCGGTGCGCGGCCAGCGCACATCCACCAACGCGCGCACACGCAAAGGCCCGCGCAAAACCGTCGGCGTTCAACGCGCCAAGGCGTAATTATTAGATCGAGACCATGGCAGAAGAACTGAACCCCGAAACCCCGGCCGCCCCGGCTCCTGAAGCGCCGGCCGCGCCGCCCGCAACCCCAGAGGCGACTCCGAAAACGGCAAAACCGAAAGCTGCGAAAGCCAAGAAGGATGCCGCTCCCGTCGAAGAGCCGAAAAAGGAAAACCTTTCGCTGGATCCGAACGACATCGAGAAGCCCAAAATCGTCAAGGCCAAGGGCAGCAAGAACATTCACACCGGCATTGCCCACGTTCTCGCGACGTTCAACAACACCATCGTCTCCATCACGGACCAGACTGGTGCCATCATTGGATGGTCGAGCGCGGGTAAAGTCGGTTTCAAAGGCTCCCGCAAAAGCACCGCGTATGCGGCCCAAATGGTTGCCCAGGACGCCTGCCGCCAGGCCATGGGCCACGGCCTGAAAGAAGTCGAAGTCCGCGTCAAAGGCCCCGGTTCAGGTCGTGAATCCGCTGTCCGTGCCCTGCAAGCGATCGGCTTGGAAATCAGCGTCATCAAAGACGTCACGCCCGTTCCTCACAACGGCTGCCGCCCGCCCAAGCAACGCCGCGTCTGATCCGGTGGGAGTTTTATGTCTTAAGTTTGGTTTTAAGACGACGAAAACTCCGAAGCCGCCTCAAGACTTAAGACTTTAAACTTAAAACTTTTTTCTCATGGCACGATATACAGGCCCCAAGACTCGCATTAGCCGCCGCTACGGCGTCGCTCTTTTTGGTGCGAACAAAGCTCTCGAACGCAAAAACTACCCGCCCGGCATCCATGGCCCTAAAGGCTCCCGCCGCAAGCAGTCCGAATACGCATTGGCTCTCGCTGAAAAACAGAAGCTTCGCCACCAATACGGTGTGCTCGAGCGCCAATTCCGCCGTTATTTCCAGGAAGCTCTCCGCCGCCGCGGTGTGACTGGCCAAACACTGCTTCAGCTTCTCGAAACCCGCCTCGACAACGTCATTTTCCGGCTTGGCTTCGCCAACAGCCGCAGTGCTGCCCGCCAGACTGTTTCCCACGGCCACGTGACGGTCAACGGCCGCAAAGTCGATGTCTCCAGCTTCAACGTCCGTCCCGGCGACGTGATCGCGATCAAGGATAAACCGGCTTCCCGTCGTCTCGCCGCCAAGTTCGTCGAATTGACCCAAATTGCACCGGTTCCCGATTGGCTCACCGTGGACAAGGACCAGTTCACAGGCACGGTTTCCCGCATCCCCAGCCGCGAAGAAATTGCCCCGATCGTCAACGAACAGCTCGTTGTCGAACTCTACTCGCGCTAAAACCGCAGGGACGTTCGTCCGATTTTCGAAAACCCGCGTCCCGGCAACGGACGCGGGTTTTTTCGTATCTGTCATGGGTGCTGTCCCAAAATTCATTCAATGTAAGTCTCACCAGCGGTAAGCCTAAGGCGGGCGAGCTGCTGGGGCCAGCGGAGGCACCTCGGTTCGCCCACGAGGCACCGCGACTTTTCCCCCGCGGGGTCAGGTCGGCATGCTCGCCGGGTAAATGGTGATGCCTTCGCAGGCGATTTTCTCGATCAACCGCGTGTGGTGGGCACGTTCAGTGCGTACGATGTCGAATTCGTAGATGATAGGAGCTTCCTCGAGCGCGGCGGTCAGTTCCAGCCATTGCTCGGCGGTGGCGTCCGGGGCCGAGATGGCGAGGTCAATGTCGGACGTGCGGCGGGCGTGGCCGGTGGCGCGCGAGCCGAACAGGCGCACTTCGAGTACGTACGGAAAACGCTGAAAAGTGCGGCGGAGCACGGCGAGGTCTCGTTCGCGGAGGGCGGGTGTCTTCATGCCTTCAGTCCCATTCTAGGTTTTGAATCGTGCGCGCCATGCTACTAAGCAAAGGGGCATAGTCGCGGACGATGTGTTCGTAGATGCGCTTGGCGAGCGCCTCGTCGTAAGCATGCGACGTTAGGTTGCGATCTTCGAGCATCTGGAACCAGACATCGGCCTCTTCTGGGCTGGGAATCAGATTCTCGGCGAAGGCCTTCTTGAGCGTTAGCCGAGGGCCGCCGCATTCGTGCCCCTGTCGTTCGGGGTAGAGCTTGAGGCTTTTCCAAACGACCTCAAAGGTAAACTCAAACCGTTGAATGGTCGCGTCGCGGATGAGTTCGCTTTCTGGTTGGGCGACGGCTTCGGCAAGCCGTGCCGCACTTTCCCTCACATCGGCCTGTCGTTCGATGAATCGCTCCTTGCTCATGGAGCTTTAGTGTAGCTGGTTCCGATTGGCGTGGATAGCGGCGGTTTGCCTGTAGACTCCGGGTTGAAGTTTTGCCGGGTACCTGCACAGTGACCGCTTCGAAGAGAAAGATCGGAAAGCCATGTTGACGATACGCGATTTGAAAATGAGCCACGGGGGGCGGACCCTGTTTGAGAATGCCACGATGCAGGTGAATTACGGGGAGCGCGTGGCATTGGTTGGACCCAATGGCGCGGGCAAATCGACGTTGTTCTCGATTATCCTCAAGGAGAACGAGCCGGATGCTGGCGCCGTAGAGCGTGATGAATGGACGATGATCGGGTACCTGCCGCAGGAGAGTGAGCAGGTGGGTGACGAGTCGGTTTTGGATGTGGCCACGGGAAGGGCAGGGGAGCTCCCGGCGTTGGAAGAAAGGTTGGCCGAACTGGAAAAGGCTGGCACGGTCGATGGTGCGGAATACCTGGAAGCGCACGCCAAGTTTGACGCGCTCAACAATCCGCAGGTGGAGGCAAGGGCGAAGAAGATTCTAAGCGGCCTGGGTTATCGCGAGACGGATTTTGAGCGCAAAGCGAAGGAGATGAGCGGTGGCTGGATCATGCGGGCGCATCTGGCCCGTTTGCTCGTGATGGAGCCGGATTTGCTGCTGCTGGACGAGCCGACGAACCACCTCGATCTGCTTTCGCTATTGTGGTTGCAGAACTATTTGAAAACGTATTCCGGTGCCGTGCTGCTGATTTCGCACGACCGGCAGTTCATGGATGAATTGGTCGAAACGGTTTACGAAATCTCGGACCGCAAACTCATTTCCTGGACGGGAAATTACAGCGCTTACCTGAAACAAAAAGAGGCGGACTACGAACAGCGGGTTGCTGCCTACAAAAATCAGCAGAAGGAAATCGCATCGCTGCAAGAGTTTGCGGATCGGTTTCGGTCCGTGTCGTCCAAGGCTGCGCAGGCACAGAGCAAACTCAAGCAAATCGAGCGCATGGAAATCCTCGAAAAACCGGTGCCTCCGCGTAAGCCCTTCCGGTTCCAAATCCCGCAGCCGCCGCGCGGTGGGCAGCGGGCGATCTCGCTGGAGGGCATTCACATGGCCTATGGTTCGCACAAGGTTTACGAGGGCTTGGATTTGACCATCGAACGCGGCGAGCGCACCGTCCTGGTCGGCCCAAACGGCGCGGGAAAATCAACCCTGCTCAAGATCCTGGCCGGTGTTGTGGAATTCCAGAAAGGTGTCCGCAACGAAGGCCACAACGCCAAAATCGGTTACTTTTCCCAGCATCGCGCGGCAACGTTGGATCCCGATAAAACGATTCTCGAGGAAGTGATGGCCGCCAACGGCAATCTCCGCGAAGACGAAACGCGCGGCATTCTGGGGTCGTTCCTGTTCCGCAAAGACGAGATCTACAAAAAGACCGCCGTGCTCAGTGGCGGCGAGAAAACGCGGTTGAACCTGATCAAATTCCTCGTCGATCCGCCGAACCTATTGCTCATGGATGAACCGACAACCCACCTGGACATCCACACCGTCGAGTCGCTTATCCTGGCGCTGGAGCATTATGAAGGCACACTGGTCTTCATCTCCCATGACGTGCATTTCATTCGTAAACTCGCTACCAAAGTCCTTCACGTCTGCGACGGCAAAGTGACTCCCTATGTGGGCGGCTACGATTATTTCCTCGAGAAATCCGGCGTCGGCATCGACGAACGCGCGGCTCTGACGAGTTAAGGGGATTCGCTATAGCGGCGGTCTATGGCGTCTATAACCTGATCTTTACCCACAATTATCGTGACCTGTCGCGCGAAGCGCCCTGGAGTGCGGCGCTGCTGCGCCGATTTGGAGGATCGCGGACGCGGTGTGCCATTCCCATCGCCATTTGTGCATCCGCCACACGTTGAAACCAAAGCGCCGGAGAATCGGCGCACTCCAGGGCGCTTCGCGCGGCAGCCTCGCCAAAATCGTATCACGGTTGAAATGAATAACCCGTCAATGTCGGAGACTGGATAACATTCCGCCCAATTGTGGGTAAAGATCAGGTCTATGGCTGTCTATGGCACAGACCGCTGCTACAAGCTTACGATCGCCAAGTCAGCTCGTGAGCTTTCCGCGGATTTTGAAAAAGGCCCACGTGCCGAGGACGACGGTAAACGCCAGCAAAATCGAGAAGTGAAACCAAATGGCAGCGAGCGACCAGCGACCCCAGGCGGCCATTTGAAGCAGGTGAAGCCCGTGATAGAACGGTGAAAATTGCGCGACGACATGGAGAATCGGCCGGTCGACGAGGGGAAAGAATACGCCCGACAGGAAGTAAATCGGTGCGATCAGAAACGAATAGACGGTCTGAAATTGGTTGATGTTTCGGACCAACGACGCGGCGAGGAGGCCAATGGCGCCGCATGGCACGGCAAGCAGCCCAGCGACGAACGGAAATACGAGCACGGCCCAAGGATTCGGCAGCAATCCCATTACGGCCAGCACCAGCCCGACGCCGCCACCCATCAGCGCTGCCCGGATGAAAACCCACATGAATTCCCCCAGCACGACTTCCAGGACACCGATCGGCGTCGTGAGCATGGCTTTAAAGACGGATTCAAAGGTCATCCGCACGTAAAAACCGTAGCTGCAGTCGAAAAAGGCCGTGAACAGCGCCGTCGTGGCCACCATCCCGGGAGCCAGGAAATGAGCGTACGGCAGCCCTTGGATCTGGCTGATAAACGGTGAAAGCCCCATGCCGAGCGAGGCCATCATCAAGGCGGGATCGGCCAACGTCGGCGAGATGTTTGCCAGGAAATCCTTCCGGTAAACCACCCAGTTGCGCACGACGACATGCCAGGCTAATTGGAGTGAAACGAGAGCGTTATTCATTGTCGTCGAGATCCCTCCCCGTGAGTTTCAGGTAAACGTCTTCGAGGTTGGAGGGACGCAATTGAAGCGCTATGACGTCGGAAATTTGTTGCAGGATTGTGAGGTCTTCGATCCGCGGTGCCCGCACGCAGCATTGCTGGCCTTGATGAAAAAGCTGCCAGTCCGGATGCAGGTGCGGCGTGATGCGCCCGGCGCTTTCCGGAGAAAAAATGGCGACAAACCCCGGCACTTCGCGGTCGATCAACTCTCGCGGTGAGCCGGTGCCGACGACCATCCCCCGGTTGAGGATAATGATCCGGTCACAAAGGATCTCCGCCTCGTGCATGTAGTGAGTGGTGACGAGAACGGTTTTGCCAGCATCGCGAAACCCCTGCACTTTCTCCCAAAGCAAATGCCGCACCGTCGGGTCTAGGCCAGTCGTCGGCTCGTCGAGAATCAGTAGTTCGGGGTCCGATAACAATCCACGGACAAACGTCAACCGTCGTTTCATCCCGCCTGAGAGCGTTTTGATCGTGGCATCGCGTTTGTGATCGAGCGCCATGTGAGCCAGCAATTCGTTGATCCGCGGAAGGGCGTCCCCATTGGAAAGTCCTTCGAATCGGGCATAGAGCCGCATGTTTTCGACGACGGTCAGTTCTTCATCCAGAGCATTTTCCTGTGGAACGACACCGAGGCGTTGTTTGATGCGCCGCGCGTCCTTCGCCGGGTCGTGGCCAAACACATTCAGTTCTCCGCCGCTGCGCAAGACGACTCCGTAAACACACCCGATAAATGTGGATTTCCCAGCACCATTCGGTCCCAGCAGTCCGACGCATTCCCCAACGCGGACATCTAGATCGAGCCCCTGCAGTGCCACAAAATCACCGAACCGCTTCGTCACGCCTCGGGCTCGGATGATGGCTGCACTGTCGGCGGAGTTGGAAGCAGATGCGGCGCCTGGCATAAGAAGCGGTTTCCATACAGCGATAGCGTTCAGCTGACAAGGCGGCGCGCTGCAGACAAGCTCCGCAGAATATTTGGCATTTCATAGGACAGCCATTGCTCGTACTTGACGCGCAGGGCCACTGCCGACACATTCCCGGCCCCCAATCGCCACCTTTTCATCCCATTTCTTATGATTATCGTCACCAAACCGGGCACGAGCGACGCGCAGATCGAGCATATCGTGGATCGCATCAAAGAATGGGGCCTCAAGGCAGAGGTCAGTCGCGGAGAGCATCGCGTCGTCATCGGCGTCATTGGACCGGAAGACATCATTCGTGAGAAACCGCTCGCAGCCATTCCTGGTGTCGAATCCGTGACGCCGGTCTTGAAGCCGCACAAATTGGTCGCCTACGAATTCCGGGGCACACCTTCGAAGGTTCGGATCGGAAATGTGACGCTTGGCGGCCCCGAAGTCGTGCTTATGTCTGGCCCTTGCTCGGTGGAAAGTCGCGGGCAAATCACGGTGATCGCGCAAATAGTTAAAAAGGCGGGAGCGAAAATCCTTCGAGGAGGAGCGTTCAAACCGCGAACGTCTCCGTATAGTTTTCAGGGTCTGGGGGCGGAAGGACTGAAATTGCTCGCGGAAGCCCGGGAGGCGACCGGATTGCCGGTTATCACCGAAATCATGGACACGAAAGACTTGGAGGTAATCGAGCAATACGCCGACTGTCTGCAGATTGGCGCCCGGAACATGCAAAATTTTGCGCTACTCAAAGAAGTGGGGCGAAGCAAACTCCCGGTCATGCTCAAGCGCGGCATGAGTGCGACGATCAAGGATTTGTTGATGAGCGCCGAATACATTCTGAGCGAAGGCAATTTCAACGTCGTGCTGTGCGAACGCGGCATCCGGACTTTCGAGACGATGACGCGTAACACCTTGGATCTGAACGCCGTTCCGGTGCTTAAGGCAGAAACGCATTTACCGGTGGTCGTCGACCCGACGCACGGCGTTGGCGTGCGCGAATATGTGCCTGCCATGGCGCTTGCCGCCGTGGCAGCAGGGGCGGATGGCCTGATGGTTGAGGTGCATAACGCTCCCGAATTCGCGAAAAGCGACGGCGAACAGGCACTGACCGAACCGGAGTTTAACGATTTGGTGACTCGAGTTCGTAAAGTAGCCGAAGCCGTCGGTCGGACGCTTTGAGACGGGGCTTTCGCCCCGCACTCGACGGCGACCTGCAATAGGCGGAACGAGTGCCAAGGTATTGGCTGAATGCAGTGTTGCATGAATATCAACTGGACGCAGTGCACAGAATGCCGGACGTTGATTTTGCCATGCCCCGGAAAATAAAGCCGAAGAGTGGGCAGATCACGGTTTCAGCACAGGCAAACGCGATCCACGAGGCCATTTCATCCCGGCCCGGAATTGGAAAAATCTCTGGCGGAAAGAGGTTTGCGAAATATCGCGAGGCGGCACTTGCCGCTGAACTGGTCCGCGAATTGGAGAAGGCTGGTTCCGATGTCAAAACGCTTTGTGACCGGTACGGCTTGAAACGCGAGGAGCTCGGTCGAATGACTGGATTTTCCCTGCGCGCACTTGCTGAATGGTCCACGGGCAAATTGCCCAGTCTGCCGGCTCAACGCCGACTCCATGAGATCCGGCGGCTGCTTGACGCGCTGGATGAGATCGTTTTGACCGAGGCGATTTCTCCCTGGTTGCACGAGCCGAATCGCGCCTTTGACAATTTGACTCCACTGCAGGTGATCGAGCTTGGCGAGATCGACCGTTTGTGGGGAATGATTTATGACATGAAGGCCGGAAGCTGACTTCGGATGGCAAGGCTGAACCCGTAGCCAGAGCTACTGACCTGGCAAAGCACCGAGAGCAGTCAGGCAGGCACGCGCGAGAGGAATGCGTTTTTGTGTGTCTGATTTGGGATTGGGCATGTCGATGTTCAAAGCGAAGGCGTAGAGATTCCCCGTGTCTTTGCGTTCGATCCAGCCGACGTACCAGCCGAGATCGGGATTGGTCGAATTACACCAGCCGGTTTTGGCGTGGAGGACGTAGACATCGGTCGTTTCGACCGTGCTGATGTCTTTGACTTGCGCGAGGACTTCGGGTTTGACGGGAAGTTGGCCTTGGGCGAGTCGGGCGAGAAAGCGGGTCTGTTCAATGGCGGAGACTTTCAACGGCCCCTTGAGCCAGAATTGATCGACCGCCGTCCCGACTTCCTGGTTGCCGTAGTCGAGCCTTCCGATCCACTGCCGCATGCGGTCGAGGCCAATTCGGCGGGCAACTCCTTGATACACGGGTACGTTGGAGACTTTAAACGCATCGCGCAGATTCATGTCCCGCTCCCATTGCGGAAATGGCTGTTTGGTTCCGCCATAAGTCAAAATTTCCGCGAGATCTTTCACGGCGCCGGTCTGAAGGGCGATGAGAGAATTCGGAATCTTGTACGTGGATGCAGGGATGAAACGTGTCGACCCGCGCTCGGCGTTGTGGATGCGAAGCTGGTTCGCGCTGATGTCGTAAAGGACAAAAGTGCCAGTGCCTGCAGAGACACCTCCGTCTGTGAAGAGTTTTTCGAGTTCGGGCGCGGATTTTTCGAGTTCGGACGCGGATTTTTCTAAGGGTTCAGAGGCGTGGACAAATCCGGCAACCAGCAGCAGGAGAGCGATGAATTTCATGCGAACGCAGACGATTGATCATTCGTCCCCTGAATTCCACCCCCTCGATGGGTTTGACACCACCGATCGCTCGGTTATTTTACCGCCCCACTTTGCCAGGGTAGCTCAGAGGTAGAGCAGGGGACTCATAAGCCCTTGGTCGGGAGTTCAATTCTCCCCCCTGGCACTCCCGCCCTTGCCTGTGCGCGCCACTGGCACTAATCTTCGCCCATGGAAAAACCCACCATCACCGCCTACCTGAAAACTTTCTGCGGATGGAGCAATGGCGTCCGCGCCATTCTCGCAAAATACGATCTTCCGTACACCGAGAAGGACATCATTAAGAACCCGGCGTTTCGCTGGGAAATGGAACAGAAAAGCGGCCAGCCGCTCTCGCCGTGTGTCGAGATCAACGGTGAAATGCTCGCAGATATTTCTGGCGAGGAAGTCGAGCAATACCTGCTCGAAAACGGTTTGATTTCCAAAGATGACGCTCCGGTCGGCGTCCCGACGAATGCCCCGTGCACCGATGAACAGCATGCCGCCATGCTGAACGTCCGACTGTAACGGCGCATTACGAAGGCTTTAATGACCGCCGCTACCCTTTCATTCTGGTCGCGCGTCCCTGGATGGTGGAAGCGGTTCTGGACACTGCCGTTCGCTTCCACGTTCGCAATCGTGCTGTTACTGCAAGTCGTCGGAGAACAATTTCCGTTTTCCCCGTTTCCGATGTACGCCAAGTTCTCGGACGAGACGAATGTGTTGTTCGTTACCGATGCGGCGGATCGACCTCTTGCGATTGCGAAATATTTCCGGCTGTCGGCGTCGAAGATCAAGAAGTCGTTCAACGCGGAGTTGGAGAGCATTTGTAAAAAGAAGGGCTATCCCGCGACGTCCGCGACGGACGAGGATCTTCGCCAGGCCGGTCAATATATCGCCACCACGTTTCTGCCCACGCAACTCAGGCAAAACCCTCCGGGTGACATTCGCAAGCATGGATTGAAACTGAAACGGACATTGCTCTGGATGGACAAAAAGGGCTTTCATGAAGAGACCGCAGTTGTCGGAGAGTTGAAATCGTGAAGTATCTTAAGTCATTCAAGTGGAGCAACCTGCGCGAAACGATTGTTCCTCATGCCGCGTGGGAAATGGTGCTGATGCGGGCGTTTTTGCTGTGGCCGTTTTGGATCGTGGTCCAGCGCACGGTGCAAGGAACACAGCCACGGCCCAATGGTATCGCGCATTTTGTGGACCTCACTTGGCTGGCGAATCCATCGGCGCAGATGGTGCTCAACGGAGTTTTTTGGATTGCCGGCGTGCTGTTTGTTTCAGGCCGCGCGATGATTCCGGCACTTGCGGCCATTTCGGCAATTTTGGTAGCGAAAGGGACGCTGATCAATTCGCAAGGCGCGACGAACCACGCCTTGCAACTGATCACGCTCGTGTCCTTGACCATGTTGGCTGCGTATTGTTTTCGCTGGAAACGCGGCTGGACGCGGCACGAATCACATGTTCGCGCCGTTCATTGGGCGAAAGTGATGATTGCGGCGAGCTATGTCTCAGCGGCTGTTTGCAAGTTATTCGCCAGCAGCGAGTTTTGGATCGCGCGGGTACCTTACATGGCTCTTCAGATTCTAAAATCGAATCTGCAAACCTATTATACGAATCTGGAAAACCAGTCCCCTGTTGCCCAGAATTTTGCTTACTGGATCGTCGAGCATCCGCATCTGGCTCGGATGCTTTTTGGCGCTGGCCTCTTGCTGGAGCTGCTTTGTTTCCTGGCGCTGATCAATCGTTGGTGGGCGCTGTTTATCGGTCTGGGGATGGTTGGAATGCACTGGATGATCCACGTCGTGATGAGCCTTGAGTTCAAACACCACGTGTACTTATTGCTCATCTTTTATGTGAATGCGCCATGGCTGCTTTACGCTGGATGGAATTGGTTGAGGGGCGGTCGTGAGAAGCGATCGCATGCCGTTGTTTCTGCCGAAGTTTCATGAGCGCTCGATGGTGGCTGCCGGTTGTTGCGGCGCTGCTCCTGGGCGGTGGCTGGTGGTTAAATACGTTCGGAAACCAGTTCGCGTATTATTATCATCCGGACGAAGCGCGAAAAGTGCGTCAGGTGCTCACCGGAATGCGGAATTTCAATCATCCGCTGTTGATGCTGTCGTCTGTGGAATGGATGTGGAAGGTGACCGGGAGAAGCCCGCAAAACCAACGCGTCGTAGAGCTTGGCCGTTATACGAGCGCATTTTTCTGCGCTATGGGGACGGTTGCATTTTTTTTTGCGGCGTGGTGTTGGGCTGGACCCGTGGCAGGGCTGACAACGGGATTACTTTTGACGTTTCACCATCAAGTATTCGAATTGGCTCACTACATGAAAGAGGACTCTTCGCTGTATTTCGGCGTTGGGCTGTTCTGTCTTGCGCTTGTTCATTATTCACAAAAACAGGATGCCGTGTCCGTCATCCTCGTGGGCGCCACGGTCGGCGTGGCGGCCTCAGCCAAGTATCTGGGAGCTATTCTGCTCATTCCCTCGTTGGCGGCCATCCTGCTCAGCGCTCGACTTGAAAAAAAAAGCGACCGGCAGGGACATGCCATCCTGATGGCTGCGGCTGCCATCATTATTTTCGCTGTAATCAATTGGCGACTTTTTGGACAGTGGGGTTCGTTCGGCCAAAGTTTCGGAAAAGAAATGGACCTGGTCACGACCGGCCAGGGAGACGTGACACGCAGCGTGCCTCATGCCATTTATCTGAATATTTTTGTAAAAAACACGACGCCGGTCGTATGGGTCCTTCTTATCGCCAGCCTCGTGGCACTCTGGCGGAGGTCGCACGCCCGATTGATTCCGTGTGTCATCGTCGCGACCGCAGTTGGCTGGCTGCTTCTTATGTCGTTTTCACCTAAAACCAACGACCGGTATTTTTTGCCTTTGACCGGTCTGTTCTACCTGATGGCAGGAACAGGCGCGGCGTTTCTTTGGGAGACCACAAGAAACTGGAGGCGCGCGGGACTTGCTGCCGTGCTGGCTGCCGGCCTGCTGTGGGAGGGAGCCCAGACATGGAAGTACGCTCGTGCCTTTAGCCGCGACGATCGTGCGGAACTGGCGACATGGATTCGGGAAAATATCCCAACGGGGGACACTATCGCCTATGATGCGCGGGTGAATTTGCCGGACGAAGAAGTCTATGATGACTTGCGGAACCCATTGCCTCACAGGCTGTTGCGGGAACAGTATGTCGCTGACGTGGTGGAAAAGTCAGACGATTTTGCGGCGCAGGAAATCAAGTACGTCGTGGTCAGTGAAAGTACGTATGGCCGATTTTTCCTCGAATCGCTGCGACCGAAGGCTGGGCAATCCGAGGAATTCGAGCGGCGCGCATCGTTTTATCGCAAGCTGCGCGAACAGAAACCGCTATGGTCACGTCCACGCGGAACAGTGCTGTATTTGCATCCTGGACTGGAGGTCTATGCGGTCGGTTCTTGAGAAAATTTGGCGCGCCATTCCCTTGAAAGGAATGTGGATTATCACCGTTGCCTGCCTGTTGATTGGTGAAGCCTATCCCTTTTCGAATTTCCCCATGTTTGGAAATTTCTCCGGTAAAACCTGGTACGTCTATCTGGCAGATGAAAGAGGGAAAGCAATCCCGGCGCTGGATTTTGGTGTGCCGACGAATGGCCTCAAAAAAGCGTATGACGCCAGTATGCGCCGTATTAAAGGCACCCTTCCGAAAAAACAGAAGCTCAGCCTGGAGCAGGAACGTCTCGCAGCGGAGGAGACGTTGCGTTACCTGATTGCCCAGCGGCAGAGTCGTCCCTCTCATTTGGCTGCACTGCGACTCGTACGTGTAGACCTGCGGATGCAAGACGGAAAAATGACCGAAAAAACGCGCACTGCCGGGGAGGTAGCATTGCGATGAGTTGGAAGCCCGAAGCAGTCCGATACGCGCCTTGGGAAATTGCCCTCATGCGCCTTGGTTTTGCCGGATTGCTGTGGTATCGGATGCCAAACGTCGTGCCCCCGGCGGTTCAGCCGTTTCCCAATGGTTTATCGCATTGGATCGATCTCACATTCCTCTCGAACCTGGCAATCTTCACGCCCGCTCGATGGATCTTTTTGGCAATGCTCGCGTTATATGTGGTGGGTCGGCTTATGCCACTGGCATTGAGCTACTTGCTTTGCCTGAATGTCGCAGTTTACACGCTGTGGAATTCCCAGGGATGGATCGGTCATACGGACCAGATCATATCGTTGACGCTTCTCACGCAGACGCTCTTCCACGTTTTCGCCGCCGTCCGCCGGTTTCAGCCAAAAGACGGTCGTTCGCTGGGTGACCTCGAGATTTCCATCAGTCTCCAAACCATTGCCGCGAGCTACGTCGTTGCCGGTGTCACCAAACTCATCAAGTCTGGCGGAATGTGGCTGGCTCAATTGCCAAACATCACCGTTCAGATCGAAAAAACCAACGAGCAGTATTTCTACGATTTTTTGCGCCACCCGAACCCGGGACTCACTGAATGGCTTAATGGTCAGCTCATCGCGCACCCTTGGCTGGCGTATCCATTTTTTGGCCCGGGATTGATTGTTGAGCTGGCGGCAATCCTGCTCCCATACGGTCGCCGCCATGCTGCGATCCTCGGTTTGGCGCTTTTGGCCATGCACGCATTGATCAGCCTCACGATGCAAATCACGTTTACTACGAATATCTGGATGCTAATCATTTTTGCGCTGAACCTTCCGTACTGGGTCGTCGCGATCTGGAATCGAACCGGCGGTCGAACCCCAGCATAAGTCATGCTGCCGAAACTGGTTACGGAAGTTCCTGGGCCCCGCTCGCGCGCCCTCGCAGTGCGACTGAAGCGCCATGAAAGCCGGAACATCACTTATGTCGATCGCGAGTTTCCTGTGTTTTGGGAGCGCGCCGCGGGGACCAATGTTTGGGATGCGGATGGAAACCGTTTTCTCGATTTGACCAGCGGTTTCGCGGTCGCGGGACTAGGTTTTGGACCGCCGGAAATCGTCGAAGCGATTCGCGATCAGGCAGGCACGCTCTACCATGCGATGGGCGACGTGCACCCTACGGAGTTAAAAGTTCTTCTTTGTGAGGAGCTTAGCGCGATTACATTTGAACGCTGGAATGCGGGGGCTGGAAAATGCATCCTGGCGAATTCCGGGTCCGAAGCTGTCGAATCCGCTTTGAAAACAGCTTTGATGCGCACGGGCAGACGCGGTGTCATCGCATTCGAAGGCGCCTATCATGGCTTGGGCTACGGCGCACTGGAAACATCGGGAATGCCGTATTTTCGTGAGCCATTCCTTAAGCAGCTTGCCAGTTTTGCGAAGTTCGTGCCTTTTCCTCAGACAGGCGAAGCCTTGGCAGAAGTGGAACAGCAAATTCGAAACATTGTTAGCGGGAACGAAATCGGCTGCATTCTGGTTGAACCGTTGCAAGGGAGGGCTGGAGAAATCGTTCCGCCACCGGAATTCCTGCCGCTCCTTCGCAAGATCTGCGACGAAAATGGCCTTCTGCTTGTGCTCGACGAGATTTACACGGGGTTCAACCGAACAGGGAAGCTATTCGCATGCGACCACTTCCATGTCGTTCCGGATTTGATATGTCTCGGCAAAGGTCTCACATCCGGTTTCCCGCTTTCGGGATGTGTGGGGAAGGCGGAAATCATGGATTCCTGGCCGGAGTCATCGGGCGAAGCCCTGCATACGAGCACTTTCCTCGGCAATCCACTCGGCTGCCGGATGGCCCTGGCATCCATCGCTCTCCATCGCCGCCCGGACGCCACACGGCGCGTTGTCACCCAGGGGAATGCGTTGAAGAATGCGCTGCAAGAAATCCAACCTGTCCGAGGCCTCGGCCTGATGATCGGCATGGAGATCGTTCACCCGGACGGCTCGCCCGATTCCCAGCAGGCGATTTGCCTGGTAAAAGCCGCGCTTCGCGATGGGCTTCTTTTTCTCGCCGGAGGCATGGCCGGCAACGTTCTCTCGTTTACTCCGCCTTTTGCGATTTCCGATGAAGAAATCACGTTTGTCGCCAACTGGCTGGCCCAGAGGCTCAAGGCCTAAACTGAAATCTCGAATCCAAAACCTGAAACTTCAGGAATACGTCACGTCCTTCCCCGGCTCCGTTTCAAAATCCATTGTCAGTTGATCAGCGACGTTCGGACCGATCACGCCGTTGATAAATTTTAGATACAACGGGTGATCGTGATAGAACTCCAGCGTTTCCATGTTCTCGAAATCGAGCGCAATAAAGAACGGCCACTCATTTGCCGGGTCGATCCGTTTCCCACATTTCACGGCCAAAACTTCCGGGATCCGCAATAGCTGCGCACGGGTCATCCGCATCATTTCCTCCAATTTCTCCGGTGTGACTTCCGGTTTAAGTTTGAGAAGGAGCAGGTGATGGACCATCGCGCCTCGGGAGTAATCAGCCGAGGAAATTTTGGCAAGCTCAATATCGGATTTTCCCTCGCGGCATTGAGCGGAATGGTGTCCAATTTTCAGCTCTCTGATTCCAAAACGCTCTCTACTGCTCGAAACATGTCCGCCAGCCGCCAAAGTTCGCCCGAAACCAGCATCCAGATCCGCGGCGCCCGGCAGAACAATTTGAAGGGCATTGACCTCGATTTGCCGCTGAATCAGCTGATCGTGGTTACGGGCCCCAGCGGCAGCGGCAAGTCGAGCCTGGCGTTCGATACGATCTATGCCGAAGGGCAGCGGCGTTACGTGGAAACGTTTTCGCCGTATACGCGGCAGTTTTTGGACCGGATGGACAAGCCGCATGTCGACGAAATTCGTGGCATCCCGCCCGCCATCGCGATTGAACAGGCGAATCGAGTGAAATCGACCCGTTCGACGGTCGGGACGATGACGGAAATCAACGATTACTTGAAATTGCTCATGCCACGTTTGGCGCGGGCCTTTTGTCCGAGTTGCCAGCGGGAAATCCGGCCGGAAACAGCATCATCGATTGCGGCGGAGGCGCGACAGCTGTTTCCCGGTCAAACCGTGCTCATTACTTTTCCAGTTGCGGTCCCCGAAGAAACGAAGCCGAGAGATTTTTTTCAATTTCTCAATGCTCAAGGCTATTTGCGTGTTTGGATCGACGGCAAAATCCATCGCACGGATGCAGAGCCTGAGGTTGTCCGCCTCTCGGCGCTGGTGCACGTCATACAGGATCGCCTTGCGCTGACGGCCGATAACCAGGGCCGGATGGTGGAGGCTGTGGAGACCGCGCTGGGCTTCGGCAAGGGACGGATCACCATTACTGATCCTGCCAGCTTGAAAGCGCATCCGTTTTCGAAGGGATGGCATTGTCCCCACTGCGATGAGGCGATCCGGCCGCCGTCACCGGGGCTCTTCAGTTTTAACAATCCGCTCGGCGCGTGCCCCTCTTGTCGTGGTTTTGGGCGGACGATTGGGATCGATCTCGACCGGGCGTTGCCAGACAAGTCGCTCAGCATTTCCGAAGGCGTTGTAAAGCCGTTCCAGAGCGGACAATCCAAGGAATGCCAGCAGGATCTGTTGCGCCATGCCGCGCGACGCGAAGTGGATATTTATTGCCCGTTTGAGGATTTGCCCGTGGCGGATCAAAAATGGGTTCTGCAAGGCGAACGCGGCGCCGACACGACTTCGGAGGAGCTCTGGGAGAACGATCGCTGGTATGGAGTGAAAGGGTTTTTCGACTGGTTGGAGGCCCGAACGTATAAAATGCACGTCCGCGTTTTTCTGAGTCGGTACCGGGCTTACACGCGCTGTCCGTCGTGCGATGGCGGACGTTTCCAGCCCGCAACGCTCAATTTCAGGATCGTGGATCCGAAAGGGCATCAATACACGCTGCCGCAAATGCACCAAATGCCCGTGCGCAATCTCGCTGAGATGCTCGATTCCCTGGCCCTTCCGGAGGGCGACAAAACCGCGCGGCTCGTTCGCGATGAAATTGTCACCCGGTTGCGCTATCTCGATCAGGTGGGTCTTGGTTATCTCGACCTCGATCGACCGACGCGCACGCTTTCCGGGGGTGAAGTCGAGCGAGTGAATCTGACGACGTGTCTGGGCGCGTCCCTGGTCAACACGCTTTTTGTCCTCGACGAACCGACGATTGGTCTGCATCCACGCGATGTCGGTCGTCTCATTGGGGTGATGCAACGTCTTCGGGATAAAGGGAATACGCTGCTCGTCGTTGAGCACGAAGAAGCGGTTATCCGTTCTGCTGACCATCTGATTGACATCGGCCCGGGACGCGGATCTCAAGGCGGCGACCTGGTCTTTGCTGGTCCCGCAGAACAGCTTGCCGGCAATAAGGAATCGTTGACGGCCGCTTATCTCTACGGAACCAAGGCAATTCCCATTCCCGTCAAACGCCGCCAACCCAGGAAATGGCTCACCGTCAAAGGAGCGTCTGAACACAACCTGAAAGAGATCGACGTTCGTTTTCCGCTGGGCGTTTTTACCTGCGTCACCGGCGTTTCCGGTTCCGGAAAATCCACGCTTGTGCATGAGGTTCTGCACGAAAACCTGCTGCGGCTGAAGGGGTTGCCTACCGGCGAAATGATCGGTCAATGCAGGGGCATCACAGGCGCTCATGGCATCGATCAAGTGGTCATGGTCGATCAATCGCCGCTCGCCCGTTCACCTCGTTCGACGCCTGCCGTTTATCTCGGGGTTTTTGATGAACTTCGACGACTCTTCGCCGAGACACCCGACGCACAAGCTGCCGGGTTCACTGCAAGTTCCTTCTCGTTCAATGCCGGAAATGGCCGCTGCCAACGGTGCGCCGGCATCGGATTCGAAAAAGTTGAGATGCAATTCCTGAGCGACCTTTTTATCCGTTGCTCTGAGTGCGAAGGGAAACGCTATCAGCCACATTTACTGGCGGTAAAACTTGCCGGCCTCTCCATCCACGACGTCCTGGAACTGACAGTTAGTGAGGCCATCGCATTCTTTGAAGCCAACGGTTCCAACAAAAAGGTGATCGAGCCGTTGCGGACACTGGAAAGTGTGGGTCTCGGCTATCTCAAGCTTGGCCAGCCGGTCAATGTGCTCTCCGGCGGCGAATCGCAGCGTCTCAAACTCGTCGGCCATCTCGTGGAAAAAGCGAACGCCGATCAAAAATCGCTGCTGATTTTCGACGAACCCACGACGGGGCTTCATTTCGACGACGTAGCGCTTCTCCTCAGCGTGTTCCAGAAGCTCGTTGATAACGGCAACACGCTCATCGTCATTGAGCATAACCTCGAAGTGATCAAATCGGCCGATCATATCATCGACCTAGGCCCCGAAGCCGGTATCGACGGCGGTCATGTCATCGCCGAAGGGACGCCCGAGCAAGTTGCTGCCAACGATAAATCCCATACTGGAAGATACTTGCAATCCGTCCTCTCGGGCGCCCGTCTGGCGGAGCCCCCGTTTAAAGCACCGTCACTCCCGCTGCGGCAGGACGGTCCGCAATCGGCGTTAACGATTCACGGTGCCCGTGAGCACAACCTGAAAAACATTTCGTTAACTCTGCCGCTCGGTAAGATGATCACGATCACCGGTCTGAGTGGTTCTGGAAAATCCACTCTGGCCTTTGACATTCTCTTCGCCGAAGGCCAGCGCCGGTTTCTGGACAGCATGTCACCGTATGCCCGACAGTTTGTCGAACAGCTCGAGCGCCCGGAAGTCGACCACATTGAAGGACTTCCGCCAAGCGTCGCCATCGAGCAGCGCGTCACGCGGGGCGGCGGCAAATCCACCGTCGCCACGGTGACGGAGATCTACCATTTTTTGCGTCTTCTATTTGCCAAAACCGGGACCCAACATTGCCCGGATTGCGGCATTCCGGTCGAAGGACAGACGGTGCAAAGAATTGTTTCGCAGGTTGCAGGAAGCGCAGGAAGACGTGGCGCATTTCTACTCGCTCCCGTGATCAAGGCACGCAAAGGTTTCCACACGGAAGTTGCCGTATGGGCCGAGCGGGAAGGTTTCGAGAAATTGCTCGTGGACAGAGAACTGGTGCCGGTTGCCGGTTTTCAAAAGCTCGAGCGTTTCAAGGAGCACACCATTGATGTGGTGATCGCAGGCCTTGAGACCGTTAAACCCAGTGATGTCCGGCCTCTGGTCGAGCGGGCGATCTCCATCGGCAAAGGCACCGCAAAGATTCTTCAGGGTAAACAGGAAACAATTCTGAGCACG
The DNA here is from genome assembly GCA_036525185.1 of Chthoniobacterales bacterium. Lineage (GTDB taxonomy): Bacteria > Verrucomicrobiota > Verrucomicrobiia > Chthoniobacterales > DASVRZ01 > DATDAW01. The sequence continues at coordinate 18,994 of DATDAW010000003.1, read as the reverse complement.
GAAATGAGCTGTCCGAGCTGCGGCCGCGCCTTTGAGGAACTCGATCCGCGCCTGTTCTCGTTTAACTCTCCGCATGGCTGTTGCGCCACATGCAATGGCTTCGGCGAAGTCTGGAAATCGGCAGGCAGCGCGGACGACGACGCTTCCGCTCTGGAACGCGAACTTGCCATCGAACGTGCTCACGAGTCACTCGATGAGGACGAAGCCACGGAATGTCCCGCATGCCATGGGGCGCGCCTGAATGATGTTGCCCGAAACGTCCGTCTCTGTGGATTGACCATCGATGACTTTGTGCGCAGTTCGGTCGTGGAAGCGGACAAATGTTTGCGAAGTCTCAAGTTCGACAAGGATCGCAAAGTGATTGCGAAGGATATTCTTCCCGAGATCAGCCAGCGTCTCGCGTTTATGGAGAACGTCGGGCTGGGTTACCTAACGTTGAACCGCTCCGCCAAAACGCTCAGCGGAGGAGAGTCCCAGCGCATCCGGCTCGCTGCCCAGTTGGGTTCCAACCTCCGTGGCGTGCTTTACGTGCTCGACGAACCAACAATCGGCCTGCACCCGCGTGACAACGATGCTTTGCTCGACACGCTGGAAAACCTTCGAAGCAAGGGAAATACGTTGGTCGTCGTCGAGCACGACGAGGAGACGATGTTGCGTTCCGATCTGATCGTTGATCTCGGTCCCGGCGCCGGCATGCGCGGCGGCGAGGTTGTCGCGGCGGGAACCGTGGCCGAAGTCAAAGCCAATCCCCTTTCCAAAACCGGCCGGTTTCTGAATGAACCGATTCGGCATCCCATGCGCGGTCAAAGGCGTTCGCTCGATGGGATCGATTGGATCCAGGTCGCAGACGCCGCCGTGCACAATCTCAAGAACCTAACCGTTCGATTTCCAGTCGGACGATTGAGCGTCATCACTGGCATTTCCGGCTCGGGCAAGAGCACGTTGATGCGGTCCGCGCTGCTTCCTGCCATCAAGAACGCGCTCAGCCGTAACAAGAAAAAAATTCCCAGACTACCTGCGATCAATGGCATTGAGCACATCGAGGCCGTCTACGAAGTGGACCAATCTCCCATTGGCAAGACGTCGCGGTCCATTCCGGCTACTTACATCAAAGTCTTTGACGAGATCCGGGCACACTTCGCCCAACTGCCAATGTCCCGCGTCCGCGGATACAACGCCGCACGGTTTTCATTCAATACGGAGGGAGGGCGTTGTGAGACCTGCGCGGGGCAGGGAACGATCAAGATGGAAATGAATTTCCTGCCGGCGAGCTATGTGCCCTGCGAAGACTGCGGAGGCTGCCGTTACAACGCACAGACGCTGGAAGTCGAATACAACGGCAAGAGCATTGGCGATGTGATGAATATGACCATCGAGCAGGCCGCGGAGTTTTTCGCTGCAAACCGGAAGATTCATCGCACCCTCAGTCTGCTGGTCGAAACCGGCCTGGGTTACCTGAAGTTGGGTCAGCCAAGCCCTACGCTCAGCGGCGGCGAATCGCAACGGCTCAAGTTGGTCGGCGAACTCCGCCTCGGCGCGGCCCGTTCTGAGAACGACAAAATCCGCCGCCAGAAAAAGCCCAAAAGCACGCTTTATCTTTTGGAAGAACCGACGATTGGTCTGCACATGGCGGATGTGGAACAGTTGCTGGGTGTCATTCACCGGCTCACCGACGAAGGCAGCACGGTCATCGTGATCGAACACAATCTGAGCGTGATTGCTGAGGCTGACTATATCATTGATATCGGTCCGGAAGCAGGCGCCCAAGGCGGCGAGGTGGTTGCCTTCGGTCCTCCTGAAAAGGTTATCCAGTCAAAACGTTCGCGCATCGCCCCGTACCTTCGAAAAGCTCTCGGACGATAGAAAGCGGCATGAGCAGTAGCCGGCGGCTTCACCGTGCAACAGATTCCGGTCTCATGTGCATTCCGTTCGCCAATGGTAATCTCGGTGCTCCTTGTTTTCGCGTCCGCCGTCGAGCGCGAGCCGCTGAGGCGTTTGCGCCCGACAAAGCGCGCCGGTTTCGAGCGATGGGGAAATTCGCAAGGTCTCCACAGCCTACTTTCCCGCCTTCGTAAGTTTTTCAAACTCTGCAAGGGCCCGGGCGATCACTTGGTCCATGTTGTAGTAACGGTACTTGGCTAGCCGCCCGAGGAAAGTGACGCGCGGCTCTTTTGCGGCGAGGGCGGCATATTTTTCGTGTAGGAGCTTTGTGTCGCTTGCCGGTATGGGATAGTAGGGCTCGCGTCCGGTGCGATAGTCTTCGGGATATTCCCGGACGATCGTTGTCCTTGGCAGCTTCTGCCCGGTGGCGTGCTTGATCTCCACGATGCGGGTGAAGTCGTGGTCATTCGGATAGTTTACTTGCATGGCTGGCTGGAAATATTCCATGTCCAGCGTTTCATGTTCGAAGCGCAGGGACCGATAAGGCAATGGGCCGAACCGGCAGTCGAAGTATTCGTCGATTGGACCGGAATAGATCATGTGTTTCCACTCCACGTCGTCCCGGACCGCGTCGAGATCCGTCTCGAGCCTAATGGTAATGAGCGGGTGATCGAGCATCCGCTCAAAGACCTTTGTATAGCCTTCCTTCGGCAGAGCCTGGAAGTGGTCGTTCAGATAGCGGTCGTCGCGGTTTGTGCGAATAGGGATGCGGCCGCAAACGCTGGCGTCAAGATCCTTTGGATCACGCCGCCACTGCTTACGCGTGTAATTCTTGAAGAATTTTTCGTATAGTTCCCGGCCCACCTGGGAGATAATGACTTCCTCGGAGTTTTTGGGATTTTCAATGGGAACCCGCCATTTCTCGAGGGTGGCTTGCATTTCCGCTGAAGTCGAGGGACGGCCGATGAGCTGCTCGAATGTGTTGAGGTTGATTGGAAACTGCCAGTAATTGCCGTCAGTCCAGGAGAGAATCTTGTATTCGACCGGATGCCAATCGGTGAACTGGCTCAGGTAGCGCAGAACGCGGTCCGAGTTGGTGCGGAAATAATGTGGCCCGTATTGGTGCAGGAGCACGCCGGCGCCGTCGCGAAAATCATGGCAATTGCCGCCGATGTGGTCGCGGCGGTCGATAATAAGGCTGGTCTTTCCCGCCTGGCTTGCGAGCCGCTCGGCAAGCACGGCTCCGGAAAAGCCAGCACCGACAATCAGATAGTCGAATCGCTGGGAGGTGCCGATCATAGGGCAAGAAGCATAGCGGACTTTGGATCGCATTGCTCTCTGCACAAAATCACAAAATCGGCTGGATGCGGGATGAGCGAAATCATGGGAATTTGCCGCGTTTTCGGGGGTGAGGATGGGAGATTGGTGACTGGGCAGTCAAGCTCAGGTCAAATACAGCCTGTCCGAGGCTTGACACCTTTTATAGGAGTTAGGCCTTGCGGCAGATGGGCGAGAGGTTCATGCTGGCTGCTTGCGGAGCGCGGCCACGAAGTGTGAGCCGAAATCGGCGTTGAGCCCTGGAATCGGGGAAACTAACCTTCAGCGGGCGTCCGCTGAGATTGAGGTTCAAGGGACGAAGGTTTTTCCAATGGGCGTTTTGCCCAGTGCCCGGCCAGAATCGAGCAGATCACCAGTTGCAGCGGGTGATAGATCATGATCGGCAGGAGAATGAGGCTCAGTTCGGGATTGCCGGCGAAAATGATCTGCGCCATGGGGATGCCCGAGGCGAGGCTTTTCTTTGAGCCGCAAAAAACGGTCGCGATGCGGTCAGGAAACGGGAAACGAAGAAGTACGCAGACGAGCCGGACCACGGCAAATATGGCAAAAAAGAGTAACACGGATCCGGCGATTGTTAGAACAACGATGTTCCAGCTGTGCGCGGACCAGACGCCCCATTTTACGGAATCGCAAAACGAAGTGTAGATGAGCAGCAGAATGGTGCCGCGGTCGGCGAAATGGATGCCGCGTTTGTTCCTCGTGGCCCAGGCGGCAAGCCACGGACGCGATAGTTGCCCGAGCACCAGCGGCAGGATGAGCCAAATACAGAGATCGAGGATGACTTTGCCCAGCGGGAGCGCGTTTCCGGAGGAACCGTGGATCGCAAGGCCTAGCCAAAGCGGGGTGATAAATACACCGATGACGCTTGAAAGCGTAGCGTTAAAGACTGCCGCCGGCACGTTGCCCCGGGCCGCAGCGGTCATTGCGACCGATGACGAAACGGTCGAAGGCAGCGCACAGAGGTAGAAAATTCCCAGTTGCAGCCCGGGAGCGAGATGACCGTCACCGAGGCGGTTGAGCAAGAGGCCGGCGATTGGAAAAAGGACAAACGTGCAGAGCTGAACGACGACGTGGACAGGCCAGCGCATCATGCCGCTTTTGAGCGCCGTGAAAGAAAGCGACACCCCGTTCAGAAAGAAAATGAGGGCGACGCCGATCTTATTGAGGATTTCCGGGTGAAGGAACCCGCCGTGTGCGCCGGGGTTTGGAAAAATCCAGGCCAACGCAACGGCGGCGGCCATTCCCCACATGAACCAATCAGGTTTCCAGATGAACTTGGGCAACATTTGACGGCCGAAACCTGAACCAAGCATTGCGAGATAGCTGCTCTTTTTTTTGATTCAAAGTCGAAGCAGCAAACCCGGAACCTGAAAAAGGGGAGGATTTTTATCGGGGACCGATTCGTTTGAAATGGTCGCTGATAACGGCGTTGAGAATTTTCCAATCGATGGGCTTGATGAGGTGCGCGACAAAACCCGCAGCCCGGCTGGCCGCGACATCTGCGTGCGTGCCGTAACCACTGAGTGCGATCCCACGGAGGCCGTAACGGTCCCGAAGGTCCGACATGAGCTCCAGGCCGTTCCCGTCGGGCAAGCCAAGGTCGCTGAGCACAAAATCGAATGCCGTTTTTTCCGCCATGTCGCGCGCCTGCTGGATGTTGGTGGCGTGCTCCACACGATGTCCGGCGCGCCGCATGAGCCGGATCATGATTTCGGCCGACGGGACGTGATCCTCCACCAACAGAATTGCGAGACCTGGCGCCTGCTGTGTGGGGGTCTGTGTGGGTTCCTGCGAAGGGATTACCGGCAACGGCTTGGGAGTGGCCGGCAGTTCCAAACCGAAACTTGTTCCGCAGCCGGGGCCATCGCTCTCCGCCCAAATTCGTCCACCGTGCGCCTCGACGATACCTTTGCAAATTGCCAGCCCCAGACCGAGGCCACCGAAACGCCGGGTAAAACTCTGTCCACCTTGCTCGAAGACGTCAAAAAGCGATCCGGCCCGGCTTTTTTCGATGCCGATCCCATTGTCGCGGACGACCACTCGGACGGTCCCATTTTCCGGATGATTTGCGGTGGAAATATCGATTCGACCAGCACGGGGCACGAATTTTGCCGCATTTGTGAGCAGGTTCCAAAAAACCTGTTGAAGCCGCGTCGGATCTCCGCGAACGACCGAGGCAGTGGCTTCGAACTGAAGGGAAACAAGGATTTGTCTTTGCCGGATGGTTGGCGCGCAAATTTCCAACGCGTGCTTGAGGAGCCGGTGCAGGTCGCACTCTTCGATGCGCAACTCCAGTTTGCCGTGGACGATGCGGGTCACGTCGAGCAGATCGTCGATCAGCCGCGCCTCGAGTTCGGCGTTGCGCATGATCGTCCGCAAATCTTCGCGGACCTCCTCGCTGAGGTCGGCCTGTTCGAGGAGATCTCCTGCAGTCATGAGCACGGGTGTCAGTGGCGTGCGGAGCTCGTGGGAAAGCTTTGCCAGAAATTCGTCCTTTGCGGAATTGGCGCGCGTTTCGACTTCAAGGGCTTCGCGAAGTTTTTCGTCGGCCATGCGCATGTCCGTAATGTCGGTATGGACGCCGGCCCATTCACGAAGGACGCCCTCCTCGAAAACGGGCACGGCGCGTGCACGGCAAATGCGCCATTTTCCGTCTGCGCGCCGGACGCGATGTTCGAAATCGAACTCGGTTCGTGCCCGAACGCAGCGACGCCACACATCGAGTGTGGGGACTCGGTCATCGGGGTGAATGGCAGTAGTCCAGCCTTCGCCCTGGAGCGAATTGGTAGGCTGGCCCGTGAAGCGCGTCCAGCTGCTTTGTTCGCCACGCATCTGGCCGTCGGCTGACGTCGTCCAAATAATGTCGCCGACGGCTTGCGTGAGCGCACGGTGGCGGAGGTCGCTGACACGTAAGCGTTCTTCGTTTTCGCGCAAAGCATTGGCGTTGGCTTGTTCCTCGGCAACGCGCCGGCGCAATTCCAGCATGGTCATCACCTGCCGGGCAAGCACGCATAACCCTTCGGTTTTCGAGGCATCGATTTCACGCGGGTAATGATCCATGACCGCCACCGTCCCGATCGGAAACCCGTCGGGCGTGCGAATGAGGGCTCCAGCGTAAAAGTGCAGATTCCAAGCGCCGGAAAACAACGGGTCGGAACTCAGCCGTTGGTCCAGGTTGGTGTCGCTAATAACGAGCGTGTCATTCTGCAGGATGGTCTGGAGAAACTGCGGTTCCTTGATGGGAAGTTCCCGGAGTCCGAGCCCAATCTCGCTCTTGAACCATTTCCGGCGATTTTCCGTGTCGATGAAACTGACCGTCGCGATCGGTGTCTGGCAAATCCGGGACGCCAGGCGGCAAATATCGTCAAAATCCTCCTCACGCGGAGTGTCGAGAATGCGGTAGCGCCCCAGCGCTTCATTCCGAGCTGGTTGATCTGGGACGCGAATCTCGGGGAGGGTGGAGGGCATGGACGGAAACCCTTATGCCTCCATTTGGGCGAAATTCAATCGTCGGTCAAGCCCCGTGCGAGCCGCTGGATGCTGTTGAATGTTAAAGGGTAGACTGGAGAAGGCGATCGAGGTTGTCGACGCAGATTTGAGACCAGCTTTCCAGGTTTTCGCGTTTGGCCTGGAGTTCGGTGGCGCTCAAAAATTCCAGACTCGTAATGACCGACTCGCGTTTTTTGACATTCGATGAGGCCAGTTTCAGGACATGCACGACGCCAAGATGGACCTTGCCGACGTCGTTGGAATCGTCGTTGAGCAACGCGACGATGTGGTTCTCGAAGGTGGTCGCGACGTCGAGTTCCTCGGTCACTTCCCGCTGGACGCCGGCCAGGTACGCGTCGCGATCGAGCGCGAAAAGGCCCTCGTCGAGATTGTTCAAATGGCCGCCGATACCGATGGAACCTTTTGCAACGAGCCGTTGCTCGCCTGCTTTTTTACCTCGGACGTAATGGAGCACTTTTCCATCGTGCACCAGCAGCGCGTACGGGATGATTTGCTTGAAGTTCGGGTCCAATTCGGCCAGGGAACGCGCCATGAAGAAGTTGTTCTGCCGGGCGAGAATGAGCGGCAGATAGCGGTCCACTTCGAAATTGAGCCCCTGAAATGCGCCAACGGCGTCAAAGGTTTCGCGACGGATGACGAGGATGTGTTCTTCGGATGCCATTGGGAAAAGGTTATGAAGGGTCAGTTGTTAAGATTTGCCAGCCCAAGGATGCGAGTGAATTCAGCTTTGGTGAGAGGCATGACGGACAGGCGCGATTGCTTGAGGAGCGGGATAGTCGCCAGCTCGGGATCAGCTTTGATTTCTTCCAATGTTACGGACCGTTTCAGTTCTCTCTCGGGCTTCAATTCGACCACGCTCCAATCGCCTTCCGTCGCGGTCGGATCCGGGAAAGCGGTTTTGGTGACTTTCGCAATGCCCACGACTTCTTTGCCAACGACGCTATGGTAAAAAAGGACTTCGTCGCCCAACTGCATCTGGCGCAGGAAGTTGCGCGCCTGAAAATTTCGCACGCCCGTCCAGAGTGTCGAGCCGTCCGAGACGAATTGCGTCCACGAATAGGCGGTCGGTTCCTGTTTTACCATCCAGTATTTTTTTGCCGGCATAAAGGTCAGGCAATTGGGATTTCCCGACCCTTTTCGCTGGAGAGATAAATAGCGTCGAGCATTTCCATGAGGTAAACAGCCTGTTGCGCGTCGTTGATTGCCTTCGCTTCGCCGCGGATGGCTGCCAGAAAATTTCCCATTTGGGCATCGAACGGATTCATGGTGCCTTCGGGTTCGATTGGAACGTTGATCAGTTTACCCTCCTGATCTTCGAAAAGTGTCAGGGGATTGAGCTGGACGGTCGCTTTCGGCCCGTAAAGCACGGAATTCCTCAATTCCCGGCCGTTCTTGACCTCTTCTGGGATGTCGTCGGTCAGATTTGCCGCCCAGGAGACTTCGAGATGCACAACGGCGCCGTTCTCGAACCGGATAAACCCATACGCCGCGTCATCCACATCGAATTTCGGTACCTTGACGATGTGCTCGAAATTTCGGAACGCTTGTGCGCTGACAGAAACGGGTTTGGGCGTTCCCATCAAATACCAGACTGCGTCCAGGGCGTGAACGCCGATATCAATGAGCGCGCCGCCACCGGAACGGGCTTTATCGGTGAACCACCCGTCGATTCCAACGGGCGTCCCGCGGGAACGGACCCATATCGCCTTGGCAAAGTAGACTTCGCCCAGTCTGCCTTCGTTGATAAGGCGTTTTGCAGTAAGCATTTCTGGCGAAAACCGGGACTGTCGTCCGAAGAAATAAATCAACCCGCGCCGCTCCGCTTCCTCCCGCAAAACCTTCATCTCCGCTGCATTCATGGTGGGCGGTTTTTCGCATAAAACATGTTTCCCGGCCTCCAATGCGGTCAGGGTTGCCGGAAAATGCAATGTGTTCGGAAGGCAGACCACGACAGCATCCACCGCGGGGTCTGCCAGCATATCTTCGAGGCTCGCAAACGTTTTCTGCGGGGAGAATTGTTCCGCAAACTTCGCCCGCCGCGCTTCGGTCACATCTGCGGCGCCGTAAAGATGGCCGGCCTGGCTAGCGAGGATCGCTTTGGCATGTTGTTCGCCTGGCCAGCCGAGGCCGACGACTCCAAGTTTGACTTTGGTCATGGTTTTTTTGTTTTTCAAAGTTGTCGCCGGGCGCTTGTCGAGATCAATCTCGCCCGAGCGGGTTCCGATCTTTGACGACCCATAACCGATAAACCTCGATTTTCATGTCCACACGCATCTTTCTCGTCCGTCACGGAGCCACCGTTCTCAGCGCTGAAGACCGATTTGCTGGAGCCACCGATGTGCCGCTTTCGGAGGAAGGCCGCCATCAGGCTCAGCGCCTCTCCCTTCGGCTTAAAGATCAAAAGATCGATGCCGTGTACGCTTCGCCGCTCAGCCGGACGATGGAAACGGCTTCCATCATCATTCAGCCGCACAAACTTCCGGTGCATCCCCGGGAGGCTTTGCGCGAAATTTCTCATGGCCGCTGGGAACAACTCACGCGCAACGAAGTTGAGGAGCGGTATCCGGAGGAAATGGAGGATTGGGACCGCGATCCCTATACCTTTGCGCCTGTCGGCGGTGAAAGCGGACTCGCCGTAACGGCGCGTGCGCTGCCCGAGTTGATTGAAATCGTCCGTGCGCATCCCGAGCGGACTGCCCTCGTCGTTTCTCACAAAGCTACCATCCGGCTGCTCCTTAGCTCCCTGCTTGGATTCGACCCGCGCCGCTACCGGGATAATCTGGATCAGAATCCGTGCGCGTTGAATATCGTCGATTTCAAAGACACAGTGCGAGCCCGGCTTACCCTGTTTAATGACACGTCGCATTACGACGATGCCGGCCTTGCGATTCCCAATCTTCCGGCCGCGCGTCTGTCGAATTGGTGGACCAGAGAATAGGCTTTTTTCTCCTGCAGATTCCCCTTGTCAGCATGGGACAGATAGTTGATTGTCCGCGCCGATGTTTGAGGGGAAACTCTGCCGGGCTTTCTTGGGCTACGCCGGCGTTGCTGGCGCGCTATTTCTCCCCCTGATTCCGGCAACCGCTCAGAAGCTACCGGCGCCCGGAGCTGCGACTTCCACGCTGGGTTCCGTTTCGCAGATCGTCTCGAGAATTCCCTCCACAGTCATATCCCAACCGACACCTTTGCTTCCGCTTGTCGCGAAACCAGATGTGTTCCGTGCGTGGAACTTAGTCTCGATCGACGGACGCGAGTACGTACCGCTCCAGGATGTGGCGTCGTTCTACGAATTCACGCGTATAACCGCGACGCCACAGGTCATCAACCTTTCGAAACCAGACAAGATCCTGCAAGGCAGCTCGGACGCCCGTTACATTTTCATCAATAATCTGCGCTTTGCTCTTGCCGCGCCGATTATCAAGCTGAACGGCTCGTTTCTCATTTCAAGGCGCGATCTTGCCAAGACCATCGATCCAGTTTTGCGTCCCTGGCGGATAAATGGTTTGCCGGTGCGGACTGTCGTGCTCGATGCCGGTCATGGCGGGAATGACAACGGGACATGGTCCCCGTTGGGAAGCGAAAAAACCTTCACCCTGGACGTTGCCAACCGCGCTGCGGTTCTGCTCCGACGACATGGATTTCCCGTTGTCCTCACGCGGGATTCCGATGTTTACGTGCCTCTCGCCGAGCGCGTTCGCAAGGCCAATGAATATGGCGATGCCATTTTCATCAGCGTTCATTTCAATGCGGGACCCGCCCGTGGTATTGAAACGTATTGTCTTACGCCGCAAGGAGTTCCATCGACGGACAACCGCGGCGCAATCACGGATCTCCTGGTTAATCCCGGCAATGCGCTGGATGCGGAGAACGTCGTCCTCGCCACGGCGGTGCACGGCTCCCTCTTAAAGCGGTTGAAACTGCCCGATCGTGGCGTGAGGCGGGCGCGGTTTCACGTCTTGCGCGATGTTCTCATTCCCGCCGTCCTGGTGGAAGGTGGCTATCTGAGCGGTGGCGACGCCCGGTCCATCGCATCGCCGCTCTATCGCGAAGCGTTGGCGCAGGGAATCACTGAGGCGGTGCAGCGCTACGCCCTTGCCGTCCCCGGAGGTCAGAAACCTGCCGTAGCCGAGCTGGCTGGAAACACCGCCCGAGCGGCCACTCCGGCTTCTGAAGAGCAGGCTCCCTGACGAAAAGAGGGCGTAAATTTTTTGGATTTCTTGCTTCTCTTTATGTTCCCTGCCTCGTTCTGTTCCGTTGAATGTCTTTTTCTCAACCCATTGGTGTGTTCGATTCCGGTATTGGCGGTCTTACGGTGGTCGCCGCCCTGCGTGCAGCTTTGCCTTCTGAGCGGATTTTTTATCTTGGCGATACCGCTCGGGTCCCCTACGGCGGGAAAAGCGCTCAGACCGTGGAGCGTTATAGCCTGGAAATAGGCCAGTATCTCCTCGATCACGGCGCAAAAGCCATCGTCGTTGCGTGCAATACAGCATCTGCCCTTGCAGTTCCGCGTCTCGAGCGCGCCTTTAGCGTCCCGATTGTTGGCGTTATTATTCCTGGGGCGCGCGCAGCGGTCCGGGCAACCCGAAATGGCCGCATTGGCGTCATCGGCACTCGTGCAACCATCAGCAGCCGCGCTTATGAGCATGCCATCAAGGCGCTGCTGCCGTCGGCAAGAATCATTGGCCACGCGTGCCCCGTGCTCGTTCCGCTAATCGAAGAAGGCTGGCTGGATGACGAAATTACCGACCAAGCCATTGAGCGTTATCTAAGGCCGCTTCTCGATGCGAATATCGACACGCTCGTCCTTGGCTGTACGCATTATCCTCTTCTGCGTGAGGCGATTGCGAAAATTGTCGGTCCCGATGTGACCATCGTTGATTCCGCGCAGAACTGCGCATCGGCCGTCAGCGAACTGCTCTCCGAAAGCAATTTGGCTGCTAAAAACGGTCATCATGGTGCACTGCACGTCGCGTTGACGGACCAGTCCGGCGGCTTCCTCCCTGTCGCCGAACGCGCCCTAGGCCTCCATGTTGGCGGTGTTCAGGTCGTGTCGCTGCCGGAAAGAAAGTAACCCCATACGACCGGACGGGCGGTCACAGATCGTCGCTGTCTCCTGGCAGATCCATTTTGTCCTCGTCGATTTTTTGAGACGGCGCGGGCGGCCAGGTGATTTCGTCGCTAAAGATTTGCATGAGTTGTTCAAGGCCGCTGATTCTGAATTCAGCGACCGCCCCGTGCTGCAACACAAACAATTTGGCAGCGCCTGGTTGTTTGCCGGGGAGTAAAACAAAACGATCCGTTTTTTCACCGGTGGTGGCGGGCAAGAGTGGCAATCCGGTTTCGGTGGAAATCCAGACACCGTTTTCGAGTGATTGAGCGCAGAGCTTGAGGGCGTCTTTCTTGCCCGGCTCGAGCGGGTTATCAATGAGGGCGACGTCAATCGGATTTGCAGGGGGCAGGTCGCCTTTGGCGACGGGTTTCCCAGTCACGGGGTCGATACCGAAGCTTTGGCATTGGACAATCCGGCGCTGAAAGATTGTCTTCCAGTACGAGACTAATCCGTCGTCCCCTGGTATTGAACTTGGCGCTCCTACGAGCTGGAGGACGCGAACGACTTCAGAGGAATCATCCCGGCCGATCAGCGCCAGGGCTTGATCGTCCTCCGATGCTGTTACCCGTTCAATGGGAACTGATTGCGGGTCTGGCGGAAGCTGGCGATCAAAGCCTCCCATGCGATCATACGAACGCAGTTCCCCGCCATTGCCAGAATCGGTCACGACCCAGAAACTGCCATCCTTGCCTACCTCGACATCGAGGATTTTGCCGCCGATTTTTGCTGGCATTTCGACGAGTGCGTTGTTGCGCCATTCGAAGACCCTTGCACCATCCGAGACCAACACGGTCTGGAGGCGCGCGGCGACAAGTGCAATCGGGACCGGCAGACTCACGAGTTTCGTTTCCGCCCCGGTTGTTGGGTCGATTTGGACGAGGTCGTTACCGCGGGCGACGAAGCTGTGGTTGGACGGTCGCTTTGCGGATTCCTGAAGCTCGCTCCGGACAATCTTCCCGTCCTTGTCCACTTCGTTGATCCGAGTTTTTCCGGCTGCGTCGATCTGCGTGGCCCGTAACCCGCCGGCCGGTAGAAGCTCTACCTCCTCCGTTTTCACTGGTGCATTTTCGGGGTGTTCCGGGTCCATCCAGTCGTTGAAATGCCATGCCTCACCTTCGATCTTCACATCGCCAGCGATCACGCCACGGATCCAGTATTTCCCGGCAGGCGCTTCGGAGCCGTCAGATTTTTTTCCGTCCCACGAAAGGATCCAGCCGTTGAGTGCCGCCGGAAGCGTGTCGGGCTCTGCATCCTTCAGCAAAATCCGAATCAAGTTTCCCTTCTCATCGAAAACTCCGGCGGAAACTGTCCCATCAAACGGTGGTGGCGTCAGTTGGACCGAGATTTTTCGTTTGTCCTGTGCGGGAGCATTCTCCTGTGCGGGCGCCGGTGAAACCGCGAGAATCAGGAAGCAAAGGATCACCCATCTCATTGCTTGCGGTAATAACGCCAATCCAAGTCCGCAAAAAGGTTGTCGCGTCCTTCACAGAATTCCAAAAAGCCCAGATCGACTCGGTTTTCGACGATCTGTTCGTGGAGTTTGTTGAACCGCAGTATGTGATCCTTTGTCCGTTTCGTTGCGTACTCGCGTGCGGTCCCAGTCTTCATGAGAAACGCCCAGTCGCTGCTCTGTGCCAGCAAAAGCTCGCGGGCGAGCTGACGCAACGCCCGCTCGCGCAGCGGGTGGATGGTTTTCGTGACGTCTTCCGCTGTGGCGACCTGGATCATCTTCTCAGCTGCCGAATGAAGATGCGGATAAATCCATCCATTCGTTTGGTCGAGCCACACCTCGTAATATCCCATGTGGCCCCAGCTTGATGCGGACGGATGGACGACTTGCCAGGTCGGGTGGCGCTCCAGGTATTCGGCGGGTGTTGTTAGCCGGAAAACACGCTGGTCGCACGCCGCTTTCCGGATGAACAAATTCAAGAACTCCGGTCCTTCGAACCACCAATGGCCAAAAAGTTCCGCGTCAAATGGCGCCAACACAATTGGCTCGATGTTTATCCCGCTGAGTAAATTCTCGAACTGCTGTATCCGGTTATGCACGAAGTCCCCGGCATCCGCCTCCACAGCCGCCATGGCCCAGATGCGTTTGTAAAAGTCCTTCTGCTGCGTCCGCCCAGTGATGCGGTGATATTTGATGCCCGTAAACTTCCGCCGCCCGTCCGCAGGCAAAAACGGACGCAAATAGTCCGTCGAGAGATCGAATCCCACGTCCCGGTAGAAATCCCGATACGCGTGGTTGCCTGGATAACCTTCCTCAGCACTCCAAACCTGACGCGACGAAGCGCGATCGCGAGCAAAAACCGCCGGCCCCGAAGGCGTAAAACACGGGGCATAAATTGCAAATTGGGGTCGCGGTCGGCCAAACATCAATCCATGAGAATCGATTGCGAACCATTTTAGATTGGCCTCTTGCAATACGGCTTCCAACCCTTCGAAGTAGCCACATTCCGGGAGCCAGATCCCGCGCGGGTCGCGCCCGAAGCATTGCCGATACGAATCCCGAGCGATCAAGATTTGGGCCCGGACGGCCTCGGGAAACTGGCTCATCAACGGCAGAAAACCGTGCGTCGCACCGCACGTGATAATTTCCAGGGAACCGCGATTTTGCAGGTCCGCGAAAACTTTGACCAGATCGCGTCCCCACGTTTCCGCGAAAAGAGTCCGGCATCTAAGAAAATGATCGAAATAAGACCTCGCCTGTTCGTGGATTTGGGGAAGATCTCGTGTGCGTTCGAGTTCGCTTCGGGCGAGCTCGATCGTGCGGTCAATGTGGCGTACGTAACGTTCTTGTAGCAGTGGGTCACGCAGCATCGCGCACAATGTGGGCGTCAGCGACATGGTGATCTTGAAGGGGATTTGGTCCGCCTCCAAGCCGAGAAAAATCCGCAACAGCGGGATGTATGTTTCCGTAATTGCCTCGAACAACCAGTCTTCTTCAAGAAAATCCGGATGCTCCGGATGCCGTACAAACGGCAGATGTGCGTGCAGAACAATGGCGAGCTGACCGTGTCTGGTGTGGGGCGACATGCTTTTTAGAATACGCTCTTCGCTGATCGAAGCAGGCAGAGATGAAAGGGGAAAGGTGAAAATGTGCGCAGTCTTTGATTTTCCGGGCTGCTCGATCAAGGTTGGCCGTTCATGTCTCGAACGCAATCTCCGTCGGTGCCGGTTCTTCATTTGCAAGATCTTACGGTCAAACGCGGTGCTGCTGAGATTCTACGTGGAATTTCATGGCGGATTGAGCATGGGGAACACTGGGTCATCCTCGGGCCGAACGGTTCGGGAAAAACATCGCTGCTCTCGGCGTTGACGGGTTACCTGACACCCACTTCGGGCATGGTGGAGGTGCTGGGGCAACGATTTGGGGAGACCGATTGGCGCGAATTGCGAAAATTGGTCGGAATTGTCAGCTCGTCTGTGCGGCAACGGCTCCCCGACGACGAAGAGGCGCTTGTTACGGTGATCAGCGGCAGGCAGGCGATGATTGATTACTGGGGAAAAGTGACACGCGTCGAGCGCAGGGAAGCGTTGGAAATCCTGGAACGTTTGGACTGTGCATACCTTGCAAAACGCCCGTGGCTGGTGTTGTCGCAGGGCGAACGCCAGCGGGTACTCATTGGTCGGGCGCTTATGGCGCATCCGCGTCTCCTTATTCTGGACGAACCGTGCTCTGGTCTGGATCCCATTGCGCGCGAACATTTTTTGACACGCATGGAATCTCTCGCGCGCGACGCAAACGGCCCGTCGCTCGTGCTCGTGACGCATCACGTGGAGGAAATCACATCGTCGTTTGGTAACGTTCTGCTGTTACGTAACGGCCATGCCGTTGCCGCGGGGGCCGTGAAAAAACTTCTTAACTCGCGCTGGCTCTCTGAAGCATTTGGCCATCCGGTTCGCGTGACGCATCGCTCTGGTAGATACACATTGGAAGCCACATAGCCGCAACCAATAAATCGATTAACTGGTTGGCATTACCACAATTCGCCTTCACGCCACGGCACGCGCCTGAACCTCGGAGAGCAACGCAAGTAACTCATCAATCTGGGCGGAGCTAAATACACCTTCCGGACCCTGCGGATTCAAGTCGGTAAACGGCGACTCATATAACAGCTCCGGCTTCACCACTCCACGCTCTGTGAGATGATCGACGACAAGGTTCACGAACTCGATTTGATTCGCGGTCAACGTCTTCCCCGACGTGAATCTGTTCAACGCCTGTTTAGCTGTTTCACGGTCCAGGCCAACCAGGGAGCGCACAAAGAGCCCCAACCCTTCACTATCCGTTTTCGCTTCTGCAAATGGTCCGCGTTGGCGACGCCGCTTTCAGCGAGCATTCGCTCCAACTCTGTCAGGTCAAGGGCCGTGAGCGACTGGTTCGTCCGCAGTTTTTGAATCGTGAGATGATCTTGAATCGCGCAACCGCGCAAAGGCGGGTTCGGCTCGCAGAACCGCGAGTTGCAGGTTGAGCATGAGCAAATCGAAACGCTTTGCCTCCTCATTTTCCGCTTCCTGTTCAGAAGGCAGTCCCGCCACTTCGCGCGCCAGTTCAGCGAGCGACTCCGTCTTCAGCTCCTGCCATGCCTCAGCTTTGGCGTATTTCTCCACAAGTCGCCGTTTGGGGCGAACCACGAAGTTGTCGAGGTTCATGGCCGCAACTTCGTTGTGCAGCAGCCTCGCGACGGCGTCGCGCCGTGCCAACGCGCTCTTTGCCCATCCGCGCGGCGACCCCGCACAGGAACGCTTTCGCAACCGTATTGCCAACCAGCGCGACTGCCATCTTCAGCCTGCCGGCACCAAGACGATGTGGATCGACGCTGCTGACTCATAGAAGGAAGCGGAATTAGAAAGCTTTGGATTTGGTCGAGATGAAGATCGGGAACGCCGATGCCTTTGATGCGACGGTCGGCTTGGTTCTTCACCGCAGAAGTCCCCAAGGCAGCATTTAGAAAATGCGGGTCGATGAGATCCTTTCGCGGCTTGATGATGCACACGCTGACTTAGATTGAGAACTCCCGGTCAGTTTCCACAATCGCTGGCCATCCGTATGTCGCTCCTACCTTCGTGTAGAGGGTCCAGCCGTTCAGGTTTGCAGCGTTTCGTGAATCGCTCGTGGTCCTCGACGCTGATGAACTTGCACTGGTCGAAAATCAGTTTCCCGGTCGTGATCGTGATGTCTTTCACCGAGATGAACGGGCCGCCCGTCTCGGTGTAGTTGGGTTTTTGGTGAACGCCGTCCGTTATCCGCGTCGCAACGTCGGCGAGGCGCACGAGTTTGACGCCATTCGGATTCGAGACGGGGTCGCCGAAGAGGTCGAGGAAGAGCAATTGGGTGAGGGAGTCGAGTTGGGCGAGGGCGGCGCGGCGCTTGGCCCGCAACGCCTCCGCCCGGTCCAGCACCTCCGCTATCCGCCGCTGGAAGGGCAAAGGGGGAAGTGGGATGTCGAAAGTGGAAAGTAGCGAAGAACTCAGTCTCGGAAGATTGACTCCGACTGCGGCTTGAGAGGCTTTAGCTGTGAATTCCGGGGTCCTGAGAAAGTGAAAAAGGAAATCTCGGTCGATTGCCGGGAAGGATCGGAAGCATGTCGGTGCTACAAATCCCCGATGTTTTTGCACGCGCAACCTTGCCAAGGTAAGGGCGAAGCTTCCCGTAGAGGACATGCGCCGGAGAGAACCGGAACTTGGAACTCCTTGCCAATTCACGCGGCGGAGGAACTCGCACGATGCCGCTCATGGCTTCCAAATCCTCAAGACTCAGACAAATCTCAGTCACCGCGGCATCGGCTGGATCAACAATCTGTCGATCAATTTCCGCCACCGTCCCGAGTGGAACCATTTCGACTTTCGCCTTCCCACTTTTCATTGCCGATTCTCCTTCGCCGTTTTTCCCGCCGCAGTGAGGATCGCAGTGATTGCCTTGGCCTCGGCGAGCAATGGCTCCATGCGGTCCTTTGGGATCAGCCCCTCCAGTTCCTTCATGCCCTGCTGGATCTCCGCCTCCAGTTGGCCGAGGACTTTCAGGATTTCGCCCGGCGCGGCGGAACGACCCCGCCGATCATATGGCGACCTTTCAGGCCGCATGGTTTTTGTGGGGGACACGAACCCAGGGCGTTGCCCTGGGCCGAGGGATGACGCGCCGTTGGCGCTGACGTTTCGGCCGAACGGGCCGTGATTCCTCAGCCCAGCCCAACGGGCTGGGTAACGGACCATAAAGACATTCCCGCGCCCCAGCGGGGCGCGATAACCGGCACGCATCTGTAAATCAATCCCACACATATTTTTCATCGAAGGCGACCCGATATCGTTCCAACAACCGCCGGTATTCATCCTGAAACGTCACCTTCTGGTGATGCTGGGCCTGATTGCGGATGTAGACCACAACCGCATCCGCATCCAATTGGCTGACCGAGAATGCGCCGTAGCCCGACTGCCAATGGAACGCCGCGAACGCCGCGCCTTTGGGCTTAATCCATCTGGACGAACTGGTTTTCACCGTCTCTACCACGTCGGCGATGGTGCGGGTGCGTGACAGGCCAAAGAACAAATGCACGTGATCCTCCACACCGCCAACCTGCAACGACGGGCATTCGATGTTGTCCAGCGTCCCGGCGAGGTAGGGGTGCAGTTCGGCCTGCAGGGCAGGCGTGAGGATGCGTTCGCGATTCTTCGTGCTGAACACCAGATGAATCAGGATGCGGGACAATGATTGCGGCATGGGGCGTAGTTGGTTATCCCGGCCCTTCAGGCCGGACGATTTGTCGGCACGAATACCCAGCCCGTTGGGCTGGGCTGAGGGATGACGGCCCTTTGGGCCTGTGATAGGCGCGGTGATTCATTTCAACATGTCCTCCAATTCCTTGATGCCGATGGTGATTTCTTCTTCCAAAGCGGCGAGGTTCTTCAAAATCTCGCCGGCGGGCGGTGAGCGACTTCTGCGTGGACGACTTCTTTGTAGCGGTTGAGCGAGAGGTCATATCCCTGCGCGGCGAGGTCGGCCTTGGGCACGCAGAAGCATTGCGAAGTGCGAAGTGCAAAGTCGGATGTGGAAAGTTCCTTTCGATTTCCGCCATTCCACTTTCGCCATTTGGCCACGATGTCGGGCAGGTTGTTCTTCGCGTGGTCGTCGGCGGTGAGCGCGGTCTTGGGCAC
>DATDAW010000002.1:0-162259 GCA_036525185.1 Chthoniobacterales bacterium | reverse complement strand
GCCTTGTAGCTTTCCAGCGCGGCTTGCATCGCGTTGATTTCGACTTCCGCCCGTGACCGCGAGCCTTTCTGCTCAGCGTATTGAAACATGCCCACAGCCAGCGCTGCGAGAATGGCGATGATCGTCATTACGGTCAGCAATTCCACCAAGGTGAACCCCGGTGTTTGACCAGAACGACGCTCTTTTCTGTGAAATCCTGGGGGGATTCTCATATTCCGGGAGAGACTATTGAACTTATCCGGCCTGCATGGTGCTGATGATGGAGATCAACGGCAGGAAGAGCGCAATGACGATCGTGCCGACGACGACCGCAAGGAAAACGATCATGATCGGCTCCAGCAACGACGTCAGGCCGCTAACGGCGTTGTCGACTTCGTCGTCATAAACTTCTGCGATTTTCAAAAGCATTTCCGGCAGCTGGCCAGTCTCTTCGCCCACGTCAATCATGGAAATGACCATCGGCGGGAACACGCCGCTCGCTTCAAGCGGATGCACGATGGATTCACCTTCCTTAACCGAGTCGTGCACTTTGGTAATGGCATCGGCGATGACCTGGTTGCCGGCAGTCTCCCGCGTGATGTTCAGTGCTTGGAGAATCGGAACACCGCTCGTGACCAATGTGCCGAGTGTCCGCGTGAACCGCGAAATGGATGTCTTGCGAAGCAAATCGCCAAACAGCGGCATCTTCAATTTGATACGGTCTATAAGGACCTTGCCAGCGGGCGTCGCGGCGAAAAGTCTGTAGCCAATGACGGATACAATGACACCCGCGATGACGAGCAAGATGTTATCCTTGAGGGCATTGCTGACCGTGATGACGAACACCGTCAGGCCGGGGAGCGGCTTGCCGCCCAACATGTCTTTGAAGATTTGCTCGAATTTCGGAACGATAAAAACAAGCAGGAAACCCATGATCGCGATGGCGATGCACAGCACGATGATTGGATAAAACATCGCCGCGACCACTTTGTTTTTGATCTTTTGCGCTTTTTCCTGGAACTCCGCGAGACGAATGAGGACGAGTTCCAGCACACCGCCCAACTCGCCGGCCTTGACCATGTTGACGTAGAGCTTGTTAAAAATCCGGGGATGGCCCGCGAGGCTTTCAGAAAACGTGGAACCACCCTGCACAGAGTCCGCAAGCTGGCCGATGGTCGATTTTAGAACCGGATCGCGCTCCTGCTTTGCAAGCACCGTCAAGCCACGGAGCAACGGCAGTCCAGCGTCGATGAGCGTAGCGAGCTGCCGGGTAAAAATCATGAGCACTTTGGGCTTGACCGTGCTTTTCTTGAAAAGCGTCTTGCTGCCGCTCTGTTTGACGACGACGGCTTTTGCAGGCTTTGCTGCCGCTCTCCGGGCGACTCTCGCGGCTCCTGGCGCTCCCTCTTCGAGAACACTGGTGGGAAAATAACCTGCCTGCCGAAGCTGGCCGACCGCGTCGTTGGAATTGGTGGCTTCTATGATCCCCGTGGATTCCTGTCCCCGGGCATCAAGCGCGACATAGTTAAATCTGGGCATATCTCTGGGGGGAGTGTTAGGAGATCCACATATCGGCCGGCAAGACGGGCCGACAAAGCGAACCTTTCGGTCGAAGAGTAGATACGCCCAACTCCCTTGTCGACCCGAAAAACCAGCAGCTGAGCCGAAAACGACCCGCTGTATTTACCATGTAAGGTCAACGCGATGGGAATCCGGGCTGGCTCTTTCGTTTAACAGCAGATATTGCAATAGAATGAGCGTTTTCGCGTCGAGAATTCGGCCCGTTCGCACCATCTCAAACGCCTCATCAAATGTTAGCTCCACGGTCTCGATGTCCTCGCCTTCAGCCTGTTCGCCGCCACCTTTGAAAATGCGCTTCTCACAGTCGTATTCCGCGACAAAGAAATGAAGTTTCTCCGTTACCGAACCAGGGCTCATGTACAGTTCGCAAATCTTATTCGGTACCCCGATCCGAAACCCGGTTTCCTCAGCGACTTCACGGCGAATGGTTTCCTCGGCATCAGCGAAATCGAGCAGGCCGGCGCAAGTTTCAAGGAGGTGACCGTCTTCAAGCCCATTCACGAAAGCGGGATAACGGAACTGCCGTGTGAGGATGAGCGTTTTCCGCTGGGAGTTAATCAGCAAAATCGTTGCCCCATTGCCGCGATCGTACGTTTCACGGCTCATTGTCTGCCACGATCCGTCCGAGCGCAGATAGTCAAACGTCGTTTTCTTTAGAACATACCAGTCGTTGGAAAGGGTTTTCACTTCGCGAATCCGGATGCGTTCAGTCATTGGTCACCTCCGGCAATTCCTCGACCGACCTGAAAATGAGCTTACCGGCCTCCGTAGCTAACTCAACCATCTCGTCCGCGCCTCGCGAGGCTCCGCCGATCCGCAAAACCGCGTCCACCCGCGCTACGAGACGCCGGGAAATGGGATGAAAGATTTCGTCAAAAATTGCGTCGCCAGTTTGTTTCGAACCGGCTTCGTGCAGGAGTGGAAGGGCAAGCGATTCGCCGAGAACCGGAAGATGCCCTCGACGGAAAACAGCCAGTGCCGTGCGGGTCATTTCGCGGAGATTGTGTTCGATTTTTACAGGGTCATCACCGGTACCCGAGCGGTAGGGACCGGCGACGAGAATGAAAAGAGATACTGTGTTTTTTTTCATGTGGCGGAAAATGGGCCCGCTCCGCATCGCGGGGAAATGATTTGTCCCAATGCCGCCCATCTGAAATACAGATAACAACTTCCAACAAACGTGGACCGCTATTACTTGCTCGACCTGCCTGTTTTCTTGGCTGTGGCGCGACTGGGCAGCATGACACGGGCCGCGGCTGCGCTGAATACCGTTCAGTCCAACGTCACCAGCCGCGTGAAACGACTCGAAACACTGCTCGGCGTAACGTTGTTCGTGCGGGGCGCCCGACGTCTGCGGCTGACACCCGAAGGCGAAACGTTGATGCCATTTGCGCTGCGGCTGGAGGAGATCTCAGGCGACATCTCACGCCTCTTCAAGAAAAGGGTCGACCAGGAAAATGGCACGCTCCGGCTCGGTGCCATCGAGACATTCGCCGCCTCGAAACTGACTGGACTCGTGAGCATGTTCACGGACGCGCATCCGTCGGTCGATATTTCCGTGGAAACCGCCAGCACGACGGCACTTCAACAAAAAGTGCTCAGCTGCGAGATTGACGCGGCTTTCGTCAGCCGCCGGGCAAATGATCCCATCCTGTTGGAGGAGCCAATTTTTGAAGACGATCTGGTTTTGCTGGCGCCGCCCACATTCCATTCGCTCGAAGACCTGACGGCAAACCACCGAGTTCTCGTCCAGCGCGTGGGCTGTTCCTTCACGGGACGGTTGCTCGATCACATGTCGAAACGGGCACTGCCCGCGCCACCGATTCACGCGGTCGGAACCTTGGAGGGACTTGTCAGTGGCGTCGAAAACGGGCGAGGCGTGGCAGTCCTCCCGGAAAGTTACGTCGAAACGGTGGGAGCAGCCGCCGGTCTATCGGCAATTCCCCTGCCTGAAGAAATTCGGCGCGTAACCATTTTCCTCATCGTTCAGCGTTGGAACCTGCCAATTCGCGTGTTGGATGATTTTGTACAGCTCATCCTAAAAAAACGACCGAACGCGTCGTAACTACGTGTATTTCAGCACTTCTTCGATAGTCGTTTCGCCGTCGTAAATGCTTCGGAGGCCGTCCTCCCGGAGCGTAACCATTCCAAGCTCAATCGCTCTCTGCCGCAAAACGATCGACGGCGCCCGTTGATTGATCAGTTCGCGGAGAGGGTCGGTTATGTCGAGCAATTCATAGATTCCCTTTCGACCTTTGTAACCGGTTTGATTGCAGTAATCACATCCTTTGCCGTAGAAAAAATCCTTGTCGCCGATCTCGTGCGGTGAGAGCCCGAGCTGCGATAGAAGAGCCTCGCTCGGCTCGTAAGGCGTTTTGCACTGTGGGCAGATTTTGCGGATAAGCCGTTGCGCGAGAACTCCCTCCAACGCCGCCGAGATGAGAAACGGTTCCACGCCCATGTCGATCAGACGCGCAATGGCGCCCGGCGCATCATTGGTGTGCAGCGTTGTAAAAACCAGATGCCCCGTGAGCGATGCCTGGATGGAAATTTGCGCCGTCTCCAGATCACGCGTTTCACCGACCATGATCCGGTCCGGGTCCTGACGCAGGAAAGCGCGTAACACCCGGGCAAAATTCAGCCCGATCGTCTCGTTGATAGGCACCTGCATGATCCCTTCGATGTCGTATTCCACGGGATCCTCCGCCGTGAGCAGCTTGGAATCGATGGTATTGATCTTCCGCAAGCACGAATACAAGGTTGTCGTTTTTCCGGAGCCAGTGGGCCCGGTAACGATAAAAATACCGTTCGGCTTCTCGATCGTCGCCAGGATGTAATTATAGATGTAATCGGGCATTCCGAGCGCCTCGAGGTCGAGATTCACCGTTGACCGATCCAAAACGCGGAGCACGACGCTTTCGCCAAATTGCGTGGGCAGTGTCGAAACACGCAAATCGACCGCCCGCCCAGCGATGGTTTTCTGGATGCGCCCGTCCTGCGGCAACCGACGCTCGGCAATGTTCAAATTCGCCATGACTTTGACCCGCGAAATGACCGGCAACGCCAGGTGCCGCGGCGGCGGCGCCATTTCGTAGAGGGCACCATCGACGCGATAACGAATCTTGAACTCATGTTCAAATGGCTCGAAATGGATGTCGCTCGCCTGATCCTGGATCGCCTGATACAAAATCAGATCGACGAATTTAATAATCGGCGTCGCATTCGCTGCGTCAAAGCCGCCGCTGCTGAGGCCGCCTTCAACCAGTTCCACGGTTTCCTCGCCCAGTGCGGCGAGAATGTCGTTCATGCTCGACGCGTCGCCGCCGTAGTTTTTCTGGATCAACGCGTCTACTTTCTCGGGATCGCCTACTACCAGCCGAACGTCTCGACTGGTGGCGAAGCGGAGTTCGTCGAGGGTTTCCGCGTTGGTTGGATCGCCCAGAGCGACAAAGATCGTGTTCTCCTGAATGGCAACGGGCAGGGCTTGATGGAGTCGTGCCAGACCGGCCGGGATCAGGCGCAAAACTTCCTGCGGGATCTCCACGTTTTCCAGGTCGTAGAACTCGGTGCCCAGCTGTTCAGCGAGCACTTTTAGGAAATCGGCCGTGGAAGGAAAATAACCGAAATCAATGACCAATTGCTCGATGGATTTGCCGCTGGATTCGACTTCCGTCGACAGGTCTTCCGCCTCGGCGGCTGTCATGACCTCGAGGCCCATCAGGATTTCGGTGATCTGTTTGGTGTTCATGTTCGGGAGGAGTTGGGAGGACGTTCAGGAATCAAAACCGTGAAAGGCTACGGACCGATCCGTGGCTCAGAGTCACAATCTGGAGGGGCTTTTCGTCGTTGGCATTGGCGGCTGCATTTTTTCTTTAGCGTGCTGGTTTGCGGCCCAACAGAAGTTGTTGGAGACCGTCCGGATCCTGGGCCTTGCCCAGCATCTCGCCCTCAGAAATAATTCCGGCGAGGTAAAGATGAACGAGGCTGCCGTCAAGCGATACCATGCCGAACTTCGCGCCGGTTTGGATATCGTTCGTGATGCGAAATGTTTTGCCTTCGCGGATAAATGCGCCGGTCGAAGGCGTGTTGATCATCACCTCGAACGCAGCAATGCGCCCCTGGCCGTCTTTTCGGGGCAACAGAAGCTGGGAAATGACGGCACGCAGATTGATGGAAAGCTGGACGCGGATTTGTTCCTGTTGGCCGGGCGGAAAAACATCGATGAGCCGGTCCACCGTCCGGGCCGCGCCTGTGGTATGAACAGTGGAAAAAACGAGATGCCCTGTTTCTGCGGCCGTGATGGCGGCTTCAATGGTTTCCAGGTCGCGCATTTCGCCTACGAGAATGACATCCGGATCCTGCCGGAGAGCCCGGCGAAGCGCCTCGGCGAAATTTGGAACGTCGATGCCGATTTCGCGCTGGTTGACGAGCGATTTCTGATGCGAATGGACATATTCTATAGGGTCCTCGATGGTCAAAATGTGGCAGGCCTTGGTGCGGTTAATGGCATCGAGCATTGAGGCAAGGGTCGTCGTCTTGCCCGAACCGGTCGGACCCGTTACCAGCACCAGCCCGCGAGGCAGGTCCAACAGCGATTTCACACTCGCAGGGACGCCGATTTGGTCGAGCGACAACGGTCTGTCTGGCAGCAAACGAATCGCGAGTCCCATAACGCTCTTTTGCCGAAACACACTCACACGGAAGCGATTGCCGTCTCCGTGCGTGATTGCAAAATCCACAGTTCCGTCGTCACGGATCTGATTCACCTGGAAATCATTCGTCAGCTCTTGCGCAAAACCGTCCGTATCCACAGGCGTCAGCACCGGCATATCCAGCGGGTCGAGTACTCCGTTCACCCGCAAAATCGGCGGCGCATCGACGGCTAAATGCAAATCCGACGCTTGTTTTTCGACCACCAGCCGCAACAAGTCGTCAATGGTAAATGGAAACGGGAACGCCATCGGGGAGAAATGGAACTTTGAACAGAAGACCACCCGCAGCGCAAGCCAACTGACATTCCTGGTGCAGACAACAGATCGTCCTCCCGGCCGATTTTCTCCCTACGCGAGCCACTACTTTAGGTGACACTCTTTTAAAGGCCTTCAAAGATCGAAATACGCCTGCCCAGCGGCCATTGACCGACACGCAAAGGCAAGCCGCTTGAATAACGCCGGCGTGCGGCCGGTCTTACTCGGAAACCCCGTATGAAAAAGAGACATCTTCCCTTCATTTGGGCGGCGGCCGCTCTGGCGCTCGCTTCCTGCAACCAAAAACCTGACGATTCCGCGCAGATCCACGCACTCGAAGACCGTATCCGGCAGCTTGAGGACCAGGAAAAGCAGCTTCAGTTGCAAGCCGAAAAAGACAAACTCGCCGCTGAGCGGGCGGCACTCGACGCCGAAAAGCAAAGGCTACGCGAGGAAAAAGACGCCGCATCAAAATCCACTCCAGTCGGTGAAATGTCTTCCTCCACGGCCGTCCAGACCAGCTCCGATGCGGGGGATGCCGATGCCGACTACAGCGACGAAGACGCCCCGGAAGGCGAAACATACGATATTTTCTACGATCGGCTGCGCGACGACGGTCGCTGGTACAACGACGACAGGTACGGCTACGTTTTCCAGCCAGATGTTGCCGAGCGCGAGGATTGGAGACCTTACACGGACGGACACTGGGCCTACACGGACCGGGGATACACGTGGGTTTCGAACGAGCGTTTCGGCTGGGCCACCTATCACTATGGACGCTGGGTCCGCGTTCGAGGGACTGGTTGGGTCTGGGTGCCAGGCCGCAAATGGGCGCCGGCATGGGTTTCATGGCGAAAAAGCGAACCCCGCGAAGACGCAGCCGACGACTACGTTGGATGGGCGCCTTTGCCGCCGGAATCTGACGACGATTCCGTATCCGTCAAAGTCGAAGCCTGGTCCGACAATTATTACGGAGTCGGCCCAGCCGCTTATGTTTTCCTCAGGACAACGGATTTCGGCCATGACAACTACCGTGAAGCGGTCGTGCCTCAGCGGGAAAACGTCACGATCATCAGCCGCACCACCAACATCACAAACCTCGCCGTCAACGAGCGCGACGTAAATAACTACGGGCCAGAGTTCGATGAGTTGAACCGCATCAATAGCAACCGGCTCCGCCGTTACCGGCTCAACTATGAAGAAGAAAAACGGCCGGATGCACGCTACCACACCGTCGCCGAAGGTGACCGCCTTCAAGTTTTCGCACCGCCAGCGCAGTTGCGAGCCGTCGCAGCCGCCACGCCGAAAGTAGTCCGGACAATTCAAAACGCGCAGGTCGAACGCGGTTGGCAAGACATCGATCCGACCCAGGAACGGGAACTCAAACAACAATTGCAAACCAAGGCGCCGCCTGCGCCCAAAGTGCTTCCTCCAAAACCGGTCGCCCCGCCAAAGCCGAAAATCGTAAAAGCGGTCGCGCGGAAACCGGAACAGTCAGCGGGCCAGTCCGCCCAGCGCGCCAAAATCGAAGCCGAGAAAGCGAAACTTGAAAAACAAAAACAGGAGCTTGTGAAAGCCCGACAGGCCCAGTCGCCAGTTCCGAAGGCTACCGCCGAAGCGAAAGCACCTGCCGAAGCGAAAGCACCTGCCGAACCTAAAGCCTCCGCCGAACCTAAAGCCTCCGCTGAAACAAAAGCGGCCGTCGAAGCGAAGAAGCCAGTCGAACCGCCTTCAGATCAGGGTCGAAAAGAACGCGAAATGATGCGCCGCGAGGCGAAAACGCAAAAACCAGTCCAACCCACTCCAGCTCCCAAACAACCGTCCGAAGCCATCGCAAAACAACCCGCCCAGGAACCGCCCAAAGCGCCCCCGCAGCCCTCCAATCAGCTACGGCAATCGGCAACCGAGCCGAAGGATGAAACGTCAGCTCATCCCCGTCGCACTCCACCCAAGCCAGAAACTTCGCAAGCATCGCAAGCCAAGACAGAAAAACCGGTTCCGAAAGAACCGGAAGAGGAACTGCAGCAGAACGCCCGGAAAGAAGCTGCCCAGCGTCAGCAACAAGCCGAAGCCACCCGCGTTCAGGCCGAGCAACGTCGCCAGGAGTTGGCTCGTGAGACGGAAAGACCGCCGCAACGACAGCCATCAGCCGACAACATCAGCCCTGATCGTCCACAACGCGAAGACCGGCCCGACGAACCGCAGCGGAAACAACCGCCACCCGAACAACGGAAACCGGCGGATCGTCCGCAGCGCTCCGAACGGCAGAAACAGGACGAATCCATTCAGCCACGTGAAACGATCAACCCCGACCGGCCGCAACGTGAAAACCGTCCCGACATCCAGGAACAAAAGGAGACTGCTCAAAGACCGCGCGAGGAAAAACACCAAAGACCATCCGACAGCGATCGCCCGGAACCTCAGCCTCGCCGCCAGAACGAAAAAAGCGATTCAGCGGAAAAAACCCGACCCGAAAAGAAACAGCCCAAAGAGGAAGCACCTAGCAACCAGCCTCCGCCTTCAGCGCCGCAGAATGAGCGCCCCTGATGCATTTGTCAACGCCGTGGCTCGGCTCGCCGGCCACGAAAAGACTGGTAAAGGCGCGAGCCGCGTAGATAGTGGCGGGCTCAATTCGAAAACAAGCCCGCATGAGTTCCGAATCTGCCGTTGACCCCAGCGACAATGAAATTATCACCTGTCGCCTAACCAGTTGGTACCTTCGCCGCATCGGACTGCTCGCCGCCGCAGTTCTCGCAATGGGCTGTTATTTCCTTTACGACGGCCAATGGGGTTACCCGAAGAAGAACAAAATCGCTGAGCAAAAGGAATGGTATGTCGCCGAAGTTATCGGAAGCTACAAAGAGGCGGCATCCCAGGGCGACAGCGCCGCCGCCCAGTGGATGACTGAGGCCCGCAAAAAAGGTTGGATTATCGATCCCAATCTCACCCAGCCTCAGTGGCACGACTACGCGGCGCCTCGAGGCTGGGCGGCCGAGCCCAGGAAATACACGCCCGCCGAAATCCAACAGCAATTCTGGATCGGCTGGGCCATGGTGGCAGCGGCTGCAATCATGGGCATGATGCTCGTTGTAAACCGAAACAAGACGCTCGTTGGGCATGCTGACCGTATGATCTTACCCAACGGCAAAACCGTCCGCTTTGCCGACGCTTTCAAGATCGATACGCGAAAATGGGATAACAAAGGACTGGCCTACGTTTATTCTCGCGAACCGGGGCGGAGGTCAGCGCACAAAGCCACCATTGATGACTTAAAATTCCATGCGGCGGAACAGGTGCTCAAACGGTTGCTCTCACAATTCCAAGGCGAATTGATCGCGCCTGCGCCAGAATCGAAGGCAGCCCGCTCTGCTGAAGGCAAATCCGTCTGAGTCACCGTTAATATTTCCACCATACGCTTGTCTACCGGCGTTGACTTTACAATTCGGGAAATGCCATACCTGTCGGTGCATCAGTGGCACACATTCAGGAACCATCCATGGAAAATACCGACCCCGTTCCCGCTTCAAAATCCGATCTCACCGCCATCGGGTTTGAAAAAATTCACAACGACCTGCGCTTCCTTGTTGAGTGTTTTCAGGAAGTCTTGATCGACCTGGGCGAAACGGAACTGGCCAACTACGTCCCCTGGACGGGCACGGTCGCCGACGAGGGCAATTATCCCGCCCGGATGGCCCAAGTTTACTCGATCGCCTTCCAGTTGCTAAACATCGTTGAGGAAAATGTCGCTTCCCAAATGCGCCGGCGGCGCGAGACGGAACAGGGCACGGCTACCGAACCAGGATTGTGGGGGTCTGAGCTCAAACGCCTCGCTCAACTTCAAATTCCTGAGCAAACTCTGGCCAATATCTTGCGGGAAATCGAAGTCGAACCGGTCCTTACTGCACACCCGACCGAAGCCAAACGCACCACTGTCATCGAGCAACTGCGCGCGCTTTATCAACTGCTTCTCCAGCGCGAGAACCAGATGTGGACTCCGCGCGAACGCGAAAATATTCGCGATGAGATCAAGGCCACTCTTGAACGTCTCTGGCGCACTGGCGAAATCCCGCGTCAAAAACCCGAGGTCGCCGACGAACGTCGGAACATGATCCATTATTTGCAGGATGTTTTTCCCCAAGTCCTGCCGCGCCTCGATCGCAACTTGGAAGTTTCCTGGAAGGAGGCCGGCTACGACCCCGCAAAACTCGACGGCGAAGGTACTCTTCCTCTGTTACACTTTGGAACTTGGGTAGGCGGCGACCGCGACGGACATCCTTTCGTTACTGACGCCGTTACGCGCGAATCGCTCGACGAACTCCGGATAACAGCTCTCACAGTCATCGATCGCCAGCTTGAAAAAGCAGCCTACGAATTGACACTTTCCCAGCACGTCCACAGAGCACCGGCCTTTTTGCGCGATGCCATCGTCGCCCTCGCCGGCGAAATGGGGCCCGCAATCGCCGAGCCCATCATGCGCCATCACCCCGATGAGCCCTGGCGCCAGTTCGTAAAACTGATCCAGCAAAAGCTCCCCCTCGCGCGATCGTTCGCCGACGACGCTCACTTGGACCAGGCGCCAAATCGCTACCGCTACTCGCACGAACTCCGCGCCGACCTGCGTATCCTCCATTCCTCCCTCATCGAGGTCGGCGCCAGACGCCTTGCCCGCCTTGAAGTACGTCCAATCATGCGCACGATCGAAGTCTTCGGCTTCCATGCCGGCGCCCTCGATGTGCGCCAGAACAGCGAATTTCACGAAAAAGCGCTCGCCCAGATGATGACCAAAGCAGGACTCGCCGGCGACGCTCTCAAAGGCTGGGATGAAGCTCAGCGCATCGATTTTCTCAACAAAGAACTCCAAAGTCCGCGTCCGTTTCTCCTCGCCGGGACTCCCGCCGGGCCAGAGGCGGATGCCGTCCTGTCCTGTTACCGGGTATTGGCCGAGCACCGGAAAAAATACGGTCCGGACGGTCTCGGCGCACTCATCGTTTCGATGACGCGTTCCGTGTCGGATTTGCTCATCATTTATCTTTTCTGCCGCGAAACGGGACTCGTAGAAAATACCGCCGACGGTTTGGCATGCCTTCTCCCAGTCGTCCCGCTTTTTGAAACGACCGAGGACCTCGAAAAAAGTCCGACCATCATGAAGGACTTCCTCGAGCACCCTGTCACAAAGCGCAGCCTCTACCGCCAGCACGCTCAACGCCCAACGCGCCATCCCTTGCCTGTTCAGCAGGTAATGGTCGGTTACAGCGATTCGAACAAGGAAGGCGGTATCCTCGCCAGCCAATGGGCTTTGCAAATGGCGCAGGAAGCCGTGACTGCCGTGGGCTTCGATGCCGGGGTCCGCATCCGGTATTTCCACGGTCGTGGCGGCACAATCAGCCGTGGCGCCGGCCCGACGCACCGGTTTCTGGAGGCGCTTCCCGAAAGAACCGTCAACGGCGATCTCCGCGTCACCGAACAAGGTGAAACCATCGCTCAAAAATACGCCAACCTTGGCACCGCCACTTACAATCTCGAACTGCTGCTTGCGGGTGTTACCGGTGTGACCGCGCGCCAGGCGCAAACCAAAGAGCCCAATCGCCCCCTCAAAGGTGTGGTCAATAAGCTCGCCCGCGCCAGCCGTGATACCTATCAGGCCTTCCTCAAGCTGCCGGAATTCATGGAATTCTACAGCCAGGCAACGCCCATCGACGCCCTGGAACGCAGCAGCATCGGCTCCCGCCCATCTCGACGCACCGGGCAGCGAAAACTCAGTGATCTTCGCGCCATCCCGTGGGTGTTTTCCTGGAACCAATCACGATTCTATCTCCCCGGCTGGTATGGCGTCGGCACGGCACTCTCCCAGTTGAAAACCGAGGACGAAGAAAGTTTCGTCTGGCTGTCTCGCGAGCAAAAATCGTGGCCGTTTCTGCGTTTCGTCCTGAACAACGTCGAAACCAACCTCGCCAGCGCCAGTCTGGATCTAATGGGCCTTTACGCCGATCTCGTCGCCAACGCCGACGTGCGCGAAAAAATCTTCGCCAAGATTCGCGATGAATTCGTTCTCACAGGCGAAATGATCAACGAAGTCATGGGAGGCCACCTCACCAGCCGCCGGCCACGTTTCTTCAAGACTCTCGAAGTGCGCGCCGACGCGTTGAAAGTGCTTCACCACCAGCAAGTCGTCCTCCTGCGCAAATGGCGCCACATCCAGGCCAGCGACGACCAGCAAACCGCTGACCGCCTCCTTCCCGAAGTGATGCTCTCCATCAACGCCATCGCCGCCGGCCTGCGCACGACCGGATAGTCGCTGTGACCCCCGATGTCGCGACGTTTCCAGCTTGGGATTTTCGTCGTCATCCTGCTGTTGATGCCCTGGCTCGCCGGAGCGACCGAGCCAGGCTGGCTGGGCATGTCGGTGAAAGCGTCTATCCAAGGTGAAAACGACCCCGTCCTCAAAACCATCACCATCATCGAGATTGAAGCCGGTTCACCCGCAGCCGTCGCAAACCTCGCCGTCGGCGACAGCATCATCGAAATCGAAAATGTCCCGGTCAGCGGTTGCAAAGCGTCTGAGGCGAAGCAGCTGATGACCAAAGCCCCAGGTGAAAAGTTAACCCTCCGGCTTCGACGAACCGATGGCACAACCTACATGACCGTTCTGGTCGCAGGGACCAATCCCACGTGATTTCGCTGCCGTTCTCGTCCGCTCCCGCTTATTGGGAATACGCCCGGACCCGGTTTTTCCACCCAGGCAGCCACTGGGTTTCGTTGCGGCTCGGCGGAGCGTTTTCGACCCGACGGGTCAGCACGCGCACAGCGCTTTCGGAAAATTCCTTCGTCGCACCGGAGCCGGAACCCGTCATTCCACCAAGAACCTGTAGAAGGCCCCATCCTTCGCCTTTGTAGCGTTCCGTGCTCTTGATCCCCTCGCCTTTAAAGTTCACGTAGTCGATGAGCGCAAACGTTCCATTCCCCGTTGCTGCCAACCGCTCGAACTGCTTTCGAATGTTTTCACGCTGTCCCGACGGCGCTGCAGCAAGCATTTTGGGGAGGGCATCCTCCATCCGCAGCGCAAGAAACCGGCTCTGAAGCCGGATCGTGCCGGCAAGAAGGGCGCGCAATTCGCTCAAGCGCTTGCCGCGAAAATCGGTCTGGAATTGTGCACGCGTGGCCCACGGACAATCACCTTCCAGCCACTCTGGGGTCGTTACACCGTTCTTTCGAATATAGGCAATCAGCTTCGGGAAGCTTTCTTCAAATGGGCCATCCACGCCGCGCGGATACCAGATAAAATGCCCAATCCCCAAAGAGGCAAAATTTTCCCCTGAGTTCCATGAAGTCAGCCCATCGCGCGTCCCACCGCATTCATTTTGCCACACGCGGCGTCCGATGGAATCGAGCTCGGAATCTGTTAGTGCCAGCATCGGAACGGCTAACACAAACAGAACAAGGAGGATGACAAGTCTCATGGCATGAGTTTTCCGACAGTTCACCGGCCTGAAAAGCATGAATTTACGGTTGGTGGGAAGGCATGCGTCACAGCAAGGATCCAAGCCAGCTGTATCGCGGGGAGAAACCCGTAATCATAAGGAATTGTGAGGATTAAATGGCTTGTCCGGGCGCTGGAATATGGCCAACCTTGCACTCAGGTATGAAATTCATTGAGAGCGTTTTCGAGAAATTGGCCCGCCATCCAAAACGCATTGTGTTCCCCGAGGGCACCGAACCCCGCGTGCTAAAGGCAGCCGGGAAGTTCGCTTCACTGAAACTAGGTACGCCCATCCTGTTGGGTGATCGCAGCTCCATTGAGTCAGCCGCCCGAAACCTTCGAGTGGATCTGAATCATGTAATGATCATCAACCCGCCTGCGGCTTCCGACTTTGATACCTTTGTAAGCCGGCTGGAAAAACTCGAGCGTTACCGCAAAATGGGGCCGGCCAATTGCAGGGAGCTCATGCTCAATGCCAATTTTTTTGGCGCCATGATGCTTCAATATGGCCAGGCAGACGCCCTGGTTGGCGGAGCCTCAGCGTTTTCGAGTTCGTTGCTGCGGCCGCTCATCCAGATCATCGCGCCGCTGCCGCATATCAAAACGATTTCTAGCTGCACGATTATGGAGATGAAGGACAACACGCTCGGCGATAAGGGAGTGCTGTTCATGGGTGACTGTGCGGTTGTGCCCGATCCAGATGTCCAGCAGCTCGCCGCCATCGCTGTCGAAACGGGGCGTCTGTCGCGTCAACTCACAGGGACGCGGCCACGGGTTGCACTTCTTTCATTTTCCACTCGAGGAAGTGCCAAAATGCCTCTCACGGAAAAAGTAGCCGCAGCCACTGCACTGGCCAAGAAAATGGCCGACGAGCAGCTCCTCGACATGGCGATTGATGGCGAGTTGCAGGCAGACGCGGCGCTCCTGGCTGAAGTCGCGGAGAAAAAAGTCCCCTCCAGCGAAGTGGCAGGCAAGGCCAACGTCCTGATTTTCCCCGATCTCAACAGCGGCAACATCGCGAGCAAACTGGTGCATTATCTGGCCAAGCCGGATATCTACGGACAGTTGCTAACCGGTCTATCGCGACCAGCAGCCGAATTATCCCGCGGCGCCACCGTGGACGAAATCGTCGGCGTAGCGGCAATCGCCGGTCTGCAGGCCATTCAATACCGGAAATTGTATCCACACGACGAGCCCTTGGAGGCATTCATCCCGGCGTAATTTCAACGATGTCGGATCGTCGGTTGAAACGGCCGACCAATCCCCTCGTTTTTTACGAATCGTGCTTGGCAAGGAACCGGGAATTCGGCCGCAGAGAAATATCGCTGACGGATTCATTCCCCGATTTTTTACTTGTCGAGCGGGCACAAACCGTCATGAGTGTGACGGTTCTGTGACAGACCGAACCACCTTTCTCGATTGCATGTTCACCAAACGCGTCATTCCCTGCCTCGATGTGACCAACGGACGAGTGGTCAAGGGAACGCGTTTCCTGGAACTGCGCGACGCGGGCGATCCCGTGGAATGCGCGATGGCGTACAACGATCAGGGCGCCGATGAATTGGTTTTCCTCGATATTACCGCGTCGTCGGACAACCGGAGAACGATGATCGACGTCGTGGAAAGGACTGCGGCGCAATGTTTTATGCCCCTCACAGTTGGCGGTGGCATTCGCTCCGTGGTCGATGTACGCGACATGCTACTGGCCGGGGCGGACAAGGTCAGCATGAACACTGCGGCGATCGAAAACCCGCGCCTCATCAGCGATTCCGCGGAAGGACTCGGGGCCCAATGCGTCGTCGTAGCGATCGATGCCCGGCGCAATGCATATGGCGGCTGGACCGTCCACACGCACGGAGGGCGACGGGCGACGCAACTCGATGCCGTCGAGTGGGCCATCGAATGCGAAAAACGTGGTGCCGGAGAAATCCTGCTCACGAGCATGGATGCAGACGGAACCAAGGACGGTTACGATTTGGAATTGACCGCGGCCGTCAGCGAGCATGTTGGCATCCCAGTCATTGCCAGTGGCGGAGCCGGAAAACTCGAGCACCTCGTAAGCGTTCTCACGGAAGGAAAAGCCGATGCTGTCCTTGCCGCGAGCATTTTCCACTTCGGCGAATATACCGTGAACGACGTGAAAGCTTTCCTCAGAGCGCACCATATTCCGGTTCGCCTGGAGTAACGCGAGAGCATCACCGGTCCGCGGTGTTGCAAGGGGAAAACACGCGTCAAACACTCAACTCTAACTTTCCTTTTTGTCATTCATCTGCTTCCGTTGGCAGACCATGGCAAATCCCGCATCCTTGCCGCGCAGTAACGGCGATCTTGGTTTTCGTTTCCAAATTTTCGTTATTCTGGCGTTTCTACTGGCGCCCTTGATCGTTTTCGGACAGGACCAATTCGAGGTCCGCAGAGCACTTCCGGTCACAACAACGACCAGCGCTGCCCCGCCCTCCGATCCATTTTTTCCCGGCAATGCATCGACTTACACAAGTGTCTTTGTAAAAGGGCCTTACATTGCGATAACATTCGATGACGGACCCAGTGCGGAATACACGCCAACGCTGCTCGACGACCTGAAAGCCCGAGGCATCAAAGCAACATTTTTCCTTGTTGGCCAAAATGTGCAGGAGTTTCCACAGCTCGTGAGTCGCATGGTCGAGGAAGGTCACGAAGTTGCAAATCACTCTTGGTCGCATCCTGCTTTTGCAAAAATGTCCGATGCCGCCGTGACGGCACAGATTGAAAAGACGCAAGACGCCATTTATGCCGCTTGCGGGGTGAGACCGACCTTGTTGCGCCCGCCGTACGGGTCTATCACGAAGCGCCAGAAATCCTGGATCCATCAACATTTTGGGCTCCATATCATCCTCTGGTCCGTCGACCCGCTTGATTGGAAAAAGCCCGGTGAAGCCGTGGTCCGGTCGCGCATCGTCAATGGCACGCATAGTGGCGCGATCATTCTAGCGCACGACATTCATGGTGCCACCGTCCGCGCAATGCCGGAAACCTTCGATCAATTGCTGGCCAA
This sequence comes from Chthoniobacterales bacterium, assembly GCA_036525185.1. Classification (GTDB taxonomy): domain Bacteria; phylum Verrucomicrobiota; class Verrucomicrobiia; order Chthoniobacterales; family DASVRZ01; genus DATDAW01. Next base: position 145,221 of record DATDAW010000002.1, on the reverse strand, counting down.
GGGATATAAATTCGTGACCGTTTCCGAGTTACTCGCGATGGAGCAGCCCAAGCTGGCATCGACGCAAACCGCAGCCGCCGACCCCCGCTTGTCGCTGCCCTCCACGCTCCCGTCCACAAACAGTGTCCGGGCAGAACCGAACTCGCTGCCGACACCAATCCCGCTCTCGAGCGCCGCACGTGAGCTCGACCTGCGGCCTGCAACGCCTCCGATTGGTGACTCAACGCCTTCCGTTCAAACCTCTTCCACGCCCCTGCCCATGCCCACGCCTTGATGCGCTGCCACTCGCTGTTAATCGGATGAATCTGGGCGAAACATGGTTTGAACAACGGGCCGCACTGCAACGCGGTCTCCAGGATCTGCTTTCGTTTGCACACGCGAGCAAGGCGGATGAAGACACCAATCACACAGTTCATGGACTGAGCGCACGTGTGGGCGAACCGTTTCTTTTCGTCGTCGTCGGCGAGGTTAAGGCGGGCAAGTCCTCCTTCCTCAACGCGCTTTTCGGACAGGAGTTTTGCCGCGTCGACGTTCTGCCAGCTACGGATCGGATCTATCTTTTCAAATACGGCGAAACGGAGCGGGATTTGACGCTTTCGCCGCATCTGGTCGAGTTGCATCGGCCCATCGATTTCCTGCGCAACTTCAACATCGTCGATACGCCTGGAACGAACAGCATCATCCTTGACCATCAAAGCATCACGGAACGGTTTGTTCCTCTCGCCGACCTCGTCCTTTTCGTCTTCAGCGTCACCAATCCCTGGGCTGGATCGGCCTGGGATTTCCTGGCGTTAATCCAAAAGAAATGGCTCAAAAAAGTCGCCTTTGTGCTGCAACAATCTGATTTGCGGTCGCATGAAGAAGTCGATCGCATCGTGAGTCACCTGAGGCAGACCTCACTTCAAAAAATCGGCGTCGAATGTCCCGTTTTTGCCGTTTCCGCCAAATTGGCTCTGGAATCGGCTCGCGGAATTGCCAATCCGGAAAAATGGGAGGCGAGTCATTTCCCAGACTTGGAGCGGCACATCGACGAGTCGGTCATCACGAATGACGGCCGGCGCGAGCAACTCCGGTCGATTCAAACCACGGCGCTCGTGTTGCTGAAGCAGCAGGTCGAGAAGGTGCGCAATTCGCTCGGAATCATTGCACAAGATTTTGCGAAATTAACCGAATTGAAAGCGATCCTCACGCAGCGCAAAGAGCAGTCGTTGAGGCAGGTCGGCGGTTTTTTGCGGTCCGTCGAACAAGCGTGCGATAAATGCAGGATGCGCGGCGACGAGGTCCTGCGCGAACGGCTCACGCTGATGGGCACGCTCAAATTGATGGTCCATCGCGGCGAATGGCAGCAGGACTTTCAGAAACGAATCGAGGCTGATCTGCAGGAAGCGGTCCAGCGCGAGCTGCAAAAAGGCCTGGAACTCCTCGAGGGCGATCTCAAGAGTCTGTGGCAATCTCTGTACGACATGATGCAGCGCAGCTTTGCAGGCGACAGCCGCAGCCGGATCGCCGCGACACAGGTTTTTCTGGATCAACGGGCCGATATTGTCCGCAAACTCGATCTCACGCTGCTCGAACAAATGTCCGATCGACAGATCGAGACACAGTTGAAGCATTGGTTTAGCGAGACGGCGGCCTGGCTGCGCGTGCCCGGGGCCGTGGCAGCCGTCGGAGGGCTTGCAACGGTCGTGGCCGCACTCACGCATGTGGCAATTTTGGACGTTACCGGCATCGTCGCAGCAAGCGGAGCCGTCGTCGGTACGGCCGTCGCGCTATTCAAACGGCGCCAGATCTTGCAGGATTACAGCAAGCAAATGATCGCCCGGCGCGATGAATTGACCGCAGCGCTGGAGGGGCAGCTTAAACACGCGATCGAGTTGTTTTATCAGGACCTCGGCGCGACTTTTGCGCCGCTCGAAGATTTCTGTAACGCGCAAAAAAGCCAGTTCGAGCCTCTTCTGGAACAGTCGAAACAGGTCGAAGCGAGCTTGTTGAGAGCGACGATTTCGTAGTTCCCTTAGGCCCTACGCCTGGACAAACTCATCGTGGAGTCGCCGGTATTCACCGGCGGCGGCCAAAAGTTCCGCGTGTGTGCCGCGTTCGATGATCCGACCCTCGCGAAGAACGAGAATCAAATCGGCTTTGCGAACGGTTGATAACCGATGGGCAATGACGAAGCTCGTGCGTTTTTCGAACAACCGGTCGATGGCATTTTGGATGACCTGCTCCGTGTGTGGATCGACCGCGCTCGTGGCCTCGTCGAGGATCAAAATCCGGGGCTCCGCCACCATGGCGCGGGTGAAGCAGATCAGCTGCCGTTCGCCCGCAGAGAAATTCGAGCCGCGCTCGGAGACTTTGGTCGCGTAGCCATTTGTTAAGCCAAGGATCATGTCATGTGTGCCGAGCATTTTCGCCGCCGCAATGACTTCTTCGTCCGTCGCGCCGGGGCGTCCGAACTTCAAATTTTCGAGCACGGTTCCCGTGAAAAGGAAGTTCTCCTGCGTCACGATCCCGATGTGACGGTGCAACGAGTCGATCGTCGTCGTCCTCAGGTCGAATCCATCCACCGTAATCCTCCCCTGCTGTGGCTCATAAAACCGTGCGAGCAAATTGATGATGCTGCTTTTTCCCGAGCCGGTCGCACCGACCAGTGCAATGGTTTTTCCTGGTTCCACGATAAAATGGATATCGCGCAAGGTCCACCAATCTTCCGGTGTCGTGTCATACCGGAAAGACACGTTCTCAAACGCCACACGCCCCGCGATTTCCAGCAATTCAACCGCTTCGTTCGCGTCCACAATCTGTGGCGGTGTGTCGAGCAGCTGAAAAACCCTCTCCGCACTCGCCGCCGCGGAAATGGTTTGGTTGTACAGATCGCCCATGGTCTGGATCGGCCCAAAGAACATGCCGAGATACATCAAAAACGCCGCCAGTTCCCCGGGCGTGATCTCGCGGCGTAACGCGAGCCAGCCGCCATATCCCAAAATGATCGCCGTGCCAATGCCGTAGAGCACGCCGAGCATCGGCATGTAACTGTGAAATATTCGAGCCACTTTGTAAAAACGGTCGGTAAATTTGTCGTTCAGCTCTTCGAACGCCCGGAGATTTACCTCCTGCCGCGCAAAACCCTGCACCACCCGCACGCCGGAGATGTTTTCTGCGACAGCGGCCGTGATCCGCGATTGCACCATCCGCATTTTGCGATAAGCGCGCATGACCGTTTGCTGAAACCACCACGTCGAGCCGACCAGAGGAGGCAACACAAGGCTTACCGCCGCGCACAACCGCCAATCGTATTGCAGCATGAGCCCCAGCACACCGACGAGCGTTAACAGACTCGTTACCATCTGGCTCGCGCCGTTGGTAAAAAGGTCAAACATCGAGCTCATGTCCGAGTCTGCGCGGGCAATGATCCGCCCCTGATGCGTCCGATCGAAGTAATTCAAACTGAGCGCCTGAATGTGGCGGAAGACATTCATTCGGAGGTCGTTGACAGCGCCTTGTCCGGCCCGGAAAGAATGCCGGACATACGTCACGGAAAACAGCCACGCCAACGCGAGACTCGCGAGATAGATACCGGAAATAGCCATCACTCCACGCGTCGCCGATGTCGTGTCGTTGATTACCATCAAGTACCGGTCGATCCCCATCTGCACGAGACGCGGCCCAGCCAATTGACAGGCCACCTGCCCAATCGACGCCGCAATCGCTACGAAGACCGACCACTTATAGGGTCGCAGATAGGTCACCAGCCGGAAGAACAATTCCGAAGTCATCGCGCGCTGCGCGAGCTGTTCTTCGACAATAGGATCAATAGCGGCCATGGGAAAAACTCAAATGTAACAAAACCGGACTTCGGGCGGCAAAACGCAATTTCACACCACGATGCATGAGCGCTTTCACTATGGCGGGTATTGCAAAAGGCGCCGGCCCCACACCTTAGCAATTCCGTGAGCTGATGTAGGTTGAGGGCCTCGCAGGCAGCGAGCCGACGATTTATCCTGGCGATATGGATTCAGCAGGCTCGCCTTCCAGTCCTCCCAGTTGCGCTGCGAACAGGTGGCAATAGGCGCCGTCTTTTGCCAGTAATTCTGCATGCGTTCCCGTCTCCACGACGCGGCCTTTTTCCAGAACGACGATCCGCTGGGCGTGACGCACGGTCGAAAAACGGTGAGCGATGAGAAAGGTCGTCCGGTTCGCGGTCAAACGAACCATCGCTTCGCGGATGAGACGCTCGGTTTCCGGGTCCACTGCTGCCGTTGCGTCGTCCAGAATGAGAATCCGCGGGTCCATGAGGAACGCCCGGGCGATGGCGATCCGTTGTTTCTGGCCGCCGCTCAGTGACATTCCGCGTTCACCGACCATCGTGTCGTAACCGTCCTCAAGTTTCTCAATAAACTCCGCTGCCTGAGCTGCTTGCGCCGCCGCCATGATTTGTTCCCGTGTCGCGTCCGGGCGCCCGAACGCAATATTCTCCGCCACGGTTGCGCTGAAAAGGAAGGTTTCCTGAAAAATCACCGCCACGGTCCGGCGCAATTGATCTAGCCGCAGTTCGCGGACATTCACCCCTTCCACGCGAACGATCCCGTCCGTTGCATCGTAAAAGCGCGGTATCAGATTCACCACGGTGGTCTTTCCGGCGCCTGTCGCTCCCACCAGCGCAACGGTTTCGCCCGGAGCCACTTGCAACGAGAAATTCTCCAACGACGCGCGTCCGTCCCGGTAACGGAAACACACGTTCTCAAACGAAACCGCACCGCGCCCAATGGGCAAATCCCGCGTTCCACTTACGATCGCCGGCGGCTCGTGAATGATCTCCAAAATCCGGCCGGCACTGGCGCTAGCGTTTTGCATGACATTCGCGAAAATCCCCACCGATTGCATCCGGTTGCCGATCGCCAGCAGATAAAAAACGACCTTCGCCAGATCGCCCACAAGCAGCTCTCCGCTAATGACTTGTCTACCGCCCAGCCACAGAATCACCGGTACGCCGAGGCCAAAGAAAAATTGCGCCATCGGAACTCGTGCCGCCCAGAAATTGATCGTCCGCGTGACGGCGTCGATGAATACCGCATTTCGTGCCCGGAATTTCTCGATCTCGCGCTCCTCCGATGCGAACGCCTTCACCACCCGCACCCCCGCGATGTTTTCCTGGATGACCGTCGTCATTTCCGAGTACCGGTCGTGAACCTGGCGCCAGAGGGGATGCAATTTGCGCGAGTAAAAGGCCAGCAATCCGATTGCCGGCGCCAGCACACAGCATGCGGCGACACCCAATTGCCAGTTCGTGAGCCAAATCAGCACGATCGATCCGATGAGGAACACAAAGATGTCCACACTCAAAAACAGGCACGCGAACAGGAACTCCTGTAGCCGTTGAATGTCGCTCGTCGAACGCGAAATCAGCTCACCCGTGTTGTTCTTGTCGTGAAAGCTAAACGGCAGCCACTGAATGGCGTCGTAAATATCGCCGCGGATATCTGCCAAAACGCCTTGGATAACCCGGCTCCGCAATCGTCCCAGCCCGAATCTCAACGTTTCCCGCGAGAGCGACAGTCCGAGAAAAACTCCTGCAAACGCCAGGGGCACAAATGGGGTCGCATTTTCCAAATGATCCTTCAGCGCCGTAATCGCCCGCCCGACTACCTGCGGAAGCGAGAGTTCGATCCCCATGATCACCAGCAACATCCCGATCGCCCCCGCCGTTCCCACGGAATATTTGCGCAGGTAAAGCAGGACGCCGCCCAGATTTCTGAGCGCGCCAAAGGATTTTTTAGCCGTGTCCGTAGCTTTCGGCGATTCGTTGGCCGTCATCGTGCTTCCTTCCGAGATCCCTATCTTTCGAGTTGCCAGCTGTCAGGCGTTTGGCAAACGCTCATCACATGAAAAAAATCCCCGCCGGGCAACGAAGAATCTCTGTTTTTAAAGGTCTGACGGCTGCCATGGCGTGTGCCCTTCTTTTCGGGTGCGACGAAAAGAAGGACGAACTCAGCGACAACCATTCGCCCTATCTTCCCAACGGGAGCTTCGAAGAAGGCGGAGACGGTTGGGATTGGCCTGATAAGGCGAAAGTCGCCGTCGTAAAATCCAGCGCGCGCACAGGGATCGCTTCGCTTCAGATCAGCACAGCAGCGCCAAATTCGGCCCGCGTCGACGGCCCTCGTTTCCCGGTGACCCCCGGTAACGCCTATCGCGTCGGCCTTTGGGTCCGCACCGTTCACCCGGGTCCCGCGACGTTTGAATTCCGCTTCTACACAATCAACAACGATCCTGTGAAGGCCGAAAAATCGGCGCCTGTCGCCTTCCCAGCGCAACCCGGTTCCTGGCAAAAACTCCAAATCACGGTCACTGCTCCGCCGGATTCATATACCGGCGCGATTTTCATCACCGCCGGTTCCGCAGAGTCCGAATTCCTTATTGACGACGCTACAGTCGAGGAAATGGGAAAATCTTAGGGAAGCGCTCAGGGATTTGTCGTAACGGCGGTCTATGGCTGTCACTTGGCCACCGGGACCGGCGGTCACGACCCGGCGACAGCCTGGCCGCGGCCTTCAATCAGCCCACCCTTACCCAACCGCCAGTAAATCTTCGACTGTGGCGTGGATATTGCCTGCGCGCATAAGGGTTTCGCCGACGAGCAATGCATCGACGCCTGCACCGAAAACGCGGCGCGCGTCGGCATTGGTCTTGATGCCGCTTTCGCTTACCAGTGTGATGCTGTCGGGAACTTCTTCGCTGAGCACTTCAGTGGTAGCCAAATCGACCTCGAAAGTGCGCAGGTTGCGGTTATTGATCCCAATGAATCGAGCGTTAGTCTCCAAGGCCCGGTCCATTTCCTCCAAATTGTGGACCTCCACGAGCGCATCCAGCTGGCATGCCTCGGCCACTTCGAGCAAATGAACCAAGTCATTTTGCTCCAAGGCAGCGACAATCAGTAAAATCGCATCTGCTCCAGCAACAGCCGCCTCGTAAATCTGCACTTCGTGAATGATGAAATCCTTCCGCAATACCGGCAGCGAGACCGCAGCCCGAATGTCGACGAGGTACTTGAGTGCTCCCTGGAAATACGACTCATCTGTAAGCACCGACAAGGCGTGCGCGCCGGCACTTTCGTAGGCTTTCGCGATCAAAACTGGATCGAAATTTTCCGCGATAACTCCTGCCGACGGCGATGCTTTTTTCACTTCAGCGATCAGACCGAGCGCTTCGTCTCCGCGATCGATCGCCACACGAAAGGGCCGGAAATCGTTGCGTTCCAACGCTGCAGCTCGCAGCAAATCCTTACGCGGGAGTAACTTGCGAACTTCGTCTTCCTTGGTGGCGAGAATTTGACGAAGACGGTCCATTGAGAAGAAGACCTGGTTACCCAGGAATTTGGAGCGGGTGAAGAGACTCGAACTCTCGACGTCTTCCTTGGCAAGGAAGTGCTCTACCACTGAGCTACACCCGCGTGCGGAGCGCTTATGATGGAGAGATTTCTTTCGCGCGCAAGTGTATTTTAGCGCAAATTTTGATGTCCGCTTGGGCGAAGTTCAATCGGCTCGCACGCCGGGGAACCTTATGCGTTATGCGTATCCGCCCGTGGCCAACCCGTACGCCGGCTCAACAAGAGCATGACTTCCGGCCGTCCAGCAAAGCCGCCGGACGTGGCCCTAATTTTCACTATTTCGATGACACCCAGCCCAAAATTCTCCCGATAACTCCCCTTGCGCGTCCAAAAAAGTCCGTCATATTTGCGAACTCTAAATTTATGGCAACCACAGCAACCCAAGATCTGACACCGTTTCAGTTGCATAGCAACGACACCGGCAGCGCTGATGTTCAGATCGCCCTCATTACCGCACGGATCAATCATTTGACCGAGCATCTCAAGGGCCACGTCAAAGATCATCATTCTCGCCGCGGACTTCTTAAACTCGTCGCCCAACGTCGCAGTCTTCTCGATTACCTCAAAAGGACTTCTGGTGAACGGTACAAGACCGTCATCGACAAGCTCAGTCTTCGGAAATAACCGAGGCTCCGCTCGACCCGGAGAATCCCCCCAAATCCCTTTTTCGACGTTTCCACCCTTCCAATTTCCGATTGGCGGGGTGGCGTCGTAAAAACCACAAAACAACCCGGCATTTCCCGTTTTTAAGCGCCTTGAACCCCAGTTTTCAGCCTCGCCTTGCCAGACGCGGGGTTGAAATCTGCGTTTCAGGGCCGGAACGGGAATGTCATTTTCCTAATTAGCTAGAACATGTCTCATTCTGTTTCCGCCCACGTCGGGCAAAACCCCCTTACGTTCGAAACCGGCAAAATCGCCAAACTCTCCGATGGCTCCGTCATCGTTCGCAGCGGCGACACCATCGTCCTCGTCTCGGCCGTTTCCGCCACCACTATCAAAGAAGGTCAGGATTTCTTTCCGCTGACCGTCGATTACCGCGAAAAAGCCGCCGCAGTCGGCAAATTCCCCGGCGGTTATTTCAAACGCGAGGGTCGCCCTTCGGAAAAAGAAATTCTCACCGCACGCATGACCGACCGTCCGCTGCGTCCACTGTTTCCGAAGAACTATTTCTACGACACGCAGATCATTAGCATTCTGCTCAGCGCCGATGGCGAGATTGATCCCGATATTTTGAGCATCAACGGCGCTTCCGCCGCGCTCGTCGTGTCGGACATTCCATTTGCGGGCCCCGTCGGCGCCGTGCGCGTAAGCCGCATCGGCGGTGAATTCGTCGTCAATCCGACGCACTCGCAGCTCGCTGAGAGCGATCTCGACCTCGTCTATGTCGGCACGCGCAACGATGTCATCATGATAGAAGGCTCGGCCCTCGAATTGCCCGAGGACGATTTCATTAATGCCCTTGAATTCGCACACAAGGAAGCACTCAAAGTCATCGAAGCGCAGGATGAACTGGGCCGTATCGCAGGCAAACCAAAGCGCCAGGTCGCGCTCCTAGAAGTGAAAGACGAACTCCTCGAGATCGCCTTTCAGGTCGCTGGCGATCGGATCGAAGCCGCTCTTTACACACCGAGCAAAATCGCCCGTAGCAAAGCCGTTGACGCGTTGCGCAGCGAAGTGAAGACAGCGGTTCTGGAGAAATTCCCGGAAGCGACCCCGTTCGAAATTTCGCAAGCGTTCGACCATCTGCAGAAGAAAGCTTTCCGCCGCTCGATTCTTGACCGCCGCAGCCGTTGTGACGGTCGCGACCTGCATACTCTCCGTCCGCTTTCAGCAGAAGCCGGTTTGCTCCCACGCTCGCACGGTTCCGCTCTCTTCCAGCGCGGAGAAACCCAGGCCATCGCTCTGGCCACGCTCGCCCCGACCGATGAAGCCCAGCTTCTCGACGGATACACGGGTGGCGAACAGTCCAAACGTTTCATTCTGCACTACAACTTCCCGCCCTTCTCCGTCGGTGAAACGGGTCGCACGGGCAGCACCAGCCGCCGTGAGATCGGTCACGGTGCGCTCGCCGAGCGTTCCATCGCCCCGGTCATTCCAGCGGTCGAAGATTTCCCTTATGCCATTCGCGTGAGCAGCGAGGTCACCGAATCGAACGGATCTACGTCCATGGCGTCGGTCTGTTCCGGCGTCATGGCTCTTATGGATGCGGGCGTCCCACTCAAAAAGCCGGTTGCCGGCATTTCTGTTGGTCTTGTTACGGAATACAACGGTGATGTTTTGGAGCGCTACACGACGTTGCTCGACATTATCGGCTCCGAGGACCACTTCGGTGACATGGACTTCAAACTTTGCGGCACCGACACGGGCGTCACGGGCTTCCAGCTCGATCTGAAACTCCCGGGTGTCAGCCACAAGATTCTCACCGAAGCCATCCTCGAGGCAAAAGCCGCGCGTGGCAAAGTTCTCGAGGTCATGGCCTCTGCGATCGCCGCGCCCCGCGCCGAACTCAGCCCGTATGCACCGCGTATCGAAACGATTAAGATTGATCCGGACAAGATTGGCCTTCTTATCGGACCTGGCGGCAAAACCATCAAAGGCATCGTTGCCGAGACCGGCGCGGAGATTAACATCGATGACGATGGCTCCGTGCACATCTACTCGAACAACGGCGAAAGTCTGAAGCGTGCCAAGGAAATCATCACTGGCATGACCAAGGAAATCACCATTGGCGAAACCTACCAGGGGCGTGTCGTTTCCATCAAAGAATTCGGCGCCTTCGTCGAAGTCCTGCCTGGCAAGGACGGTCTCTGCCACATTTCCGAATTGGCCGATTTCAGGGTCAAGAAGACCGAAGACGTCGTCAATGTCGGCGATATGATCTGGGTGAAATGCATCGGCATCGACGACAAGGGCCGCGTGAAGCTCAGCCGCAAAGCTGCGATGAAAGAACGCAACGAAGTCGCCGCGGCAGAAGTCGGAGCGTAATCCCTATTCACAGAGCTATTTAAAAAAGGCGCGTCGCATGACGCGCCTTTTTTTGCGCCATCCAGCGATCATCCGAGGCCCGCCGGCTGCTACAACACAGAATCCTCGACAACCGCCGCTGCCTGCGGCTTCATCTGAAAGCCATGTTCAGAAGGCTGATCATCGCAGCGCTCCTCATTCTCCTCACCGGCTGCGCCGGCCACGAATATCGCGGCTATCAAACCCGCGCCTATTCCATCCGGGGAATCCGTTACCATCCAATGCAACCCGCTGGCGCTGTCGGTTACACCGAGGAAGGCACCGCGTCCCACTACAAGGAAGGCTGGTTCCTTTTTCCCGGCAAAACTTCGACCGGCGAAAAGCTCTATCCCTGGACCAAGTGCGGAGCTCACAAAACCCTCCCCCTGCCTTGCCGTGTCCGGGTGACCAATCTCGCCAACGCCCGTTCCGCGGTCATACGAATCAATGACCGTGGGCCTTTCATTTCCGGCCGTATGCTTGACGTTACTGAACCCGTCGCGAAAAAGCTTGGCTTTTACGATCAGGGCCTCGCGCGGGTTCGCATCGAAGTTCTCAGCGTCGGCGACGGAAAATATCGGATCAAGGGGAAGGGCGGCTTTTGGTAGTCATCACCGAACAACAGCCGAATGCGCCTTGAGATCGATCAAGTGTCTAATCGCCTCCTCGCCTAACAGCTAAGGGAAAGCTTTCGGGTCATCACCTTTTCCGTTGCCTTCCGGCCTGGGACGCGTTCTGTTTCCACCCCTTTCTCAATTCAGCTATGTCCAACGTCCCGTCCGCCACTGATCGCATGGAAAAAATCGTCAGCCTCTGCAAGAGGCGTGGCTTCATCTTTCAATCCAGTGAAATCTACGGCGGCATCAACGGTTTCTGGGACTACGGCCCGCTTGGCGCGGAATTGAAGCGCAACCTGAAAGAACTTTGGTGGCGATCCATGACCCGGTTCCGCGACGATATCGTCGGACTCGAAGCCACGATTATTATGCATCCGAGTGTCTGGCAGGCGTCCGGCCACGTGGACACGTTTGCCGATCTCATGCGCGAGTGTCCGCTCACCAAGAAACGTGTCCGAGCCGATCAGGTGGATCCAATTTCCGGAACCGTTTTCCGGTATTCCGGTGCGACTTCAGCGACCTCAAATTGGACCAGCGACAAGCGTTACGCGGTCATCCAGCCCAAGGGCATTCATCCCGACAGCATTCGTAAGACCGCACGCCAACTGTACGCGCTCGGCACCTCGGTAAAACCGGAAGACGTCGTCCTCGAAGGTGCAGTTCTCGCAGAAGTTACCAATTCCGTGGACTTCCACCCTGAGAGTCACGTCGAACTCGGCGAAGCGAGACCGTTCAATTTGATGTTCAAGACGCACTACGGCCCGGTTGAAAGCGACGAGAACATTGCCTATTTGCGCCCGGAGACCGCCCAGGCGATTTTTGTGCAGTTCAAGAATGTCCTTGATACGTCGCGGCAGAAAGTTCCCTTCGGCATTTGCCAAATCGGCAAGGCTTTCCGCAACGAAGTGACGCCACGCAACTACATCTTTCGCTCCCGTGAATTCGAGCAAATGGAACTCGAATTTTTCATTAAACCTGACGAAGTCGCCGGAGGCCCGACAGCAGCGGTTATTGAGGTAGATCCCGAGCAACACCCGGGTGAACCACAGGCAGCGTGGGGCTGGCAGGCATGGCACACCTACTGGGTCCACGAACGCGTCCGTTGGTATGCTTCGATCGGTATTCCCCGGGATTCGCTCGAACTCTACCGGCAAACAAAGGACGAGCTCGCGCACTACGCCCGGGCGTGCGTCGATATTCTGTTCAAATTTCCGTTCGGCGCACAGGAACTTGAGGGCATCGCAGCACGATCGGACTTCGACCTGAAACAGCATCAGATTCACAGCGGCAAATCCCAGGAATATTTCGATCAGGAAGCCAATGCCCGCTATATCCCGCACGTCATCGAGCCGTCGGCAGGCGTTGATCGCGCCATTCTAGCGCTCATCTGTCACGCGTACGATGAGGAGTTGGTCTCCGACGAGAAAGGCAAAGCAGAGACCCGCACGGTCTTGCGGTTCCATCCGAGCATCGCGCCTATCAAAGTCGGCGTGTTGCCCCTTTTGAAGAACAAGCCGGAACTCGTCCAGAAAGCGCTCGAAGTGCGCGATTTGTTGCGGCCGCACATGAACGTTTTCTACGATGACAGTGGCGCGATCGGCCGCCGGTACCGTCGCCTCGATGAAGCCGGGACGCCTTTTTGCGTCACCATCGACTTCGAAACCCTTGGTGAAAACGGCGACGCCATGCGAGACACTGTCACCTTGCGCCACCGCGATTCGATGCAGCAGGAGCGCATCCAGATTTCTGAATTGCTGCCACGCCTGCAGTCGGAGATCAATCCAGGGTAGTCGAAATCTCTAAATCGGCACGATTTCACGTCATCATTTCTCCACATACGTGCCATCGGATTGTAACAACAACGTTTTTGACCCGCGGGGCCCCAGCCGGGATCATGCACGGCGCTCTCCAATCGGCCACCGTTGGGAGCACCCGTTTCGTGATACTTTGGTGGTTAAAGTCAGAAACCGGGCGTCCTGGCGGTTTCCAGCACACCTCCGGTTTCCTTTTGAAGAGATTTTCAAACGCCGCTACATTCTCCGCGCAACATTTTTTACCGGAACATTTTAGTCTTATGCCCGATTTCCCTCGCCATATCGTTACGAATTTTGACACCGCACTCACGAGCCTCCGCAACGACGTGCTCATGATGTCCAGCCTCGCAGAGCTCAACCTGCAGAACGCCATCAACGGCCTGCTCAAGCGCGATAATGACCTGTGCAATATCGCTATCGCCGACGACGAAGAGATCGATCAACTTGAAAAGCAAATCGACAAAGAAGGCATCGACATCATGCTTCGGTATCAGCCCGTCGCCACCGATCTGCGCCGGGTCGTCGCCGCCATGAAGCTGGGGCCGAATCTCGAACGCGTTGCCGACCAGGCCGTCAACATCGCTCGTCGCGCCCGCAAGCTGAACCAGCATCCGCCGCTTCCTGAGACCAATCAAATCGAACCGCTTTACCAATCGGCGGTCTCTCTCTTCAAGGACAGCCTCCGCGCTTTCACCGAAGACGACGTCGAACTCGCGCTCTCGCTCAAAAAGCGGGACAAGCTGCTCGATGGACTCAACCGTGATTTCATCAGCGAAATCACCACGCAGATTGCGAAAAATCCGGACCGCGTTCAGGACTACCTAAATTTGATTTTCGTCGCCCGTTATCTCGAACGCGTCGGTGACCATGCGACCAACATTGCCGAGGATACCGTCTGGGCGGTTCATGCCGAAGACATCCGCCATACCTACGGCTCGGTAGCATAGAGAGCCGAGCTCAGCCCGCGTGTGCGGAGCTGAACTCTCTTTCTTTTATACCCGGAAGCCTTTTCTCAGGATCGTGGGAACGTCCAGGTCGTGACCTTCAACAATCGTCGGTTCGCTCTTTTCGAAACGACCGCGGCTGACATTTTCAAATTGCAGATCCTGCTGATGGATCTCCTTCCCTTTCTTCGAAGACGCGCCGTTGGATTTTGGCTCGGCTGGAATGAGCTCCGCTGGAAGCTCCGTCTTGGAAGGCAGATCCGGTTCGTCGACGACAACGGAAACGACGGATTCGATGATTTCAATCTGGCGTTCGGGCATGGACGCCGACTGCGCAACCGGATCTTCAGCGGCTGGCTGCTGGCGGCCAGGAAGGGATAGCGGAACGTATTCCTGGGGAGGATTGCTGCCAACGGAGCTGAGAATTGTCACCGTAAGTTTATTGCCGAGCCGGGCATCGATGGAAGCGCCAAGCAAAATTTGGGTACGCTCTTTAATGTGACGGTTCAGCTCCGTCATGATCATTTCAACTTCTGCGAGAGTGAGACTTGAGGCGCCAGCAATGTAGACGAGAACATTGGCGGCTTCTTCAAGCAGTTTGCCACGCTCCATTAGAGGATTTTTCAATGCGCGGGCAAGCGCTTCATGGGCGCGGTTGTCGCCGTCGGATTCTCCGTGACCAAACACACATTGCGGGTCTCGATTCTTGAGTGCCGTAAATACTTCATCGATGCCTACTTTGATGACCCCGGGCCGCGCCACCATGGAAAGCAGGGCGCGAATGCATTCGCTGATGCAGTGGTCCGCCTGGATGAATGCCTGCTGGATGCCGGCTTTGGGAACGATGAGTTCGGACATGCGATCGTTCTCAAACACAATAACGGAATGACAAATGCGGCGAAGCTGATCGAGCGCGGAGCGGGCCTGCAATCCGCGACGACGGCCTTCAAAGGTAAATGGGAGTGTGACGATGCCAATGACCAGCGCGCCGTCGTCGCGGGCAGCGCTGGCAATCAGCGGGGCCGCGCCGGAACCGGTGCCGCCTCCCAGGCCGGCAACGAGAAAGACGATTTTGGCGCCTTCGATGGCTTCGTGGATAGCCGGCAACGCCACTTCGGTTGCCTGCATGCCCACTTCAGGATCGCCCCCGGCACCCAGCCCGTGGGTAAGAGCATTACCGAGTTGAATTTTTTGCGCGGCCACCGAAGCGGTAAGGGATTGGACGTCGGTATTGACCGCAACGAGATCGGTAGCATCCACGCCGTCGAGCAACATGCGATCGAGCGCGCTGGAACCGGCGCCGCCGATGCCAACAATTTTGACAGGAATAGGTTCAATGGGCGCGGAGGCGCCTGGCAGGGAGCGGTTAATCTCAATCATGGCGTTGTCGTTGGTCTTGGTTGCGGGCATTTCTTTCCTCTTTCTCTTAGTCTTGCTCTCGCTCCAGGCAGGACGCGTCACGACCACAGAGCAAGAGCAAGCTTAGGTTAAGAGGAGGGCGGTTTTTTTCTATCTGCGGAAAAGGCGTTTGAGCGGGTTAAAAATGCGTGTCAGGACTCCTTCGGCCGGAATTTCCGCGCGGACGGCCTGCGCGTATTTCACCAATCCGATAGCGGTGGAGTATTGCGGATTTTCAAAAGCGGACGTAATGCCGGCCATCGCAGGCGCGTGTGTGAGCGTGACTTCCATTCCGAAAACTTCCTGCGCGAGGTTGTCGATGCCCTTCAAGAGACTGCAACCGCCGGTAATATGGAGGCCGGTGCCGAGGTATCCAAAGGCGGAATCATTTTCGAGGCGGCGTTTGAGGATCTCAAAGGTCTCGCGCATTCGCATGTGGATGATCGTATTAAGCTTTTCCCGCTCGATTTCGCGGCCGGCGAATCCGGTTTCGTCTTTCAACGCAACCGTTTCACCCGGAAGCGAATTGCCGAGAATGACGCTGCCTTCAGTGATCTTGAGCCGTTCTGCCCGAGCAATGGGCATTTTCAGCAACATGCTGATATCGTTGGTGATATGATCGCCGCCGACGGCGAGCACACCGCTGCTTCGCACCGCGCCGTCATGGTACATGACGTAATCCGTGGTGCCGCCACCGATGTCGAGGACGAGCGCGCCGAGATTCTTTTGTTCCTGATCGAGCACGATCTGCGCGGAAGCGAGGCCGTTGAGGACGATATCTTCAACACTCAGCGGGATTTCCTTCACGCAACGCAGCGTGTTGTGGATACGATTGCGGATGCCGTGAACGATGTGGTAATCGGCTTCCAGTTTACTCCCGAAAATACCAACCGGATTCAACACCCCGTCACGGCCATCGACGTAATAGTGCTGCAAAATCTGGTGTACGAAGGCATTTTCTGCAGGGATGCTGACTTCTTTGGCGCTGGCCTTGGCGGATTCGATGTCTTCCTCATCGATCTCACCTTTTTCCTCGGGAATTGTGACGATTCCCCGGCTGTTGAAGCTGGAAATGTGTGAGCCGCTGATACCGACGAAAACACTCTCGATCTCGATATCACTCTTCTGCTCGGCATCGACGAGGGCGTCGTGGAGGCATTGTTGTGCGGTGTCGAAATCGACGATCTCGCCTTTGCGCACGCCGCGTGAAGCGACCTGGCCGACGCCGAGGATTTTAATAGTGCCGTCGCCCTGATCTTCAGCGACGACGACGCAGATTTTTGAGGTGCCGATTTCAAGGCCGACAACAATGTCATCCCTTCCCATTTTTTGATCCTTTCTTCTTGTTGGCCGGCAGCGCCTTGCGGACAGGCAGCGAATTTTCGCCGGTGAGTTCAGTTGGTTTACTAAATTCTGATTTCGAGGCGCTTGCGCCATCGGTAGCGATCGCTTCGCTTTGTACAAATGTGACCGGGACATTACGCTTAATGGTCAGGTTGACCGTAGCGATCTGCTGATGGTTCTTGTCGCAATAATCGAGCAGCAGGCCCAGCCGTCGGACCTGCGAATCGAGGTCTTCAAAAGAAAAGCGGATCGCGCTGCGACTGCGATCGGCAACATCCATGCACCAGCCTTTCGAGAGATCGATCGTCTGGATATCGTAACGTCCCGGCAACTCTTCGCCGGTCTTTTTCAGGAGGGTGAGCGCAGACATGACTTCTGCTGCTTCAACCGGTTTGCCGAGTCGGAGACCGTCGGTTGGATAACCGGTGATAACGGGCAGTCGCGTGTATTCAGGCAGATTGGCACGGCTTTTCAGCACGATGCCGCTGGCGTCCAGCATCAGAGTCTGCGCGGGTGTGAGGGTATCGATTTGTGCTCGGTCCGCAATGAGACGCGCGACGGGTTGGCGCTCGCGGATCGTGATCTTCAGTGTGTCGGGCAGAAGTCGTTGAATTTCCGCATCTTCCACTTGTGGAATGTCGAGCAGCGCCTGCCTTGCGACCGGGAGTTTGACGGAAAAAATGTTCACACCGGTGCGCAGCGCGACGCTTTGGAGGACTTGATCGCGGTTGAGCGTGCCGTCGATATCCACGTCGATGTGGTTCAGCGTGTAAGTGGGGTTGGCGAAAAACAGCCGATTGAGTCCCTCGCGAATGCCATATGCCACACCCACGAGAATGCCGAGGACGAGCAAAACTTTGCAAACAAACAGGATGATCCGCTGGTTGCGCTGGGACTTGGCTCGATGAACGCGGATATTGACGTCGAGCAAATGCTGAGGGCGTTTCTTACGGCGATTGGCCGGGCGACGGGTTGAGGCGCCGGCTCGAGTTCGCGGGCTCGGAGTCATGGCGAAACCTCCTTTCCGTTAAGGTGATGAACCGTTGTTGAAAGTGAGATGATGCGTTCGCAGAGCTCCGCCATCGGAATGCCGGCCACGGCGGCGGCTTCGGGCAAAAGGCTGGATTCAGTCATACCCGGTACGGTGTTCACCTCGAGAATGGAAGGCTCGGCGTTCGCAGGGAGAAGCACATCGACGCGGCTGTAGACCTTCAGTCCGAGAGATTTATGCGCGGCGACCGCAACTTGCTGGACTTTTTTCGTAACTTCCGGCGACAACGGCGCCGGACAAAAATGATCGGCCTGTCCACCCGGATTCAACCACGGATACTTGTTCTTGAAATCGTAAAACCCGTCTTTCGGCGGGCAAATCAAAATGATTGGCAGCGCGAGATCGCCGACAACTCCAACGGTGAGTTCGTCCCCGGTAATCAGTTTTTCCACCAGGATCTCATCGGTGTAATCGAGGACCTTCGTCAGCGCGGAATCGAGTTCCTGTTGCGTCTTGCAGAGGTAAACACCGACGCTGGAACCCTGGCACGGTGCTTTGACGACGAGCGGCAACGGAAGTGATGGCTTTTTGCCTGGCGCAAGCACTTCGTAATCCGGCGTGGGAACGCTGGCGGCAGTGAAAGCACGTTTGGACAGGATTTTGTCGAATGCCAGCCTGTGCGCCGGCGCAGGGTCGCCAGTAAACGGAATGCCGCGTTTTTCCAGGATGGATTGAAGTTGCCCATCCTCGCCGAACGTACCGTGGATAAGGTTGAACGCGATGTCGATATCTGTGGGCAACGCAAAATCCCCATCGCGCAAGTCGTGCTCGGAGACTGCGTGTCCGGCCCCGCGCAAGGCGGCGGCAACAGCTTTACCGGAACGTAGCGAAACCTCGCGTTCCGATCCTGGTCCTCCGAGTAAGACAGCGATATTCATTTCTGTAAGAGGCTATAAATCAAATGGTTGTGGCGGGTTCACCAACGATTTGGACTTCTGTGTCCAGGCGGATGCCCCGCTGGGTTTGAGCGATCTCCTGAATTCGGCGGACCAGGGCGAGCACCTCAACAGCGGTCGCTCCGCCATCATTGACGATAAAATTCCCATGAACTTCGGACACACGCGCCTTGCCGACAGAAAGATTCTTGAGTCCGAGTTCCTGGACGAGTTTTCCTGCGGCACATTCCGCAGGGTTCTTGAAAATACACCCCGCGCTCGCCGCGACGGGCTGAGTCGTTTTGCGTTTGTCGAGCGATTCCTGGCGCAACCGATCAATAGTTGACGGATCCCCCGGTTCACCGCGGAAAACCGCTGAAATCGCGTAATTCATCGCAAGCATCGGCACGCTCCGATACCGCACATCGATGTCTGTCGGTTTCGCGTCGTGGATACCGCCACGGCGATCGACGTAACGAAAACTGACCACGTGCGAAAACGTGTCGCCGCCCATCGCGCCGGCGTTCATCCGCAAACTGCCACCGACATTGCCAGGAATACCGTCCATCCATTCAAAACCAGCAATTCCCGCATTCTTCGCCGCCGCGGAAACCTGTTTCATTTTCACACCAGCGCCAGCTCGGATTTCGAGACCATCGATTTCCAGGCGCGCGAATTCTCCTTCCGAAATGTGCGCAACGATTCCCGGAATGCCGCCGTCCTGCACCAGCAAATTCGATCCGCGGCCGACGACCATGAATGGCAATTCCTCAACGGCCGCATATCTCACCAGCGCGGCGAAAGTGGCTTCCGTCTTTGGCTCGACCCAGAACTCCGCGGGTCCGCCCACTCGCAGGGTCGTGTGGCGCGACATGGGTTCGAAAATCCGCACCGTTCCCTCCCCAGTAATGGCCTCGATCGCTGTGACCCGCTGAAGTTGCTCGACCAGCGCTGTCGATTGCTCGTGGATATCCCCCGCCCCGAGGCTTAAAACCAAATCGCCTGGTTTCAAAATCGCGGCTATTTTCTTCCACAAGCCCTTCATTTTGGGGCGGTAATAAATCTGCGTCATTCCGCACGATTTCGCCGCGTCAACGATGGTCTGGCCGGTCACGCCAGGAATCGGTCTTTCACTCGCCGGATAAACATCCGTCACATACACCACATCGGCAGCGCTAAGCGCCTCGCCAAATTGATCCTTTAACGCCTGCGTCCGCGTGTAACGATGCGGCTGGAACATCACCACCAGCCGTTTTGCACCCTGCGAACGCGCTGTCGCCAGAGTCGCTTTGATCTCGGTGGGGTGATGCCCGTAATCGTCCACGACCTTCGCACCGCGCCCCGTGTACTTCACTTCAAAACGCCGCTTCGCGCCGCGGAAACTCTCCAGCCCCTCGCGAATCTTTGCTGCGTCAACACCGAGCGTATGCGCCAGGGCGATGACACCTGCCGCGTTGCTTACATTGTGCGCGCCGGGGATATTCAGGACGAATTCGCCGATCTTTTCTCCGGCCCTCTCAACGTCGAACGTGGTTTGGAAATTTCCCGTCCCCAAAATTCGGTAACGATAGAAGCTGCTCCCATTCTGGCCGTACGCAATGGCCCCGGGCCGCGACCCGCAAAGCCGCGCCGTGTTCGCGTCATCCGCGCAGTAGACCACCGCTCCTCGGGTGTGTCGTAGAAATTGCTCAAAGACCGCCTCGATCTGCGCTAGGTCTTTGTAAAAATCGAGATGCTCCTCTTCGATGTTCAGGATGATTGCGTGCTCTGGCTGATAATTCACCAGCGTCCCGTCGCTTTCATCGCCTTCCGCGACAAAATAATCACCCTTTGCATCCCAATGCGCGTTCGTTCCCAGAATGGGAATTTCAGCTCCGACGTAATGCGAGGGGTGCAAACCGCCGACACGCAACACATGAGCCGCCATGGACGAAGTGGTCGTTTTCCCATGCATTCCGGCGACTACAATCCCTTTCTTCGCATACAGAATCGCGCTCAAAGCCTCTGCACGCCGAATGAGCGGCAAACAGAGCCGCACCGCCTCATCGTATGCCGGATTTCCCGGTTTAATCGCCGAGGAATAGACGACAAATTCAGCGTCCTTCACCGAGTGCGCCGTCTGCTGCAAAGAAAATTGCAGACCCAGGCCAATGAGGCGTTCAACTTCGAGGGTGGTGGCGCGGTCGCAACCGCTCACATGATGTCCCAGCGCGAGAAGCAGGCCGGCAATGCCACTCATTCCCGAGCCAGCAACGCCCAACAAATGAATGCGCCTCGGCACGCCGGTGAGAATGGCGGTCAGGAGATTTTGATCAAGCATGGGTGGTTTTTCGAGGGCGATCATGCGTGATAACGTTCGATCAAATCAACCACAGAGGCCGCAGCATCACGGGTTGAGAGGCCCCTTGATTTCTCTGCCATCGTCTGGATCAGTTCCGGTTTGGAAAGCAATTCGCGCAGAATTTCCGCAAGGTCGCCAGCAATGGCGTTTTCCTCCCTGCAAAGCAGCGCGGCTCCCGCTTTCACGAAAATCTGGGCGTTGAATGTCTGGTGATCCTCCGCCGCGTACGGATAGGGAATGAGCACAGACGGCAGTCCGAAATATGACAACTCCGTCAAACTCGCCGCGCCGGAGCGCGATATCGCCAGATCGGCGATGGAATACGCCTCCTGCATCTCGTGATGAAACGCAGCCACATATGCCGCACGCCCCTGTTTCACATATTCCTCACGAGCCGTATCCTCCCCCTGTTTTCCCGTCAGATGGATCACCTGCAATTCGTGTGCGGAAAACCCTGAAAGCGCTGCGCCAGCCGCGCGATTCAGCCCAACCGCGCCCTGGCTGCCGCCCATGATGAGAAGGGTCGTCACACCTTCGCGAAGCCCAAATTTGCGAAAGACCTCCGCGCGATCCACCGGCGCCAGCAGACTGCGCCGAACGGGCGTTCCCGTCACTTCACACTTCGACGCAGGGAAAAAAGACGCGCATTCCCGAAACCCCAGGAAAACCGCTGTGCAAAAGCGTGCCATCCATTTATTGGCCTTGCCCGGAATCGCATTCGATTCGTGGATAAACGTCGGCAGTCTCCGTTTCCTCCCCGCCAGAATGGGTGCGGCCGAGGTGAATCCGCCCATTGCCAGCACGGCATCCGGCCGAAAGGCCTGGAGATAATCTGCACACTTCTTATAACTCCCGACAAATCGCATCAGAAACTTAAAAATGGCCGGCGACAACGCGCTTGGCATTCCGATTGACGGCAGCTTCTCAATCCGGATATCCGTCCGTCCCGCCGTCGCCAGGGCGTCGATTTCCTTCTCCGAAATAAAAGCCATCACCTCGTGCCCACGCGCCAGAAGCACGTCAGCAACGGCAAGCCCCGGGAATAAATGCCCTCCGGTTCCCCCACAAGCGATGGCTATTTTCATGTCAAATTCGAATCGTTTTGGCTCTGCGTGTTCGCGCCGCGAGCATCGGTTGGGGCATCATGGCGGGGACCAGCTCTTCTTTTTCAACAGCCTGCCGGTGGATGCTGATCAGGACGCCAATCGCCAGCAGGCAGAATCCCAGGTTCGACCCGCCGTAGCTCACGAATGGCAGCGGCAGCCCTTTGTTCGGCAGCATTGCCGTCGTCACGCCAATGTTCACCAGTGCCTGAAACGCCAGCACCGTCACGAATCCAAATCCCAGCAACATCCCGAAGCGATCCGCCGCGCAGATGGAGATGAAGATTCCGCTCACAATGATAACCACGTACGCAAGCACAATCGCAAGTGTCGCGCGCAAACCCAGTTCCTCTCCTATCACGGGCAGGATGAAATCCGTATGTGCATACGGCAGATAGAGCAGTTTCTGCCGCCCATTGCCGAGCCCAAGTCCATCGACACCCCCTGAGCCGAGGGCCGTCAACCCCGCCCACTGCTGAAGCCCGTCAGTCTCTTTATATTTCTCCAAATCCATGAACGCTAACAGTCGCCCTTGACGCTCCTCCATATGCCCGGCAGCAACAAGGACTCCGACAACCCCCAGTATGGTCAGCGGAATCAAGATCTTCGGACTGGTCCCTGCCACAAACATGATCGCAAACGAGGTCATTGCGATGAGTATCGTCGAACCGAGGTCGGTTTCCCTGACGATCAATACTAACATGATTCCAACCACTCCGAGAGGATAAACAAATCCCTTCAAAAATTGCCCAGCCTCAGCCTCATGCTTCGCAAACCACGCAGCCAGGAACGTAATCGCTCCGATTTTTGCAAGCTCCGACGGCTGAAACACCATGGGGCCAAGGCGGATCCAGCGATGGGAGCCGTTCAATTTCATTCCAATCGGCGGCACGAAGCATAATGCTAGTAGAACAATCGACAATCCCAGCCAGAGAGGCCAGGTTTTCTGCCAGAAATGATAATCCAGCAGTGAAGCGACGATGCACACAATCAATCCAATTCCCAGCCATGTCGCCTGTTTGCGCAAAAATACCGTCGAATCTCCGTGACTGTCCGGCGCATACGCAGCAGTGCTCGAAAGCATCACAAGCCCCAGGGCCATGATCCCCAGGACTGCAATTAACATCAGATAGATGCCTTTCGATTTCATGCGTGCGCGGCGCCGAACGTCTATTCCGGAACAACCAATTTCTGACCAATCTGCAGCTTGCGCGGATCGGTAATCTTGTTTGCGCTAATCAAATCTTGATATTTCACCTTCAGTTTCTTCGCGATACCCACCGGATTGTCGCCTTTTTGCACGACGTAAATCCGATCCGAAGTATGCGTCGCCGCCGGAGCAAGCGGCACAGCCTTCTGCACCGGCTCCGGATTGGGTTGAGTCTTCGGTATTTCGGCGACTGCGGGTTTCACCATCGCAACGCTGGTCTTTGCGATCTCCTGTTTCGCGGGCTGGCTCAGGAGTTTTTTGACGTCAAGATCCTGAGTCCTAACCGTGGTCTTGGCCGGAATCGTTAACTTGTCTCCCGCATGCACCGTGACCTCGGGATTCAATTGGTTGATGCTGGCCAGATCTGCGCGGCTGACTCCGAATGCAGAAGCGATGCTGCCAAGCGTTTCATCTTCGCCAACGACGTATTCCCGGCTGTCCGCAGCCGGTTCCGGGCGAGCGGTAATTTCTCGTGTTTTTTCCTCCTTTGGCGGAACTCCAGCCGTCTCTTCTTTCTTAAAGGAACTAAAAAGAAAGATGCCGCCTACAGCTACGACGTGCAGCAGCATGACGACCAGAAACGCCCTCGATAGACGGACATTCGGCTCGTCGTCCTCATAGTAATTCTCTTCGACCGGGCTGGCGACACGCCGGGCCGTAGCTTTGAGCCGGTTCGAAGGCTGCGCCTTCTTCTGGGGTCCCCGGCGCTTGATGATGTTTTGCAGGTTCTTCAGGTTCATGGTCACTGGGCTTGCTCTTTGGTTAATAGATTATTGGCTAACTGGCGAAATTGATTGCCGCGGTCGGCGTAGTCACGAAACATGTCGAAAGAGGATGTTCCCGGAGAAAAAAGGACAACATCTCCGGGCGCAGCAGCTTTCCGGGCTCGCGCGACGGCATCCGCGAGCGAAACAGCCACTTCGCACGCAACCGTCCCCTGCCAGTCCTCACGGATGCGATCGGCCATTTCGCCGATCAGGATCGCACTTTTTACCTTCGTTCCGACGAGCCCGGTCAGGTCGGCATAACGGAACCCTTTGTCTTTGCCTCCCGCGATCAGGACCACCGGCGACCCCTGCGAATTGAGCGCTTTCGCCAACGCATCGACGTTGGTCGCCTTGGAATCATTGATATAATCCACGCCGTCCACGGTCGCGACGAGCTCGCACCGGTGCGGCGCCGGCCTGTACGCCTGCAACGCAGGCAGCACCTCGGCGACTGGAATGTCCATGGCAACGGCCACTCCCAATGCGGCCATCAGATTCTCAATGTTATGCACTCCGCTCAGATGAAAGGAGGAAACCGCTGCAACTCGTTTTCCCAAATGATAAATAACGCCGTCTCGAAGCGTAAAATCCGCGTTTTGAGCAAACGCACTGAAGGTGATCTTTTTGGCGGCCAATGGCGGAAGATCATCCTGGGCGTTAACCACTGCGAAATCTGTTGATCCTTGATTCTCAAAAATACGCAATTTCGCAGCCCGATATTCCTCCATTCCGGGATAGCGATCCAGATGATCCGGAGTCAAATTCAGCCATAGGGCAACCTTGGGACGGAACGTCCTGATTGTCTCCAACTGAAAAGAGCTAACTTCGAGAGTAATCACATCCAGTTCCCCCGGCGGAGTGTGAACCACTTCGGTAAATGGGAGTCCGATATTCCCGCAAGCGACCGTCTCCACACCGACACTGTTCAACATCGCCGCAACCAGTTCAGTCGTCGTCGTTTTGCCATTGGTTCCCGTGATCGCGATCACGGGCAGATCATTAAATGCGAACGCCAGTTCCAGCTCGCCGATCACCGGAATCCCGCGATCGGAAAATTGCCTTACGAAAAGTTCACCCGCATCGATGCCGGGGCTGATTATTGCGTAGTCGAACACTCCCGACGCATTTAGCGCAGACGTTCCTATGATGACATTGAAGCCTGCCTTTGAAAGCTCGGTGGCTTTCCGCTCAATTCCTTCCCCGACGCCAGAGTCAAGCAGCGTCACCGCAGCGCCGCGATCACGCAGAAACCGGGCAGCGGATTCACCGCTTCGACCCAATCCTAACACTGCGATATTTTTTGCGCGGACGTTCATGATCTTAGCGAAGCTTTAGTGTCGCCAGGCCGAGCATGGCGAACATGAGAGACACGATCCAGAACCGGACAATAACGGTATTCTCCTTCCAGCCTTGCAGCTCAAAATGGTGGTGGATCGGCGACATCTTGAAGACACGTTTTCCCGTTGTCTTGAAACTAATGACCTGGATGATGACGGACAGCGCTTCAATCACGAACACGCCGCCAACCACGATCAACAGGAGTTCCTGTTTACAACAAATGGCCACGACGCCAAGCATTCCCCCAATGGAGAGTGAACCCGTGTCGCCCATGAACACGCGGGCCGGATGACAGTTAAACCATAGAAATCCGAGTCCGGCTCCGACCAACGCCATGCAGGTGACCGTCAGTTCCGAAGCAAAGAGGTTGTATGGAATCTGCAGATATTTCGCCGTGACCGCATTGCCCGCCGCATACGTCAACGCGGCATAGGCAACGGCGGTCGTGACCGTGCAACCTGTAGCCAGCCCATCGAGACCGTCGGTAAGATTCACCGCATTCGACGAACCCATGATGATCGCCGCGTAGAACACGAACGCACCCGCAATGCCCAATGACGGAATCAACGGCTCCTTGTAAAAAGGGACATACAGCTGTTTGGCCTGCACGCTCGTCGCCGGGTCCATAATAAGAACGGCAGTAACGACAGCAGCAAGTATGAATTGGGCAATCAACTTCAGGCGCCCCGGAAGGCCACCTGAATTTTTCTTCGTTACCTTGAGATAATCATCAATGAAACCGATGATTGCCATGTAAACGACCGTAAACAACACCAGCCAGACAAAGTGATTGTCCGGACGCGCCCAGAGAATCGAGGACACCACCACAGCGCCCATCATCAGGACGCCGCCCATGGTCGGCGTTCCCTTCTTTGCGCCGTGAAGCTCGTAGAGTTTGTGAACTTCCTCCTTCGTGCGAATGGGCTGCCCGATCTTCAACGAAATCAGTTTCCGAATCACGCGATTTCCGAAGATCAAACAGAGCAAAAACGCGGAGATCGCCGCCGCTGCCGAACGGAAGCTGATGTACTGAAAAACATTCAGTGCCGCGTGCAGTGTCGTGCCGTCGCCCAGTTTTGAAAGGTAATATAACATTAGCGAGCGGTCGTGTGTGGTTCGAAATTTTCAATGACGCGCTCCATACGGGCGGAACGGCTGCCCTTCACCAGAATATTGTCTCCTTCGCGGGTACGCTCGCTGAGCATGAAAGCGGCCTCGGAGGTGTCCGCCGCGCGGAGCACGGGGAACGCGCCTTTGTCCGCTTCGCGCGCAATCCATTCCGCCGCCTCGCCGACGACGATTAGCAAATCAAGTCCGGAAATAACAGCCGCTTTGCCCACGATGCGATGACCCTCGACTGCGAAGGAACCGAGCTCTCCCATGTGGCCGAGAACGGCGATGCGGCGGCCCGGCAACGAGGCAAGCGTTGTAAGCGCTGCCGTCATGGAATCCGGATTCGCGTTGTAAGTGTCGTCGATAAAATGGATGCCCGCTATGTCCCTGGCTTGTAGGCGGCCTCCCGTCAGTTGAACATTCGCCAGTGCTGCAACGCAATCGCGCAAAGGAATACCCAGCGCGACGCCGGCCGCCACCGCCAGCACGGCATTCGCAACCATGTGGCGCCCCGGAACCGGGAGAAATGCGTCAATATTGTCAATCCGGAAACGCGATCCGCCGGGGGAAGGAATTAGATTCTCCGCGCGAATCTGGCCGTTTTCGATTCCGGCAGTTATCACCTCCGCTTTGCAGTAACAGGCTATGGATTCCGTAAAATCGTCATCGGCATTCAGAATGACTGTGCCTTGTTCGCCGACCATTCTCGCGAGCATGCCTTTCTCCAGGGCGATGGCTTCGCGGCTGCCCATGAATTCGATGTGGGCGATGCCAATGTTAGTAATGATTGCCGCGTCCGGACTGGCGATGGCAGCAAGCGGCGCAATTTCGCCCGGATGGTTCATCCCCATTTCCAAAATCGCTGCCTGGTGTCCGGAATCGATGCTCAAAACCGAAAGCGGAAGGCCGATGTGATTATTCAGGTTTCCCTGTGTCTTCACGACCCGCAAACGGCTGCCTAGAACCATAGCGGTCAAATCCTTGGTGCTCGTTTTGCCGTTGCTGCCGGTGATTGCAACGATTTTGGCGGCTAACGTCTTGCGGTAGTTCCGAGCAAGCGTCTGCAGCCCCTGCGATGTATCCTCAACGAGGACGGCGCCGGGTGCAAAATATGCCGGCAGGCGATCCACCAGTGCGGGGACCGCCAGGTTCGCAACAAAGTTGTGGGCATCATGTTGCTCTCCTCGCAAAGCGACAAACAAGTCGCCCGGCATGACCTTGCGGCTGTCCGTTACAACGCGCGAAACGACGGTCTCCGGATCGCCCGAAACGACTTTTCCTTCAGCCAAATCCGCAATCTGAGAAAGTGTCAGCGCATTCATTAGTCCGAAAGTTTGACGGGCAACGAGCCCACAGCGCTGGCAACTACTTCCACATCGTTGAACGGAATCGTGCTATCGGCAAATTCCTGATAGGTTTCGTGACCTTTTCCAGCGATCAACACGATGTCGCGCGGGCCCGCGAGCGCTACAGCACGGAAAATGGCTTCCTGGCGATCGACAATCGCTTCGAATTTTCCAGCGCGCATGGCCGGAACGATGTCGGCAATGATCGCGTCCGGGTCTTCTTTACGCGGATTGTCCGAGGTGACGATGGCATAGTCAGCGTATTCGCTGGCAGCAGCTCCCATTTTCGGACGTTTTGCGCGGTCACGATTTCCGCCGCAGCCGAAAACAACGATGAGCCGGTTGGGATTCAGCTCACGTAATGTTTTAAGGACGTTAACCAACGCATCGTCGGTATGGGCGTAGTCAACGAACACCTGGAACTGACGCTTGATTGGAACCGCCTCGAGACGACCTGGAACCTGCGGCGCCTTGGCGAGCGCATGGACGCAATCACGCACGTTCAAGCCCAGCGAGGACGCGGCGGCAAGCGCAGCGAGAGAATTGTAAATGTTAAACCGTCCGATCAGGGGCAGACGAACCAAATACATCTTTCCGTTAGCGTCCAGTTGATAGGTCGTCTGCCCCGCTTCGGTCTTGAAATTGCCTGCCCGGAACTGCGCATTCGCGCCGACTCCATACGTGATCACCGGGATCTCGCGGCCATGCCGCTGGATCAACTGCTCGCCATGAGGACTGTCGATGTTAATGATCGCCGTGCCTTCCTTGCGGGTCTGGTTGGCCAGTTGCGCAAAGAGTTTCGCTTTCGCCTCGAAATAGTCAGTCATCGTCCGATGGTAATCAAGGTGGTCCTGGGTCAGGTTGGTGAAAATCGCGACGTTAAACTCCATTCCGTGCACCCGATTCAATACGAGCGCGTGCGAGGAAACCTCCATGACAGCCGCCTTGCCGCCGCTGTTAACGATCTGGGAAAGCATATCGTTAATATCCAAAGACTCCGGCGTCGTCCGTGCAGCAGGCAAAAGGCGTTCTCCGATCTCGTAGCGAACGGTCCCAATGAGACCCGTGCGCAACCCGGCGCTTTCCAGCAAATGTTTCAACAGAAACGTGATCGTCGTCTTGCCGTTCGTTCCGGTAACGGCAACGAGCTTTAATTTACCCGCCGGGTACCGATAAAAGGCGCTCGAAAGATCGGCGAGCGCTTTTCGAGCATTGGGGACTTTGATGCTCGTGACTTTGGTTGGCGTCAGCGGCTTTTCCGTGACGATGGCTTCGGCACCGCGTTCGATCGCCTGCCGGATAAACTCCGCGCCATCCACTTTTTCACCTGGTAATGCAACAAAAAGCGCTCCCTTGGTAACGCGGCGCGAATCGTAAGCAATCGAGGTGATCTCGCGCTCGGCGCTGCCAAGAGTTTCCTCGACAGGAGTTTTTGTTAGCAAAGTCTTTAAAAGCATACCGTATTAGTCGCGCTCCTGTTTGGAGGCATGTTTAAGCTGCTCCGCCATTAGAACGGGATCCGGACGCAAGTCCAGCTGGCGCGCCACCTTTTCGGCAACCTTTGAAAAAATGGGCGCCGCAACCGTCGCACCATAGTTCATATGGCCGGGCAGCTTTGCGTCGTCCACCATGACGTAGCAAACAAATTTCGGATTGTCCGCCGGCATGAAACCATTGAACGAGACGATGTAACGGTCGTCCATGTAACCTTTCCCATCGGGTCTCACTTTCTGGGCAGTCCCAGTTTTCCCCGCGACCAGAAAACCGGGAACCTGTGCAGCGGTAGCCGCTTTCCGGGTTACATCAATGAGGGCGGCCGTTATCTTTTGAGTCGTTTCCGGGGAAATGACGCGACGGACTTCGACCGGATCGTAACGGGCGATGCTCTGTCCATCCGGTGAATAGATGGAGGAAACAATCTGCGGCATCATCAGACGACCGCCGTTGGCGATTGCGGATAATGCGGATGCCATCTGGATGGCAGTGACCGATACCGCCTGCCCCATGGGAACACGCGTGATGGCCAGTTTATCCGAGCCAAACGGGGCGTTGACACGTCCGCGGATTTCCCCTGGAAGATCGATGCCCGTGGGTTCGCCGAAGCCAAAGGCCCGGGTATATTCGTAAAAACGCTGCTCGCCCATCTGCAAAGCGAGCTTTGCAGAGCCAATGTTACTGGATTTAACGATAATGTCGTGAACCGTCAGGTTTCCGGCGGGTTTGTGATCACGCAGGACGCGCTTGTTATAGCTGAATCGTCCACCCTCGCAGTAGATCAGCGTTTTGTCATTGACGATCTTGTCTTCGAGCGCCGCGGACGTGACGACGATCTTGAACGTCGATCCCGGCTCGTACATGTCGAGAATTGCATGGTTTTTCGTGACCTCAGGAGGGACGTTGTTGGCGTTATTAACATCAAACGTCGGCCATGAAGCCATCGCCATGACGGCGCCCGTGTGCGGCTCCATGAGAATGATGGTGGCGCCGCGCGGCTTGTATTTGGCGCAGGCTTCAGTGAGTTCACGCTCGATGATGCCTTGCAAGCCGAGCTGGACCGTCGTCTGCACCGTATAACCATTCTGCGCGGGGCGTTC
Organism: Chthoniobacterales bacterium; assembly: GCA_036525185.1. Classification (GTDB taxonomy): domain Bacteria; phylum Verrucomicrobiota; class Verrucomicrobiia; order Chthoniobacterales; family DASVRZ01; genus DATDAW01. Next base: position 114,979 of record DATDAW010000002.1, on the reverse strand, counting down.
CTGGCCCCGGTAGAGCACGATCTCGCGGCCGGTTCGATCACGCTCGGTATAGCGATAGCCGTCGTACCCCTGGAGATAGTCGTCCATGCTCTTCTCAATGCCGGCCAACCCCCTGTGTTCGTGATCCAGATAACCAATGACATGGGCCAGCATGTCGTCATTTGGATAAACGCGATGGAAGTCCTCGAGAAAATAGATGCCCCGCAGTTTTTTCTTGCCAAGTTCCGCTTCGAGGTTATGCGAAGTGATTTGATCGACTTCTTTTTTAAGAACAATATAGCGGCGACCGGTCTCAAGCTTTGAGAGAACGGCCGATTGGTCGAGTTGAAGCTGACGCGCGGTGATCTCCGCGACACTCCTCAATGCTCCCGGATTCGGAATATGGCTCGCGTCGGCATAGACGGTCTTGACCGCGATATTGTCGGCCAACACTTCGCCATTGGCATCAATGATCCTGCCCCGTTTGGCAAAGACGGGAATCTTAACGATGTGCTTTTCCGCCGCCAGCGTTGCAAACTCCTCGTGCTCCACATATTGCAAATGAATCAGGCGCCCGGAGCAGACACTGAAAGCGGCTACGAGCGAGACACATACGAATATGGCCTTGGAGCGGGCGGTTCTCATTACTGCCGGGCGTAAATCTGCGGAGGTTCGTGGGCGGAGTTCTGCTCGGCAACAACCGGGTTGGAACCGTCGAGACGAACGATCCGAATAGGATCAATCTCTATCATCTGGATGTAGCCGGATGCCAGTTTTCGATCGAGCGTGAGGCGCGAACTTTCCGCGGTAATCTGTTGCTGGAGCGTGTTGCTCCGGTCGGAAAAATCGCGCAGCTCGCGCTCGAGCTTTCGACGTTCTTCGCCGCAGGCGATGGTCTGGTTCTTAATGTAAACGTAAGACAAGCCGAGCCCGCCCAGACCTGAAAAAACGAGAACCCACCAAATGACGGCGGCGACACGGACGGAGTTTTCATGTTTGCGGCGATTGCGGGTCATGTTAGGTCCTTTCTACGATACGGAGCGTTGCGCTGCGGGCGCGCGGGTTGGCGGTTCGTTCTTCTTCGGAGGCGGTGATCCCCTTGCGCGAAACCAGACGGTAAAAGCAATCCGGGTTCGGACGGGGAGCCGGCCATTCGGGCCGGTCCAGGACGGGCTGGCTGTGGTCACGGAAATTGTTTTTGACCATGCGGTCTTCCAGAGAATGGAAAGTGATGACGCCAAATCGGCCGCCTGTATTCAAAAGAGCGGGAACTTTTTCGAGAGCATCTGCGAGCGCACCGAGCTCGTCGTTTACCGCGATTCGCAGGGCCTGGAAAATTTGGGTGGCCGGATGTTTGCGGCCACGGCGAGGAGAAACTTCCTCGACCGCAGCCGCAAGGTCGGCGGTATCTACAAATGGTTTCACAGCACGGCGGACGATCAGTTTCCGGGCAATCCGCACGGCATTCTCGGCCTCGCCGTAAACGCGGAAAATCCGAACCATTTCCTCCAGGTCAGCGCCGTTGACGATATCGGCCGCCGATCTGGGTTGGGTGCGGTCCATCCGCATGTCAAGCGGACCATTGGCCTGGAAACTGAAACCGCGCTCGGCTTCGTCGAGTTGATGGGAGGAAACGCCGATGTCCAGGAGGACGCCGTCGACTTTCTCCACAGCAAGTTCGGCGAGCACCCGGTCAATGTGACGGAAATTCGATTTTACCGGATGAAAAGCCTCACCGAACTGTTCCAGTCGATTTTTGGCAAAAGCGAGGGCCTCGTCGTCCTGGTCCATCCCAATCACCTGTGCGCCGGCGCGCAGGAAAAGTTCCGTGTGACCGCCACCCCCAAGCGTGCCATCGACGATAAGCTTGCCGGGTGCCGGCTGCAGCGCTTCCACGATCTCGCGCGCCAACACGGGGGTGTGGTACGGGGCACCAGAGCTCTCCAGGTCAGGCGTCATGGGCCAGGCTGGGCACGATAATCTCAGTTGATTCATGGCGTTGGTTTTTGTCTGGTCGGTTCCCGCTCTCGCGCGAGGACCGGATTTCTTGGTTCCGGTGGATCATTTGCGCGCTCATTGCGGGATAGGAAGTTACAGCCCTTTTCGGTCGGCTACCTTGCGGAATGCTTCATCCTCCGCTTCGAGGGCGGTATTCCAGGCTTCAGCATTCCAGATTTCGATTCGGCTATTGCTGCCGGCGAGGACGACATCGGTGCCGAGACTGACCTTGCGGCTGTGTTCCTCAGGCAGGACAAGGCGTCCCTGTTTGTCTGTCGAAGCATCCCTGGCGTCGGCGTAATAGCGGCGGAGAAACTTGCGCTTGTCTTCCTCGGAGATGTTCGGGTCGCTCTGGATGCTTTCGCCGAATCGGCGGAATTCCTCGGGCGGAGCGACGATGAGAAAGCGTTTGTGCTGCTCCGGAAAGATGTGGAAATCCTCGACCTCACCGCGGCGCCATCGCACGGGCACGGTGATCCGGTTCTTCGGATCGACCGTGTGCCGGTAGCTGCCGGCGTACATGGGATGTGGTTTTGCGGTGGATTCCATGGGATTTAGGCGCAGTTCACTCCATTCCGCGCCACCATGCCCCACTTTATGCCACCAAGACGAATTTTTGGTCAACCAAAAACGCGGGAAAAGGCGGCGAAATTTTACGAAAAAGCTTGCGGTTTCCTGCCGTAACTGCTCACGCCGACAGGAATGCTGCGAATTGACACTTTTGCCCGCTCGTCCTGAAGACGGCATGAGAAGTTCAAGGTGTTCAAATTGAGAGAAAACCGTTAGACGCGCGCCAAACGATGCACTGATGAGAAAGGAGACGCGCCCGGCCTGGCATTTCCAAATTCCAAACCGACCGATTGCAATAATGCTCAAACCCTCTGCCAAAGACGGGATGCGCGGCCTCCGAATCCTACTGGTGGACGATCACCCGGACAGCCTGAGATCGATCGGCACCTGGATGCGGCGGCGAGGCTATACGGTCATTCCGGCGAGCTCGGCACAACACGCCCTAAAGGCGGCCGAGCAGGAACCGTTTGATGTCCTGGTAAGCGACCTCGGATTGCCGGACGGCGACGGCTGGCAGTTACTGGTGAAACTGAGTCAGCGACGAATGTTTACGGCCATCGCGATCAGTGGTTTCAGCGCGGAACGGGATTTGGAACGGAGTCGAGCGGCCGGTTTCGTGCGGCACCTGGTAAAGCCGTTTGACCCGCGAGTTCTGCATGGATTGCTGGAAGATATCCGCAGGCAACTCGAGGACGGCTCCGCTGCACGTTTCCGGGACGGCTCCCAAGGCGGCTAGTCGAATTCTGCCTATCCAGGTGACAATGGGTTACGTTGCTCCCACGTCTGCAAGAGGCGTTTGCAGACGGAGATAAGGCGGAAGCGCACCGGGGCGGCTCGTTCAGAGAAACAACGCTGGAGCCGTTCATATTCGGCACGACCCTCCGGAGTCTCGATGGCGATCGGCGCGAACCCGAGTGCCCGTAGATCATAAGGACTGGCCCGCATATCTGCTTCACGAATTTCCATCGCGAGTTCAAAGGCGTCCGCGACCAATTCAGACGGAGCAAATGGGGTGAGTTTGTAAGCCCATTTATACAGGTCCATGTTTGCGTGCAGACAGCCGGGTTGTTCGAACTCTGATGTCGTTTCGCGCGCGAGTTGCCAGCGGTTGAGCGGCCGGGCTTCAGCCGTGAAAAACCTAAACGCGTCGTAATGCGTACACCGCACAGGCTGCGCATCGACGATCCGGGCGATCTCGGCCTGGGAAAAGCGAAGCGGCCATTTTCCGTGGCGCACTTGCGGAGTCCGGTAAACCATGGCCCACTCATGTAGGCCGAAGCAGCCGAAATGTCCGGGGCGCCCGGTGGTGGCCTGCAACAAATTCAACAGCCATTTAACGAAAGGGCGCCGATCCGGCTTCCATGCGTGGGCGTTTGAGGCCACGCCTTCGGGCGTCTCCGTATAAGCGCTCCACCCGAGACGATCGAAAGCCCTCGTCCCCTGAAGCGCTATGCCGATTCCCGGGTGCCAGCGCAGCAACTGGCCAGGCCGCAACGAGTAATATTCAAAGAGAAAATCGTAAACGGGATGCCGCTCATTGCGAGATGACCTGTTCAGATGCGGTTCGATCCACCTCAGGACGCGATGTTCATGCGCCGCCTGACAGGCAAGCCATTCGGTTTCGGACAGATTGATCTGATGTTCGCACCAAAAGGAAGTCATCAAATTCCAGAACTCGCAACGAAATTCCGGCTGGTCAAGGCGGATACTCTAAAACGATCTCGTCAACGGAATTGCCCGGCGCCCAAGCAAATCCGCGACCAAGATCGGTCGCCCCGTCGGATTTGGTTCAAATCCGTCTTCTTACGAGGAGGATAAATAAAATATAGTGGGTGACCAGGAGTGCCGGAACCCAAAAAGCGGGGATCCAATAAGCCGGCCCCATGTGAATCGGAGCGTTGTATACCGTCGCCAGCACAATAGCAGCTACCAGATCCAAGCTTCCAAAGATATTGAACGCCCAGAGAAAGGCTCCCGCTGCCGCCGATCTGCGAAGCAGCATGAAGAGCGAAGCGAACGCAAGAATCGCCGCAATCAAATCACCAATAGCGGCGGGATACGCAAATTGGGAGGGCATCCCCGGATAAATTGCCCCCGTCGTGAGAAACATAAGACCCAAATGCCGGAACGAATGAAGAAGCAAAATGGGGATTACAATGTGACTAGCGGAAAGCGTGTCGAAGCGCGGCCACAGATAAATTCGGGCGGCCACGAAGAAGACCACTGTGCTGCCGACAAGATTGAACGTCAGAATGCGATCGAAAATTTCATTCATGGGAGGTCGGGCCGCCTGTTTTGGGCCCCGGCATTTCGTCATCGAAACACCAAAGGTCATCGCTTCCGAACTCCAGACAACACGAACCGCGCGCACTGATACACTCGGCACAGAGGCTCTCGCCTTCGACCTGATACGCACCGGACTGTCCGCATCGATCACAGGCTGCATTCTCATCGAATCGAATCTCGCTGTTCATAGTAAGAGACTCACTTTCTGTTCGACAAACCGTCTGCCCGTCCTGGGCTGGACGCAAACGGCAAACCGGGCTCGCAAGGTTCAGAACAGAGTCGCCATTCCGGATTCGCAGATTTTGCCGGTTTCCGGATGGAAAAAGAACAGCGGACGGTCATAGACCGCCGCTACAACGGATACTCTCTCAGCGCTTGTGCATTCGTCTCGGGCAATGACGAATTGATATACATCCCAGTGCCGAGCTCGAAGCCCGCCGATTTGACTACCCGGGGCACAATGGACAGATACCAATGAAAATGCGGCACGTCTTTTTCCTGGGGACCGAGTGAACGGACAACCAGATTGAACGCGGGATTTGCCAACAGCCCGTGAACCTTGCCGAGAACAGTGTGCAGGACTTCCGCCAGCGCAGGTAGCGTCCCGACCGGTTGCTCGGAAAAGCACGCCCCATGCGTTTTCGGGAAAATCCACAGGTGGTACGGCGACAGCGCTGCGTACGGGATGAACGCCACAAAGTCATCGTTCTCGGCGATGATCCTGCTCGCCTGCGCGCGCTCCTGCGCAACGATCGTGCAAGACAGGCATTGGCCGCTTTCCTCAAAAAATCGCCGTGCACTATGCAACCGGTCCACGATCTGGCCGGGAATGATCGGCAGACCGACGATCTGGGAATGCGAATGCTGCTGGGACGCGCCGGCATCCGCGCCGTGATTTTTGAAAACGATCACATGCCTCACACGCGGGTCCGCGTAAAACGCCATGAACCGGTGGCGGTAGGCCCTCAAGATTCGCTGCACATGCGCGACGCCGCCCACGGCCATCGTGACATTATGTATCGGACTCTCGACGAGCACTTCGTGCAGGCCAACGGCGTTCACACGCACTTCACCAGGCGCCGCAAAACCTTCCTGAGCAACCTCTCCGGTCTGGGATAGGACCGAGAACTTGTTGACCAGCGATCGAAGGGCCCATTGCCCATCATCCCCGTCAATGCGAAGGCGTTCGATCTCGGTCTGCGCTTCGTTACCCCGACAGAAGGGGCAACCCGCGTCGTAGGGAGGGACTTCCGTTCGCGGTGTTACTGACACGAGATTCCCGCCGCGCTTCGCCCGCTCGGGAGCGATGATGACCCATTCACCGGTAAGCCGGTTTTCACGAATCTCAGACATAGCCGTTGAATCGCTGTAGGAATATTCTCATTGCGCTACTCTCCCAAGATCGCCGCGCCTATCGCCATCTTTTTCGAAGAAATAACCTTCCGCGGATGGAAGTGCCGAAAGTACAGCTTCCGACTTGAACTCAGTTTTTTCGAGATGGACCGCGCATCGTTCGCGGTGATCTGTCTCGAAGCCCGATTCGGTTCGTTTCGCAGACGGGGATGATACGCCATGGTTTAGCTGGTTGAGCGGCGCAGGGCCTGATCCTAAAACGTCTGCGGGGCAGGCCGGGGTTACAGCGGGTGGATCGCAATTACGCTCTCTTCGTGCCAATGCTTGTTACGGCAATGTTGGCGCATTATCGAGTCGTGCGAGAAACGCACCTTTGATTGCGGTGAACTGGAACTCGCGCATGCACCTGCTCATCAGACAGCTCAGCCGCGGACTTATTCGGTTGTAATCGGCGATCTGTGACTGCCGTCGGCTCTCCAAGAGATCGCCTGTCACAGACCGCCGCTACAACCGTGCGCCGTCATCCAGCAATTCGTAGCTCACCGTCACTGTTGGAGTACTCTCATGCCTCTAGCGAAAACGCCGAACGGCCGCCACACCCATCACAACAAACCCGATGAAGACGAGTCCTTGTGAGATCGCAAACGGAGGCTCAGCCTGCGTTGGCGCGAGTTCTTTCAACGCGGGAGTCTTCTGAAAGAGCTGGGCGACGAGAACGAAAAAGTTAAAGTAAAGCGCCGTTAGGGCCGTGATTACATAGGTCATCCGCCAGGAGCCAGCAAGTTTCCGGGCATATAGAGCGTACATGGACAGCGCCAAGGCAATTAGCGAAAGGATTCCTACCGCGTAAGCAGGAGTAAATCCGGCAAAAGGAAAAAAGAATCCCGTAACACTTGTGATCGCAGTAGTAGCGAGAAAAAATAAGGATCTACGTTTGTAATGTTTCCCTGCCAACCAGCCGCCGAGAACGACCAGGCCTGATACGATGCCCGCAAGACTGATTAGGATATGGACAAGAGTGAAGGTATTTAAGTTCATCATAGGTATGGAATGCTTTTTACCGCTTTTCGAGCGTCAATATCCCCCGCGAAAAGATTCCTCAGATCAAACTTCCCGTCGCATAGTGAACTTCTCCGTTGATCCAACGTGAGTCGTCTGATGCCAGGAAGACAACGATCGGTGCTATATCTTCCGGTTTGCCAATGCGCCCCAATGGACTGGGTTCCGAAGGATCCGAAACGAAACCCGCGGCATGCACTCCTTCGGTCGCTATCAAGCCGGGATTTACCGCATTCACCCGAATATTCCGGCCGGACAGCTCCCGGGAGAAAGAGCGGGTGAGGGAGTCCACAGCGCCCTTTGTGGCACTGTAAACCGCTACTCCCGGCGGGCACAGTTTTGCAACCACAGAACTAATGTTGACGATCGCGCCACCTTCCGGACCGAAATATGGAATCGCCTCCTGCGTTGTGAGAATCAGGCCGAGCACGTTCAAGTTGAAATGCTTGTGAAAGCTCTCTTCCGTGATCGAACCAATCGGCTCGGCCGCGTAAACACCGGCGTTGTTGACCAGGATATCCAGTTTGCCAAAGGCCTTTTTTGTTTCGGAAAGGAGCACGTCGATGTCCGCTTTCCTTGAAACGTTCGCTTTTACAGCGATGGCTCTTCCGCCAGAAGCACTGATTTCCCCGACGACGGCTTCGGCCGCTTCGCTGCTGGAAGAATAGTTGATGACGACGGCAGCGCCTTCCGCTGCCAGTGCCCTGGAGATTGCGGCGCCAATCCCTTTGGAAGCACCGGTTACGAGCGCTACTTTTCCTTCAAGCTTTCGATTGTTCATAAGAGTTGCCCTTTTTGCTCCTTGTTACCTCGTAATTGAAATAAACGCAGAAGATCAGGCCGCAGCTATATGTTGAAAATTCCGCCACGGTCAACATTTAAGCCGTCGCGTGCTGAACGAAAAAACGAAAGTTATGAGTAAACCCATTTACACTTTCCGGCCGTGGATACTCTTTCCCCACCAAATGGGGTAGAAAAATATCCACCAAATGCCAGGAATAAAAATCGATCACAAGGTGAATTGCGAAAGACTGGTTTGTTTGAGCAGGCGACGGGGTAACTTGTTATAGGCAGGTTAACACCTCCTGCATGGCGAAACCGATGCTGGGCGTCTATGGATTGCATACCGTTTTCGAAACCATGCGGCCATGACTCCGGCGGCATTCGAAGGTCCAAGTTTATTGTCCTCCACGGGTTCTTTGACGAAGCCGCTTCGATCATTAACAAACTCACCGACCTTTACTCAGATCGCGAAAACGGCCGATGATTTGCTCTGGAAAATGAACGCCCAGGTGTTTGAGGAGTAGTTCAATAACCGCCTCCGCCAACAGCCTGATGGACTTTGCCCCGCTGCTCACGGGTTCGTGTGCATTTCAGTCGTCATGTACGTCACGGCAAAGTCGACGAACGCCCGAACACGGGCGGGAAGCAGCCGCTGGCCTTGATAAATAACGTGAACCGGCAGTTCCTTTGCATTCCAGAGCGGCAGGACGCGAACCAGCCGCCCCGAAACCAGGTCCTCTCGCGCGAGCCAATCCGGCAGGACCGCCACGCCAAGTCCAGCCCGCACCGCCTCACGCAGGCTCGTCACACCCTCAGAAATCAGCACGGGCGCAATGTGCAGCGTCGCTCCATCGCGTTTGGGCGACGTGAGCGCGACCCTGTCGGGTCCACCAAATTGAACGCCCGATAGCGAAATCCACGGCCACGACTGCAAATCCCCCGGCTCTTTGACCGCGGGACGGCCCTCCACGAGACGCGGCGCGGCCACAAGATAACGCACCACTTTGCCAGCCGGCCGGGCAACCACGCTCTCGTCGGTGATCGTGCCCACGGTGACACCGGCATCATACCCTCCTTCGATCATTTGCAACGGGCGATTGCTGTAGCCCAATTCAGCAGTGACACCAGGATGTGCCTGCAAAAAACGGGTGATGAGTCGGGTAACGGTGGATTGCCCAAAATCGATCGTCGCAAACAGCCGCAGGTGGCCGCGCAGTCCTGTCTGATCGTCTCGCAATCGCTGTGTTGCGTCCTCCGCCAGCGATAACAGAGTCCGCGCATCCGCCAACAGCCGGTGTCCCGCTTCCGTCAAATTCATCCGATGCGTATCGCGCCGCAGGAGGGCTGCCCCGCTGCGTTCCTCCAGAGTCCGCAAGTAACGGCTCAGCGTGGGCTGCGGAACTTTGAGCGTGCGCGCTCCAGCGGAAATGCTGCCGCTTTCCACGATGCGCACGAAAGCACGCAAAAGCGAGAGGTCATCGTACGGTGTCATTCAGTTTCTGAATAAGCATTACCCAAATCCAATGGCTACAAGAAAACGACTGCCCCGAGCACAGTGGCGGCGTCATGAACAACATCGAATCCCAGCCAACGAACTCAGCCAGCTTACCCAAAGTCGCCATCATCACCGGTTCTTCACGCGGCATCGGTGCAGCGATCGCCAAACGCCTCGCCGACGACGGCCTCGCGGTAATCATCAATTACGCGGGACGCGCCGGCGACGCCGAGAAAGTCGTCCGGGAAATCCAGGCCCGAGGCGGACAAGCCATCGCGGTGCAGGCGGATGTCTCCAAACCCGTTGAAGTCTCCGCGCTTTTCGACAAAGCGGAAGAAGCCTTTGGTGGAGTCGACATCATCGTTAACAACGCCGGCATCATGCAGACCGGCTTTGTGAATGTGGTGGATACGGACGACGCGCTGTTTGACCGCCTTTTTGCTATCAATGTGAAGGGAACCTTCAACGCCCTTCGAATCGCGGCCAAGCGGCTGCGCCAGGGTGGCCGGATTGTGAATTTTTCCACGAGTGTCGTCGGACTTGCGCTGCCCGGCTACGCGCCCTACGCCGCCACGAAATCGGCAGTGGAGACGCTGACGAACATCTTCGCCAAGGAACTCCGCGGCCGCGAAATTTCCGTGAACGCCGTGGCTCCCGGACCAACGGCCACCGATCTGTTCCTCGACGGCAAAACGCCGGAGCAAATCGCGCACATGGCCAAAATGGCTCCTCTCGAGCGGCTGGGCCGGCCCGAAGATATCGCCGGAGTCGTTTCGTTTCTTGTCGGTCCCGATGGCGGCTGGGTCAACGGACAAACCCTCCGGGCCAACGGCGGCATCGTCTAACCCTACACCCATCAGTCACAAATCGCACTCTAACCTCGCAAAGAAACACTTATGAAAACACCATCTCTGTTTACTTTTTTCCTCTTTACGGCTGTAGCGGCGGTTGCCGCCGCCCTCGCTGCGGGAGCGAGCCTGACACTCACCTTGCCGGTATGGGCCATGTTCATTGGCTGGGTCGCCTTTTTCACCCGAGGAGTTAACGTTCGCGACGGGTTAATTAACCTTGGCTGCGTTCTTCTGGGAATCACGTTTGGCATTCTCGCCGCACTCGCTATCGGCACTCTCAAATCCACTTTCGGCGTCTTTACGCTATCCGTGGTCGTGTTCGCCGTGGCCATGATCGTCGTTTCCCTTCGAGCCGTGCCGGTATTGAACAACCTCCTCTGCTACTTCCTCGGCTTGATCTCCTACTTCGCGTCGCATCGCGAACCCTCACCCGAGTCGCTCCTGGAACTCGGTGGCGCCGCCGCACTCGGCTCCTTCGCCGGATGGGCTTCGCACGCGCTGCAACATCGATTGGCCCGCTCCTGACCCGTTCGTCCGCCAACCAAACTACATTCATTCCGCATCACTCCATTCCATGAAATCCATCATCCTAATTACGGGCGCCTCCAGTGGCATTGGCAAACTATGTGCCCACACTCTGGCAAAAGCCGGCCACACCGTTTACGCCAGCATGCGCGATATCGCCGGCCGCAACGCTCCGGCCGTCCGCGAATTGGAAGCATTCGCCAGCAAACACAAGGCGGACCTTCGCCCACTGGAACTCGATGTTCAATCGCAGGACTCCGCAGACGGCGCCGTCGATACTATCTATCACGAACACGGCCAGCTCGACGTCGTCATCCACAATGCCGGACACCTCCTGGTCGGTCCCGCTGAAGCCTTTACCCCGGAAGAAATGATAAAAGCCTACGACGTGAATGTCCTTGGCTCGCAGCGCATCAATCGAGCTGTCCTTCCCCGCTTCCGTGCCCAGCAATCCGGCTTGCTCCTGTGGATTGGCAGCACGACCACACGTGGCGGTCATCCGCCTTTCATGGGGCCGTATGCCGCGTCAAAGGCGGCGATGGACTCTCTGGCCGTTGACTACGCTTACGAAGTCGCGCGATTCGGCATCGAGACGACAATCGTCGTTCCCGGAGCCTTCACGAAGGGCACCTCGCATTTTCCCAATGCTGGTAAACCGTCCGATGCGCAAACGGTCTCAGACTACGACGCGCGTTACCAAGGCATCCTGGACGCCATCGGAACACGGCTCTCCCGGCTCACACCGGATCACGCCGATCCCCAAGCCGTGGCCGACGAAGTGGCGCGGGTCGTCAGTCTCGCTCCGGGCAACCGACCTTTCCGCACGATCATCGATTTTCTCGGCGATGGCTGCAAGGAAGTGAGCGCCGTCGCCGATCAGGTCCGGATCGATTTTGCGCACCGCATGGGCATCGGCGACCTGCTAACTCCGACACTCACCCGGCGTTTTTGACGGGGCCTTCGCAAGTCATTCCAGATTCGAATTTCAATTCGACCTTACCGACTCGCTGTATTGCTCCTTTCTCTCGCCCGTCAAAGGGATTCCAAACCGGCACAACAATTTTGTAACAAAGTATGCCGGCGCTTACAGGCCGTCACACTTCGTTACGATTTTGACCGTTGGCTGACACACATTCCCGCGGAAGAATACGCTATGACATGGAAGAAATGCGATACCTACAATTCATTGACGGCTCATTCATTTTCCGAATAATCGCTATTCCAACGTTCTGACTGTAACAAACATGCAGCCCGTCTTACTTTTAACTCCAATGAACCACTCAAGCCCGCAGCAAACAAACCCCGTGGGATCCGCGCACATAAAAAGAAAGCCGGAGTTGCCCAATCTCGCGTCACTCGAGAACTTCGGGACACCGGAGGAGATCGTGAATTGTGCGTCGCTCCTTGCTCACGGAAGGCGGATTACGCGCAGGGCGCCAAAACGTTTCTTCTAGCTACGCCACCACAACGACAACCTGTTGTGACACTATTACCGTTCCTAATCTTGCTTCTAGAAAAATGCCAGCGCGCCCGCCTGTTAAATTGTTGTTTCCCTCGCTTGAAAGGCTCTATGCAGCCGCAGGACCTGTTAGCTCTTCGCTCCTGCGCGCCGCTTTCGGCATCATCATGATGACACACGGAATTCCAAAATTGCTGGCCATTTCGCACGGCTCAATGGCGAATCCAATGGCGGGTTCCATCCGGTTGATCGAAAATGTCCTTCACTCAACTTGACCAGCGTCGAGAATTCGGGAGACGGTCACGAACCACTGCCGCGGAGTAACAACACACGACGCATTTGTGTCGTGTCCCGGCCAGGCGGCGCACGGAATAATCTACGGTATTCGCGGCTAAATTGAGATGGGCTTTCGTAACCGACCTCGAAGCCGACACTGGCGGCGTCCGCGTTCTGGGATAACAACCTGCGGCGCCTCTCGCAGCCGGATCTGCTTTTGAAACTGGAGGGGACTCATGTTTGTCACGGCCCTGAAATGCCGAGCACCAGCCGGTAGAGGAGCTCGCGCTCGATGAGAGGCGCCAGCATCGGAATATGGCCAGATTGATCCAAAAGCTCGAGCAACCGCAGGAGCGGATCGAGCAAATCATCCTCCAGCGGATTCACCGCCATCGCTTTCGAGACTGCACAACGGTCCGAGACCTCGGCGCGCAACGCGTCAACCGCGCCGTGCTCCCGCGTTTCCGCGCCCAGCAATCCGACCTGCTGCTGTGGATCGGCAGCACGACTACTCGTGGCGGCCATCCGCCCTTCAATGGCCGGGAGCTGATTCCCGTAGCCAGGGATCAGCAAATGACTGGCCTGGTCGCCCCTGCGCGGTGGATTGCTCACAGGGAAATATCTCTCCGAAAACCCGGCGAACGCCGCAGATGCAAGCGCCCGGCTTAACAGCGAAATGTTGAAGGGGTCGGCACCGCAAGCGAATCGGATGAACGGACCATCCAGGAAGTCGTAGCGCTCGCCAGGGAAATGGAAGTCACTCCGGCCCAGGTTGCCCTCGCGTGGCTCCGCCTTCGGCCGGTTCCGGTGATTCCCATCATCGGCGCCCGGAGACTCACTCAACCGGCGGATAACATCGGGAGTCTGGACATCACCTTTTCTCCGGAACCACTCAAGAGGCTGGATCAAGCCAGCGCCACCTCCCTGGGATTCCCGCATGATTTTCTGGCGAGCGACATGGTCCGCACGTTCACATTGGGCGGCATGCGCGACCGAATCAAAGTCTGATCCCGTTGTCCGAACTCGCGTTACGAGTCACCGCTTAGCAGGGGATGACTATGGCGAATTTTTTGCCGTCAACCGCCCGGATTTCGTTCTAGATTAACACTTATTTTCGGCCGGAAGACGCCATGGCTATCGAAAAGCCAGGTGCAGGCTGTGCGGTTAACGCGGAGGTTGCTGAAACCGCACATTCCCTCTATATGCTCCGTGCGATCCCGATTCTTGATGCAAATACCAACGCCCTGGCAAAAACGAACGCTTTGGACCGCCATCACTGGTCTTTCCTTACTCGTTATCGCGGGCCTCGTCGTGCTGGTGATCTATCTCACAGGCAAGACGCTCTCGTTTCTCCAGCCGTTACTCCTGCCCGTCGCAGTGGCAGGCGTGCTTGCCTATCTCATGGAGCCGCTCGTCGCCTGGCTTGTCCAACGGAAAATCCCGCGCGTGCCGTCGGTGATTATCGTTTTCGCAGTGTTCATTATGGCGATTACGGGCATTCTTATCTGGGTCGTTCCCGCGATTTACGATCAGAGTGTGCGTTTCGGCAAAGACGTTCCAGGCATCGTCTCGAAAGTGCGCGTGCTGATCGAGGACAATGCCCGGAAATACGCGCCGCGGCTCCCGGATTGGGGACCCTTTAAACGCGAGCACAAGGAGACGCCTCCGCCATCACCCACCCCCCTTTCCCTGTCCACGCCCGTGCCCGGGGCCACTCCGGAGTCCGGACTGCCGCAGCTCGAACCAGCCCCCGCAGTTACGGACCCGATGAATGTCCTTTTCGGTCCCGAAGCACAGAAATGGCTTCAGGACCAAATTCCTGCCGTTTCTGCAAAAGCATGGCAAATCGTTCAAGGCAGCATCGGCGGATTTTTGGGCGTTTTTGGCTTTATCGTCGGGCTTTTCATCGTCCCCGTTTACCTGTTTTTCTTCCTGAAAGACGCCGATAATATTGCTGAGAATTGGAGCGGATACCTGCCGCTGCGGGCGTCGCGATTCAAGGACGAAGTCGTCGTCGTCATCGAGGAGATTAATGGATATCTCATCGCTTTTTTCCGGGGACAACTGCTCGTAAGCATCATCGACGGCATTCTCACGGGAACAGCTCTGATTATCATGGGCCTGCCGTTTGCGCTGCTTATCGGGTTGATGGTGTGTTTCCTCTGTATCATCCCCTATCTCGGCATCATTTTGTGCTGGCTGCCGGCGGTGATCATTGCCGCGATCGAGTTCAAGGACTGGCAACATCCCGTTGCGGTCACGGTCATCTTCATCGCCGTGCAGCAGATCGAAGGCATTTTCATCTCTCCAAAGATCGTCGGCGACAGCGTCGGCTTGCATCCCATGACGATCATCATTTCGGTATTTGCATGGAGCCTTTTGCTGGGCGGTCTGCTTGGCGCCATTCTTGCCATCCCGCTGACAGCGACGTTGAAAGTGTTGCTCACCCGCTACGTCTGGCTGAAACCCGCAAAGGATGATTCTCTCGTTCCTGTTAACGGCCCGTGAACCCGCCAGAGAAAAGTCGCGTTGTCATCCCCGAGATGCATAAGCGCGAGCTTTGGCTCGCCATCGCCGCCGGAGCAGTCATTTTGGCCGCAATCATTTACGGAGTATCCAATCTCGGCACCGGCGCCATTTCTTCGAGTATCGACGGCGTCATCGTTGAGAAGAAATTCATTCCGCAGGAAGAGCGTCAAATCACGATCGGCTCGGGTGGCCTGCGGGCGACGAATAGAAAGGGCGTCTGGCTCATCAAAGTCCGCGGTCAATCCGATGGCGAAATTTATAACGTCTGGATCGATGAACAGACTTATAACGCATTGAAAACGGGCGATCCTTACTCCATTCCCAAGGCTTCCGTGGAGTAATTGGCAGGCTTAGGCTTTCTCGTTGCCAAGCGGAAAACGTGTCATAAACTGTGCCGAGTTTTTGCCACACATGCTCACTTTTTCCCGTCGAATTCGGTTTGTCTGTCTGCTGGGATGTATCGCTTTCTCATTCGCCACCGTTTTTCCAGCAATCAGTCGGGACAACGAAAATACCTACGGCACAAGCGCTTACACGATTATTGACAACGAATCCGGCGCCATCCTGGAGTCGTTCAATGGTCAGAAGAAACGTCAGATCGCCAGTCTGACCAAAATCGCCACTGCCAAAATCGCCCTCGACTGGGCAAAGACGCGCAACGTCGACTTGTCTCAGTGGATCGTTATCCCGCCCGGAGCTGCGCGAGTCGGAGGCGTGAATCCCGTCGGACTTTATCCTGGCGACGCCGTTTCTTTGAGAGACCTGATCTATTGCGCTCTCTTGCAGTCCGATAACATCGCCTCGTACGCGATTGCAGCCCATATCGGGCAAACGATCCGAACCAACGATCTGAGTGCCGTGGACTCGTTTGTCGCGCAAATGAACGCTCTTGCCCGGCGGCTTGGCATGGAGCGCACGCTTTTTCTAAATCCCACGGGTATGGAGCCAAGTGAAGGCGCACTCCCTTATTCGACCTCGGACGACCTGGCGAAACTCACGAAATACGCTATGGCCGACAAAGGGTTCCAATTTTACGTTTCACAAAAAGAACGGAAGATTACTATCGTCCGCAATCTCGAGCAAATGCAGTACCTTCTTCGAAATACGAACGAGCTTCTAGGCTCCGGAGGCGTGGACGGCGTCAAAACCGGTCGTACGGCTAATGCGGGTGATTGCCTCATCATATCGTCGTCGCAGGCACCGGAATCGCGGGAGATTAACGGGAGAGTCTACGTGACTCCGAGACGGGTAAGCGTGGTGATCCTCGGCGCCAGCGACCGTTTTTTCGCCGGACAGCAGCTACTGGGCCGGGCCTGGCAGCTCGAGCGCAACTGGGCTGCAGCGGGCCGGATTAAAACGAACCAATAGAATCTACGCCTCGAATGACAACCAAGCGCATCGGAGTCCTGACGAGCGGCGGCGACTGTCCCGGATTGAACGCCGTCCTTCGTGGCGTTGTTCGGGCCGCGGAACGTTTAAACTGGGAGGTCCTTGGTTTTATCGACGGCTACGAAGGCATGCTCCCGCCGGTCCGCACGATGGAACTCAATCGCAAAACGACGGCCGGCATCATGCACTTGGGCGGCACGATTATCGGCACGACCAACCGAGGGCATTTCGTCACCAAAGTCGGTATGGGAAACAAAATGGCCGTCCCCGAGGAAGTCATCGCTCATGCACGTCAAACGGTTGCCGATTTGAAGCTGGAAGCCATCATCGCCATTGGCGGCGATGGCTCACTTACGACGGCGCTTCAGCTGTTCGAAGAAGGGTTTCCCATGATCGGCGTCCCGAAGACTATCGACAATGATCTGGAAGCAACGGCTATGACATTCGGTTTCGACTCCGCGGTTGCGTGTGTTGCGGATGCGCTTGATCGCTTGCACACCACGGCTTCGAGTCACCGACGCGTAATGGTCCTCGAAGTAATGGGACGTCATGCCGGTTGGATCGGGCTTTACGGCGGTCTCGCGGGCGGGGCGGACATTATTCTTATCCCGGAAATACCTTTCGAATACGAACACGTTGCCGAAGTGGTCCGCAAACGCGAAACCGAAGGTTGCCTCAGCACGATGATTGTCGTTTCTGAAGGCGCGTGTCCCAAGGATGGCCGGCCCATCTTCGCCGAAGCACAGGCCGGCGAACATCGTCTTGGGGGTATCGGCGAACGGGTCGCTCGCGAAATCGCCGAACGCACAGGCAAAGAAACGCGGACGTGTGTGCTGGGCCATCTGCAGCGCGGTGGCGCACCCACGACGCTGGATCGAATTTTGGGAACGCGTTTCGGTGTTCATGCCGTGGAAATGATCGCCGAATCCAAATTTGGCCGCATGGTTTCCTATCAAAACTACGAAGTCCTCGACGTTCCCATTTCCGATGCCGTCAACCGGCTCCGAACCGTTGCCCCCAATCATCAAATGGTACAGATGGCCAAGGCGGTCGATATATCGTTTGGAGATAAGACGCCGTAAAAAGTCTTAACTCTTCAGTTGGTAACTCGTAAGACTTTCAGCCAACAACGGTGTCTCTCCGTGCCACGATCTCTGCTTAAGATTTATCAGACTTACAAACTTAGGGCTCCTTAATGAACGACTCCAAGCTTCTGGACATTTTGCAGGAAAACGCCCATGCGTCGAAGGACGACATTGCCCGGCAATTGAATTCGACCGTGGCGGAGGTCACTCAACGCATCGCGGAGCTCGAGAAAGACGGCATCATTTTGGGCTATCAGGCGATCCTGGATGAGGAACGAGCCGATTCAAAGAATGTAACCGCCGTCATCGAAGTGCGGATTACCCCGGAGCGGGGCGGCGGTTTCGACCGACTTGCAGACCGGATTTCGCAGTTTCAACAAGTGCGAAGCTGTTATCTAATGAGCGGCGGCTACGATTTGATGGTCGTTGTCGAAGGGAATGACCTGCGCGAGATCGCAATGTTTGTGACCGAGAAGCTTTCCACCATTGAAGGTGTGCTGAGCACGGCAACCAGTTTCCGGCTGAAAACCTACAAATCGAACGGCATTCTGGCCCGCAAAGAGGCTGCCAGCGGAAGGCTGGCCGTCGCGCCGTAAAGGCGTCGGCGCAAATTGACAGTAGCGGCGGCGCGCCGCTACACTCAAAGCGATGACCGCAGCGCGCGAAACTTCCCGCTGGATCAGCCCGGACGAATATCTGGAAAGCGAACTTTTAAGTGAAGTCCGCCACGAATATCTGGCCGGGGCGATTTCCGAATTGGATTTCTCGATCACCCTCGACTCCATTTACCAGCGGACAGCAGTGTAGCGAAGGCCTTTCGGCAGCTTGCTGGAAGTTCAGTAAGTCTCCACAGGAGAACGCTTTCCATCTTCGGGACTGCGTAACGCGGCGCCTTCGGGGCCGAGTGTGTCCACCCGTAGCTGCCAAACTTCCGCATCGAGAGCCTGATGCGCTTCGATCGAAAATGCGTCGGGCGGGACGAGGTGCTCTTTGAATTTCGCGACGCTGGCCAACGCACGATCGAGCACAGTCGGGTCGACGTTTTCCAAAATCCGGCTCGCTTCTCCGACAGCTTCAAGGCGGTGGCAAATCATGGCGAGATCGTTCCCGGCGCCAAGGCATCGGTGGATGGTTTCCTCAAGGCCGAACTCATTCAAAATCGCGCCCATATCGAGATCGTCGGTCATGATCAATCCGCGAAAACCATGTTCGCCACGCAGGATGCCCTGAATGGTTCTCGGCGAAAGCGACGCAGGCAACTTCTCGGAGTCGATGGCCGGATAGAACGCATGAGAGACCATCATGGAATCCACCTCCGGCGCAAAATGCTTAAAAATCGCGAGTTCCGTCGCCTCCAGCTCCGCGCGTGACCGATTGATCACCGGTAAATCATGATGTGGATCGACCTCTGCAGCGGCGTATCCGGGAAAGTGTTTGCCGCAACTGGCAACACCTTCGGCGCGCATTGCATCGTTAAAGGCGCCGGCCTTGGCGATGACTTCGGCAACCGTATGTCCGTAACAACGACCGCGCAGGGAGTTGTCTGCTTCGTCATCGAAAGAAATGTCAAGCACTGGACACAAATCAAGGTTGAACCCAAAAAGACGCAAAAGCCTGCCCGTAATCGAGCCGTGCCGGCCGATCAGCTCCAGGTTCTCTGTATCCCGAAGCTGAACGGCATTCGGGGGTTCGTTTCCGATCAGCTTCAGGCGCGAGACGCGTCCACCTTCCTGGTCGATGGTGATGATGGGTTCGATGGCGGACAAATCGCGGAGATCGTCGATGAGTTTTCGCAACTGCCTCGCGGACTGAATGTTGCGTCCGAAAAGAATAAAGCCACCCGGCTGGATATGACGAAAAAGATCGGCGGTAGCGGGATCGAGAACGGTTCCGGGGACGCCGGAGAGGAGCAGTTGACCGAGCAGAGCGGGTTTCATACGGTGGACGCATGTTTACCCGGTTCGTCGCCGTGCTGGCGATGTTTTTTGCCGCGATCGGCGTCTCCAACGCTCGTGTGATGCGCGCCTCCATGAGCCGTAGCGACTCCATGCCGGGATATGTTCCAACGCACAAATTTGAAGCATTTCCGCTCGGAATGGCAGCGCTATTTGCTCTACTGAGCCACAACAACTTGTGAAAATCGGTCTCTACGGCGGCACATTTGACCCTATCCATCACGGACATCTCATCCTCGGACGCGAGGCGCTTGAAAAATTGGAACTGGACCGGGTGGTCTTTATTCCAGCCTCCCTCTCGCCGCACAAATTGGAGACGCAACCTTCTCCGCCGGAACTGCGGATGGAAATGATTCGCCTGTCCATTGAAAACGAGCCGGGTTTTGAAACGGACGATCTGGAACTGCATCGTAATGGCCCTTCCTACGCAGTGGAAACCGTCGAGGTCTACCGGAAACGTTTTCCAGGGGCGCAGCTTTTCTATTTTATCGGCCAGGACAACTGGACGGCGCTGCACACATGGCGGCGTGTGGACGATTTGCTAAAGAACGTGACCCTTGTGGTTTTTGGGCGCAGGAGTTCGTCGGATTCCGAGCTTGCACCGCCAAACATCACCCGGACCTTTGACATTTCATCCACAGAAATCCGAAACCGAGTTGCCAAAGGACTATCGATTCGTTATCTGGTGCATCATCGAGTCGCCGACTTGATTCACGAAAAACAGCTTTACCTGGAGCCCCGTCATCGCCTCATCAACGACCCCTGAACAACTGGCCCGCGCCAGTGCCCGCCTCGCTGCCGACAAAAAGGCGGAAGACATTGTTGTGCTGGACTTGGGCGGTATCTCAACGTTTACCGACTATTTCGTCATCTGCTCGGGAACATCGGAACCGCATTTGAAGGCTATTGTCAGCGGTATCCGGGAAGGTATTCGCGAGGAAACCGGCCTATCTCCGATTGCCGTCGACGGCTATCCTGCCAGCCAATGGGTCATCATCGACTACGCACAGGTGATCGTCCATGTTTTCCATACGGACAAACGGGAGTTTTACGACCTGGAAACCCTGTGGAATGACGCTCCGCGTTTGGAGCTGGAGCGTGAGTATTGAATCGCGTCCGCTCAGAGGCACCTGTCACGCTTCCTCCTGCGCCTGACGCATCAAATCGTGATTCCGGCGATCCTTCGGGTCGAGATGGATCGCTTTTTCCAGAACTTCGCGTGCCTCATCCCGCTTGCCGAGCCGCAGCAGCACCTGCGCCAAGTTTCCCCACGCGCCTGAAATATCCGGAAAGAATTCCGTGCCTTTGCGCGCCGCAAGTTCGGCATCGTGCCATTTACCCATCTCGCTCAAACACCATGTCAGTTCGAGCCAGGCTTCGCCGTTTTCGGGATTCTCTTCGAGCACATCCAGAAGCGACTGGGCCGCGTCCTCCCACCGTTGCAACATTCTCAACGCCAGCCCATTGACCAATCCGGCCAACAGCCTGTGGGGGCCGTCCACGTCGCGAAAATGTGCGGCCCTGGCAGCGATGCGCTGAATCTTTTTCTCGATCTCCCCGAGCCGGAATTCGTCGCCTTCCTGGTGAGCAATATCGCCTTCCTGGTCGAGTTCCCAGAGATAATTGCCCATCTCGCGGAGCTTCTCGTCGTAGTCACTGGCGGTCGGTCCTTCCATCGGTTTAATGAGCACCCATAACGCTCCAACTAGAGATTTCCACCGTCAATTTTCGACGAATCTCACGCAGGTTCAGGGAAAACTTTCCATCAATGACCGTCAACCCGTCGGCCAAAATTTCTTTTCTTCCCCACCCTTTGTGCTTATCTACCAACTGCCATGCCCCTCTCCCCCAGAAGCTTAACCAGGGTCGGCGGTGTCCTGATCCTGTCTTCCTCCCTCTCTTTCGCCGATACCATCGTCCTTAAATCCGGCGAAAAATTTGAAGGGCGGGTCATCAGTGAAACCGTTGCATCCCTTGACGCCGAAATTCAGATCACTCCCTCCATCACGGACGTCCGCACTTTTCAAAAGTCCGACATCGAGGGAATCGTGAAAACCGACCCCTCGGTGACTGCGTACGCCGCGATCAAAGGCATTACACTGGGGCCCAATTCCATGGCCGCAAGCGACTACGAAACGATCATTTACGGAAAATTAAAACCGTTCGTAGACAAATATCCCGATAGCGAACACGCCGCGACCATCAAAAAGACGCTCGACGCCTTTATCGCCGAACGGGACCGGGTGAAGGTCGGTGAGCTCAAACTCAACCACCAGTGGTTTACCGCGAGTCAGGTTGCAAAGGACAGGTACAACGTCATCGCAGCCGTTCTCCTCGCCCAAATGCAGGCATTCGCCGCGCAGGGTGATTTCATCAGTGCTCTCAACCAATTCACGACACTCGAAAAAAACTATCCTGGTTCCAAAGTTTTCCCGGAAGCCGTCGAGTATGCGAAGAAGTTGATCCCCGGCGTGCGCAAAACCATTGAAAACCGCACGCTCGTTTACAAGCGCGACATCGCCGAACGCCAGGAGGGCATTGCGATTACGCCCGATTACAAGAAACCGGATCTCCTGGCCGCAGTCAAAGCCGAGGAAAAGCAGGTTGCGGAGTCGCTCGACGCTGCCAAAAGCGCCGGAATCGTCTGGACGCCCATTTATCCGCGCAGCAAACGCAGCCTTGACGATCTTTCCAAAACCGTCGACTCCGAGGCAACGCGTCTCGCACAGATGAAAACCGGCGACATGCTCGCTTCGATCCAGGAATCCATTGAAGGCCGCTCGTTGCTTAAAAGCGGCGATGTCAAAGGTGCCGAGAAACAATTCGCCGCCGCGTCCGCGCATTGGCCGGCGAATGAAATGATCAAGCAAAACACCGCTTCGCTGGCGGCCGCTCAAGAAGCCGCCAAACCCACGCCTACCTCTTCGCCTTCAGCCACTCCTGTGGCTTCTGCACCGCCGAAGCCGGCTACTAAAACCCCCGCCGCGGAAACTCCGGCAGCAGCAATTCCCGGGGCGACTTCCGCGGCTCCCGCAACGCCTGTGGTTTCTGAGACTCCTGTCGCTAGCGTCGCTCCAAAACCGCTTCGCACGCCATTGCCGCTGGCGCCCGAACCAGAACCCGCGTTCTTCACCACACTTCATGGCGCGATTACCATTTTTACCATTCTCGCCGCGGGCGCCGTCGGGATTGCAATTTTCCTCCGCAGCCGAAGTAAAATTAAAGCCGTCGATCATGGATCGAATCACGACCACGCCAGCGTGTAACAAGAGAAAATTCCCCCCGCGGCCGTCGTGAAACAGCTTTCTCCAAAGCGTGTAACTTCGGCTACTTGCTTCAGATTTCAGATTTCAGGTTTCAAATTTCAGGTTTACTCTCCGGTTCCCATGAGCCGTAGCGCCACCATTTCCCGAACGACATCCGAAACCAGCATTCAGCTTGAACTAAATCTCGACGGCACCGGCAAGGCCGATATCACCACAGGCATTCCGTTTCTGGATCACATGCTGAATCTGTTCGCGAAACACAGTTTGTCCGACCTGGCCGTGGCAGCCAAAGGCGACATCGAAGTCGATTTCCATCACACGGTCGAAGACACTGGCATTACGCTCGGCCAGGCTGTCGCAAAAGCGTTGGGAGAAAAGACCGGTATCCGCCGTTACGGCTGGGCTTATCTACCAATGGATGAGACACTTGCTCGCGTCGTTCTCGACCTCAGCGGACGTCCTTTCCTGGAGTATCGCGCTCCACAACATGCGGACGCCATCGGCGGAAAGTTCCCGTTCCAATTGGTAGAGGAATTCTTTCGGGGATTTTCCGTGCATGCCGGCGCCAATCTGCACGCTGAGATTCTTTATGGGCGCGATTCCCATCATATGGCCGAGGCGCTTTTTAAGGGTCTCGCACGCGCTCTCGACACCGCCACGCAAATCGACCCGCGCGTCACCGGCGTGCCCAGCACGAAAGGTTCACTGTGATGGAAGGTAAAAGTGCAACCACCATCGCTTTGCTGGACTACGGCAGCGGCAACTTGCGCAGCGTCAGCAAGGCTCTGGAAAAGATCGGTTGTGACGTTCGTCTCACCGCCAACCCCGCCGGACTCGACGCAGCGTCCGCAGTCGTCTTACCCGGCGTCGGGGCATTTGGCGATTGCGCGGCGAATCTGCGCAGGCGCGGTTTATGGCAGCCTGTCCAGGATTGGCTCGCTTCCGGGCGGCCATTTCTTGGGATCTGCGTTGGATACCAACTGTTGTTTGAGGGCAGCGAGGAGACGCCAGGTGTCGAGGGCCTCGGTTTTTTCAAAGGAATCGTGAAGCGCTTTTCCACTCCCGGTATCAAGATCCCGCAAATCGGCTGGAACACTCTCTCGATTCGGCCAGGCCCCCTTTGGGTGGGACTGCCCGAAAAACCGTTTGTTTTCTTCGTTCACTCGTACTTCCCAGCTCCGGCAGATCGCGCTATCATCAGCGCTGAAGCCACTTACGGCGAGGATTTCGCTGCCGCTGTCTCGCAGGGAAACGTCCACGCCGTCCAATTTCACCCGGAGAAAAGCCAGGCAAATGGCCTCCGGATTCTGAAGAATTTTATCGACACGATCTAGCCGTTATCAAAGCCGTTTCCCTCCGTTTCCTATCACTGATCCTCGCCGCTTTGGCGTTCGTCTCGTTCGCTGCCCCTGTGCGGGCGGATGAGTGGACGACGCTGAGAAATTGCCGGTTGGAAGCAGAAGCGTACGGCGACGGCGACAGCTTTCACATCCGGTCCGGCGCGAACGAACACATCATCCGGCTGTATTTCGTCGATTGCCCGGAGACAGACGAGAGTTTTCCCAGCCGCCTAAAGGAGCAGGCCTCTTACTGGAAGCTGACGCCATCGAAAACGATCGAACTGGGCCAAAAGGCGACGGCTTTCTCCCGAAAGGTGCTCACCCGCCCGTTCACAGTGGTGACCCGTTTCGAGGATGCCCGAGGAAACAGCTTCGAGCCGCGCTATTTCGGGTTCGTCATTCCCGATACGAGCACTACAGATCTCGCCGAATCGCTTGTCGGCAACGGCCTCGCGCGCGTGTATGGCGCTTCAGCCAGACGTCCCGGCGGACGCCACGTCGAAGCAGAATGGCGGCATCTGAAGCGGCTCGAAAACACGGCCAAATTTCAGCGCCTCGGCGGTTGGAGCGTACCTGTCCGGGGAACTAACACGGCGAGCATCAACCTCAACACGGCGACTCAGAAGGAACTGGAGAGCCTGCCAAATATTGGAAAGGTCCTCGCGACGCGTATCATTCAATCGCGCCCGTACTCGCGTGTGGAAGACCTTGCCCGCGTGAAAGGCATCAAAGAATCGACGATTTCATCCATCGCAAATCTCGTCTCCGTAAAAGACTAGATAAGTCCGTTCTCGAAACAACTCGTTGGCCAAACCCGAAGGATGATCTGCGGAGTACGCTCGGTAATTCAAGTAACTCGCGTTACTTGATCGCAGCGGCCATGATCTTGAACGTGTCGGTATTGTCCAGAAAGCCTGTTACTTTTTCGCTACCAGGCCCCTCGCCGAGCATCCAGACGTCACCGCCGGAGTGAAATGCAGCACCCGTTTTCAGCAGTGCAGGCTGCATCGCGGATGGAGCCAGCGGATCGACATTGGCGACCGGCGTCGGCGTCACGGATGGATCGCCCCCGCCCGGCCCCGTAGCCCATGTGAGAACAGGAATTTTTGTAATCGGGCTCGGTTTAAGCAACTGGTCGCCTTTTGCCGAAACCGGCTGACCAGGACTGATCGCCAAGCCACCCGTTTCGTGGTCTGTCGTTGCCAGAAGCAGAACGTCCGGGCCAACGTTCTGGCGCAAAAACTCCAACGTCCGCTCGAAAACGAGCACTTCTTCCATTGCGCGTTTGGCCTGATTCTGATGGGCAGCTTTGTCCGGCAGACCGGCTTCGATAATGAATATATACGGTTTCCCAGCGTTTTGGAGCAGCGTAAGTCCTTCGCGCACCATGTCTTCCAGCGCGGGTTTGCGCGGTCCATCGGCGATGTAGGGAAAAACGTTCGGATGGAAAACGCCCAGGATGGGCCGGCTTAGATCTTTCGGCTTCTCGGCGACGAATTTGTCCCAGGAATTGAAATAGCGAATGTTCGATGCTCCCAAAAGTTGCTTTGTTTCCTCGAAAACGGGCGCAAATTTCGCCTCTTTTCCGTCCGTCGAGAATTCGCCTTCGAAAAATCGAGAACCACCACCGAAAAGAAAATCCAGGTTTTTCCCGAGTGCGCGAATTTCCTTGTTCGCAATGACATATTCTTCGCGTCGGTTCGGATGCTCGATCACGAACGAGCTCGGAGTGGCGCCCGTGACCGAGTCGTCGCTTATGACCCCAGTGTTCCAGCCCGCTTTTTTCGCCAGATCAAGAATGCTCGGCTGCGAAGGTTGTCCCGGCGCGGCGGCTCCAACAACCGTATTGAGCGCCTTGAAACCGCGTGCCATTGCCGTGGCACCCGCACCGGAATCCGTGATCATACCATCCGCGGAAACCGTCCGGACAAACGCCGTGTGTGGCATCGTTTCGAAGCTCAGTCGCGAATTGGCACCGTTCTTGTAAATCCGTGTCGCGGTAATGAGTTCCATCGACGTCCCGTCAGCAATTACCAGAACAACGCCTTTCGGTTGCCCGGCAAAAGCCGCGGCGGCAAAAAGGCACAGGCAAAAAACCACCCCTCGCAGCCCGCCAAACACACGAGCCAAACCGCAATTCATTAACGTAACGATATCTACACTCCCTCGAAGGCTCTGTTTCATCAGGCGTTGATCAAATTTTCCGGATTCAACCCCACCAGGGAGGGCTCAACGAACAAGCCGTCTTTGCGGATCAATTTCCCGTCGAACCATACCTCGCCGCCGCCGTAATCCGGTCGCTGAATGCTTACCAGATCCCAGTGCACCTGCGAACGATTGCCATTGTCCGCCTGTTCGTAGGCCTGGCCAGGCGTGAAGTGGAACGATCCACTGATTTTCTCGTCGAACAAGATGTCGCGCATCGGCTGCAAGATGTGCGGATTAAACCCGAGCGAAAACTCGCCGATGTACCGGGCGCCTTCGTCGGAATCGAGGATGGCGTTGATTTTCTCCGGGTTGTTGCCCGTAGCCTCGACCACTTTCCCTTTCGAAAAACGCAATGTGATGTCGTCAAACCCGCCCCCTTGATAAATCGTCGGCGCGTTGAAATGCACGTAGCCCTCCACCGAGGCCCGGACCGGGCATGAAAAGACCTCGCCGTCGGGAATGTTGTGCGATCCGCCACAAATGATTCCGCCAACACCCTTTATGCTGAAGCGCAAATCCGTTTTCGGCCCTTTGATGTGGACGGCGTCCGTGGCATCCATCAATTTTTTGAGCGCTTCCATCCCAGGTTCCATCTTCGCGTAATCCAGGGTGCAAACCGTGAAGAAAAAGTCTTCGAACGCCTCGGTACTCATTCCGGCCTGTTGCGCCATCGACGGCGTCGGCCAACGCAGGACACACCATTTCGTCTTTTTCACACGGTGATCGAGCACCGGCTTGAGGCTTTTCATCGCCAGCTTCATGCGATCCGTCGGCACATCCGATAGCTCGGTGATGTTGTTGCTGCCGCGCAAAGCAATGTAGGCGTCCATCCGTTTCATCCGGGCAAGTTCGATTTCGGAAAGCAGATCGTATTGCGCTTCATTCGCCTCGCGCATGAGCTCTCGCGTAACGACGGCCCGATTGATCTGCACAAACGGCAACGCACCTGCCGTCCGCGCGGCCCGAATGAGCGCGATGACCATTTCCTCCGGGATATCGAATGCGTCGATGAGCAATTTTTCACCAGGTTGAAGTTTGGTGGAATACGTCACCAGCAACGTGGCGAGCTTGGAAAAGCGAGGATCGGTCATGATTGAAAAATGAAAATGGAAATCTCGAAACCCGCAAGCGCACAACTCCAGCCGGAAGTTCGAGCTGCTCTCAATGACACAAACAACGCCGATCGAACAGGTTCATATTGGCTCTTGAGCGCAGTGTGTTCTTAAATAGCCCCGTGATCGACTCGCTCGGCATCATTGCAGGCAACGGCGTTTACCCGCTCGAACTCGCGCGCAACGCTCGGGCGGCTGGCGTCGTGCGGGTGCACGTAGCAGCCTTCGACAACGAAACCCGGCCCGATCTAGCCGCGTTGGTGGATTCCATCGCCTGGTTGCGCGTGGGGCAATTGGGAAAGTTGATCGCGTTTTTTAAAAAGTGCGGCGTCAAAGAAGCCATTATGGCCGGTCAGATCGCACCCAGGAATTTGTTCGATCTGCGCCCGGACTTTCGGACGTTGCTGTTGCTCGGTCGGATCAAGGAACGCAACGCGGAAAGCCTTTTCGGCGGAATCGCTGACGAACTGGCAAAGGACGGCATCACATTGCTACCGGCCACGACGTTCCTGGAGCAAGATCTTGCTTCGGCAGGCCACATCGGCGGGCCGGCGGTGAAAAGACGTGTTATCGAGGATTTGGAATTCGGATATCGCATCGCGAAAGAAACGAGCCGGCTCGACATCGGGCAAACCGTCGTGGTCCGCAACGGAACCGTGCTGGCGGTCGAGGCCTTCGAAGGCACCAACGAAGCGATCCTTCGCGGCGGCAAACTCGGTCGTGGCGCGGCTGTGATGGTCAAAGTGTCCAAGCCAAAGCAGGATTTTCGTTTCGACGTGCCAGTTATCGGCGTACAAACCCTCGAAACCGCGACCGAAGCCGGCATCCTGGCGATCGGCGTGGAGACGGGCAAGACGTTGCTTTTGGAAGGAAAAAAAGTCATCGCAGAAGCCAACACCCGCAAAATTTCCATCCACGGCATCGGTTAACACTGAGGCATCGATCTCTCGCTGCTACGAGAGTCCCCCAGGTCGTTTATGCTATCGAAAACGCCCCGAATCATTTTCCTCGTCGAAATTAGCTAAACGCCTTTTCTTAGCCTTGCTCCATCGGTAGGCCCCTGCTTGGATACTATCTACCCTCTTATGCTTTCCGCCCGCCCCACAGTAATCATCGAAAACATTTCCCCGCTTCTCGACGGCGGGCGTTATCCTCTCAAATGCGTCGCAGGCGACGATCTCACCTTCTCAGCAGATATTTTTCGCGACGGTCACGACATCGTTACCGCCGTGTTGAAATGGCGCAAAGTGGGCGGCCGGAGATGGGCCGAAACGCCCATGACGCCGCTCGTCAATGATCGTTGGGAAGGCACGTGTTCCTTCACTGAGAATGCCGACTACGAAGTTACCATCGAGGCGTGGACCGACCATTTCCACTCCTGGCAACACGAATTCGAGACCAAATTCAAAGCAGAGGTTTCACCGCTGATTAGCGAAACGCTTGAAGGCTCCGCAATCGTCGAGGGCGCGGGAAAACGCGCCCGGCTTCCGGCTGATAAAAAGCTCCTCAAAACGTACGCCCAACGAATCCGAGAAAGCGATCCCGAAGGCGTTTACAGCATCATCTTCGAGGCCGAACTCGTGGCCCTGATGCACTACTATCAAGACCGGTCGCTCGCCACGGAAGCGACGCCTTACCTCGGCGTCACGGTCGACCGAAAGGAGGCGGTTTTCGCGGCGTGGTATGAGTTCTTCCCCCGTAGCGCCGAAGGCCGCGGCGACAAAGGCTCCACTTTTCGCGATTGTTTGCCTCGTGTGGATGACGCCAAAGCGATGGGCTTCGATGTCATTTATTTTCCGCCAATCCACCCCATCGGCGCCTCGAATCGAAAAGGCAAAAATAACTCGACCACCTGCGAGCCCGGCGATCCAGGCGTCCCGTATGCCATCGGCAATCGCCACCAGGGCTGTCCCAATGGAGGCGGCCACAAGGACGTCGCTCCTGAGCTTGGCACTCTCGAGGATTTCGCCTGGCTCACCGACGAAATCCACGCCCGCGGCATGGAGATTGCCATCGACTTCGCCATCAACTGTTCCCCAGATCACCCGTATGTCGCTGATCACCCGGACTGGTTTTTCAAGCGGCCTGACGGCACCATCAAATACGCAGAGAACCCGCCGAAAAAATACCAGGACGTTTTTCCGCTGAACTTTCATTGCGACGACTGGAGATCCCTCTGGCAGGAAATGCGGGATATCATTCTTTTCTGGTGCGAGCAAAGAGTGCGCATTTTCCGCGTCGACAATCCGCACACGAAACCCGTCGCTTTCTGGGAATACCTCATCCGCGAAGTGAGGAATCAGTTTCCCGATGCCATCTTTCTCAGCGAAGCTTTTACCAAGCCGAAAATGATGAAAGCCCTTGCCAAAGCAGGATTTACGCAGAGTTACACCTATTTTACATGGCGTGTCTCCAAATGGGAATTGACGGAGTATTTCAACGAGCTCACAAAAACCGACATGCGGCATTGTTTCCGGGCCAATCTCTGGCCGAATACGCCGGATATTTTGCCCTTCCATCTGCAACAGGGTGGACGCGCGATTTTTAAGATCCGCGCGGTGCTCGCAACGACTTTGTCGCCAGTTTACGGCATCTACAGCGGGTTCGAGCTGTGTGAAAACGCGGCCATTCCAGGGCGCGAAGAATACATCGAATCCGAGAAGTACCAATGGAAAGAGCGTGATTGGAACAAACCTGGCAATATCAAAGACCTAATCACACGCCTGAACATCATTCGTAAGTCAAACCGCGCGTTGCAGATATACGATAATTTGCAGTTTGTAGACGTTGATAACGAACAGCTCATCGCCTACGCGAAAACAACAACCGCCGGGGATAACTCTATCCTTATTATCGTCAATCTCGACCCCTATCTGTCTCAGCTCGGCTTCGTCGACGTGCCGCTGGATCAATTCGGCATTGCGCCTGACGAAGCGTTTCTCGCTGAGGATTTGCTTACCGGCGAGCGTTACCTTTGGAAAGGACGCCGCCAATTCGTTAAACTCGACCCGGATTCCAAGCCTGCCCATGTCCTTCGTCTACGCAAAAAGCTCGGCACCGGATCGGATTTCGATGCTTTCGCATAGCTAAGGAGGTTATCCTGGTCGTTGCGGCGATCGGACCCGTCGTTCTTTTAGAGCTTTGCACTCCGTATGCATCAGGAAAAATGGACCGCCGTTGACGAATACATCAACGATCTACTGATCCCACCGGACACGGCACTGGATTCGGCACTCATGGCCAGCGCCGCCGCGGGACTTCCCGCCATCAGCGTCGCTCCGAATCAAGGCAAACTCCTGTCGCTACTTGTTCAAATTCAAGGAGCGCGTAACATCTTGGAAATTGGCACCTTGGGTGGATACAGCACCATCTGGCTCGCGCGGGCCATGCCTGCGGGCGGACACCTCGTAACGCTCGAAGCCGATCCTGCATGTGCGGCCACTGCGCGCGTTAACATCGCCAATGCCGGACTCACGGAGACCGTCGAATTGCGCCTTGGACCTGCTCTTGAAACCCTCCCAGCACTCGCTGCAGAAGGTCTTGGGCCGTTTGATTTGATTTTTATCGACGCCGACAAAGCCAACTACCCAGGCTACCTGGAGTGGGCCCTTAAGCTTTCTCACGCCGGCACGCTCATCATTGGCGATAATGTCGTGCGCAACGGCGCCGTCATTGAGCCCGACAGCCCGGACGAAAGTGTTCAGGGCGTGCGGCGTTTCAATGAGATGCTCGCCGCCGAGCCTCGTGTCTCGGCCACAGCCATCCAGACGGTTGGCCTTAAAGGTTACGACGGTTTCGTCATCGCACGGGTTATTTCATGAAAACGTGGTTTTTTTTCGCCTTGTTCTGCTGCTTCACCGTTCTGCTTTCAGGCTGCAAACGCACGCCTGAAGACGCGAAAAACGATCTCAAGAAACGGAATTATGCTTTTACGACGGACGATTTCATCCGGGCTGCCACCACTCCGGATGAAAAAGCGATCCAGCTCTTTCTCGAAGCCGGAATTGACGTCAACGCAAAGACTTCCGACGGCTGGACAGCCTTTTTGAAGGCCGTTTATCTAGGTAAAAGGAAGGCCGTCGAGCTACTTGCGGATCGCTCCAGCGAGGATCTCAATCGCGCCTTGCTGCTCGCAAGTCTTCAGGGCACCCCAGACATCGCCCGCGTCCTGCTCGAACACGGCGCTGAAGTCGACACCAAGGGTGACGACGGCACGACAGCCCTCATGGTCGCAGCCCGCGCTGGAAACATCCCACTGGTCAAACTCCTGCTTGAAGCCGGGGCAGACAAGACGCTCACTGACAACAATGGCGCTACTGCCGCAGACCAAGCTATGGCTAAAGGCTTCAACGAAGCTGTCGCCCTGGTATCAGAAGCGGGAGTTCCGAGCTCAAGTCCTTCTCCGGGAACATCTCCCACGCCTGTTCCACCAGATTCGATGGCTCAGCAGATCATTAAGAACCATTCCTCAGCCGGCCAGGCCGCTCCGGAAGAAGCTTGGTGGAAAAAATATGGCCTCGATCCCAATTTACCCAGCGTCATTTCGCAAGACGCAGACGGCGACCTTTTTAGCAACAGCGACGAGTTTCTTGCCGACACGAGTCCCATCGATCCAGCGTCGCATCCCGCGTACGCCACGCAGTTAAAATGGGTCGCATTTCACAGCGGCAAAGCGCCCTTGACGCTCGTTTCGGTCAAAGACTCCGAAGCAATTCTCACGAATGCTGCCGGTGAAACCCGAACGATTTCCAAGGGCGCCGATGCGGGAGATGGTTGGATCGTCGCATCCATCCGTAAAGCGGAAGGCGAAGACAAGGATGGTCAGCGTTACGATGCGTCGGTCGTCAGCCTGGAGAACGCCGAAGGCAAGAAGCTGCGGCTCGTCCCCGGGATTGACGCGCAATCCGCGACGGCTTACGCGACGGTGGTGCTTCCGTTTTCCGACGAAGAATTCCAGCTTCACCGCGGGCAAAACTTCACCCTGCCACAGGAGAAAGGTCGCAAATACACGGTGCTGGATCTGCGCGAGACCCAGGTCATCCTAAAGGACACGATCACGGGCGAGACATTCACCGTGGAAAAGAAGAGCGAGTGAGCGGATTGATCCTCGCCGGCGTTGACATTTTTCAGCCACTGGATTTCACCGCCATTTTTGGGCGCCGAGCTGCGGTCCACATCGACATAGGCTCAGGCGCGGGAAGCTTCATCGTTGAACAGGCGCGGCGCCATGCGGAAGCCGACTACCTCGCCATCGAACGGCTGCTGGGACGAGTTCGGTCCACGGAAAACAAAGCAAAGCGTCTGGCCTTGAACAACCTACGCATTCTGCGCCTGGATGGGTCCTGGGTTGTGAGGCACATGCTTTCAGAAGAGTCTGTCACCTGTTTTTACCTCAGTTTCCCCGATCCGTGGCCAAAACGGCGGCATCACAATCATCGTATCGTCAATGCCGAGTTTGCAGGGGCTATCCGTCGGGCACTGGTCACAGGCGGTGAATGGCGAATTGCCACCGACCACGAAGAATATTTTCGCGTGATGACTTCCGAAGCTTCCAGGGTTCTCATCCCAGCCGGCTGGCCTGAAGAGGAATCGCCACCAACGGATTTCGAAAAACAGTTCCTCGCAAAAGAGCACCCCATTCATCGGGCGCGATTCGTAAAGCTCTAAAAATAAAAGGGGAAACCCATCTCCTGGAATGCTTTCTTTTCCTCGCCCAAGTATTTGTCGCCGAGTGCATTAAAGCCCTTCTTCGCTTTAAAATCCGCCAGGAACGCATTCACCTGCTGCCGCAGCTCATCGTTGCCTTTCCGGACGCCAATGCCCCACCCTTCTTTTTGGAATGGCGCCAGAATCGCGCGCGTCGTCTTTGGGTTCTGCCGGAAATACTGGAAAACAGACATCTCATCATAAATGAACGCGTCCGCCTTGCCCTGAACGACTTCCACGACGGCGCCGCTGCTGCTGTCAAATGTCAGGACCTGCGCATGCTTGAAATGGTCGATCGCATAGATGTGTCCCGTCGTGCCCTTTTTCACCGCAATCTTCCGCCCCGGTTGATCGATATCGCCCACGTTCTGAATCCCGCTGTTCGCCCCCGCCAGGATCGAAATACCGGTGTGCAAATAGGGCTCCGAAAAATCGATCGATTTTCCCCGTTCCGCAGTGATGGTCATCGACGAGATTGCCAGATCGATCTTCCCGGTCTTCAGCGATGGAATCAACGCGTCGAATGGCATGTCCTCTATCCGAATTTCCCGCTGCGCAAATTTCCCAAACGCTTCAGCCATCTCGACACTGATTCCGGCGGGTTTACCCGATGGATCCTTCATTTCGAACGGCGGAAAATTCAGCTCCATCCCGACAACAAGCGGTTTGCTTTTGTCGTCCGGCGTTTTCGAGCAGGAACCTCCGGCAAGAACAGCCCCGACAAGAACGAGAATGGCGAAAAGCTTGTGCATCCTCCAAGCAAACCCGGTTTTCAGTGAATGAAATAGCTCAAATTTTCGAGCTCCAATGCCAGATCGACATTGTTCACGAAAACTTTTGACGGCACCTGCAGCACGGTCGGGCAAAAATTCAGGATTGCCTGAATGCCTCCCTCGACCAGCTCGTTGCAAACTTCCTGCGCAACGACCACCGGCACCGCAAGAATCGCCATTTTGATCGCCCGTTTCCGGATCCATTCCTTCATGCCGGATATGGCCCGAACTTTCGGTTTCGCGCCCGCACCCAAGCAGTTCACGGGGTCGATGTCGAACGCGGCCACAATTTCAAAACCCTCCTTGGCAAGTCCATCATAACGCAACAACGCCGAACCGAGATGGCCGACGCCGACCAGCGCCACGGGCTGCAGAGCGGTGGCTCCAAGTGCGGTTTTCAGAATGTCGCACAACTGTGCAACGTTATACCCGAGGCCGCGCGTACCGAATTGGCCAAAATAGGTAAGGTCCTTCCGCAACTGCGTCGGTTTCACGCCGGAAGCCTTGGCGAGGGTCGCGGAAGAAACCGTTTCAACGCGGTTTTGACGCAGCCTTTGTAAATTCCTAAAGTACAAGGACAATCGGTAAACAGCCTTGCGAGGAATCTCCAGTTTCGACATTGCGGAGGCGTGGTCGGAGACTGTTAATCAGCGGCGGAGGCGACGGCAAGAACAAAAAGGTTCGGTGGTCGGTGGTCCGTCATCGATTAGCGATTGCGATTGTTCCCACGCGACCTTCCCGATAACGGATAACCGACATGCTTTTTGCCCACGCGACTTTAATTCTACCCGACCGCCTGCTGCCCGATGCGTGGCTGGCGTTTTCGCAGGACCGAAAGATCACCGGACTCGGTACAGGACATCCGCCCCAGGATTCCGTCACGATGGATCTGCAAGGGAACTTACTCGCGCCGGGTTTTATTGATCTGCACGTCCATGGTGCGATGCAGCGCGATGCGATGGAAGCGTCCCATGATGCGTTTGAAACGATCTCCGCGTTTCATGCGTCCGGCGGAACAACGTCATTGGCGTTGACGACGGTTGCCGCGCCGATTCGGCACATTGAAGCCGTGCTTGACGCAGCACGCCAATTTCCGAACACCCACGCCGGCTCGCGGTTGCTGGGCATTCACGTCGAGGGGCCGTATTTTTCGCTGGAGAAGCCGGGAGCGCATGCGCCGGGCCTGCTGCGAGCACCGGAGGATGCCGCAGAAATCGCACAACTCCTTGCGTATTCTGACGTGATTACGCAAATGACTGTCGCTCCAGAACTTAAGGGAGCACTCCCACTCATCAAACGCCTCGACGAGAATGGCATCATTGCCAGCGGCGGACACAGCGATGCGTGGGCGGAAGAGGCCGAAGCAGCTTTTGTCCACGGCATGCGGCAGGTAACCCACTCCTACAATGCCATGTCCTCGGCGCGCCGACGTGGGCCATTTCGCGAAGCTGGTCTCCTCGAATACGCGCTGTCCGAGCCGGAGATCCGTTGTGAGTTGATCGCTGACGGAAAACACGTTTCGCCGACGTTGATGCGGGCGCTTTATCAGGCCAAAGGGGCGGACGGTATTCAGCTTGTCACAGATGCGACCGCTGGCGCCGGACTTTCAGACGGCGAACTTTTTTCCCTCGGGAGCCTCGAATGCATCGTATCGGATGGAGTCGGAATGACTGCCGACGGCCAGGCGCTTGCCGGGAGCACCGCGCGAATGATCGATTGCATCAAAAATATGGTCGAACTGGCTGGCATCCCACTCGTCGAAGCAGTACGCATGGCGACACTCAATCCCGCGCTCGCCCTGAATCAGGACGCCCAAATCGGCGTACTGCAACCCGGCGCCGCTGCGGACTTTGCAATCTTTTCTCCGGATTTCCACGTCTTGCAAACCTGGTCCCGGAGCAGGATCATTTTCGAGAATCAGGTAGACCGAGGCATAAGCGCCACCCGATGAGCACACTGAACACGAAAGCCAAGATCCGTGCCCATTCGCGCCCATTCGTCGTTCTGAACGCGGGTGGTCGCGATCCGGATCAGGATTTTCCGGATTTCGCAGGCGAACCCAATCCGGAAATCCATGCCCCCGTGAACTATCATGGCTTCGCAGCGTGCGCTGGAGGGGCGTTTGTGCGGTCAATCGAGGCCGTCCGAGGTCGGAATGGGAAAAATGTTTTGCTGCTGCTCCGTTCCGATCCCGGGCAAAGTTTGAAGGTTCTCAATCATTTGAAAGCCGTCGGTTGCAAGGTGTGGATCGCGTTCAAAGAGAGCGGATTGCATCAGATCTCCACCGTTCTGACCAAGAAAAGCAACGCCGCGGATTTTCGCGCACTGTGCCTCGACGCGGATGGCGCCCTGGCGAGCACCGAAGACGCTGGCTTGTTCTATCGAGCTGCGGGGTGCGAAAAGGTGCTTTTTCTACCAACACCCTATCCGGTGGACGATCCTCGCTGGGATTTTTCGCGGCCGATCGAAGAACGGCTCGGTATTTTTGTCGGGACTCGCGAGTTTGACGTGCCTTCGCGAAATCATCTGACGGCGGTCCTGGCTGCTTTCCAGCTTGGCGTGGAATTGGGAGAGCCTGTTTCCGTAGTGAACGTCGATGGCAACTCCGGACGCCAGCATATCGCAGCGCTGCAAGAAATCGTGCCGGATGTGCGCGTGGACGTGATCGATGGGCGCCGAAGCTATCCGGACTATTTGCACCTCATCTCCGGTCACCGAATTGTTTTTCAACTCGATGCAAGCGCTGTGCCGGGCCAGGTCGCCGGCGATGCCCTGCTCTGCCGCGTCCCGTGCGTGGGCGGAAATGGCACGACGGAGCGACTTGCGTTTCCACATTTGAATGGCCATGGGAGAGACATCGAGGAAGTTCTGGCTCTGGCGAGGCGATTGCTGACTGAGCCGACCTTTTACCGTTCCGCGATCGGAGAAAGCCAGCGACGAGCCAACGAAAAGCTGTCCTTCGCCGTGATCCGCGACAAACTTGACGCTGAATTTTTATGACGAGCGAACTACCGATTGGCCACGAGCTGTCCTCTTCCGAGATCCGCTCCTCAGCGGCTGCGTTGCTGTCCACCGACGTGCCGGAAGTGGATAAAGCAGATTTCCTCAGATCCCTTCGCGAACGCGGCGAAACGGCCGATGAAATCGCGGGTTTTGTGGATGCTTTTCTGGATTTTGCGATCGACCCGGAGCTCGTCATGCCCGAAGGGAAGCCCGTTATCGACGTTTGCGGCACCGGTGGCGACGGGCTGCACCTTTTCAATGTCTCGACTGCCGCGATGTTTGTTGCGGCAGCCGGCGGCGTTACGGTGGTCAAACACGGCAACCGTGCCATTACATCGAAATCCGGCGGTGCGGACGTCCTTGAGGCGCTTGGCATCAAGATCGACGTCGGGCCCGCAATTTTTCGGCGTTGCATCTCGGGAACAGATTGCGGGTTTATGTTCGCGCCAAAGTATCATCCGGCGTTCAAAGTCATCGCCCCGGTCCGACGCCAGCTTGCCGCGGAAGGTGTGCCGACGATTTTCAATCTTCTCGGGCCACTGCTCAATCCGGCACGGCCAACACATCAACTTGTCGGCATCTTTTCCGAAGCAGCGATGCCAAAGTTTGCCGCTGTCTTGCAGAAAATCGGGCGCCGGAAAGCGTGGGCGGTTCACGGAAAAACGGTCGCTGGCCAGGGCATGGACGAAATTTCGACACTTGGCCCGACGTTGGTGACCGAAGTCGATGCGTCGGCAATGCGTTCTTTTCTGCTGCCAATGCCGGAAAATCCGCCCGACATCGCCGATCTCCGCGGCGGCGACGGCACGCAAAACGCCAAAATCCTCGAGCACATTCTGCGCGGCGGCAGGGATTTTCTCGCCATCTCAGAAATCGTCGCGGCGAATGCCGGGGCGGCTCTCGTCGTCGCAGACATAGAAACAGATCTCTCTGAAGGCACAGCAAAAGCGCGCGAGATTATTGCCTCGGGAGCGGCGTGGAGCAAAGTCGAAGTGCTGCGCGAAATCACCCATTCGTAAGAAGATTCTTGAGAAGGCTTGCGACGCTCCTTCCTACCTCAGGGGGCGGGCGACAAGGATGCCGGTGTTCGTGGAGTAGTGATACAAATAGTCCGACAACCGCCGGTCGATGACGACTTTCCCGTAATTCCGCGGTGATGACGCGTGCATGAAGTGCAACACGCCATCTTTGGTTCGCAACGCCAGACCCACATGCGACGTGCCGACGCCGCCGCTGTCGCGCGACGTGATGCCAATAATGTCGCCATCGCGCAGGTATTTTTCGATGCCAGCCACCCTCGATTTAGGAATGTGATACATCCTCGTGTTGCTGATCCTCGCCTCATGCTCGGCAATGCCGGCGCGCAACTCCGGGTTCGCGACGAGGTAACGATAATGACGCCAGCCAACGGTCATTTCACGCGCAATGTGGGGTGCGGGAACACCACCGAGCCGGCGTGTGAGATCCTCGACGAGACCGCGCCGGTCGTTATCCCACAGCCAGTCTTCGAGGTAATGCAGACGGGAAAGATACGTGCCGTCGCAACGACCGCCTCGGTAACGGTCGAGTTCGACGTATTTCAGTAGCCTTTGTGACGTCCAATTCGCGCGGGGTTCATCCAGCATACGGGCAAATCCGAGCGCGACCTCAAAAAATGTCCAGCAATCCAGTCCTGCCAGGTTCACGGAAGGGGCCTCGATGTGATCGTCGATTTCGAGGGTGAAGGATTTGTAAGGCGTCCCAACCAGCCAGCGGCCGGCCGTCGCGGTTCGTTCGCCGATGGGAAGCTCCTGCCAATTGCCGGCGGCTGCAGCGGCGACCATGCGTGTGAATTTAGATTCACCGATGAAGACTCTGTCGAATGGCAGATCTGCCGCAAAGGCGACATTAAAACAGACAAACATCAAAGCGAAGAAAGCAGGCAGGAAACGGCGCATGATGGCCAGAATGATGGCGCGGCTTTTGCAGGGACGCAAAGAGTTGGGAAACACTCGCTCTCTTTTTGCAGAATCGCCTCCGGCGGACTTTGGATTGCTCCGTTTATTCCCCTGTCCCTGTCCGCAGAATTCCTTCTAGCTCCGCCCGTTGCAGCTCCAAATCTCCTGTTTCCGGGAAAAACCGCGCCGGATCGATTTTCACATCGATCCGCGAAAACGGCAGGGGCACAAAAAAGCGATCCCAGGTTTTCAACCGCCACGCCCGGGAAAAGTGCACGTGAACGGCGAGCACAGGGGCGCCGGTTTTGCGCGCCAGCGAAATGACCCCGGGGCTCAGCACGTACTTCGGCCCGCGCGGTCCGTCCGGGGTAACAATCATTGTCCTGCCCGCTCGAAATGTGCGAATTGCCTCGATCAAGCCCGCCGCGGCCCGTTTGGAGCTCGAACCACGCACAGCCGCAACTCCGAGTTTCGCCAGTGCCTGCGCCAGCACCTCCCCATCGCGGCTTGGGCTGGTAAGCACCGTCATGGGCACAATCCCCGTCCTGTGATATCCGGCAGTCATCAGCCCGAGAATTCGGTTGTGCCACACGGCGACGATAAACGGACCACGCCGTTCGCCCGCCAAAAAACCGTTCGAATCGTCGATCCGAACACGAACGACTTTCCGCAGCAACCGGATGACGCCGGCAATCAAACCGGCAACTCTTTCCTCAGGAAGACGGATCTTCATCCCTCTGTTTTCCAGCGGGCCGCCCTAGGGCATGGCAGGCGGAGCTGGTCCAAAATTCGGTGCACGACCGTATCCGCCACCGCCTCGATCGTCTCCGGACGACTGTAAAACGACGGCATCGCAGGCAACACGACCGCACCGGCTTCGAGCACCGTGACCACATTGCGCGCCTGTATCAAATTCCACGGTGTCTCGCGTGGAACGAGGATGAGTCTTCGCTGTTCCTTGAGGAAAACATCCGCCGCTCGCAAGATGAGATTTTCGCTCGTGCCGGCGGCAATGCGGCCAACCGTTCCCATCGAACATGGCACAACGACCATCGCGTCAAAAAGAGACGAACCGCTCGCAAACGGCGCATTCATCGATTTCTCGTTATGCGGACGGACGCCGTCGGGAATCCGCAATGGTCCAATTTCCTCGTGAATAACCTGGTTCGCATACGCACTGAGCACGAGATGCACCTCGTTCGACTCACAATCGATCTGATCCAGTAATCGCTGGAGATAAATCGATCCGGACGCCCCGGTGGCTGCAACGACGAGTTTCATAAACGGATTTGATCTTGCCTGTTTCCAGACGTTCGCCAATCACTAAAGACCAAACCTCACCGCTGAGAATCCAAACCTGCGTTTGGAAACGCCTGTCGCGGCATTTTTGTCAGCTACAATTGGAGCACCTTCGCTTCGATTCCTTCCATCCAGGTGAGATGGGTCGTCGTGATGATTTGCTGGCCGCCCGGCGGCAGGAGCCTGAGGAGACGATTTCGACGGCCGACATCGAGTTCGCCAAAAATGTCATCGACGAGGAGCAACGGCGGCTCCTGCTGACTTTCCCCGAGCAACTCTGCTTGGGCAAGTTTCAGCGCAAGGGAGGCCGTCCTTTGCTGGCCTTCGGATCCAAACGTCGCCACAGGCTTTTCCTCAAGAAATAGCAACAAATCATCTCGGTGCGGCCCCACGACCGTCTGCCGCAGCCGATTCTCCTCGTCCGCAGATTCAGCCAGAGCCGCCGCAAAATCTTCACCGGTCCCGTCCCGATAACGCATTTCGAATGCCTGATCCGTCCCGCTGACTCCACGATTCGCTGTTCGTGCCGGTTCAACCAACCGGTCGACCAGCGCCATTCGCGCCTTGCGCAACTCCGCGCCGGCAGTCATGAGAGGTCCGTTGTAAGCCGCTACTTCGCGTGAGCGCCCACCTTGCTTTAGAAGCGCATTCCGCGAGCGGAGGGCCTTCTCATAGGCTCGTAAATGGAGACGATACGCGGGGCGAACTTGCGCGATGGCAAAATCCAGAAATCGCCGCCGCAACTCGCTGCCACCGCGGATCAAGTCCAGGTCGTCATTTCCAAACCACACCACGCGCGCGAGCTGCAAATACTCGTTTGCGCGCCGCTGTTCCACAGCATCAAGCACCAGCTTGCGTCGCATTGCGCTGTAGACATACTGGCAGCGCGACGCATTCCATTGCCCTTCCAGCGCAAAACTCTTCTGCCCAAACCTGATCGCTTGACCAAGCGTCGTTGCCCGCGGCGATTGCAAGCGCAACAACACACACGCAGCCTCAAGCAACGACGTTTTCCCACGCGCATTCGGTCCCACAATACAATTTCGTCCCGGCACAAACTCGACACGCACCCGCTCGAAACATCGGAATTGACGCAACTCAAGCCAGCTCAACATAAGAATCGCTTCTGATTTGCAATGTCTGGCATGACGCGCATCGTAACGCCCCACGCCGCCTTTCATGCAACTTTTACCTGGTTTTCGCGACT
Source organism: Chthoniobacterales bacterium (assembly GCA_036525185.1). GTDB lineage: Bacteria > Verrucomicrobiota > Verrucomicrobiia > Chthoniobacterales > DASVRZ01 > DATDAW01. The sequence continues at coordinate 73,536 of DATDAW010000002.1, read as the reverse complement.
TTTATCCCGCCGATTGTGCCCGCAGGAATTACATCCTCGATACATGGCGCACGGTTTGCCGGAGATACGGATTTGTCGAATACGACGGCCCAGTGCTTGAACCTATCGAGCTTTATAAAAAAAAATCCGGCGGCGAACTCGTCGGCCAGCTCTTCGATTTTGTCGACAAAGGTGAACGTCATATTGCACTCCGACCGGAAATGACGCCGTCGCTGGCGCGCATGGTTGCGGCGCGCGCGAAGGATTTCCGAAAACCGCTGAAGTGGTTCTGCGTGCCGCAGTTTTTCCGATACGAAAAGCAGCAACGCGGCCGAACGCGCGAGTTCTACCAATTGAACGCGGACATTATCGGCGAGCCAAGTCCCGCGGCGGACGCTGAATTAATCGCTTTGGTCATCGATCTTCTACGCGCATTTGGGTTTACCGAGAACGATTTTGTCGTCCGGCTGAGCAGCCGCACGGCATGGGAGAATTTTTTTACCACACGCGGAGGAAACCAGGAGGACGAATACACGTTCTTTCAAATTGTGGATAAGGCCGAACGCACGGCAAATGAGAAAACGGAGGCGTTGTTGTCACCATTCGGAATCAGCGCAGGAGAAGTGCTAACTTTCATGCGGTCCAAGGAGCCGGTCGCCGGGCTGGCGCAGGTTGTCAGCGATCTAACATCGCGCGGCCTGGACGAATTTGTGGAGATCGACTACGCAGTTGTCCGCGGCCTTGCCTATTACACTGGGACGGTTTTCGAAGTCTTCGACCGAAGCAAAAACGAGAGAGCTCTTGCCGGTGGCGGGCGCTACGACAACCTGCTGAGCCTCATGAGCGACGGAAAGACCAATCTCCCCGCACTTGGCGTCGGCATGGGCGACGTGGTGCTGGCCAATCTGATTGACGACACACCATTGGCACGCGAGAAGCTCGAAGCCGCGCTCGCTATCTCGCGCCCGTGCGACGTTTTCGTCATCGTTGCGAAGGAGGAATTGCGCGGCGAAGCATTGAAGCTCGTGCAAGCTTTGAGAGACGCGGGGCGCGAGGTCGATTATTCGCTAACACCGGCAAAGGTTGGCAAACAATTCCAGACGGCCGAACAGCTCGGAGCATCTCTGGCCGTGCTGGTCGGCGACGAATGGCCGCAAGTTAAGGTAAAAAACCTGATAACCCGCGAGGAACGCCTCATACCGTTCGAATCCTTCAGGGCGGAATCACCAGTGCTTTCTGGCGATCCGCTCAGCTGCCCGCCAGAATGATAGGCCCTTGCGGGGCAGGCGCGCCGCCTTTGCGCTCGACGCTGACCGCGAACTGGCTGGCGGATCGAATGACCTGCGTCGGGTGGAAAACGGCGCGGGTGAGACCTTTCTCGCCAACTTGAATGATGCCCGCGCTAACCGGCGCGGCGTGACTCGGGTCGATGATCCACAACTGATAGTCGCGGTCGGCAGCAGGACGGGCGAGCTGGTCCATCTTTAAAATTCCTTGTTGCTTTTCCGGGTCCCAGACGACGACGGCGAGCACCTTTGCATAAGCGTCCGCCTGGGCGGTCAGCGTCGCGATCTTCATTTGCGAAAGCGCATCCTGTTCCTGTAGCGCGATGATCTTCCGGCCAAGCCGGCTTCGATCGACGGCCAGCACTGCGCAGGCAATCGCCAGACTCGCGGCGAGAGCCCACGGCACCCAGTTCAGGTTCAGACGGATTATTTTCCCTGCGGCTGGAGCAGAACCGCCCACACCGGAACTGTCGGTCACCTTCTTTTCGGACTCTGCCGGACGGATTTGCTCCAGAACGCGTTCCAGAACGCGCGGTGGAGGGGTCCGAAGATTCGGGGCGAGAGCCATCTCTGCCACCGTCTCGTGGATCTCAAAAACGAAGCGCTCCAATTCTTCATCGTGCGCCAACTCCTCTTGGAACCGCACCGACTGCTGCTCGTCCAGTTCGCCAAGCACGTATTGCATGGCGAGATCCTGTTTGGCTTCGTCGATCATAGTCCCTCCTTTATGTAATCGCGCAGACGGATCAAGCCACGCCGGATTCGCGCTTTGACGGTGCCAAGCGGCGCCTGAATTTGGTGGGCGATCTCGTCGTGGGTCAACCCCCGAAAGAACGCCAGTTCAACAGCTTCACGCTGCTCGTTTGGAATGCGTTGCAAAGCTGCCTGGAGGTGCTGCTGCCTGTCGCGCAATACCGGGTCGAAAGCAGGCGCCGCCTCCTCACGATCAGAATTGCCCAGTTCCTCCACGGCTCGTTCGGAGACTTTCTCAAATCGTCGCCGGATGCGCAGTTTGTCGAAGGCCTTGTGCCGCACGATCATAACCGCCCACGCGAAGGGGCTGCTTCGCGCGGCGTCGTATCCGGCCGCCTTGCGCCAAATATAGGTGAAACTCTCCTGGAGCACGTCCTCGGCCTCCCTCGAGTCATTCATGATTCGCAGAGCCATTCCAAAAAGGGCCGGCGAAAAACGGCTGTAAAGTTCCGTAAACGCGTTCTCATCGCCTGAAGCGACACGAGCCAGTAGATCGATGTCCGCCTGCTGCCCAGACTCTTTTTCAGGGGTCATGATGGGATCCGACTCGCGCCACGGGATTGAGTTGTCAAGCAGGAGTCCAAGGCGGTTTGGAACATTCGCAAACGCAGACTGCCAGGATGTCAAACACGTTGCGAACATATTCTATCAAGATGCGCACACCCGAAACAATTGGATGCGCACATCGCTATCCCCCCGCCAACCAGCCAGCCGCTGAACAGGTTTCTCATTTGCTTGTCAAAAAAAGAGCGCGCAAAAACATTGCATCCAAATTCCCACGTTCTCCGCATCTCGTAGCACAACGGAATATCTATCAAGTTTCGCCCCACCAACGTGGCGCCCGTGACGAGTTCCGTAGCAACAAACAATCACCATTACACTCGTAACTAACTATGCTTCGCACTCTCAAAGCCACGGCGTTGATTCTCACGCTCTGCACTTCGTCGCTCCTCGCCGCCAACACCGTCGTCGTCGGCGGTCAGGCCATGTTCCCGGCCAAAGACATCATCGACAACGCGGTTAACTCCGCCGACCACACCACATTGGTCGCGGCCGTAAAAGCGGCTGGCTTGGTCGATACGTTGAAAGGCAAAGGTCCTTTCACAGTCTTCGCGCCGACCAATGCCGCATTTGGCAAACTGCCTGCAGGCACTGTGGAAAGTCTCATAAAACCGGAAAACAAGGAGACACTAACCCAAATCCTGACCTATCATGTCGTTCCGGGCAAATTGGATTTCGCCACGCTAACCAAGGAGATCAAGTCCGGGAAAGGAACGGCCAAACTGAAGACTGTTTCGGGTGAAACCTTGAAGGCAACAATGAACGGGCCGCATAACATCCAGCTTACGGACGAAAAAGGCGCCATGGCTAACATCTCCACCTACGATGTGTATCAATCGAACGGCGTCATTCACGTGATCGATTCGGTTGTCCTGCCAAAATAGAAGACATCGCCTTCGCTCATGCGGAGCCGGCGCGCCCGGCAAACTCCGGTCGTGTGCTTTCGCTTCTGCGCACGATCGGTGTCCGACGTGAAGATCGACCTCGGTAATTAGTTAGCCCGACTTCGCGGATTCGAGGATAAAAAATGCGTAAGTGGTTCATAATCAGGGCAGGCATTCAAAAAGTCTGCACTACAAGGGCTGTTTTGATGGGACTTGGGCGGTCGTAATTCGCGGTGGCGCTTGAGTGGGTAGTTCCAGTTTTAGCCGGCTCAGCAACAGCTGGAGTTCGTTCTCGGGTTGGGTGTATCGGGTGAAGATCACCTCGCGGCTGTCGGTGGTGGGCATATGCACATCGAGCATTTGCACGGCCGCGAACTTTTCGAGCACCGAGCGTGCCGTCAGTCCCGGCGCCAGATCGCGCAGCCGGCGGCTTAAGGTCACCTGCACACAGTATGCTAGGAACGCGATAAAGATGTGCGCTTCGATTCGCTCCTGGCGCTGATGATAGATGGGGCGTATGGCCAGATCGCCCTTGATCGTCTTGAAGGCTTCCTCGATTTGGGTGAGTTGCATGTAGAACTCCCACAGCTTGCCAGGCTCCTGTTCACACAGATTGCTGCGCAGCAGATAGCGGCCTTCGCGCCGGCGCGCCACCCGCAGTTTCGGCCGGTTCAACGAGAAGCGGAAAGTCTCTTCGTTAACAGGTTCACCCGCTTTGGGCAGGCGCAGATCCACCAGATCAAAGGCGCGCCCCGCTTGAGCCTTGGCCTGCCCAATCTTGATCAGGAGTTCATCGCGCCGCAGCCGTTTCATGGCCCGCAACTCGGCCAGCCGCTTGAGGAGGCCTCGCAACGAGCGCCGTCGCATCGCCCGCTCCTTTTCGATCCGGGAACGGCTCTGGGCAAAGACATAGAGTTCGCCCTCCTGCGGCAGCAGTTTGACTTCGATGTCCTCGCGCACCTCCTGCCACGGTCGCTGTGCCAGGTCAGCTTCCAGTTTGCTCAATCGCCCCTTGGGCGTGCCCACCAGATAATGCACCGGTGGAGTGCTCGAGCGCATTTGCTCAAGTACTTCCTCGGTGGGGATACCCCGGTCCATCACCCAGATGCGCTCCGCCTTGCCGTATTGGTTTTCAATTTTCGCCAGGAAGTCCTTGAGCGTGGTCTTATCGCTAGTATTGCCCGCCATCACTTCGTAGGCTAGCGGAAAGCCCTCGGGCGTCACCACCAGCGCGATGACCACCTGCACGCAGTCCCCACGCTTGTCGCGGCTGTATCCAAACTGGCGCTTGTCCCCTTCAGGAAACGGCGGATCACTTTCAAAATACGTGCTGGTTAGATCATAAAGCAGCACTTCAAAACGGGCGTTGAAGAGGTCTTCCAGCGCTGTTGTAAGTGCGAAAAGAGCGCCTCTTTGTGAGCTAGGAGATGGTCGTGGCAGTCGTAGAGTTTATGGATTTCAGCCAGCGAAAAGTCTTCCCCGAGCAGGTCTGACATCGCGCTGTGCTCGAACCAGTGCCGATGCAGCCGCCACTCGCTGCCAGGGGAAATGAGCCGGTAACAGCACAGAGTTTGGAGGATCAAATCCCAGCGGGTGCCTTTGCGGCTGGGTGGCAAGCGTTCAGCGAAGAACTTATCCAAGCCAACTAACGCATAGAGATGGCATGCCAGCCAGCAGGCGCCCCATTGCCGGGGTCGGCGCAGAGTCATTTCCGAGGCGCGGATGCGCACAGCTTCTCCCAGTCCAGTCTCCACTTGCCGAGCCACGACCGTCCCGGCATCCATCGCATCGCTTAAGAGTTCCCTAGTCTTGGGCCGCGGTGCCCCATCGTCAAAGACCTCGATCGTCTCCTGCCAGCTATCGCATTGCGCGCTGTTAATTTCGCCTAGGTAAAGCACGTGCCGCTGCACGACTTTGCCAGAGGAAACCCGTTTGTTTTCAACAATGCTCCAGTATCGATGAAGCTTGCCGCCTTTTTTTCGAGTGCTGCAACGCAGAAACATGACGGCAAGGGATTATGCGCAAATTTTTCATTCTGGGAATAGGGTAGGTCTGCACTACAAGCCTTTTTGGAGGGTTTCCCGGAGGCCCTCACCTGAAAATCAACCACTTACGAAGCGAAAAAACTTCGATTTTCCATAAATCACTCCCGAATCCGCGAAGTCGGGTTAGCTTCCAAAACGGTGAACCGTTTGCTGCAAAGAAGAAAACCGTAGCTTTGGTTTCTCCGGTATCCGTTCTCCGTTTTCTCCGCGTCTCCGTGTGACATCCCTTTTGGAGCGGTCGTTTGGTCGTCCACGATACATCATTGCCGCTGGCGCCAAACTGCGACAATTTTGGATCCTCAAGAAATGCGCCATTGGGCGTGATAACGCTCACCTCATGCCGTCTCAAGACTATCTATTTGCGGCAGGTTTTACGCCAGCCTGACATCGCCAAAGGCAGCACACGGTTCGGCCGTGAACCAGGTGAATGCACGGCAACGTTACATTCGTTCCGGAACTTCAATGCCTAGCAAATCGAGTCCGCGTTCCAGAGTTCGCGCGGTTGTTGCGCAGAGAGCGAGACGTGTCTCGCGGGTCGCGCCTTCCGATTTCAGCACGGGGCAGCTTTCGAAAAAACCGTGAAACGCCGAAGCCAGTTCGTAAAGATAGTTCGCGAGAATGTTAGGCCGATGATCGTCGAGAACCGTCGGAAGCACCTCTCCGAATTGCAACAACTTTTTGGCCAGACTAATTTCCGCAGCCTCCGAGAGAACGATGTTCTTCGCCGATATCGCGGGGGAACCTCCTTTGCGAAAAATCGACTGAATTCTAACATAGCTGTATTGCAAATAGGGCGCCGTGTTCCCCTGGAAACTTAACATTTTGTCCCATGAGAAAACGTAGTCGCTCTGCCGGTTGGGCAGCAAATCCGCGTATTTGACGGCCCCAAGACCGACAATCCGCGCAACCTCGCGGCGTTCGTTTTCAGGAAGTTCCGGGTTTTTCTCGGAAACCAATGCAAATGCTCTTTCCTCCGCTTCATCGAGCAGGTCGGCCAGTTTGACGGTTTCACCGGAACGCGTCTTGAACGGCTTGCCGTCGCCACCGAGAATGGTCCCGAACCACACGTGACTGAGCCTGACCTTGGCAGCGGCTTCGGGCTGCCAGCGGCGGAAAATGGCGAAAAGTTGCCGGAAATGAAGCTGCTGCCGGCCGTCGGTTGTCACAATAATCTCCTCCGGCGCCCACGTTTTGAGACGGTATTCCAGCGTCGCGATGTCGGTGGTCGTGTAGTTGAAACCACCGTCGCTTTTTTGCACGAGTGCCGGGTTGTCCCGCCAGCCATCCTTGTCTTTGATAAGAAAGGGGTCTTCCTCGGGTTTCACGGAGCCATCGGAAAAAACGCACCATGCCCCTTCGCTCTCCCGCACGATACCGGCGGCTTTCAGGGCTTCGACGACGTCCTTCAGCCATGGATTGTAAAAACTTTCACCCAGCACCACATCGAACCGGATGCCAAGGCGCGCATAGATCATCTCAAATTGACACTCGGAAAGCCGGATCATTTCCTTCCAGAGATCGAGATTCTCCGCATCGCCGGATTGAAGCAGAACAAGTTCCTGCCGCACGCGATCAAGCGTAGCGGGATCATCCTTGCACCGGGCGGAAATGAGTTTGTAGAGCCGCTCCATTTCCGCGGTGGGATCGGCGGAGAGCGCATCCGGATTCAACTCTGTTTTCCAGCCCGCCAGCAGCATGCCGAACTGAGTACCCCAGTCGCCGATATGATTGTCGCGGGTGACGCTGTGGCCGAGAAATTCGGCGATCCGAGCCAGGGTATCGCCAAGGATGGTCGAGCGCAGATGGCCGATGTGCATTGGCTTGGCAACGTTCGGCGAACTGAAATCGATGACGTATTTCTTGGGCTTCTCCAGCGGTGGAATGCCGAGGCGGTCATCCGTCGCAAGTTGGGAAAACTGCTGCCCCAGCCAATCCGTTTTCAGGCGGAAATTGATGAAGCCAGGTCCTGCGATTTCCGGCTTTTCAGAAATGTCTGCGAGATGGAGGCGTGAGATGATTTCCGCGGCGACCTCGCGCGGGTTGCGCCTGGCTGCCTTCGCAACCGTCATTGCGACGTTGCTCTGATAATCGCCAAAACGGGTATCGGTGGCCGGACCGACCTGAATGTTCGCGTCGGGAAATTGCGGAAGGACGGCATCGGAAAGCTTTTCCGCCAGAAGCGCCTGCGGTGTCTGCATGGAACGACGTAACCGTCAGGCTTTGGCGGTTTTGTTTTCGAAAATGGCGAGGATGTCCTCAGCGCCCGTGGCCGTGCTCAGCTGGTTGCGGACGTTCCGGTCGTTGAGAAATTTTGCAATGGCGGCCAGCGTGCGCAGATGGATTTGAAACTGGTCCTTTGGAACCACGAAGAGAACGATGAATTTGACGGGCGCGTTGTCGAGAGAATCGAATTCGATGCCGGTGGCTGACCGACCAAAGGCGGCGACGACCTCACTCACACATTCAGACGAAGCATGCGGGATCGCAATGCCGAAGCCGATGCCAGTGGACATGGTTTCTTCCCGTTGCTTGAGCGCAGCAAGGACCCGGTCGCGATGTTCGGCATCAATTTTTTTCCGGGCCACGAGAAGGTCCACCAGTTCGACAATCGCGGCCCAACGCTCGGTGGCCTGCATTTTGGGCAGGATCTGATCGGTGGTCAAAAGGGTTCCTAACGTCATATTTCGGTGATACGGGTCGGCGTCGGAGGGTTTCGCACCATACCAATCGAGTTGGTGATGGAAAGCGAAAAATCATACGGACCGTTCAGGCTTGAAGTGTCACCTGGGTACCGGTGGCGAATTGACTCGACGACTTCAAGCAGCCGTTTTCGGAAGCGGACGAGTCGCGTTCCTCAGGAACGGCTTGATCTTTGCCACAGCGGCCTCGGCTGTCAGGCCATGCTTGCGACGCAGGATCGGGATTGTGCCGTGCTCGATGAATTGGTCGGGCCAGCCAACGCGGACGACTGGTGTCTTGATGCCGCTGTCGCCAAGCTGCTCCATGACGGCACAGCCGTAGCCGTTGTGCAGGACGTGGTCTTCAAACGTGCAGACGACTTCGACGCCGCGGGCGAAAAATTCCAACGTGGCGACGTCCATCGGCTTGATCCAGCGCGGATTGATGAGCGCAACAGATATACCTTCGGCTTCGAGTAACCGGGCCGTTTCTCTCGCGACTTCGAACATGTTGCCCAGACCGAAAAGCGCGACCTGCCGACCATGCTGCACGACTTCGGATTTGCCGACCTCGAGAAGTCGAGGCGAGAACTTCGGCTGCGCTCCCGTGCCGGCGCCGCGTGGATAACGAATGGCGATCGGCCCGCCGTTGTAATGGGTCATGGTCCAGAGCATGTCCACGAATTCCTCCTCGTCCCGCGGCTGCATGAAGACGAGACCCGGGACATGTCGCAGATAGCCGATGTCGAACAGGCCATGGTGCGTGGGGCCGTCATCCCCACTGAGACCGGCGCGATCCATACAGAGGGCGACATTGAGGTTCTGCAGGGCAATATCGTGAATGATCATGTCATACGCCCGTTGCATGAAGGTCGAGTAAATGGCCAGGAACGGCTTGAATCCCTGCGTCGCAAGGCCACAGGCAAACAGGGCGGCGTGTTCCTCGGCGATGCCCACGTCAAAAAAGCGATCAGGATGCATTTTCTGGAAATGCGTCAGCCCGGTTCCGGTGGGCATCGCAGCCGTTATAGCGACGATCTTGTTATTGGTGTCGGCGAACTTGGCGAGATTCTGGCCGATGAGTTCAGAGTAGGTCGGTGAAGGAGCCTTGGCCGTTTCCCCATTGTCGACCGCAAACTTGCCGAGGCCGTGGAACTTGTCCGGCTTTGCGATGGCTGGCGCGTAACCTTTGCCCTTTTGGGTGAGGATATGGAGGATGACCGGTTCGTCCTGGGTTTTCAGGAACTCAAACGTGCGAGTGAGAAGAGGGATGTCGTGACCATAGATCGGGCCATAGTAACGGATGCCAAGGTCTTCGAACAAAACGCTGGGAACGAGAAGGTTCTTCACGCCGGATTCGACTTTGTGCGCGAGGCTCAGGACGCTTCTGCCTCCGAGACGTTGGATGAAATTCGCGGCGCGCTGGTGCAAATGCGCGTAAGCCGGATTGGTGGTGATTTTGTTCAGATAATGCGCAATAGCGCCGACGTTTTTGGCAATGGACCATTCGTTGTCATTGAGAACGATGATAAATCGCCGCGTCGCCTCTGCGACGTTGTTAAGCGCTTCGTAGCTGGTGCCGCACGTAAAAGCGGCGTCACCGGCAATGCAGACAACGTTTTCGCTGGAACCACGTTTGTCACGTCCGACGGCCATGCCGAGTGCGGCGGAAAGCGCCGTTCCCGCGTGGCCCGCGCCGTAGCTGTCGTGGGGGCTCTCAGTCCGCAAAAGAAACCCGTTGAGGCCTTGGTATTGGCGGATCGTCTGGATCCGATCGCGGCGGCCGGTAAGGAGCTTGTGGACGTAACCCTGATGGCTGACGTCGAAGACAAATTTGTCTTCCGGAGTGCTGAAAACGCGATGCAACGCAATGGTGAGTTCCACCACGCCAAGGTTCGGCCCTAGATGGCCGCCTGTTTCGGAAAGCACTTGGATCAGTTCGTCACGAATTTCCTGCGCGAGCTGCGGCAGCTGATTCTCGTCGATGTTCTTGACGTCGGCAGGCGACTTGATCCGATCGAGCAGAGGACGGGTGGACATGGAATCGACGACCGGGTGAACGGAAAAATCAGAAGAGACTGACATCGGTGGATGGGTTTCTAACGGGCTTCTGGGCGGGTGCTGGAGAGGAGGGTCTTGCTTTTTCGGTCTTCGCTGTCTCGGCGGCTCTGCGGGTGACATACGCGATACGCTCTTCGGCAGCTTCAAGTTTCAATTGGCAGAATGCCACCAGTTTCGTCCCTTCTTCGTGGCATGCAAGCAATTGATCGAGAGGCATTTGGCCTGACTCCATGCGCTGGACGATATTTTCGAGGCGCGCCATGGCGTCTTCGTAGTCCTGGGGTTCGACGAAGGGGACAGAGTCTGGATCAGGTGGAATCATGCAAATTCTTACCGCTGCGCTGATGTCGCCCAGCGGGGGCTGTCAGCGTAAAATACACACTGATTGAGGGGGGGCAGGTCGAGCCTGAATTTAAGTGGGAACATTTTGATGCTGTCTGTATCCCGCAGAATTATCGCACTCCACGCTTTATATTCTCCCGTTTTGACGTCGGAAACGGCAAGATTTCCGGTGACCGGCGTTAAAAACAAGCCATTGATCGGAAGACCGAGTTCGTTAAAATCGTTGAGCTCGTTGAATTTCTGCAAGGTCGCTGGCAGTAGAAGACTTTTCCGGTCTGCATACCAGCTCACTGCCCACGGCATGTCCGACGCGACCATTTCGCCAGGCGTCATCCACTTGCCGACAGCTTGGATGATCCGCGGCGCATACGGCGGCCACACGATACGCGCCCCGCTCGGAATAAGCCCCATGATCAATTGCGCCCCGCTAAGAACAAAAATCATCGTGATAAATGCAACGCGCGCCCACTGGTATTCGATTTCCAGCCGTGACCACAAGTTCAGCGTGAACGCCATTCCAAAGGGAATCATCAGCGGAATAAACAGAACGTGGAGCTGATTCTCCGAGATATTGTTCTCAGGCGGCAATCCAGCAACGGACATCCCGATCGCGGCGAAACCCCACATTAACAGCACCGCCCACCGAAACGATGCGATCTCGGTTTTTCGGAACCGATGCAATAGGCTCACGAAGAACATCGCTGCCGCAACATTTCCGCCAAGCAACGCGTAGATCCGGCCAAGCTGACCAACGAGCCCGGATTGGATTTTGCCCCGAAAGGCATTGAAAGACCAACTCCCCAGATCCGTCGACGACTGTCGCATCCAGCCAGTGACCGAATTGCCTACGCTCCCGAACTCCGCGTACCAGGCAATGCCGAATGGCGTGCCAGTAACCTGATAATTCCTAACGATCCACGGTGCGTACAGAGCCGCGAAAACCGCCAGGGGAATCAGACATGCAAGGCCGCGGGGCTTAAATGCAATGGAGATGTAAACCAACGCTCCCAAGAAGATCCACACGGTAAGCCCGTGCGCCAGGGCCAGTAGCCCAAACAATGCTCCAATCCCTGCCAGCCAGAGTCCGTAACGTCCGCCGGTTTCGCGGGACTCCAGTGCCCGGCTGAACGCATAGAAGACCAGACTAAAAAGGAGCACCATCAATATTTGGGGCAACCCGCTGCTCGTGAACTCCCAAAACAAGACGCAAACCGTTATCAAGCCCGCTACGATTGCCGCAAGTTTGTCACCGAACATTCGTTTAACGGTGAAATAATTGACCGCGATGGACAGGACGAACAATGCGACAGCGAGCGCGGCTATGCGTTGATCCGCCGGAGCATAGGTCTGGTCGCTCTCCTCAGGCGGGTTCCATGCTTCCTTGAATGGGAGCAGGACGAGCGACTCCAGGTAAGGGTTCAGCGGTGCGTGGTAGGTCTCCGGAAATCGCTTAGCCTGAATCGGTTTACCCGCATCCTTGAGTTGCGCAACAGCCAGGGGCCGAATGTATAGCGTGGTAAAACCGTTGCCACGCGCGATCTCGCGCGCGATCTGCGCCTGGTCGATGCCTTCTGCCGCCTCGAGCCCCCGGAAGCCAAAGCTCAGATAAATCCAGGCCACCAGAACCACCGCACCACAAAACAGCCCGATGCGCAATGCACCGGCCAAGGCCCCTTGTTCCAGACTGTGGACGAGACGTTGAAGCGCATTATCAGAAGAGTCGGACATGACAGCAGAGGTACAATGGCGAAGCTAAGAAATACTTGGCTGCGACTGCTAACCGCTCACCGTAGACAAGTCCAGCCGTTTACAGATTCAATTCCTTGAGCCGCCGATGCAGCGTCCGGCGGCTGATCCCGAGTTTCTTCGCGGCTTCGGTCCGATTTCCACCGGTTTCATCCAGAGCACGGACGATGAGGCGCGATTCGGTATCGTGTAAATTCAATTGGGGGCTGCGCGCGGCGGAAGGCACGCCTTTGGGAAAAACCAAAGCGTCGTCCGGCTCGCGGACATTAGCAGGCAAATCACGCACGGAAATTACCTCCCGCGTTGCCATGACAACCCCATGTTCGATAGCCGTCCGAAGTTCACGAACGTTGCCCGGCCAATCGTACCTCAGGACACAATCCATCGCGTCGGGACTCAATTCGCGGAAGGGCTTCCCGTTCGTCTCAGCGAATATCTTCAGAAAAGCCTTCACGAGGAGCGGGATGTCCTCCTTTCGCTCACGCAACGGCGGCATCGTAATCCGCACGACGTTGAGCCGGTAAAACAAATCGTCCCGGAATTTTCCTTCGGCGACGAGTTTCTCGAGGCTCTTGTTCGTCGCGCAAACAAGCCGGACATCGACTTTAATCGTTTGACTCCCCCCTACCCGCTCGAAAACACCAGGATCCAGCGCGCGTAGAATTTTCACCTGGGTGCTGCTGTCAATCTCCCCGATTTCATCCAGAAAGAGCGTGCCGCCGCTGGCCTGCTCAAACCGACCCATCCGACGCTCCGTCGCGCCGGTAAACGCGCCGCGTTCGTGGCCAAACAGTTCACTTTCCAGGAGTTGAGGCGACAAAGCGGCGCAGTGTACCGCCACAAATCGTGTCTTGTTACGCTGGCTCAGATTGTGAATCGCCGCCGCCACCAGTTCTTTGCCGGTCCCGCTTTCTCCTTCGATGAGAACTGTTGCCCGCGATGGCGCGACCTGCTTGACCGTGTCGTAAACCTCCTGCATCGCGGCCGATTCCCCGATGATGTTTTCCAGGCCGAACTTCTTCTCGACAACCTGTTTGAGCTGCACCACTTCCGCCTCTGTCTTCCGACTCTGGAGCGCCCGCTTAATGAGAATTTCCAGTTCATCGATGTTGATGGGTTTGGTGACGAAGTCGTAAGCGCCCCGTTTCATCGCCTCGACCGCCGTATTTACCGAACCGTAGGCAGTCATCATGATACAAATCGGCGGACGCGACCGTTGCAAAACCGTGTCAATAAGTTTCATCCCATCGTCGCCGCCAAGCCGCAAATCGGTGACCATCACGTCGACCTGTTCATTGTCGAGCACCGAAATCGCGCCAGTAGCATCCGCCGCGACATAAACGTCGAAGTGGTCTTCGAGCGAATGCCGGAGCCCTTCGCGTGTGTGTTTTTCGTCATCGACGATAAGAATGACTGCGTTCATGATTCCGTCGCCTCCTTCACGGCGGACGGCGCTTCAAGCATCCGGATCCGCCGGTCGCCGTACGGCAGTCGAATCGTCAGCGTAAGCCCCTTGCCTTCATTACTTTCCAGATCGATCTCGCCCCCGTGTTCGCGCACAATCCGGCGCACGATCAGCAGCCCAAGGCCGCTTCCACTCTGTTTGGTCGTAAAATACGGCTGGAAAACGCGACTCATGTTCTCAGCCGAAATACCGCCGCCTGTATCCGTGAACGTCACCGACACAAATCCATCCCCACGCTGGGTCCGGATATGCAGAATTCCCCCGGATTTCATCGCCTGAAAGCTGTTCTTAATGACGTTGTAAAACACCTGCTTGATCTGCGTCCGGTCCAATTCCAACAGTGGCAGATCCTCTGCAAGATCCGTTTCCACCAACACATCGCGATCCTCCATCTCTGCCGTTAGAAATGCCACGGACTCGCGCACGAGCGTATTCACATTTTCCACGTGCACCTCCGGCGTCGTCGGACGGATCGCCCGCAAAAACTGGTTCACGATCGTGTCCAGCCGCTTTACTTCCTCTTTCGCGATCTCAACCGAGCTGGCCAGAGCATCCCGATCTTTTCGCTCCAGCTTCTTAATCCGGCGCTCCATTAGTTGTAGATGGATATGCAACGAATTCAAAGGGTTGCCGATTTCGTGTGCCACCCCGGCCGATAACAGCGTCAGCGCCGACAATCGTTCGCTCTCCAGCGTCGCTTCCGTCGATCGCCGCGTCTCTGTGATATCCCGCAAGATAACCGCATACCCAAGATTCTCTCCTTCCGCACCGAACTCCTCGATCGCCCCATCTTCACTCAGGTGAAACGGCACCACGTAAAAATTCAAAAACCGGTTCTGCGGATAAAAAATCTCCGTGTCCCGCGAGATCACTCGATCCGATTGCGACATCGCCTTCCAATCCAATCCCCGCACGCGTTCCGAAAGCAATTTCCCCACGTCGCTTTTCTCATCCAGTCCGCAAAGAACACATGCCGCCTGATTTAAGTACAGAATTCGGCTATCGCCATCGGTCACAATAATCCCTTCCTGAAGGGCGTTGAAAATCCGCTCGAAAAAACCCTTCTCCCGAGCCAGCTGTAAGATGTAATGCTGAACGGCCTCCGGCTCGACCCGGTTGAGTCGATTCAAAAATTTATCCAGGAATCGAGGTTTCATGGTATTGATTGCGCCAATTTGACGCACCTGCCTCCGAGTTTCAACCAGCATTGCTGGCAACCCAGGCCACACCTCGGTCCACGAGGAAGAAAAGCCCTTTTACCTTGGCTGGTGAATCCCGGTTTTCTGCGTTTCCTGGGGCTGCCCCTTCTTTTGCATTGACGGATTGCGTGTGATAGCCTGCGCCCTTACAATTCCTTATGTCCAACAACGACTCACGCAGTCCCAAGGATAATCGCAATAACCGAAACGGTGGGACCGACCCAAACTTCAATTGGCGCGGAATCATTCTCTTCGCGCTTGCGTTCGCCCTCATCGGTGGCGCGCTCCTCTTCCGCCCACTCGCGAATGTCCAGGACCTTCCCTATTACAAATTTGAACAGGCGCTCAAGGATCACTCCTTCGATCGTTCCAAGCCCATTGAACTCGTCGTCGAGCAAGGCCGCAGCACGCAGTACATCACCGGCTCCTTCGCCACGCCGCAGGAACCCGGCCCCGCCAGCACCGTTCGCCAGACTGAATTCAAAACCACCGTCAGCTTCGACATCAATCGAGACCTTGTCTCGATGATCAAGGAAGCCGGTTATGAAGTCGACATTCAGGAACGCAACAATCTTTGGGCTTCCACGCTTGTCAGCTTCGTGCCCATCCTGATCTTTCTGCTCATTCTTTATTTCCTCTTCCGCCAGCAAATCCGTATGGCGGGAAAAGGTGCGTTGAATTTCGGCAAGTCGAAAGCGCGGATGCTCGCGCGGGAAAAGAACAAGATCACCTTTAAGGAAGTTGCCGGCATCGAAGAAGCGAAAGAGGAAGTCCAGGAAATCGTCGAATTCCTGAAAGATCCCAAAAAATTCCAAAAACTTGGTGGACGCATTCCGAAAGGCGTTCTCATGGTGGGGCCTCCTGGCACCGGCAAGACGCTCCTCGCCCGCGCCATCGCAGGTGAAGCCGACGTGCCATTCTTCTCGATCAGCGGCTCGGACTTCGTCGAGATGTTTGTCGGTGTTGGCGCATCGCGCGTCCGAGACATGTTTGAGCAGGGCAAAAAATCGGCGCCATGCCTTATTTTCATCGACGAAATCGATGCCGTCGGACGGCACCGCGGCCACGGCTTGGGCGGCGGACACGACGAACGTGAACAAACGCTCAACGCGCTCCTCGTGGAAATGGACGGGTTCGACACGCAGGAAGGCGTCATCATCATCGCCGCAACCAACCGCGCCGACGTGCTTGACCCGGCGTTGCTTCGTCCGGGACGCTTCGACCGGCAAATCACGGTTCCGCTTCCTGACGTCAAAGGCCGCGAGGAAATCCTACGCGTCCACGCAAAGAAGGTTAAAATCGCCGACGGCACCAGCATGGAAACGGTCGCTCGCGGCACGCCCGGCTTCTCGGGCGCAGAACTGGCAAACGTCATCAACGAAGCTGCTTTGCTCGCTGCGCGTCGCGGTTTGAAAGCCATCACGATTGCTGAGTTGGAGGAATCTCGTGACAAAGTCCGCTGGGGCAAAGAGCGCCGCAGCCTCGCGATGAGCGACAAGGAAAAGGAAAACACGGCCTATCATGAAGCCGGTCATGCCATCCTTTGCGAACTCGTCGAGAACATGGACCCGCTGCACAAAGTAACCATTATTCCACGTGGCCCGTCGCTCGGTTCGACCATGTATTTGCCCACTGAAGACACGTACACGTTTAAGAAGAATCAACTTCTCGACCGGCTCGTCGTCATTATGGGCGGACGCATCGCGGAGGATCTCGTGTTTGGCGATGTAACGAACGGAGCCAGCGGCGATATCAAGCAAGCCACCGGTCTCGCCCGCAAGATGGTTTGCGAGTGGGGCATGAGCGAAAAACTGGGCATGGTCGGCTACGGCGAAAACGACGATTACGTCTTCCTCGGGCGCGACATTTCCAAGGCGCGTGAATATTCCGAAACGACTGCCCAGGAAATCGACCAGGAAGTCCGCAAACTTTGTGACGACGCCTATGCCCGCGCGGAAAAACTCATTCGGGACAACCGCGACAAACTCGACGCCATCGCCAAAGCACTCCTCGAATACGAGACGCTCAACGGTGATCAGATCCGCGAGATCATGAAATACGGGAAGATGCAAAATCCGCCTCCTCCCATCACCGGTACGCCAATCCGTAATGAACCGCCCGTAAAGGAAACCAAGCCCGAAACCAATCCGGCCCCTGGTTTCCCCGGTGGCCTGACACATTCGCCGGCATAAACTTACAAGAAGGGGCGCTTTTCGAAGCGCCCCTTTGATTAAAGAAAACCGCATAAGCCGGTGCTCCTCCATTTATGACCCCTGCGACACCTAATATCACTCCCGACCTCACCATGGCCGAAGTGCTCGAAATTTATCCTGGCGCGCAACGAGCCCTTTTCCGGCAGTATCACATTGGTGGATGCAGCAGTTGCGGGTTTCAACCGACGGAAACACTGGCAGGAGTCTGCGCACGGAACGACGGATTACCCGTTGCGGATGTGATCGCGTTCCTGGAAGCCAGCCAGGAAGAGGACGCGAAGATGTTCATTTCGCCGGTTGATCTCGCTGCGGAAATGGCGAAAGGCGCTGTCCGTCTGCTCGACATTCGGACCCGCGAAGAATTTGAAGCCGTCCACATTGAAGGCTCCCAGCTGTTCAGCCAGGAGCTCCTCCAGGAAATCAGCGCCACATGGCCGCGTGAGCAGGCATTTGTCCTTATCGATCACCAAGGCAAACGCACCCTCGACGCAGCCGCTTATTTCGCCGGGCACGGCTTCACGGCGGTCAAAGGTCTGGCTGGCGGAATCGATCTTTGGAGCCAGGAAGTCGATCCGGATTTGCCCCGGTATCACCTTGAATGAGCCGGGTAATGGGCAATTGGTGATTATTTGAAGGGCGTTTTAGAAAAGAGCGGCGTTTCAGCCGCTTGCGACTATTCACCACTCACAAATTCACTTTTTACACTTTAGATCGCCATGTCCGACTCACAAAACCTCAACGCTCGGCTCGAAGAGGCCACACGCAATCCCCAGAATTTGGGCGAACTCGCCAATGCCGATGCTATTGGCACTGCGGGTAGCATTGATTGCGGCGACATGCTCCGTATGTGGGTCAAATTTCGCGAGGATTCGTCTGGCCGAAAAGTCATCGACAAAGCCAGCTTTCAGACATTCGGTTGCGAGACTGCCATCGCCGTCGCAAGCGTCGCCACTGAGCTTTTAAAGGGCAAAACCGTCGATCAAGCTCTCGCCATGGATGGGCGCGACCTTTCCGCACCGCTCGGACCTTTGCCGCCAATGAAAATCCATTGCGCTCAGCTCGTCGAAGGCGCTCTCCGGGACGCACTGGTCCCGAAAATTGCTCCAGATCCAGTTCAAGACCCGCAAGCGGCGGCGCCGAAATCGACCGGAAATTCCCTCTTCGACCAGCTTTCCGCCGGCACCGTTGCTCCCGCCGGAAAGGCTGTCAAAATCGTCCTTAGTTCCAAATCCGATCCATCATGATTGATTCCAATACGGAGATTCTCCTCAGCCGCGACACGAAAGCGATTCGTATCCCAAGCGGCGAAGTTTTCACGCTGCCGGAAGGTAGCCGCGTTTTCATAACCCAATCACTCGGGGGCACCTATACAGTCGCCTCAGAGTATGGCCTCGCTCGCATTTCCGATAAGGATGCCGATGCTTTGGGCATCGATTTAAGCGCTCCAACTCACTCCGATTCGGCCACCGCGGCCACATCCGCAACCGCAGCCGACATCGATCCCGAAGAAATCTGGGAACGTCTACGCACGGTTTACGATCCCGAAATTCCCGTGAATATCGTCGATCTCGGGTTGGTCTACGATTGTCAGATTGTTGAAACAGCTGAAAAAAAGACCCGTGTCGAAGTCAAAATGACACTCACCGCGCCCGGCTGCGGGATGGGGCCCACGATCGCCGCCGATGCCCGGAGCAAAGTGCTCACCGTGCCAGGAGTCGACGACGCCGAAGTCGAACTCGTCTGGGATCCCCCGTGGAACCAGCACATGATCAGCGAGATCGGCAAAATGAAGCTCGGGATGATCTAGAACCGGGCGTCGTCTACCGCGCCGGTCAGAGAAGCCCGCGTTCGATCTTCGCCCGAAGCCGATCAAGCATGTAGCGGGTATTTTCCGCTTGAGAACCTTGTAACGCCGGCAACACGGACAGCCATTCGTAGATCGTGTCAGCCTTATCGCGCGAAAGCACAGGCGGCTGGGCGATGACCTTGTCCAAAGCAATGATCGCACGGTCCGCAATTGTTTCGTGCATGACTTCCGCTGCGCGGCTACTCATTTTGGCTGAGATAAAGTGAGCCGTGGACGCGGCACTTTCCGCAAGGGCCTCCTTGTAAAGGGACATTGCATCGAGGGTTACAGTTTCAGTCCGCGGGAAAAAACTGGTCATCAGGTTCCACGGATCACCGCCTTGATCGCCTCCAAGACGAAAATCGGTCCGCAACAACACCGCCGGAATGTCAGCGAATTTGGCTAACAAGAATTCAACGACCGTCCCGGAATCCAACTCGGTTCCGTCGTAGTGGAAAATCCCGGCATCACATGCGATACACGTTTTGATGTCCTGATCGCGAATCGCTTGAGCCGTCGCATCGCGTTGTTCCAGATTTTGCGGAAGCACGGAGACGTACCGTCCTGCGGATTTTCTGAAAATCGCCTCTGCAAGCAAGGCGTTACCGTAGAGATGCTTGGCGCTAAACAGTTCCCCTGCAAAGTAGATGGAATAGGACATGAGGTTTCAGTTCTCGAGCTGGAATCTTTTGAGAAAAAGAGTTCTGATCGCAAACGGTATTGGCCTCTCCCCAAACCGTGGAAGGGAATTTTTGAGGGTGAATGAAAATAAAGAAGAATGTGGGAAGCCTGTAACCAGAAACCCGGGAATTGGTCATTAATGCTGCTTTGGCGCCGATCGTAGCAGTGATACAAACGCCGCCTGTCCGGCCGTTAGTGCTTTTCTCCGTTTTATGACCAGTCCCAACGGACGCCACATGTCCGCGCCAATGATTTCGACAGCGGCAAGGGTCCCGGCGCGGATCTCTTCTTTCACGGCAGCGCGCGGGACGATGGCAACGCCGCTTTCGATTTCGACCACGCGTTTGACGGTCTCGATGTTATCGAACTCCATTGCGATCTGGATTTTCACGCCATCGGAAGCCAGGAGACCATCAATGGCCTTGCGCGTCGGCTGGTCATAGCTGAAGGATATAAACCGTTCGCCATCAATATCTTTCAGCCGGATGCGATCGCGATTCCCAAGCCGGTGACCAGGATGACAAATCAACACTAGTTTATCCTTCCAAAAAGATTCTACTTCGAGCCCCTTTCGCCTCGCAGGGAATGCCACCAACCCCAGATCGGCTTCGCCTTCGAGCACGGCCTGATACACCTGTGCCGATCGCAGAAACTCCACCGCAACGTCCATTTCGGGAAATTTCTGCCGATAAATCTTCAGCAACGGCGGCAGTTCATGCAGCCCAATACTGTGCACCGACGCGATCCGAATCCGTCCCGTAACGTTCATTCGGAGCTCCGAAATTCGTTTCCCGAGCGAATGATAGGCCGCAAGGATTTCTTTTGCCGCTCCCAACATGGCCCGCCCTTCCTCAGTAACAGAAAAATGTTTCTTCCCGCGCTCAATGAGACTCACGTGGAACCTCTTCTCCAGTGCGCGTATCTGCTGACTTACCGCACTCTGCGTGATCCCATGCATTTCCGCCGCCCGCGAAAAACTGGCCGTCTCGACAAGATCGCAAAATATCTGAAAGGTTTCGATCTGCATGCCATCGAGAGGACTGGCGCGTTTTTAACCTGAAAGCCCTTTTTGTGCGATGTGAATATGAGGATGGCGACGAACGAGCAATTGAGTTGGAAATGCCACTGCATTTTGGAGACTTTAACGGCCTATGAGCACGCCCTCCTCGTCCATGTCCGAAGCGGTCGAACACATCCAGGCTCGCATTGCCGATGCCGCTGTGCGATCCGGGCGGACGGCATCCGATGTGCAACTGATCGCGGTGTCCAAAACGCATCCTGCGGAGGCGATCCGCGAAGCATTGGAATGCGGTTTGGGGGTTTTTGGTGAAAGTAAATTGCAGGAGGCGCGTGCCAAAATCGCTGAATCGCCCAGCCGCGCACGATGGCATTTTATCGGTCATTTGCAGAGCAATAAAGTGCGCCCGGCATTACCCCTTTTTGAACTCTTTCACAGCGTAGACAGGCTCGATCTGGCGAGCACGATAAACCGGATCGCCGGGGAACTAGGATTGTTTCCGAGGATCCTTCTCGAAGTGAATATGGCCGGCGAATCGTCCAAGTTTGGCTTCAAACCCGATGAGCTTTCGGAAAAGATCGAGCCACTTCTCGAGTTGGATCGCCTTCAAATCGAAGGACTAATGACGATTCCACCCTATGCAGAGGATCCCGAACATTCGCGCCCTTTTTTTGCCCGCCTGCGCGAATTGCGCGACGATCTTGCAACCAGGAACAACGTCCGCCTCGACACGCTGTCGATGGGCATGAGCGGCGATTTCGAAGTTGCCATTGCCGAAGGCGCAACCATCGTCCGAATCGGAACAGCAATTTTTGGAGCAAGAACCTACAAGAAAAAAGATCAGTGATGTGACATTTTTATTTGCCGATCGCCTTTATCGTCCCAAGTACCAGTTCCAAACGGTGCTTCAAGTCGCCCGTTTCCATGGCCTTCTGACGCATCGCCGGTTCCCTCAGACAAGCAGCCGCCATCACATCGCAGATCACTTCCGGATCGGTCATCTGCCCGATATGTTCGCTCAATTGCTCAGGGAGACGGTATCCCGCGTTGCGCAGGCGCCGGCATTGCTCTTGAATCTGTCGGGCCAGGCTTCGCGAATGTTCCGGGTCGCTGTTTGTCGTCGGAAAATCGGCAATGCCAACTCGGGGAAACGGATCGGCCTGCGCCAGCTTGGTCACGCGAACCCGCTGGAGGCCCTGCAGAACGAGATCGGAGGTGCCGTCCTCACGCTCGAGACATGCGCGGATAAGCCCGACACCGATGACGGACGCCATATCCGGCGGATCGAGATCGAAATCCGGCGGATCCAGTTTTTGCGCAATGGCGAAGCGGCGGTTGCCTGCCAGAGCCAGCGAGAGCATTAGCCGGTACTTGGTCTCGAAAATGTGCAACGGCAGCAGCGAGTGAGGCAGCAAGACTACTTGCGGAAGCGCCATCACTGCTATCTCCCCAGGGAGTGGAAGATCTGGGGACAAACTGGAAGCAGGGATCGGAATATCCTCAGACATCGGCAGCCCGTCTAATCGGCTGGCCGTCTGCCTAAAACCAGCTTCAGACCGATGACAGCGGCAAGCGCGACAACAATGAGTGCGTAGGGGACCGGCCGTTTACGGACATCGGCGACGAGTTTGTCCTGGATGACGACGGCTCTTTCCGCACCGTTGCGCAGACCGTACCGGGCTCGTTTCGCCAGCACGCGCGTGTCCTCGGACACGCGGTCCGCAACAAACGCGACGCCGCGTTGAAGTCTGCCAATGTCTTCGCCGAGATTTTCCGCGGCGCGTTCGATGAAGGTGGAAGGTGGAATGCTTATCGTACTCATGTCAGTGAGAAAGTGGTGGAAGACGGTCAAAGACGCCACTGCATCTATTCAAATTTTTCGTTCCTCTGCTTAGACCTATAAAGCCGTTTTGGTAGGAACTCTGCGCTGCTATATAACCCCGTAGCTATCCGATCTGATGCCGGTGCGACGCCGGTGGCGTCCATGCTGTCGCGCGGTCCCATCGATGAATCACTTTCAACCCTCAAACGACACGAATCATGAGCACCCCAGTTATCCTCCAATTTGACGAAACCTCGGAATTCGCAGCGAGCGCGGTGTCTTCGGTGACCCGGGTCGGTCAAGATTTGTGGATCGGCGCCGATGAAGGGACCGCCATTGTGCACATGGCGTCGGACGGAGAGAACCGGTTTATTGCCCAGGATGTAGTCGACTTGGTCGAGAGGCTGGATCTGCCGGCGCAGTCAGCGGAAGGCGAGGATTTGTTGCCTGAGATCGATATTGAAGGGATGGATTGGGAGGCGAGCCGCGGTTACCTCTGGCTGATCGGCTCACACAGTCTCAAGAGGAAGAAACCGAACCCAGCCGATCCGGCCCGGAATCCTATCGAGCAGCTTGGAAAAGTCAGCGCGGATGGCAATCGCTTTGTTCTCGGCCGGATACCGCTGAAAGTAGGCGCAAACGGCGAAAGCGCCTTGGTCGAAAGAATGAGTGACGAACGTTTTGCCGCTCGGCTCGACAGCAACAGGTTCGGCAGCGAATTGCTGGAAGAGCTAAGGAAAGACAAACTTTTCCAACGTTTCGTACCGAAAAAAGGGAAGGACTCAGAGAACGGTAATATCCCCGGTAAGGACAACGGACTGGATTTGGAGGGGCTTGCGGTGGCTGGGGAAAACCGACTGTTTGTCGGTCTGCGCGGTCCGGTCCTGCGAGGCTGGGCGTGCGCGTTGGAACTGCAAATCGAGGAGGATGCCCGTGAGCCAGGCAAGCCGGCGCTGCTGCGTCTGAGGGACTTCGGCGAAGGCAATCGGCGGTATCGTCGCATTTTTCTTCAACTTGACGGTCTCGGGGTGCGCGATCTCTGTTTCGACGGGGATGACCTGCTCATCTTAGCCGGGCCATCAATGGACCTGGACTGGCCAGTTGCAATCTACCGCTGGAAGGGCGCCCGCGACAAGACGACGAGAGATGCAATTATCGAACTGGACGGGAAAACACTGAGCCGGGTGCCTGTTGCAGTACGCCCTCCCGGTGAACTGGGGATGGACCGCGCCGAAGGCTTGTCGCTCTGGTCCCCAGGAAGCGGATTTCCAAGAGTGCTGATCGCTTTCGACAAGCCGAGCCCGCTTCGTCAGGCTGGCCGGCGCACCACCGTGTGCGAAGCATTACAGGTGCTTTCTCCACCGAAATCAGGTTCTGCGGCACTGCTGGAACCGCTCTGGCGGGTTTTCATTGAGAGCTCGGCCCCACTCGACATTCAACAGGACTGCGCGGTGTCACTTGGCGCCATGGTGCGTTCAGGCGTCCACCAGATGGAAGCCGACGCGCGGATAAACCCACAGGATTTGGAAAATGCGAAAGACCATTTGCGGTGGTTCTTGCTCGAGATGAAGCGGACAGCGGCCGAGATGCAGGTGAACTCGCTGGCTCAGGATGTTCTCGAAAAGACAATGAATCGCCTGATACCCAAAGGGCTCTGGCCATTCATTCCGCCCCGCTGCGAACTGGAAGACATCTCGCATTGAACCCGGAAACAGCCCAGCGTTTCGTCCCCTACCTTCCTGACTCCTTCAGTGAGCGATGCCGCGTTCTCGAAGCCAGGCGATGCAATCGGTCGCCCAGCGATGGCGGTTTTCTACGGGGCCGAGCCCCATACCGTGCCCTCCTTTTTCGTAGATATGGGCCTCGAAAGGAACACCGGCTCTTTGCAGCGCTTCCGCGAAAGCGAGTGAATTGTCTACTTTTACAACAGGATCCTCCCACGTGTGCCAGATGAAGCACGGCGGCGTCTGCAGTGTGACCTGTTTTTCATTGGACAACAGCGCCACAAGTTCCACGGGAGGATTATCTCCGAGCAAATTCTTCCGGGAGCCTTCGTGCGTATTCGGACCCATGCTGATAACGGGGTAGCACAGGATGCCGAAATCGGGGCGGGAACTCTCGCGCTCGATCGGGTCGGACGCGGCAGTGTGGCCCGCATCGAAGTGTGTAAGCAGCGTTGCGGCAAGGTGTCCCCCGGCGCTGGATCCGATGATTCCCACGCGTTGCGCGTTCAGGTTCCACACCGCGGCGTGGGCTCGAACCAGTCGCAAGGCTCGCGCCGCGTCATCGAGCATGGAGGGATGACGATATCCATCGGAACCGAGCCGGTAAGTGAGCACGAATGCAGCAATGCCATTTCCCGCCAGCCATTCGGCGTAACCAGCGCCTTCGTGTTCCGCAAGCTTTTCGTAACCGCCTCCAGGGCAAACGACCATGGCAGCGCCAGTCGCTTTCGCGGGATCTGCAAAATAGGGGGTGAGCGCTGGCGTGTCGCGGTCCCTGGAACCGAGGGCACCCGGCACGCAATTTGGCCAAAGCGAGACGGGAGTTCTAGGAGATATCTGCATTACGAAACGATGTGCCGAAAAACCGCATCAAGTGAAAGATCAAATTGACCACCAAGCATCAAGGCACCAAGGAGCAGCGAATTGATCAAAGCCAACCGTGGGCGACCCGCCCGCTTGCCGCCATGCTATCGAATCTCAACTCCTGCCGTCCGCATTTCTTTGATGGCCTTATCGACGTCGCCAGGTTGGAGGTTGACGCCACGGCTGGCGGCGCTAATCAACGCCGTT
Organism: Chthoniobacterales bacterium; assembly: GCA_036525185.1. GTDB lineage: Bacteria > Verrucomicrobiota > Verrucomicrobiia > Chthoniobacterales > DASVRZ01 > DATDAW01. Next base: position 48,162 of record DATDAW010000002.1, on the reverse strand, counting down.
TTAAAGCCGAGGCTGGCTGCATCGAGGGCGGTGAATTTGACGCAATAATCGGTCGCGAGACCCAGGACGTGAACTTCCGTAACCCCGCGTTGCTTGAGGTAATCCCCCAGGCCGGTGGCTTTTCTGCGTCCGTTGTCGAAAAAACCGCTGTAGCTGTCGATGCCCGAATCGGTGCCTTTGCGGAAAACAGCGGCCCAGCGATCCTGGTCGAGTCCGGGGACGAAATCCGCCCCGGGCGTTCCCTGGACACAATGAGCCGGCCAGAGGATCTGCGGGAGACCGTTAAGGTCGATGACGTCGCCGGGTTGATGGCCGGGATGATTGGTCACGAGGCTGCCGTGATCGGCGGGATGCCAATCCTGCGTGGCTACGACGAGATCGTAGTTCGGTTGCAGTTCGTTGATAAGCGGCACGAGGGTTTCCCCTTCCGGAACAGCAAGGGCGCCGCCTTTGACGAAGTCGTTTTGGAGATCGACGATGATGAGGGCTCTCATGGGGGGAAGTTTCAAGTCTTAAGTTTGTAAGTCTTAAGACATGCGTGCAAAGACATGGGCATCTAACAAGCGGTTCATCTTAAGACTTGTAAGCTTACAAACTTAAGACTTTTTCCCGCAGCTCGGCCAATTCCTGTTCGAATCCTCCGCTGAGAATGGGAAAACGGCACCAGGTTTTCGGGTCGAGATTTTCGTCGTCGAGATGGAAACTGGGCGCGTAACGCTCGCGTTTCCATTGGTTGCGTGACCAGAGCTTGAAGAAACGCTCGATCCAGAGTCCAAGTTGAGTCGCCGTGTATTCGGGGAATTCGGCAAGCATCCGCTGAAAAACTTCCACCGGAGTCTGCTTGTCACGGATGGCAGCTTTTTCGATGGCGTCGAGAACAGGGTAAGGCATGAGGTCGTCCTCGTCCGTTTGTTTGCTGGATTGCGGACGGAGTTCGGCCGTTGGGGCCTGGACATTGATGGCGTTGAGCGCGAGAATTTTGCCGTGGCCGACCGGGCCTTCATGCTCGAGCCACTTGAGCCAAAGACGCAAAAAAGCTTTGTCGATGCCGGCGATGGGGCTCAGGCCGCCGCTGGTGTCGCCATCCATCGTGGCGTACCCGACAGCGGCTTCGGAACGGTTGCTGGTCGAAAGGAGCAAGGCGTTGTTGAGGTTGGCAATCATCCAGACGCCGGGCGAACGAACACGAGCCTGGATGTTTTGCAGGGCGAGATCGTCGGATTTCCAATCCAGCGGACGACCGACACCATCCTCGACCATGGCCGTGTAGCCGGTAACGAGGCTGCTGATATCAAATTCCAGAAAAACGGCGCCGATGGCTTTCGCAACCTGGGCCGCGGCATCGCGCGTCGTTACGGAACTGTTGGCGCTGGCCTGGTAGACGGTCGTAAGCAGCCGCCGGGTGAGATCCCTGGAGTCGTGAATGCCCGCGATGCCAGAAATGTACCCAAGCTTTTGCGAAATGCCGCTCCATCCAAGCTCGCTCGAAGCGAAACTGACCATGAGGGCGACCAGGCAGCTCACGGCCGCCGAATCCGCGCCGCCGCTGAGACTGACCACAAAACCCTGGCTGCGGCTTTTCCGGAGGTAATCGAAAAGCGCAAGCGCAACAGCCCGGCCGAATTCCTCTTCCTTCAAATGTGAACTCAGCTCCCAAAGAGGAACCGGCTGCACGGAGACATCGGTCTGGTCGATTTTTGGCCACACGAAATGCGCCGACACGGCTTGCGGGCTGCCATTTCCAATTTGCGGACGGTAACTGGCCGTGCGCGCCTGCCCCATGCGCGTCGCGTCGATGTCGATGACAGCGGACGTGACGATGCTGTCCCGATACGAAAATCGCGGCCCGCTCGCGACCATTTTCCCGCCACTGGCGATCAAGGCGCCCCCATCATAAATGGCTCGACCCGATTCGTTCCCGAGCAAATTCGAGTAGACATAGCTGGCGTTGAAAGCCCGCGAGCCTTCGAGCACAAAACGTTCCCGGACACGGATCTTGTCAAAGGCAAAATGGCTGGCACTGGGGTTGAGAATAATGTCCACACCTTTCAATGCGAGGTGTGCGCCCGGCCGGGCGGCAACCCAGGCATCCTCACAAATTTCCAAGCCAATGCGAACGCCGCCGATTTCGAAGAAAATGTCCCCAATGGCGTATCCTCCGCCAAGGATTTCAATGTGGCTTCGAATGTGCGCCGGCCAGGGTTTGAACCATCGCGGTTCATAATGGATGCCATCGCCGGCAAGAAATTGTTTGGCAACGAAACCGAGAATGCGGCCATCCGCGACAACGGCAGTGGTGTTGAAAAGCGCATTCTGAAAGAGCAGAGGCAACCCGAACGAGACGATCATACCGCCGGTTTCTGGGAGAAGGCGTTCGAGAGAAGCGATCGCGGCGCGTTGGGTCCCCGCAGAGTGAAAAGCGTCGTCACAGCCGTATCCCGTGATGCACAATTCAGGCAAACAAAGGATGCTGGCTCTTTGCGCGCGCGCGTCGGCAATGGCCTCGCGAATGCGGCGTTCGTTGCCAGGCCAGTCCAGAGGCGTCTGGTTGAGAACGGCGGCGGCGACTCGGAGGAGGTTCATGCTGGAAATAAGGAATGACGAATGACCAATGGCGAATGTCTTGAATGTCTAATGACTCTTTGGCGGAGCGACTGCTGTTTCGATGTTTTCATTCGTCATTGGTGATTCGTCATTCCATTTGCGTTCCGCGTGCGTTTAGAATCAGCTCCGTCTTGAGGTGGTGCAATCCTGTTTCGAGACCGACAGGGTATTCATGCGGATTGACAAAGCGTTTGATGCCGGCATGGAAACCCGCGAGCTGCTTCAACGTCCGAGCACGGATTTCTTCGATTGGCGGCCGCTGGTAAACCGCTTCGCCTTTCCGGAAGATGGGGACCAGCAGATCCTCGAAAGTCGCGTTAGCAGGTATTCGCTTGCTGCGGGTCATGTCGATGGGATCGATAATCACGCGGTCATCTTTGATAGGTTCGGCCGCGTTGTAAATCATGTCGCCGATGAACAAATTCCCGTCGCGAAATCGCCGCACCTGATGAATACCTGGATTCGACACCTTGGCCGCCTGTTCCGAGAGCTTGAGCACATACCGCCAGTTACCTTTGCGTTCGCGGACGGCCGATAACTTGTAAACGCCACCCATCGCCGGCTGATCGTAGGCTGTTACGAGCTTCGTGCCGACACCCCAAACACCGATACGGGCCCCCTGTTGCTTGAGGCTCGCAATGATGTGCTCGTCGAGGTCGTTGCTGGCGAAAATCTGTGCCTTTGGGAAACCGCCGGCATCCAGAATCTTGCGTGCTTCGATGCTCAGATACGCCAGATCGCCTGAATCGAGCCGGATACCCAGGAGTTCATGGCCTCTTTCCCGGAGCCGTTTGCCGACACGGACTGCGGTGCGGACGCCTTCGAGGGTGTTGTAGGTATCGACAAGGAAAACGCAATTGTTCGGCATCGCGTCCGCGTAGGCCTGGAATGACTGTTCCTCCGAATCGAAACACATCACCCAGCTGTGCGCATGCGTTCCCTTTACCGGAATCCCGTAACGCATGCCGGCGAGCACGTTCGACGTCGCCGAGCATCCGCCAACAAACGCCGCCCGGCTCGCGGCCATGCCGCCATCGACGCCTTGTGCGCGCCGGAGGCCAAATTCGAGAACGGGATCGCCTCCTGTCGCGTGACAAACCCGTGCCGCCTTCGTGGCGATCAGCGTCTGGAAATTGACGATGTTCAGCAGCGCCGTTTCAACCAGTTGCGCCTGAATGATTGGTCCCGTGACACGAACCAGCGGTTCCTGGGGAAAAACCAGTGTCCCTTCCGGGATGGCATCGATGTCGCAGCCAAACCTTAACCCCTGCAAATAATCGAGAAAATCCGCTTCAAAAAGGGGCCGACCGTCATTCCCCTTCAGAGAAGCGAGGTAGGAGAGTTCGTCCCGTTCGAGTTGAAACTCACGGATATAGTCGATCGCGTCCGCAAGTCCGCATGCAACGCTGAACCCGCTCTGGAACGGGTGACTCCGAAAGAAGACATGGAAAACTGCTTCGCGTTCATGAACCTGGTTTTTCCAATAACCGTACGCCATGGTCAGCTGATAGAGGTCGGTCAGGAGCACCGAATATTTTTTGTGGAGGGGAATCATCGGAAACGTTGATCCGTTTTGCTTACACTATGATACAGGCTGGGACGCAGGTTTTTTAATACAACAATTTCAATAGGGGAGCCTGGAAGCCCTTATGATACCTTTCCGAAATGGACAGCTTGCTGGAACCGCTCTTGAAATCACCGCGTCTTCCTGAACTTGCCCGCAGCCTGGCGCAGGTCGTGGCGGAAGAGGAAATTCGCCGGCAAAAATTCATCGACGACTTGACGGATGAAGTGAAGGCCGAGTTTATCGACGGCGACGTCATCATGCATTCACCGGTTCGAGCGCAACACTTGCGGGTCACGAAAAATATCAGCTTCCTACTCACGTGGCATGTCACGATGCAAGAGGCAGGCGAAGTCTTTACCGAAAAATGCCTCGTGTCACTCACCCGAAACGACTACGAACCGGATATCCTCTATTTTGGACCTGAAAAATCTGCGACCTTCACCCCGGGCAAAACGCGTTTTCCAGCTCCGGATTTGGTGGTGGAAGTGTTGAGCGACAGCACGGAAGGGCGCGATCGCGGAGTAAAATTCGAAGACTACGCGGCTCACGGAGTGAGAGAATACTGGATCGTCGATGCCGACCGGGAATGGGTCGAGCAATATGTTTTGCCGAACGATGGGAAGGCCTTTGTCTTAAAAGAAAAACTCACGCACGGGACGTTGTTGTGTGAGGTTCTCCCCGGATTCGAGCCGCCGGTCCTGGCCTTTTTTGACGAGGCCGAACTTCGAAAACAGCTATCGCCAGCAGCGTAAATCCTTCGTGCCAAGCGGAATGCCTTGCGCAGGGATCGCCTCCGCCGGTTTGCCGTTGATGGTCACTTTGCGGATCCCAGGCAGCGTGGAGAAGGTGAAATCGCCGGGCCCAAAAACGTCGTGAAGCAACGTGGTCGAGATAGCCAGCGAGGCGCCGGTCCGTTCGGCAATAATTTCCACCTCGGAGAAGTGGCCGGATTCGTAGGCGAAAGATTTGCCGTCGTCGAAAACGTAGCGGGCAGAGGCTTTGCCGTCGTCGGCAAGAAAGATGTGAAAATCCACCTTTGCGCCTGAAAACATATGGTCTTCCGGTTTCAATCGGGCCAGCGGAAGGATCGAGCCGTCGCGGATGTAGATCGGCGTAACATTCAACCTGGCGGTCACTTCCAATGTTTGCCCGTCATCAAGCCAGGCGCCGCTTGAGAGGTCGAACCACTTGATACCCGCAGGAAGGACAACCCGACGCGACGTCTGATTTTCGACGACGAACGGCGCTTGCAGTACACTCGCCCCGACCAGAAACTGGTCGTCCACCAACGCCAAAGGCGCTTCAGGCGTTTCGGAAAAATCGTAGAACAATGGTCGCAGAATCGCTTCACCGGTTCGTTCGTGTTCGATGAACAGATTGTAAAGATACGGACGAAATCGGTAGCGCAGTTGGATGAACCGCTTCAGCACTTTGAGCGTCGCATTGTCGAACGCCCATGGCTCCTGCTGACGCGACCCGGTGATCGAGTGGTTGCGCAACACCGGAAACAGAAAGCCAGCCTTGAACCAATCGCGCATCAATTCCGGCGTCGTGTCGCCGCCGAAACCGCCCGCATCGGGGCCGTTGAATGGGATGCCGGAGAGCGCCAGGTTCAGGGTCGTCGCGATGCTGTTTTTAAGGTGGTGATAATTGCTGAAATTGTCGCCTGTCCAAACCGCTGTGTGACGATTCGAGCCGATGTAACCCGAGCGGCAGAGCAGGAACGGCCTTTCTTCCGGATGTGCCGCCAGAAAACCCTCGCGCGTCGCCTGCGCCATCCCGAGCGCGTATTGGTTGTGATACGTGCTATGGCTCTTGCGTCCCCGATCGAAGAGCATGTCCTGATTGTCCACCGCACCCGTCGCCGGATCGTTCATGTCCAGCCACGCACCGAAAATTCCGAGTCGCCCAAAATCCGCCACCTCCGATGCCCACCATGCGCGCCCTGCTGGAGTGGAATAGTCGGGAAAAACCGTTTCTCCGGGCCAGACGAGCCCGACATATTCACCGCCCTGCGGATTCAGGCAATAGCCACCCGCCGCCTTGCCTCTCTCGTAAACCGGATAGCCCTCCTCATGTTTCACGCCTGGGTCGATGATGGGCACAACTTTTCGTCCAAGCTTGTTCACGCGCGCAATCGCCTTTGCCGGATCGCGGAAATTCTTTTTTCCGAACGTAAAAACGCGATAGCCCTCCATGTAGTCGATATCCAGCCACAACCCGTCTACCGGAATGCCATGCTTGCGAAACTCGCCGTCGAGCCATAGCAAATCCTTGTCCGACTGGTAACCCCAGCGGCACTGGTGATAACCCAACGCCCACGCCGGTGGACGCGGCGTCGTGCCAATGAGCACCTGAAGTTTCCGGGTCAATTCCGGCAATGTCGGACCGTAGAGCACATACAAGTTTGGTTGCCCCTGCTCCGCACCAAGGTGAAACACACCCGCAAAACGCTTTGGGCCAGACTGAGCCGCAATGGCTTCTGTCGTAAAAACTTCAAGTTGCCCTGCTATGGACGCCTTCGACCCGGTGTTGATGAACGTCGCGTGCGGATTGTCGAGCAATAGCCCAAGCCATGTGCCCCCTCGGTTGATAATTAGATAGGGAATGGACACGTAAACCGGGTCTGGATCCGGCTTGCCATCGACAAACGACGCCCGGTTAAAATCGGCCCAAACATCTGTGTTCCAAAATTTGGTCGTTTTGCCGGAGTGTTCCAGCCCCGTCCATTTGGCGCCCATCCCGTAAAAGTGGTCATCCTTTTCATGGACCAGCTCGAAGATCGACGCCGTTCCCGATTGACCGAAAAATCGTCCGGGCAGTGATTCCAGCAATGTCTTTCCCGACGAATGCTTAAGTTTGAACGCACCGTCTTCTTCGAAGTCCAGCTGTGTGTCCATCCCGGCAAAGCCTTTCTTCGATTTCGGGAAAGTCAGTCCCGCTTGGGAATCGTTCGTACTCCACAAATCCTTCCCCGAAACGCGCAAGTGATACACGTCATTTGCCGCCGCCCGGACCGACAGTTCGTAAATTCCTTTGCGTGTTTTTATCGGGCGCCCGGGACTAACCGGTGAGACAAATTCGAAATTGGCAGCGTAGGGGTATTTGTGGAAGTGCATAAGCGCGAAGGGTTAACTGTCTGGCCAACTGCAATTGCCAATCGCTGACGTAAACGTCTCTGGACTAACGACAAAGAAGGAGGGAATACAGAAAAATTTTCCAGATTCCGCTCCTCTTCCCCTTCAGCTATCCCGTTCTGATGGCCGCGTCGGCGAGGGCTTTCACCCCGGCGAGATCCAGCTTTCCAGTAGCCAGGACAGGGATTGTTTCGACTTGCGAGATGATTTTGGGGACCCAGAGATTTGGGATGCCCATGTCGTTGAGTTTTTTTCGGAGCTCGGTCGAATCGATGGGGACGGTGGTTAGCAAGACGAGGGCTTCGCCTTTGCTTTCGTCGGGAATGGAGCCGATAGCGATTCTGCGTTCGCCGGAAGGGTCGATGGACATGACTTCGCCGATTGCTGATTCGACGGTTTCGTGCGGCACCATTTCACCGCCGATCTTGGAAAAACGGGATAGGCGCCCCTCAATATAGAGGAATCCGTCTTCGTCCATGCGACCGAGGTCTCCGGTGCGGAACCAGCCGTCTTTCAAAACGCCCGCGGTTTTCTCAGGATCGTGCAGGTAACCTTCGAAAATGTTTGGTCCTTTCAACCACAACATGCCGGTTTCGTGGATGGAGAGCGGCTCGTCGGTGTCGGGATCAGTGATGCGGACGGCTTGCCCGGCGACCAGTTTGCCCACCGAACCAAGGCGGTTCGACGGCTGGACAGTGTCGTTCGGACGTGACGGCAGCGGGTCAGGCAGGTTCGTGCTGACGACCGGCGACGTTTCCGTGAGGCCGTAGCCTTGCATAACGGGGATGCCGAGGGTTTTCTCGAAATGCAGCGCGAGTTCATTCGGCAACTTCTCCGCCCCGGTGACGAGGAGCCGGATAGATTTGATTTGCTCCGGCGTCGCTTTGCGTAGGTAACCGCGCAGGAATGTCGGTGTCGAACAAACGAAGACGACATTGTAGCGTTCGATGAGCTCGATGCTTTTCCCAATGTCGAGCGGCGAGACACACGTGATGGCTCGGTAGCCTTCGATAATGGGAAACCACAGCGTCACCGTGCAACCGAAGCTATGAAAAAACGGCAGCGACGCGAGAATCCCAGCGCCGCGTCCGAGGCTGACCATGGACGTAAACTGCCCCACGTTGCCGAGCAGATTACGGTGGCTAAGGACGACGCCCTTCGGTTCGCCGGAGCTTCCGCTCGTAAAAAGCAGAACAGCTTCCTTGCGATCGCCCGTTTTCGGAATTCCCAGGGCCCAGCAGAGAAACCACGTGGGCAAAATCTCGATGAGCACCCGCCATGCGATGATGTGCGGCTTCAAATGCGGCATCACTTCTTCAAGATTCAGCGTCTTTTTCGGCCACGGAATTTCCTTGAAGCGCTTGCGGACGAGCGCGGCGGAGAATGCCGTGTCGATGTCACCGCGATCGATGGCGGATTGGAGGGCGGAACGTCCTGCGGTGAGGTTCAGGTTGACCGGCACTTTGTCAGCGAGCACCGTGGCGAGATTGGCAACGACAGCGCCTTTGCTGGAGGGCAGGATAACGGCAACGCGTTTGGCTGGTATTTCGCGCTTGATGTAGCGGCTGAGCGCGATGCCGGCGGCGAGAAGTGTCCCGCGCGTGAGCGACGTGTGGTCCATTCCGTCGATGATGGAGACGTCGCGCCGGTGTTTGCGCAACCCGCCGATGCACGCCGCAGCAAGATGGCCGCGCAATTCCGGGCGTTCCTGGTAGGCCCGCTCGCCGAGGATTTGGAGGCGCTCCCGAACCACCGCCACGTCCGCTTTTTCGGGCGGAAGCGGATGATCGAAAGCGACCAGGCACGGATAAGGAATACGCTTCGGAAATTTTTTGAAAAATTTGCCGCCCTTGAAGGAAAAAATCGATCCCCAAAGTCGGTCGAGCCAAACGGGAACCACCGGGCAATCCGCTTTCCGGGCGATGAGCTCAAAGCCTTTTTTGAGCTTGAGCAGGGAGCCCGAGCGAGTCAGCTCCCCTTCGGGAAAAATGCAGACAACTTCGCCTTCTCTGAGTCTCTCGACGGCACTTTCGATGGCTTCTTTGGCGCGAGCGCCGGAAATCGGGATGGCACGGACCCATTTGAAGATCGGATTCAGCCATTTGATTTCGTAGATGCCTTTGAAAACGAGAAAACGCACCGGGCGCGGGCAGGCCAGTTGGAGCACGACGGCATCCACATAGGTCATGTGATTCGGCACGAGTAGGACGGGGCCTTGAGATGGAAGATTCTCTACACCGAGCGTCTTAACGCGATAAACAAACCGGGACAGCACCCAGCGGATCAGTTCCAATGACCAGGGAAACGGGGGAACACGCTTTTCCATTGCCGCAAGTCTATACGTTCGCCGGATGCTATTCGTCACGCCAGTTCCATTTCGGATTTCAGAAAGGTCCCGATTGCCGCCTGATACCACCTCATACTTAATGGCTCCGCTATTCGTTGGAGCGGCGTCTGCGAATTTCTCTCGTACCCTCCGCCTCGACACGAGCCAACAAATCGCGCAGTCCCTCCGCCGAAATCGTTTCGCCACCAAAAGAAATCGCTGTCTGGCGTTCAGCCCTGTCAGCAGTGGCGACGGTGATCGAATGGATCGCCGCGTATTTGGCAACGAGCCGTTCGATAATGGAATCCGCAGTCTGCCCGCTGCGCGAATAAAATACCTGGATGCCGCCCGGGCGCGTATCCTCGGTGATCGTTACTCCCTGTCCATCGAACACTGCGACGACACGAACGCCAGAAAAATCCTGGTACGCGGTAAGCCGGCGGACGAGTTCCTCGCGGGCGGATGCCATCCGGCGCAAGTGCCGGGCACGAAGGTCGGGCCACGCGAAGATCATGGAATGCCCATCCACGATGAGATATCGCTGGCTCTGGCTCCGTGTCGCGCTCACACCGCCAAACTTACAGACGAGCAGAAGCAGCTTCCAGCCGCATTCGAAGAAGATGGAAGATGCGCGAGCCTTCCCGCCTTTTCTTCAGATAGAGCGTTTAAGGCCCGACCTAAAGAGCTGAGTGCCGGCTATGCGGCGAGAAGTTGCTCCCGCCCAATACCCTTCAATTCGTAGAGTCGCAGGATCACTTCCTCGATTAGGTTATTCGGACAGGATGCGCCAGCGGTGATCCCCGCTTTAACCGGAGTTTCAGGCAACCAGCCCTCGCTGATAATTTCCCGCTTCTGATGCAGGTCGTAGTGCGCAATTTGTTTGTCAGAAGTCAAACAACGCGCGTTTCTTACAAAATAGGTCGCCACTTTTTGCTCGCCGATCTCCGCGAGATGCGTCGTGTTGGACGAGTTGTATCCGCCGACAACGAGAAGCAAATCGAGAGGTTGCGTGAGCAAGTCGTTGAGTGCGTCCTGCCTCTCCTGCGTGGCACCGCAGATGGTGTCAAAGAAGCGGAAATTTTGCGTGCTATCCGGGAACTTGCAGGCGTCACGATCTTGAATAGCCTGCCGGATCCGGCGCTGGACTTCTTCGGTTTCGCCGCGAAGCATCGTCGTCTGATTGGCAACACCGACGGATTTCAGATGCTGATCGGGATCAAATCCCGGAGAATAAGCTCCCTGAAATTTCTTCAGGAATGCCGCGCGATCGCCGCCGTTCCGGATGTAATCGCAAACGTAATCCGTATCTGCCAGCGTCAGGACGACGAGGTAATGGCCATTGCCATTGCGTCCAAGCGCATGTGAGGCGGTGGCAAGGGTTTCCTCGTGGCCGGCTTTCCCGTGAATGATCGATGTGACGGATTCCGTGGCGTACTGCCGGACCCGTTTCCAGACGCTCATCACGTCGCCACAAGTGGTGTCCACGATCTGGCAACCTTTCGACTTGATTGCCGCGACGGTGGCGACTTCCGCTCCAAACGCGGGAACAATGACGACGTCATCCGGACCGAGGTCGGCAAGATCGGCTTCCTTGCTTTGGCCAATCAGATTTTTGATACCGAAACTGCGGATCTGTTCATTGACCTCGGGGTTGTGAATAATTTCGCCGAGGATAAACAAGTTGCTGTCCGCAAATACCTTACGTGCAGCGTAGGCAAGATCGATGGCACGTTCCACGCCGTAACAAAAGCCAAATTCCCGCGCCAGGGCGACCGTAAGCGGGCCCACCGTCAGGTTGCCACCGTGCCCGCGTAATCGATCCACGATTTCACTTTTGTAATGCTGCTCCACCTGGGCCTGGACGACAGCCATGACTTCCGGGGTACGCAGATTCACGCGTTTACTGGCCGGCGCCACTGGCGCCGGCACGGTTTCATGTGCGGGGGCAGGCATTGGGGTTTACTCGCTCTCGAAAAGTGGCGCGGTGGGCGTCTGGAAGACCCTGGCCGATGTCATTACCGAAATGGGCGGGTCATCGAGCATGTAATCGTGCGGGCGTCTCAGGCCCTTCCCAAGCGTCTGATCCTCGGGCTGAGTCTGAGCAATGTTGACCGGCGTACCATTTTTCACGAGGGCAAAAAACTTGGGAGCGACGTTGTGATGGAGACGCAGGCAGCCGTGGGTGCGCGGAACCGGCCAAACCCAGCCCTGGTGGAAACCGTATTGCGGTGAGAATTCCACCCAATATGGCATGGGATAACCCACGTAACGATAGCCTGCTCCGGGTGACTGCCCTGATGTGCCGGCTTTGCCGTGGCCACCGCTGTTCACCCAATATCCATAGGAGTAGGACCGTTTGTCTTTGATCTTCTTGTAGACGCGGAAGCTGCCTTTGGGAGTCGGCTTGGCTGGAGTGCCAACACAAGTGGCCGTGACGAGTAGCGGGCGGCTCCCCTCCATGACGTAAACAGCTTGGTTGGCCAACGAGACCTTTACTTTTACAGCGTCGGGATTGTTCGGCTTGTAGGCCTTTGAACCATACGGGCCAATGCCGCCGATTTTCGAAGTCATGCAGCTGGAAAAAAGGAAGACCCCAACTAGAGATCCGATACAGAGGGTGAGGATATTCTTCATGAAACGGTAAGAGCCGCTATGTTGTACCCGTTTTGGGCGTCGGGAAACCAAAATAAAATCCAGTTTTCGGCTTTTAGGTTTTGGCTTCTTCCGCCAATCGCTTGTCGAACTTCCTGGATTCGTTCGCGTAGAAGGGATAACGACGACCTTCCTCGCCGCGCGGGCGATAGCGCCAGTGCTTGTAGGCCCAAAGCCAACACTCGGGCATTTCGCGGATGATCGGCTCAAAAATGTCCCAACACGCTTGAGCGATATTTTTTTCGGTAGCCCCGGGCTCGAACTTCAGCTCGGGCAAAAAGCGGACTTCGTAGCGTCCGTCGTCGCGGGGAATGCATGCCAACGGATAAATGGGAGCGCCTGTCCGGTTATGAAGCCACGCCTGGATGATGGTGACATTGGTCTTGAGCCCGAAGCAATCGATGAGCGTGGACGGCTCGTCGAGCCTCAATGTGAGATCGACGAGAAAGCCGCAGGCGCCGCCGCGTTTGATCTCGCGAAGGAGACGCAGGATGGCACGTTCCTGGGGAATAATTTCGTTGCCGGCAACCTGTCTCAGCTTTCCAAAAATCGGCGTAAGTGCCTCATTTTTGAAGTTCTGCGCAATACCCTTAAACGCGAATCCGGCGAAACCGACGCTCAACGACATCAACTCGAAATTCCCAAAGTGTTGGGTGATGAAGATAATCCCCTCACCTTTTTTGTGCCGCGCCATTGCCTCCTCAGCGCCCGTCATCAGCAACACGTCGGAATAATTTTCCCGAGTCAAATTCTGCGCCCAGAACAAATCGAGAAACGCCCTGCCGAGATTCCGGAACGAATCCCGCGCGATCCTTCGTCTTCGAGTCAGGGTAAGGCTCTCACCGAACGCGGCTTCCAGATTTGCGAGCGCAACACGGCGTCCGTGCCTGTCGAGTGCGAAAACCAGATCGCCGGCGACGTCGGCAAACTTGCGCAAGACCGATCGTGGCAGCTTTGGGATGAGCCAAACGGCCAATTTCAATCCCGCCAGCTCAATCTGATATCGAATTTTCTTCCAAAATGCGCGCATCGTTCAATCAAATCGGTTCGCGATGCTCGCTGAAAAACTTGTTGCTCTCACTCGATCGATCCTGAATCAGCCAACGGCGCCTTTCCACGAAGAATTTGTGCGGGCGGAGATCCGGCGTCAGTTGGATAAATTGCCCTCGGTGAGATTGGCGGAGGATAATTTTGGAAATTTGATTGCCACATACCAGCGCGGCGGTCACCTGCCGGCGTTTGCTTTTGCCGCGCATATGGATCACCCCGGATGGGTCAGGCATCCTCAAAAATCCGATGAGCCGATGGATTTCTTGGGCGGCGTTCCCGAAGATTACCTTGCCACTTGCGAGGTGGAAAATTTCAGCGACGGCGCTTTTGCCATGTGGAAATTGCCGGCTCTCGACCTCAGGGACGGTAAAATCCACAGCCGCGCATGCGATGACCTGATTGGCTGCGTTGCTATCGTTGCAATGATGCATGATCTCGAAGAAAAACAGGTCGACTGCACCGTTCTTGGCCTGTTCACGCGCGCCGAGGAAGTGGGTCTTGTTGGCGCCATGAAACTCGCGGCTTCTTCGATTTTGCCGGAAAACATCACCGTAATTTCGCTGGAGACCAGCCCCGAACGACTTCCAGCACGTATGGGCGATGGGCCGATCATTCGCGTCGGCGACAAAATCTCCGTGTTCGATCCGAGAATCACGGCTCAACTGGTCGCCGCGGCACAAACGGCCGGCATTACTTTCCAACGTTGCCTGATGGCTGGCGGCACCTGTGAAGCCACAGCGTACCAAGTTTACGATGTCCGCTGCGGCGCGTTGTGCATCGCCCTCGGCAACTACCACAACTGCGGTCTGGACGGCAAAATTGCCGCGGAATTCGTTTCCTTCAGCGATTTTTCGGGTCTGGTCGACCTCTGCACAGCCGCCGCTTCCCAAACAACCTCCGGTCCGGAGACCGTCCAGGCCAATCTCAAACGACGTCTCGAACAGAATGCAGATCACTTTGCGGCCTATTTCGAGTGAGTGGACCGAATTTCGGCATGGTCGCCTTTGGTGGGGCCTTGCTGTCGAACCCGTCACACGCGCAAAGCTTTGCCGTAACGCAGTATTCCAAGGCGCTTCGCTACGCCAAGAGCGTATCCACAATCATTTACTCTGCGGTCTCAGGAAATTTCTCCAACCACTTTTTCCTGGCCTGTTGGATTTCCTCGACCTGACGTCGCGGACTTAGTTCCCACGTAAAAAGGGTTCGTGGCGGGATCAATGGCACCAACCGGTCGAATGGGATACTTCCAGCAAAGGGGACGTTGTGATCGCGATCCGGCCAGATGGTGTCATGCAAATGACATCCAAAAATCCGGTGGCGCATCGACGATAGCCATTCGTAGTGATCCAGGAACGACAGATTAGCCTTGCGCTGGGCGTGTCCAAAGTCGTGCCAGTAGCCGACATAAGGCGAATTCACATCCTCGAGTATCGGCAGCATCTCCCGCTCGTTCGGGATCTCCTCGTAGGCTTCGCGGCTCTCGATCCCGAGGTAAATATTTCGCTCCGCCGCGTAGGCAGCCACTGCTTTTAGCGCAATCGACGCCCGCTGCACATACATGGGGCCTTTCGCTTCACGCTCACGAACGGCAGCCAGTTTTTTCTGTGTGAACTCCCGGGTAAACTGCTTTCCCGCGAGGATTAAATCCGCCAGTTGATCTGTCACCGCCGGCATCGGCACGGAGCCGAGATGCAACACGACAAACGCCGCCTGGAATCGCGCCGCCCAGTCGATCGTTTGGCGAGTAAGCCGCACGGCGCGTTCCCGTTCAGTGCGCACATGCGACGTGTATTGATAGCAGTTGGGCGACGCCGTCGTCACTTCGACAGGCAGCGGGCAGAAATTATGCAGGCTGCTGATCCGCACATCGCCGCGCTCATAAATCTTGCGGACGCCCTCCAGCAGCGTAATGCGCACGCCGTGGCTCAGCTCAATCGTATCAAAACCGAGGCGGAGGATTTCCTCGATCATTTCCTCTCCCTTCGTGTGTCGCGCTGAATTCCAGCAGGTAGAGAATGCCAGCATCGCTAGCCTCTATGAATCGTGGTGGCCATCGTTGAGGGCCCGTTCTAGCCACCGCCCTCGCCTGGGGTCAACCCTGATCTTGGAAACGGCGTCGAAGCCGATCGTCGCAGGTTACTTCTCGACACTCAATATGACGGTTTTAGCATCGTTCGCAGGTTTGGAATCGGTCGCAGCAGTCGAGACGCGCGATTGGACCTCGATTCCGGACGACTGCGTCAATTGATCAGAGGTTAACGAAAGGGTTTGGGTCGCGACCTGTCCGACGTTCAATCCGCCAAATTGATATCGCCAAGTTTGGCCTCCGACCTGGATTTCGAGTTGCGCGCCATTGAGAATCGTTGTGCCACGATTTTGAATGGTCACCGCAGCGGAGTACTGACCTGATTTGGAAGGAGTTACATAGATATCTGCAATCGCAGCATCGTTGATTCCGCTGACGTTCCGCTTGACGACGCGGTCCACATTCAAGATTCCAGAGCCCAGCACGGCATCCTGACCTGGCGCGCCGGCGTCGTTCGAATATTGGATCAATAGATTTCCCGCCTCCCGCGCCGTCATCGAGCCGCTTTGCGAAAGAATTCCCGCAATCGTCCCACTCACAAACGGCGCCGCCGCTGATGTTCCGCTAAACATCGTGGCCGGGTCCGATACGTCGGTCCAGGGGACGCCCACGGCGATCCCTGGCGCGGCAATCGATACGGCTCCTGTATTGGCGAACGTCGCGTGCCGGCCGTTCGCATCAACAGCCGTCACGGCAATGACTCCCGGATAAGCCGCCGGGAAGGAAACCGAGGTCGCGCCTTCATTTCCGGCGGCAGCGACCACAGCAACATTGTTTTGCAATGCATAATTGACTGCATTCCGCAAAACCGAGCTGTCGCCCTCGGAACCGAGACTGATGTTAATGACCCGCGCACCATTATCCACCGCCTCAAGGATCCC
This sequence comes from Chthoniobacterales bacterium, assembly GCA_036525185.1. Classification (GTDB taxonomy): domain Bacteria; phylum Verrucomicrobiota; class Verrucomicrobiia; order Chthoniobacterales; family DASVRZ01; genus DATDAW01. The sequence continues at coordinate 31,859 of DATDAW010000002.1, read as the reverse complement.
CTCCGCTACAGTAAAACTGTCACCTACCCCCTGCGCGTCGATCACTTTGATGCTCAAAACGCTCGCTTCGGGAGCCACACTGGTCGCAATCGACGTCACCGCTGTGCCGTGATCGGACATTCCCTTGGATTGAGAGCCGATAAGATCAATTTCCTGCACCGATTGAAAATTGCCGCCATCACCCCGTTTCACACCCGAATCCAAAACCGCGATCTTAATCCCCTCCCCCCAGGAAGAGTGGTCGGTGGGAACGCCCAGCCAGGAAAGTGCCTGATCGCCAAAACCGAGATACGGCCCGCCAAACGCGGTGGATCCCGGTTCGGGATTCGCTGGAACTGAAACGATGAAATTGCTTTCCGCCGTGGCGCCAGCAGGGAGTGACGAATGCAGCGCCTCTCCTTGCTCCGAGGTGTCGTAGCCGATGCGGACGGTGTTCAGCCGGGGAAGACGTCCGAGCACACGCACGCCAAGTTGCCTGGCTCTCGCGAGGAAAACCTGCACCTCACCGGCGTTCTTGAAGCGGACAAGCAGTTCGCCATCTCTTGCGTTTGCCGAGGGAATAATTTTCGGGGGGCGTCCCGGCGGAGCGACCTTCTCAGAAAGTGGCAGATCGAGCGAAGGGGGCGGATGATTCCTCTCCGTCCCAGTAATCGCCTCATGCCTCTCGGGATCCGTCCTCCCCGCAACCAAGATCCACACAATGACTCCCGTGACAGCCATTGCCAGCAGCACGTAAACCCCGAGGCGCCGACGCATGTTCGATTTAACTCCAAAAAGCGTCCTTGGGCCCACTAATTCTTACGTTTCGGGTTTTTGCGTTTCCGGTTTTCTGCTTTGTTGTCCCTCTTTTCCCATGAAAGCTCTCGTCAAACGCGAAGCCTCACCCGGTCTCTGGTTCGAAGATGCTCCCATCCCCAAGATCGGTATCAACGACGTCTTGATCCGCGTCGATCGGACGGGCATTTGCGGGACCGACCTCCACATCTACAACTGGGACGCTTGGGCCCAAAAAACAATCCCGGTTCCGATGATTGTCGGCCATGAATTCGTCGGGACGATTGAGGAAGTCGGCAGCAATGTGCACGATTTTTTTCCGGGCGAAATCGTCAGTGGCGAAGGACATGTCGTCTGCGGACGATGCCGCAATTGCCTCGCGGGACGGCGTCATCTTTGCAAGGACACCCAGGGAGTCGGGGTCAACCGGCCCGGTGCCTTCGCGGAGTATCTGGCGCTCCCGATGACCAATATCTGGCATCACCGTCCCGGCATCGATCTCGACGTGGCGTCCATTTTCGATCCCCTGGGAAATGCGGTCCACACTGCGCTCAGTTTCGATGTTCTGGGCGAGGACGTCCTCATCACGGGCGCCGGACCAATCGGGCTCATGGCCGCCGCAGTCGTCCGGCACGCCGGAGCACGGTTTGTCGTTATCACCGATGTGAACGATTTCCGGCTCGATCTGGCCAAAAAGATGAACGTTGATGTTGCCCTCAACGTGACCAAAGGCGACGTCGCGGGTGTTCAAAAACAACTGGGCATGGTCGAAGGGTTCGACGTTGGCCTTGAAATGTCCGGGAATCCGTCTGCTTTCCGCAGCCTTATCGACAACATGTGCCACGGCGGCAAAATCGCCATGCTAGGCATCCCCGGCGGCGAAATGGCTATTGACTGGAACAAAGTCATTTTCAACATGCTCACGCTGAAAGGGATCTACGGCCGTGAGATGTACGAGACGTGGTACAAAATGACGGTAATGATCCAGAGCGGCCTGGACATCCGCCCCGTGATCACTCACCGCTTCGGCGCCAAGGATTTCGAGCAAGGCTTCGCCGTGATGCGCTCCGGCAACAGCGGCAAAGTGATCCTGGATTGGAAGAATCTCTCTTAGCAGACTCTATCAGGGCTAAAGAAAGAGTAAAAAAGGATCATCCATGCAATTACAAGCCGCATATCCCATTGTCGTAACAACGAGGTTGGCCGAGTGCCGAGATTTCTACACCCGCCACTTCGGCTTCCAGGTGGTTTTCGAGGCTTCGTGGTTTGTGTATATGACACCGGGTGGCGACGACCGTTTCGGGGTCGCGTTCATGGCTTCCAACCACCCCTCTCAACCACCTGGTCCCGAAGTTTTTGATGGCAAAGGCATGTTCCTCACCCTCCAGGTCGTTGATGCGGCAGTGGAATTTGAGCGGCTCAAAAGGGCAGGTATTGCCATCGCTTATCCCGTAAGTGATGAACCGTGGGGACAGCGACGATTTGGGTTGTTTGATCCCGCGGGCATGTGGGTGGACGTCGTGCAACAGATAGAGCCTGCGGTCGGATTCTGGGAAAAATACATGCCCCCAAACTAGCCTGGCAAAACCGCAGGGGAGCGACGAGCATCGCCGCACTTCTCAGTTGGCACTAATTAAATGAGCGGACAATCATCGCACTAGCCAATTAGCTTTTACGATGGCCAGCTTCGCTGTGGAATGCCGTGTGGATCGGTTCTCCCACAGCGACAAAGACTCCAGCGACGCAAAAATGGGGCATCTATCTGTCAAAGATTTCGCGGCTTGCAGCAAGCAGATGCCAGGTCCTGCGTTAACCGTGTAGCTGCGTTCGCTGGCGCTTGCCAGTTATTCCGCACCCGCTAAGGTGACCCGATGTCAATCTGGGATTACGCAAACCCGCAACTTCGCGATCTGGTCGCTTACGTACCTGGCAAGCCCATCGAGGACGTTGCCCGCGAGCTCGGCCTCGAGCCGTCGCAAATCATCAAACTCGCTTCGAACGAAAACCCCCTCGGTCCATCACCTTTTGCGAAGAAAGCAATGATCGAAGCGCTCGATCGGGCCCATTTTTATCCGGATGGCGGCGGCTATTATCTGCGCGAAGCCATCGCAAAAAAGACGGGGTTGGGAATTTCAAACGTCATTCTTGGCAACGGTTCGAATGAGATCATCGAGTTTCTCGGACACGCGTTCTTGCATCCCGGAGCGGAGATCATTGTGGCCGATCATGCGTTCGTTGTTTACAAAATCATGGCCAAATTGCAGGGCGCAACCACCGTGGAAATTCCGGACCCCGGATTCACGCACGACCTGGAAGCGATGGCCGCGGCGATCACGGACCGCACCTCGCTGATTTTTGTGGCGAATCCAAACAATCCGACGGGCACGCTGGTTTCCGACGAGGCCATCGAGCGGTTTCTGGAAAAGGTCCCGGAACACGTCGTCGTGGTCTTCGATGAGGCGTATTATGAGTTTTTGAAGAACCCGCCAGATACGTTGAGGTTTCTGAAAACGCATGAAAACGTTGTTGTTTTACGAACGTTTTCCAAGATCCAGGGTCTCGCTAGTCTGCGAATCGGCTACGGATTGGGACACGAAAACCTGATTTCCGTGCTGCAGAAGACGCGGCAGCCGTTCAACACGAATGCGATCGCGCAGGCCGGTGCATTAGCGGGGCTGCTGGACGAGGATCACGTCAATCGAACACGGCAGATCACGTTCGAAGGACGCGATTTTCTGGAAGCGGAGTTCACACGTCTTGGGCTGGAGTTCGTGCCAAGCGAGGCGAATTTCGTCCTGGTACGCGTGGGAGACGGAAACGTCGTTTTCAAGGAGCTGCTCAAGAAGGGGGTCATCATCCGGGCGATGGAGGAATACAAGCTGCGGGAATGGATCCGCGTGTCTGTCGGCACGATGCCGCAGAACCGCCGGTTTATTGACGAGTTGGAGAAACTGCCTGTTGTCCGCAAAGCGGCCCTGGCGGTGGCCTGACTTTGCGGCGCGGCCGCCCCTGGACTGCGGTGCTGAGGCACCGCTTTCCCGGCGAAACCCGTCACTCTGGAAACCACTCCAGGGCTTCTTGCCTCAAAACCTTGTCACACGGGCAAGGCAAAGCGGCCCCGCAGCGCACTTGTAGGCGCCTCGCGCGATGCATATAGGCGAAGACCTCGTCTCCTTCGTGTTTCAAAAAGCAACGGCGCTCTGCCGCTCACTCTTCAAAAGAGTGAACGGCGAAAGCGCCGATGTCGTGAATTCATTTATGGGCGGCCAATGCCGCCGTCCGTCGGGTTTACCCGAGGCTCTGCACGGCTGCGACGACATGGGCCGTGTCGATGCCCAGGGTCTTGAACACCGTGCCGCCCGGCGCGCTGAGGCCGAAACGGTCGATGCCGACGACTTTGCCGTCGAGGCCAACGTACTGATACCAGAGACCGGAAACACCGGCTTCAATCGCGACGCGTTTGCGAACGGCCGAAGGAAGCACGCTTTCCTTGTATTCCGCGCTCTGCCGGTTGAACCGCTCAAAGCTGGGAATGGACACTACGCGAACGCCTTTGCCCAGTTCCTTGGCCGCGGCGATCGCATATTGCAATTCGCTGCCTGCACCAAGGAGAATGGTTTTTAGCTCACCGGTTTCCTTAACTGCGATGTAACCGCCTAGAGCCGCGCCTTTCCGGCGGTTTTCGACGGGAATCTCGCTTAGCAGCGGGACGGCCTGGCGCGTGAGAGCGATCAGGGTCGGCCCGTCGGTTCGCGCAAGGGCCGCTACAAACGCACCTGCGGTTTCCTCGGGGTCCGCCGGACGCAGCACATCGAGATTCGGGATGACCCGCAGCGAGCTGACTGTTTCAACCGGTTCATGGGTCGGCCCATCCTCACCGACACCGACGGAGTCGTGAGTGAAAATATACAGCGTTGGCAACCCGGACAGCGCTGCGAGACGGATCGAAGCACGGCAGTAATCCGCGAACACGAGGAACGTCGCGCCCGACGCGCGGAAAATACCGTGATACGCGATGCCGTTCATGATCGCCGCCATGCCGTGCTCACGAATGCCGTAGCGGATGTTGCGTCCGGACGGAGTCGTTGCGGTAAAATCTCCGGCGCCAGCGATGTAGTTGAGCGTCGACCCGTGCAAATCCGCGCTTCCGCTGACGAACAACGGCAACGCCGCCGCCAGCGGCTGGAGCACATCGGAGCCCGCTTTGCGTGTGGCGATTTTCGTTTCGGCCGGGAAGACCGGAATCTTATCAACGAGGTCTGCCGGGATGGCCTTCGTGATGCCAGTATCCAGTTCCGCCGACAACGCGGGGTTCGTCTTTTCCCACGCAGCGAAGGTTGCCTGCCAGGCATCGTACTTCTTTTTAAGGTCCGCCTTGTGCCCCGCAAAAAACTCAGTGACGGCCGGATCGATATAAAAGTGTTCGTCGGGCAGTCCGAGACCTTTACGTGCAGCTTCGGCGAACTTGGCACCGCCTTCACCGTGGCCTTTGCTGGTGCCTTGCACTTCCGGAATGCCCTTGGCGATGATCGTCTTGGCAACGATGAACTGTGGCTTGCCCGATGTGGACGCTTTCGCCTTTTCGAATACCTCCAGGAACGCCAACATGTCGTGGCCGTTCACGTGGTGGACCTCAAACCCATAGGCTTCGAAACGCTTGGCGGTGTCCTCACTCTGCGTGGCACTGGCCATGGCATCGAGTGTGACGTCGTTGGAATCGTAAATGAGGATGAGATTACTGAGCTTAAAATGCCCAGCAAACGCCGCTGCCTCTGCTGCGACCCCCTCCTGCAAACAGCCATCGCCCGCCAGCGCGACAATCTTGTGATCAAAAATCGCGTGTTCCGCCGTGTTAAACTTCGCTTCGGCCATTTTCGAGGCGACAGCCATACCGACCGCGTTGCCCACGCCCTGTCCGAGTGGGCCCGTCGTGCTCTCCACGCCGGGTGTGTGGTGAAACTCCGGATGCCCCGGAGTTTTGCTGTTCAACGCTCGGAAATTTTTGACTTCCTCCAGCGAAAGATCGTATCCGGCGAGGTGCAACCACCCATACAAAAACATCGAGCCGTGCCCAGCCGAAAGCACAAACCGGTCGCGGTTAATCCACGCAGGATCCTCGGGGTTATAACTTAGCGCTTTGCCGAAGAGAACCGCGCCGATTTCCGCGCACCCAAGCGGAAGTCCAAGATGCCCCGAGTTCGATTTATGGACAGCATCAATGGCAAGACCTCGGGCAACGGTGGCGGCTTTGGACAGGATTTCAGTATTGAGTTGCATGGCGGCGTTTTTTCTTTGGATGCAAAAGCGATACGGAAAAGACCGGCAAAGGGCAAACGGTTTAAACAATTGTCTTGTTCAAAGGCCAAACCAGCGCGAAAGCCCGTTACAAAAATCCCCCTCGAATCGACACAGAAAATCGCATCTACGCTACGACCTCGGGTAGAACATAAAAACCCGCCTCCAGACGTCCGCCGGCAGGTATCGTCTGAATCCCTAGTTTATCCTCGAACGCCCGCTGCTCGTGGTGATCCGGCAAACCCCAACACGGTTCCACGCAGACAAAGTCGTTCCCGTCGCTCCAAAGCGTCACATACGGCGCTTCAGAGAAATCCAGCGTCGTTCGCCTTTGCGTCACCGGATCTTCCACAACAAACATCCGCTCAGGCACCGTCGCGAGCTCGAGCAGGAATGACCCGGGCAAATCCGACTTCGCAAACGGCATCGGACCACCCGCAATGTCGAGCTCCACGATTTCACCGGACAGAAAATTTCCCGGGGCAATATGACGCCGGTATTTCCCTTTCGGCATAAGCACCACCGCGTCCGCGAGAGATGTCACGCCAAATCCCGGATGCAGACCAAACGAAACATGGCTCTCCGTTGACTCCCGGTTGTCGAACGCGAATCCAATCCGCAGACCGGCGTCATCCAGCGTGTAACTGAGCGTGAAATCGACCTGGAAAGGATATTCCTCCGGCCCGATCGATTTAGCGGACAATTTGTAAACAAGACCGCTTTCGCCAACCTCCGGCGCATCAAAAACCTTGTGGCGGATAAAACTATGCGTCCCGCCACGAATCACATGCCCGCGATATTGCGTCTTCTCGTTCAAGATGCGGTGAATGTAATAGCCCATCACCGTTGAGTGGTTATTCCAGCCAGACGGATTTTTCGTCACGTCACCGTCACGCCATAAAAACCCGACCCAATCCGCGGCCGCATTCTTTTTTGCGAGCCCGACCGGCTCAGCACCGTTGCGGCTGACGGTGAGCCGCAAGGTCTTGTTTGCATTCGTGAGGATATCCAGCGTGTGGCCGTCGCGTTCAGTCGTTTCGTAGGGCATTTTTGTGGAGGCGGCATCCTGCCGTTTGAGGTAGAAGAGCGTCCCATGCACTTGAGTTCAATCAAAAGCGACAGGATGCCCATTCGCCATTGCCACTTCCGGGCCCTTTCGCTCCAATTGCCTCATGCATTTTAAGAATCTTCGCAGCCCTTATGCAAAGGTCGGAGGTATCGTTTATTTCGGACGGATGCTCGACAAAATCCGGTTGCACGACAAAGGCGTCCTCCCGCCGGAATACGTCGAACATCTCGGCGATGCCGATCGCACCAGTTTCGACGCGCGCATCTTGAATTTTCTCCGCCTCAAATACCGCGATATCATCCCACTCGTGCTCGCCGGGAAGTCGGACGAGGAAATCCTGGAATGGTGTTTCGAAAACGGACGGCGCCTCAATGAAGGTGACATCGAAATTTTCAACGGCTTTATGACCAAGCGCGGCTGGAGGGATTCCGGTACCGCCAGCCTCGAAAAAAGCAAGAAAGAGAGCGGTTTCGAAGATCGCGAGGATATTGTGACCCGATTCGATTACATCGATCTCGATGAAGGGCGCGACCGGGAACTATCAGAGGCTGATGCGAAATCCGTCGCCGCGGCACAAAGGGTGATCGCTCGGACCGAAGCGCGGGTTTACGAATCGGTGGCGGGCGACTCGCTTCCCTATCGGCTTCACTTACCTGCCACACTGAAGGCCAATCCGGGGACGAGCCAAAAGTTCCCGTTGCTTGTTTTCATGCACGGCGCAGGAGAGCGCGGGACCAATAACACGAGCCAGCTCCTGCATTCCGTTCCGGACATTCTGGACTTTTGCGATACGCATGGCCATTCGCCGATCCTTCTCGCACCGCAATGCCCATTAGACGTGATGTGGTTCAACATCCCCGGCCTCATTTCGAGGGGTGTCACACCGGAGATCACAACCCGCCCTTGGGAGATCGCGATGGAGCTCATCGAAAAAACAATTCACACCCTCCCCGTGGATCCATCGCAAGTTTACATCACCGGCATTTCAATGGGCGGCTTCGCCACCTGGAGCGCGCTGGTCGAGTACCCCGATCGGTTCGCTGCCGCGGTTCCCATCTGTGGCGGACAAAAACCGGAGCAGGCCATTCGTATCGGCAAAGTTCCCATATGGACCTTCCATGGGGCACTTGACGAAACCGTGGGAGTTAATTGGACCCGGAACATGGTGGCTGCACTCGAAAAAACAGGTGGCAACGTTCGCTACATCGAATATCCCGGCGTCGGACATGACTCATGGACACAGACCTTTCGGAACCCGGAAGTCCTGACGTGGCTCTTTGCCCAGCAAAAATAAAAACGCTGAAGTGGCGTCCGGCCCCTCCCAAATCAGGAAGCTGCAAAACGTTTCTGCCCACACCATGCCGCCGAAAATCCGTTGTCCCTGGTGTCCGCCAGGCGATGAACTTTACGAGATCTATCACGACACGCGGTGGGGCGTTCCCGAATATGATGGCCTCAAGCTTTTCGAGATGCTCAACCTTGAGGGCGCACAGGCGGGACTAAGCTGGCGCACCGTCCTTGGGCGGATCGACAACTACCGCAAAGAATTCGACGACTTCGATCCGTTGGCTATCTCAAAATGGAGCGAAGCCCGGATCGCAAAAGCCTTGCTCAACCCAGGGATCATACGGAACCGGCTTAAAGTAGCAGGTGTCGTAAAAAATGCCCGGGCCTTCATGACGCATTTTAAAGGCGATCCGGAACTATTCTCCCGGTTTCTCTGGGATTTTGTGGACGGAAAACCGATTAAGAACCGTTTCCGGGAGTTGAACGATTTCCCAGCCAGAACGGAAATCAGCGACCGGATGAGCAAAGAGCTGAAGCGGCGTGGGTTTACGTTTGTCGGATCGACGATTTGCTACGCTTTCATGCAGGCGACGGGAATGGTCAACGATCATACCGTCACCTGTTTTCGGTTCGGCAAGTGAGATTCGAAAAACGAATCTGAATACCCAGGCAATCTTACTCCTACTCCTACTCGTAAATCTTTTCGCCTCAGATTCTCTCCCGTTCTTCCTCACTTTCGAGCCGGAGACTGAGGCGAGAGAAAGAAAGATTACGATTACGAGTACGAGTACGATTACGATTACGAGTACGAGTACGAGTACGAGTAGGAGTAAGAGTAAGATTGTGTTTGTCGCAGCGACCGTTGCTTGCGTCTCTCGTCGAGTTAGCTTTTCAATTTCGCAGCGACGGACGCGACGTGTTTTCCTTGAAACTTCGCGATGGCAATTTCCTTTTCTGAAGGCTGACGCGATCCGTCCGGTCCGGCAACGGTGCCTGCACCATACGGGCTGCCTCCGCGCACTTCACTAACATCCATCGTTTCCGCAATTGCATAGGGAACGCCTACATAGATGAACCCGTGGTGCAGCAACGTCGGGATAAAACCCAGGATCGTTGATTCATTTCCGCCACCCGTTCCGGTGCTCGTAAAAACACTTCCCACCTTGCCAACGAGCGCACCTTTCAACCATAGCTGCCCGGTTTGCTCGATGAAATTCCGCAACTGCGATGTCACGGTGCCAAACCGGGTGGGTGAGCCGAAAATGATGGCGTCATAATCTGCCAACTCAGCTGGAGAGGCGACCGTAGCCACCTGACCCAACTTCGCCCCATACTGCTTGAGAACTTCCTCCGGCAGCGTCTCTGGAACACGTTTCAGCGCGACTTCCACGCCCTCGACCGAACGCGCGCCTTCAGCAACTGCGTCCGCGAGTGTTTCGACGTGACCGTAGAACGAATAATAAAGGACTAATACTTTGGTTGTGCTCATTAGTGTTTGTTTGTTTTTAATTGAGATCGAACAACAACGCCTGCGACGATTTCCGTCCTGTTAGTGTCAGAACGGCTTCATCGCGAACGATGATGGCATCACCGGCAGCCAGTGCGATGCCATTTACTTCCAGACTGCCTTCTGCGGCTTGAAGCCACACGTTGCGTCCCGGGGAAAGTTTGTGTTCCGTCGTCTGGTCCGGATCCAATTTCGCCAGCCAGAGATCGGCATCCTGATGAATCGTCAGCGAACCATCACGACCCGTCTTGCTGGCGACCAGGCTCAACCCTCCTTTTGGACCATCCGCGAATGATTGATCCGCATAAGACGGTTTTACATTTTTCGTGTCCGGCTCGATCCAAATTTGAAGCAGATGCGTCGCCTGTTCCTTGGAAGGATTGAATTCACTGTGACGAATGCCCGTTCCGGCGGCCATGTATTGCACTTCGCCCGCCTGGATGATGCGGCCGTTTCCCATCGAATCCTTGTGCTCGATCGATCCGCTGAGAACGTAGGTAATAATCTCCATGTTCCGGTGCGGATGCATGCCGAAGCCGCCGCCGGGCAGGACAATGTCGTCGTTAATAGCGCGTAGTGTGCGGAATCCCATCCATTGCGGATCGTAATATTCCGCGAAACTAAAAGAAAAATAGCTGTCCAGCCAACCCAGGTTGGCGTGTCCGCGCTCATTTGCTTTGCGCAAAGTAATCATGAAAAGGACGCTACCGGGTCTGAAAAGCCGCCGGAAATATCAAGTTTCTTGGCTTGTGATGCGTACAGGTTATGCTCGAAGGATATGGAACTGCGCCATTTACGCTATTTTGTTGCCGTCGCCACGGAGGAAAACGTGACGCGCGCGGCGGCAAAGCTGCATGTGTCGCAACCGGCGTTGAGCAGGCAGATTCACGACCTCGAGGACGAACTTGGCGTCCTCCTGCTGGAGCGCACCGCAAAAACCGTCCGGCTCACGGAACCGGGCCGTATTTTCCTTGCGGAAGCGCAGGCCACGCTGGCACGGGCGGATGAGGCGGTTAGAAATGTGCGCGCTGCCGCAGGCGGTCTCCAGGGGGAAATTCGGGTGGGATATGCTCCGACGCTGGCAGTCCGCATCCTTCCGCAGACGCTGCGGAGTTTTCAATCGGAGTTCCCCCAGGTGCGCGTCTCCCTGCACGATCTTACATCAGACGAAATGTCCGAGGGACTGAAAAACGGCACATTGGATGTGGCGATCATGGCACGGCCGCGCCCCAACAGCATCGAAGGGCTGCAGTTTGTGGAAATAGCCCGTTATCCCGTCGCCATCGCAGTGGCTCCGAGTCATCCACTGGCGAAGATGGATTCCGTTTCGCTCAAACAGCTGACCTTGGAGCGTTTCATCACCTACAGCCGAGCGGGGTATCCGGAATATCACGAGAATCTTGAGGCGTTATTTGCGAGTATCAACGCAAAGCCACGGATCAGCGAGGAACACGACGGCGCGGCAAGCCTCGTGGCTTCCGTCGAGTCTTCGTCCGGCGTGGCGCTGGTCTCGAGTGCGATAGCATGCATGACAGGTCAGCGATTGAAACTGTTAACCCTCGATCCGCCCAGCCCGCCGATTGTTGTAGGCATGGCGCGACGAAAAGGAAATCTATCCCGAATTGTGGAAAATTTTGTCGCTGCAGCGAAAGCGGCGGATGTCACGTAGACAACATCCGTACAGTCCAAACGTTTCCGCCTCATTTACAGGCTGCGCACAATATCCGCCGGTAATGTCGGACCATGATAGATGTAGCCGGTGTAAAGCTGGATCAACTTTGCGCCAGCGTTGAATTTATCCCGGGCGGATGCTGGATCCATGATCCCGCCTGCAGCAATCACTGGAATGCCACTTCGCCTGGCGATGAACTCAACGATCTCGGTCGATCTGTCATTCAGTGGCGCACCGCTTAGGCCTCCTTGCTGGTCGCCCCACTGCTCGATTGAAGAATGATCCAGCGTAGTATTCGTAGCAATGATTCCCGCGAGTTTGTGATCAGAAACCAGCGCGAGAATCTCCTCGATCTGCTCCCAGCTCAGATCGGGCGCGATTTTCAGAAGCACCGGCTTGGGAGCGGTTTCGTGATTTTTCGCCTGAACCGCAGCGAGCAGCGAATCCAGGGCATCCCGTTCCTGAAGTTGACGGAGGCCCGGCGTATTCGGCGAGCTGACGTTAAGCACGAAGTAACCGGCAAATCTGCGCAGACGCTCGAAGGAGTACAGATAGTCTTCCACAGCATTTTCCAGAGGAGTGACCTTGGATTTACCGATATTGATGCCAACCGGAACAGCGGGCCAGAGACCCAGCTTGCGCCAGTTTTCGAGGCGCGCGGCGATGGCATCGGCGCCATCGTTGTTGAACCCCATGCGATTGATTACCGCCTTGGCGCCCGGGTAACGGAAAAGGCGCGGTCTGGGATTTCCGGGTTGGCCTTGGGCGGTAATCGTCCCGATCTCGACGAAGCCAAATCCCAGCGCCGCCCAGGCAGGAAGGGCTAAAGCGTTCTTATCGAAACCCGCAGCGAGCCCGACGGGATTGGCAAATGTCAGGCCAAACAGCTCGGCGGGGCTCTGAGCACTCAGCTGACTTCGAATGGCTTTCAAAAACGTCGGCATTCGTGAAATTTTGGCTAACAGAGCCATCGCCAGATGATGCGCGTCTTCGGCATCCATTCCGAAAAGCAGCGGACGAACGATTCGCTGATAGTTAAAGCGGGCAATGTTGAGGATGGCGTTCATTCGGCTCCAGTTTGCGAAGCTCCGCGCATGACCGGAAGCGTTTTCGTGCGATCAATGGGCATGCGCAAAAATCGCAGAATTGAAATCACCGTATCGCACCAGCGTTTGAATGTTCTGGAAGATTACAAAATCGTGTTTTCGACGCCGGTTTCCACTGCGTTACGGGGATTGGGCTGCGAGTCCGGAAGCCTGAAGACACCTCCCGGAAACTTTGTTGTCTCGGAAAAATTTGGCGATGGAGAACCTGTAGGAACGATTTTTCGAGGTCGGATTGCGACGGGAGAAATGGCCGAATCGAACAGTCCAGAGGACCAGATCACCTCGCGGATTTTGTGGCTGGATGGCGTTGAGCCCTCGAATGCAAATACCAAGGGCCGTTACATTTACATCCACGGCACGAATGACGAGGCCCGGCTCGGCGCACCTGTCAGCCACGGCTGTATCCGACTCGCGAACACGGCAATCATCGATCTTTTTGACCTGGTGGAAACGGGAACATCCGTGACCATTGCCTGACGTTTTTTGCAGCGGTGGATGAGGGATTTCCGGCACGCCATCGCAGACAAAGAATACGATTTAAAAGTTGTCAGCGACAACGCGCCGCCTTAAAAGCGCAATCAGCAACCCGCTAAGAAAGGAGGGGAAAACAAAGATGAAATTTGTCAAAATTCTGGCAGCTGTTGCCGTCGCAACCGCAGCGATCAGCCTCGGCGCCTGTGCGAAGAAGGAACCCGCACCGGCACCAGCTCCTGCGAGCACTGGCTTGTCGAAGTAAATCGCACCCCGTTGATTTCGCCGGAGCCGTCCCGGATGGGACGGCTCCGGTCTTTTAAGGTAGAAGGCAAACAGTAGCGTTCCGATCGAGCAAACGCTAACCACAGACCTGCCGGATGCAGCAGTTGGTTGAGAGCTAACGAGAGAGCAATTTCGTTTGGCGACGAATACTGACGAAGCGGGAGTCCTGATGCAGAAAACGCCAGGGCAAATCCGCAGAACGCGTGATGCCCACGCGGACGTCGGTTTCGACAGGCAAAATGGTTGGACCGGCATGAATGGATTGCGCGATGTCAACGCAGAGATCGATGCCGTGGTGGTGACGTAAAATATCAAAAGCGATAGTGAGTTTTCCGGGGCCAGAGCAAAGGCCATGGATTTTGCTAACATGACGACGTCGACACATCAACTCTACGCCATGAGTGGGTTGCACGGCACGGACCAGGACGAAACCGTTACCGGCGGCGCTTTTAACAAGCACGTTAAACAGAAAATACATGCCGTAGTTTAGGTAAACGTAGGCCGTGCCGGGCGGGTTGATGGCGACAAATTCACGGGACGATTTTCGCGAGAATGTATGGCAGGCTTCATCGCCAAATTCCGCATAGGCTTCCGTCTCCACAATGAGACCGCGGCAGCCGCCCCAGACGAGTTCGCAGCCGATAAGCGCCCGTGCGGCTGTGAGTGGGTCTTGCTCGTAAAAAGCCCGTGGAAGCATTGTGCGGCGGGCTACAACCCTGTGGGATGGTCGATAAACATCCATGGCACGGAAAATTCTTCGGAGATACGCGCGGCAAGCGCCTTAACACCGAAGGTTTCAGTGGCGTAATGGCCTCCGTAGATGAGGTTTACGCAAAGCTCTTCGGCAGCGCCATGACTCCAGTGAGGGCCTTCCCCCGTGATGAAGGTATCGACGCCTTCCGCCGCGGCCCGGGCTATTTCGGCGCCTGCTCCGCCCGTTACAATGCCGATTGCGCGAATGATTTCCGGGCCGCCCGGGGCCAAACGCGGCGTTGAACCAAGCACAGACGTCAGCCGGGCAAGCAATTCTGTGCGGGCAATCTCTGTTTCGACGCGAAGACCGATGAGCTGTCCTTTTTCGAGAAAAAACGGCGTGGTTTTGTCTCCGAAGCCGAGTGCCCGAGCGAAGACGGCGTTGTTGCCGGATTCAGGATGGAGGTCAAGTGGTAGATGGGCGCTATAAACAGCAAGATTGCGATCCAAGGCGAGTTTAAGTTTCTTGTAGTTAGCACCGGTCACAGCTTGCGGGCCCGACCAAAAGAGGCCGTGGTGCACGAGCAGCAGATCAACATTTTCAGCAACGGCTTTTTCAATAACAGGTAACGTAGAATCGACCGCGGCGCCGATTCTGGTAACCGTGCCGCCATTCTCCACCTGCAAACCGTTCATCGCACCCGGCCAGTCGCCAATCTCGCGAATGCGGAGATACAGGTCGAGAAAAGCAGTGATGGTAGAGAGGTTCACGACGCCACCTCCACATTGACGGAGAAATACAATGAGTGAGATCCGCCACCTCCGAGAACGCCACGGATGAGGCTCACGTCGCCGTAGTCACGCCCCCATCCCACCGTCACGTATTCCTCCGTGATGAGCCGGTTGTTCGTCGGATCGATGTCGATCCAGCCGTGCCCGGGGCAATAGAGCGAAACCCACGCGTGCGAGGCATCAGCGCCGAAGACATGGCGACGGCCGGGTGGTGGATGGGTGCGCAGGTAACCGCTTGTGTAACGGGCGGCAAGCCCCAGGGAACGCAGGCAGGAAATTTGTAGATGCGCAAAATCCTGGCAAACCCCGCGGCGGTTGGCGAAGACTTCGCTTAGAGGCGTGGCGACCGTTGTCGCAGTGTTGTCGAAGCGGAAGTCGTTAAAAATGCGCGCCGTGAGGTCCAGAGCGCCTTCCAGCAGAGGGCGTCCGGTGGGAAAGCTGGTTCCGGCCCATTCCCGTAAGCTGTCGAGGTGAGGGGCGTAACCGGACGGGTAAATGAAAGCGCGCGGGTCGGGATCGCGCGTGGCAAGCATTCTGGCGGCCACTTCGTTCCAAGGCGGTGTTTGCGCGGCGAGTGGTACGTTGCGGCGCAGCGTTTCCACCCGGCTGAAGCATTTGATGTGCAGGCCGACGTGGTCCTGATCAATAAAAAAGTCTGTGACCCGGTTTCCAAAATAGTCGACCCGTTCGGTGACGGTCGCTGGCTGCGGAACAAATTCGAAGCGTGACGAAATGACCCGTTGATTCTCCAGATCACGTGGTTGCATGTGCAACAAATGCTGCGAGAGCGGCACGTGCTCCGAGTAACGGTATTCTGTCCAATGATAGACATCGAGGATCATATCGTATCGGGTAGCGTGGGCATGATGACATCGCGGCCGACCGACGACGTTTGCAGGTGCGTAAAGAAACGCCGGGTGATGTGTTCGGAAAGTTCCAGCATAGCGTTTTCCACGGGGGGAATGGCAGTTGCATCCAAATTCGCTACGTCAAGAAGCCGCACATCGCTCAAGACACGGAGGACAAGGCGCTCTTCAGCCAATTTGAAACCTTCGCCCGCTTCACGGGGAAGACGCAGCAAATCGTCAAGCAAAAGAGCGAGCTGACTGGCGAGCGAACGCGGGTTCGACTCGTCGCAAATCAATAAGTCCAGAACTGGCTCGCGATGAACGACCGTGTATTTCTGCCTGTAGGTTATCAGGGCGTCGAAAACTTCCAGCAATACGTCGAAACGGGGTGAGGCATTGCCCGATTGGCTGACCAGTGATTCGACGACAAGCCGCGCACTGTAAGAAGAACGTTCGATGCGGCGCCCCAATTCCAGAAAGCGCCAGCCGTTGCCATGCGTCATATTTTCTGTCAGAACACCGTTTAACGCAGAAAGATGGAGAATGACCGTGTTGAGGTTTAGCTCAATGCCTTCATCCACTTCGCCTGCCGCCGGGAGCACGTCGGAAAGCTGGTGGACGATCCGCCATGTGTCGGCGGTGACCTGATCGCGAACGGACGTAATGATGTCCTCCAAATGGCCGATGATGGAAACCAGGCTGCCCGGATTGGACCGGTCAAGCATTTGCGTGATGATCGCCTGCTCGAGCAAGGAATGATCATCCTCAGCAAGCAACGGCGGGAAAAACTGGCCGAAATGTTGAAACGTGCGGATGACAGGTTCGAAGTCGAAAATCGTCATCCATCCCTGCTGGTTGGCGAGGCCTTCCAAAGTCGTGCGAACCATGCGCGCACTGAACTCGGCGCGTTCGGCATAGCGCCCCAGCCAGAAAAGATCATCGGCCGTCCGGCTCGTCAGACTGGGGCTCGCGCGGCGCAATTGGCCAGAGAAAACAGGCTGAGGCTGTGCCACGGCATCCCGTTTCTCCGCGAAATCCACCCACGTGTCCTTGGTGCCCCCTGCACTGAGGAAAAGCACGTCGTCGCTGAATTCCTGTTCCGAAACACGCGTGAGGCCGCCGGGCATGACGACATAGTCATCCCCTCGTCTCATCGCGAAAATGCGCATTACCACGGAGCGCGGTTCCAGCCGGCCCTCATTGAAGTCCGGAGACTGTGAGAGACGCACGAATTCCTGCGCGGCGAACAGCTCGGGTTTATTACAAATGGCATTATGGATCGCCTCGCGGCTCGCATTCTTCGCGGGATATTCACCCGGAAAAGCGAAAGCGGGATGAACGACGAGACCATGCAGATTGTTGAGGACATAGGTGTGAGCAGAATGCTGGCCGCACCACCACGTTGCGACCGAGGGCATCAGGAGCGCTTCCCCAAGCAATCGCTCGCTGAGTTTCGGCAAAAAGGCGCCCAGCGCCGGACATTGCACAAGACCACTGCCCAGGCTGTTCGCCAGCGTCACAGCTCCCGCACGCACGGCGCTCATGAGTCCGGGTACTCCGAGAAGCGACTCATCACGCATCTCCAGCGGGTCGCAATAATCGTCATCCACCCGCCGCACGATCACATCCACGCGCTGCAGACCTTGCAGCGTACGGATGAAAACCGTGTTGTCGCGCACGGTAAGATCTTGACCTTCGACCAGCGTAAAATCGAGCTGCCGCGCCAGGTAAGTCTGTTCAAAATAGGTCTCGTTCAGCCGTCCGGGGGTGAGCAAGGCGACCGTTGGTGGAAGGCCAGCACGCGGCGATAGCGCCTCCAGAGCCTCTTTCATCTGCCGGAAAAATCCACCCAATCGTGCAATCTGCGTGTTGTGAAAAATCTCGGGAAAAACGCGCGAAATGACGACGCGATTCTCGAGGGCATAACCGGCGCCCGAGGGCGCTTGCGTGCGGTCTGAGAGGACCCACCATTTCCCATCGGGAGAGCGCGCGAGGTCCACGGCATATATCGAAAGCCGGGCATCGTGAGGCACCCGCACGCCGACGCACGGGCGGAGGTAAGCCCGATTACCGAGCACCAGCGCAGGCGGAATGAGTCCTTCGGCAAGGAGTTTCTGCTCCGCGTAAAGGTCATTGAGGATGGCATTCAAGAGCCGTCCCCGCTGGCGGACAGCGGCCTCGATGACCGTCCATTCATCATTCGAAATCCGGAGGGGAATGGGGTTCAACTCCCAAGGGCGAGGAGGGCCCTGGGCATCCCACAAGCCGGCATTGCTGGCGACGCCGTTATCGCGAATGATCTTCCGAGCGTGGTTCCAGCGGCGCGTGATTTCCTCCGGACCCAGCTTCTCGAAATAGGCACCAATCTCTTGCCAGTGCGGACGAACACTGCCGTCTGGCGACAGAAACTCGTCATAAAGCACAGCATGGGTGCCCTTCCGCCGTTGATAGCCGAGCGGCGGCAACAACGGCGGCACAGTAGGAGCGCCCATGGTGCTCGCAGTTACGGACATGCGTCCAAGCTAAATGCCCTTTGAATGCAAGCGCAAATCCAGCGTGAATGGGAATTCCTCCGATTTTTGCAGCGGTGGCACGTCGAACTTCCCAGGCGTGTGACCGAAGGGGTGGAAGCGCGCGAGACGGCGGCTCTCCGCTTCGTAGGAATTGATCGGGAACGTGTCGTGGCTGCGCCCGCCCGGATGCGAAACGTGATACGTGCAACCGCCAACAGTCTTCCCGCTCCAGGTGTCGTAAATATCGATAACCAGTGGGCTATGGACACCGATGGTCGGCTGGAGAGCCTCCGGTGGCTGCCATGCCCGGTAACGTATGCCGGCCACGTATTCGCCGACGTTTCCGGTGTTATGCATCGGGACCGGGACGCGGTTGCAGAGAATGCGATACCTCGAGCCGACCATGCCGGTGGCCTTGACTTGAACACGCTCCAGCGATGAGTCGACATAACGCACCGTGCCGCCGACGTAGCCTTCTTCGCCAAGGACGTGCCACGGTTCGAGCGCGTTACGGACTTCGAGTTGCAACTCGCGATAATTGGCTTCCCCGATGAGCGGAAACCGGAATTCCTGGTGCGGCGCGAACCATTCGGGATGGAATTCATAGCCTGCATCCTGCAGGTCGCCGATGACGTCTCCGAAATCCTGCCACACGAAATGCGGCAACAGGAAACGGTCGTGCAATTCAGTTCCCCAGGGCACGAGCGGCCGGCGATACGGATTTTCCCAGAATTCGCCAACGAGCGAGCGCAGGAGGAGTTGCTGCGTAAGGCTCATGCGCGCATGGGGCGGCATTTCGAAGGCGCGCATTTCCAGAAGCCCTTGGCGGCCCGAACCGCCTCCGGGTGAATACAGCTTGTCGATACAGAATTCCGAGCGATGCGTGTTGCCCGTAACGTCGGTGAGCAAATTGCGGAAAATACGGTCCACCAGCCAGGGAGGGACATCGTCTTTATCCGGGATTTGGTTGAAAGCGATTTCCAGCTCATAAAGGGCGTCGTTACGCGCCTCGTCCACGCGCGGGCTCTGGCACGTCGGCCCGATGAACAGGCCCGAAAACAAATATGAAAGGGACGGATGATTGTGCCAGTAGTTGATGAGGCTGCGAAGCACGTCGGGTCGCCGCAAGATCGGGCTGTCCGACGGCGTCGAACCGCCAATGACGATGTGGTTGCCGCCGCCGGTGCCAGTGTGGCGTCCATCAACCATAAATTTTTCCGTGCCGAGCCGCGATTGATACGCGTCTTCGTAGAGGCCTTCGGTAACTTCCACCATCTGGCGCCACGAATGCGCCGGGTGCGTATTGACTTCGATAACCCCAGGATCGGGAGTGACTTTAATAACGTTCAGACGAGGATCGCCGGGCGGCGGATACCCTTCCAGCAATACGGGCACCTGCAAGTAATCCGCCGTTTCTTCGATGGCGGCTGTGAGATCGAGATACTCCTCCAGCGTTTGCAGCGGCGGCATGAAAACGCACAATTTGCCGTCGCGCGGTTCAATGGCCATCGCAGTCCGAACAATCCACGGTGCGGATTCGCCCACGCGCGGCACGGTCCAGGATGGCACGCCACCCGAAATACCGACCCGTCTGCGCCGGACCTCTGGAGGAAGCAGCTTTTCGTCCTCCGGAATTTCGAACCCGCTGCCCGGTGCGCCTTGCGGACGGAAACCCCGGTCGTCGCCCTGTTGCAGAAAGCGGATGTACTCCTCGGTGAGCTGACCGGCCTCCCGAAATGCCTGCCGCCGCCGTTCCGGGCGCGGCGGTAAAGGCGGACGTTGCGCGGTCGGATCCGGTTCGTAAATCCAGGGATACTCGGATTCTTTCACCCATGGGATCGAATCAATCGGCAACCGGAAGCCGATCGGCGAATCGCCCGGGATCAAATAGAGCGTTTCGGGCCGCAGAAACCATGCGCCGCTCGACCAACCGTCGCTGTAACGAATCGGCAAGACGTGGCCGATTACTTTGTTCAGTCCTTGTTCGAACACCCGGGCGATTCGTGCGCGTTCCTGTTTGTCCTTCAGATTTGACTTCAATGGGTCGACGTTCACCGGCAGCCGGCGCTCTTTCCACATGTAGTACCAGGCGTCTTCATAGGCCGGCAGGATGAAACGCGGATCGATTTCGAGACGGCGCGCGAGCGCTTCAAAGAAGCGCATTGAATCCACGTCGTTCACGCCATAGTTCGCCTTTTCGTCGGCGATCAACTTCGGATTCTCCCAAATCGGCACGCCGTCTTTGCGCCAGAAACACCCGAACGCCCACCGGGGCAATTGTTCGCCAGGATACCATTTCCCCTGGCCATGATGCAGAAGTGCCCCTGGTGCGAAACGCGTCTGCAGTTTGCGCAACAGCGAATCGGCCAACCCGCGTTTCAGGGGGCCCATCGCTTCGGCGTTCCACTCGGCGCCGTCCATGTCGTCGATAGAAACGAACGTCGGCTCGCCACCCATCGTCAGCCGAACATCGCCTTTCTTTAGAATCTCGTCCACGCGGTCGCCGAGCGCGAGAATCGCAGCCCATTGGTCGTCCGTATAAGGCTTGGTGACGCGCGGAGACTCGTAAACGCGCGAGACGGCCATTTCGAACTCGAACTCCGTCTTGCATTCCGACGTCGTCCCGGTGATTGGGGCCGCCGTCGAGGGCTCCGGGGTACAGGCCAGCGGAATATGCCCTTCGCCCGCGAGCAAGCCCGACGTCGCGTCGAACCCGATCCAGCCCGCACCTGGCAGGAACACCTCCGTCCATGCATGCAAATCCGTAAAATCCACTTCCGTGCCGGACGGGCCGTCGAGCGCTTTCACGTCCGGTTTGAGCTGGATGAGGTAACCGGAAACAAAACGGGATGCAAGACCACAGCGACGCAGCAAATTACAAAGGAGCCACGCTGAGTCACGACACGAGCCGGAACGGTTCTCAAGCGTGTATTCCGGTTCCTGGACACCCGGCTCCATGCGGATGAGATAGTCGACGTCGTTCTGCACCAGCTGGTTCAACGCCACCAGAAAATCGATGGTTCGTTGTTCCCCTTTCGGTATCGCCTCGAAGTATCGATCGAACAAGGTGCCTGCCGCCTCGACCTTCAAATAGGGCGCGAGGTCGTGCGCCAATGCCGGTTCGTACGTGAACGGAAATTTTTCCGCCGCAGGTTCAAGAAAAAAGTCGAACGGATTGTAAACCGCCATTTGGGCAACAACCTCGACTTCAACCTCAAACTTCTCCGTCTTGTCGGGCACCATCACCCGCGCCAGGTAATTGCTGAACGGATCCTGCTGCCAGTTTACGAATTTTTCCTCTGGATGGATTTTGATCGAGTAACTCAGAATCGGTGTGCGGCAATGCGGCGCCGGCCGAAGCCGGATCACTTGCGGGCCCATCGAAACGGGCCGGTCGTACAAATAAGTCGTGCGGTGTTTTAAGGCGACGTGGATGGACATGCCCGGCTCAGGTAAAGGGCCCCCGCGCAAAACGCCAGCCTAAAGTTAGGATAGCCGGAACATTGCTTGAGCGGCCGGCATAAAGAGGCCTCGCAGCGCGCCTGCGCGCCAACTTGTTTTCCGAAGCGGAGCAGAATTTATGGAGCATTTGACCAGGAACGAGAAATGACCCAGTCTGTCGAGAAGGTCGAAAAGCGCGCTCGCCTCGGAATCTTCAGAAAACTCCGAATCCAAATGGTGTATGAGTGAGCAAAGCAGTTTAAAGCTGAAGGGCCAAGCAACGTCGCCAGGCCTCGCAATGGGGAAAGCGTTCGTATACTTCAGCGACTTTGATTCGCTGAGCCTTCCACAGACGATCAGCGAGAAGCAGATCGTCGAAGAACTGGAACATATCGAGAGCGCCGTGCGGAAGGTCAAAGATGATTTGAAAATATCTGCCGGCCGGATCGAGGCGCATGCAGGTGCCGAGCTCGCTTCTATTTTCGAGGTTCACGAAGTCATGCTGGAGGACTCGTCCTTGCGTGATGAAATCCGCGACGAAATCGAGCGGGAGTTGAGCACGGCAGCCATGGCACTCACCAGGGTTTTCGATCGGAGAAAGGACAAATTCCGAGCACACAAAAATGAAACGGTCCGGGAACGCGCCGATGATCTGGAGGATCTGCAAGGCAGGCTTTTGCGTAAAATCGCTGGAGTCAGAACCACCGCGCTGGAGGCAATGCCCGGTGGTCGGGTGTTGATAGCGCATCGACTTCTGCCTTCCGACACAGTGGCCTTGCCAGAGCGGGCTGTGGCCGCCATTGTTCTCGAATTTGGTGGAGCGGGTTCCCATGCCGCCATTTTGGCCCGGGCTTTGGGGATCCCGACCGTCGCTGAAATACCCGAAGCGACCCGAATTATCAAAGACCATCAAATGCTGATAGTGGATGGCAATTCAGGGGAAATCATTCTCGACCCTGATGTTTCGGCTCAAGTCTTCTTCAGGAGCAGGATTGATCAATTTAAACTGGAGACCGAGGAGGTTAAGCGTCGCTCGCATGAGCTGCCTTGCGTTTACGACGAAATGACGGTCGCTGTTACCGCCAACATTGGGTGCCTGGAAGACGCCGTGGTGGCGGCTGACAATGGTGCCGAAGGCGTGGGACTTTACCGCACAGAGCAGTTCTATCTGTCTCGAAACACGCCTCCGTCCAAGGAGGGGCTGCTCAACGAATTCAGAAAGACATTTGCGCCGTTGCTGGGGAAGCCGATTA
Source organism: Chthoniobacterales bacterium (assembly GCA_036525185.1). GTDB lineage: Bacteria > Verrucomicrobiota > Verrucomicrobiia > Chthoniobacterales > DASVRZ01 > DATDAW01. Next base: position 8,853 of record DATDAW010000002.1, on the reverse strand, counting down.
CGGTGCGGCTCCTCGATTTGGGGGCGGATAAACCAGTGGAATTTGTGCACTTCGCCCGCGAAGACGATCCATTTCTGGGGCGACGGGGCGTGCGACTGCTCCTCCACTATCCGGACTTACTGGATACCCAGCTCGAAGCGTTGTTAGAATTCGCTCAGGAACAGGACGTGCGCATCCTGGTGCCGATGGTGACACTGGCCGCGGACATGGAGCGCATACGGCGGAGACTCTGCGAGCTAGCGCGCCGTTCAGGCATCACCAAGTTGCCGCTCCTGGGCGCTATGATCGAAACTCCCGCCGCGGCCCTGTCTATCAAGGAGATCATTCCCTATGCGGATTTTTTCAGTATAGGCACCAACGATCTCACCCAATACACCATGGCCGCCGGCAGAGAAAATCCGCTGGTGAGTGGATATTTTATTGAGAACCATCCAGCGATCCTGCGGTTGCTTGGGTTGATTCTTGAGGATTCGGGCGAAACGCCCGTCAGCATCTGCGGGGAACTGGGCGCGCAGGCTGACATGATTCCTACCCTCCTCAAGATTGGCATACGCAGTTTCAGTGTAGCGCCTCCCCTCGTGCCGAGAGTCAAAGAGACCGTTCGCCAAGCCGGACGAGCCCTGAATCAATCCCGCACGGACGCTTGATCGTCCCCACTCCCACAGGCCTATTCCAAGCAACGCGAGGCCGCTTCGAAAAGCATCGTTCACGTGGAAGCCATCGCGTCGTTGCTGGCGTTCCGTCACTTTTCGAGACACTATGCAACATGCCTTTCGTACAAATTTCCCTGCTCCGCGGCAAACCGGCCGCCTATACCACGGCTCTCTCCGAAGCAGTCCATCAAGCGCTCGTCGAGGAATTCAAAATCCCGGCAGCCGATAAATTTCAGGTCATCCGCGAAGTAGATCCCGGGGATCTGGTTTTTCCCCAGGAATACTTCGGTATCCCGCATTCGCCTGAGATCGTCTACATCCAGATTACCGCAAAAGAAGGGCGGACGGTCGACATCAAGCAGCGTCTTTACGCCCGCATCGCCAGTTTAATCCATACAAAAACCGGCCTGTCGCAGGACGACGTCTTTATTGTCCTGACCGAAGTCAAAGCCGAGAACTGGTCCTTTGGCCGCGGCCAGGCACAGATGGCGCCCCAAGCATAACGGTTGTCTAGGCGGCAAAGTTTTCGAGGCGGTGGATCCCGTGTCTCACCCGCCTTTTTTGCGAAAGACATTCCACCGGAATCCAGTGTTGATTTCCGGCCAGCGTTCGCAGAGACTTTCAGGTCATGCTTCCGGCTCTTTTTTTGATTCTTTTCGCGACGCTGTACCGGCTCGCCGCCGCGTTTTTCAACCCCGGGTTTGATTGGGTTTCCAACTTTTCGCCGCTCGCTTCCATTGTTCTTTGTGGCGCGGTATTTTTCCCAAAAAAATGGGCTCTCATCATCCCGCTTGTGGTAATGGCCTTCACAGATGTCGTGCTCAACGTTTTCAAGTATCACGAGCCGCTGTTCACAATGGAAATTCTGCCCCGGTACGTTGCGTTTGCCGCAGTCGGCGCGATGGCACTCTGGATTCGCAAGCAGCAAAACCACCGCACGGCGTTTCTTTTTGGCGGGGCGATCGCGGGTTCGCTGGCATTTTATTTGATCACCAATACGGCCTCCTGGATGACATGGCCGGCATACACGAAGGACTTCCCAGGCTGGATTCAGGCGGTTACCGTGGGTGATCCGGCGTTCGCTATGCCCACCTGGATGTTTTTCCGGAATTCCGTGGTGAGCGATTTACTGTTTACAGGGCTTTTCGTCGCCTGTATTGGACTGTCGCGCTTCGAAGCCCCGGCTCCGGCGGCGCACGGAAACCGGTCATTGGCAATGCGTTAAGCAACGTAGTTGCCGTGTCCGGGAAAGCAGGGAACCTTTCGAAACCACCGTCTAATTGACCCAATTCATGGAAACGCTTGCCGAAAAAACTACGTCTGAGCCGACTGCAAAAAATCCCATTTTTGCTACTGCGGAGATCAACAAAAAATTGACTCCCCAAGCCAAGATCGAACTCCTGCGACAGATGTACCGCATCCGGCGTTTCGAGCAGGCTTCGCTCAAGTATTACAACGCTGGGAAAATGGGTGGCTTTCTGCACCTTTACATTGGCCAGGAATCCGTCGCCGTCGGCACCATATCGCTGCTTGGCGATGATGATCATGTCATCACGGCTTACCGCGATCACGCCCACGCGCTGATGGCGGGAATGTCCATGGAAGAATGTATGGCTGAGCTTTACGGCAAAATCACCGGCTGCTCGAAAGGCAAGGGCGGCTCCATGCATTTCTTTGCGCCCGACAAAAACTACTGGGGCGGCCATGGCATCGTCGGGGGACAAACCCCACTCGGTCTTGGCATTGCATACGCGTTGAAATATCAAGGCAAGAAGGGCTGCTGCCTTGCGTACCTCGGCGACGGGGCCGTCAATCAGGGCGCGTTTCACGAATCGCTCAACCTCGCCTCGCTCTGGGACCTGCCTGTCATTTACGTCATCGAAAACAACCAATATTCGATGGGCACCAGTCTGGAACGTTCCTCGGCGTTCAAAGGCTCGCTCGCCCAACGGGCAGAAGGTTACAACATGGATTGGGACCTCGTGAACGGTGAAGACGTTTACGAAGTGCGCGCCAAAACCCAGCTCGCCATTGACCGCGCGCATCAAAAAAATCGCCCCACCATCCTCGAAATTGCCACTTACCGCTATTATGGGCACTCTGTCGCGGACGCGAACGCCAAGAAATATCGCGCCGCCGCCGAGATCGAGAATTACAAGAACAATCACGACCCGCTCCGTCTCTGGCGCAATCAGCTCCTCGGCGAAGGCGTCATCGACGATGCCGCAGCCGATGCCATCGACGCCGAAGCGGCGAAGGAAGCCGCGGGGTCCGTTCAATTCGCCGAAGATAGCCCCTTCCCCACCGAAGCGGATATTTTCACCGACGTTTACTACGAAGTCGATCGCCAGACAGAAGCCGGCCGCACCGGCAAACATTTCTTCAACGAATAAGCGTCCCATACCGCCTTTATCCTTCTTCCTTTCAAAAAATGCCGAAAATCACTTACCGCGAAGCGCTCAAGCAAGCTCTGGACGAAGAAATCCAGCGCGACGAAAACGTCGTCATCCTCGGCGAAGAAGTCGCCCAGTACAACGGCGCCTATAAAGTCACCGAAGGGCTTTGGGCCAAACACGGCGATAAACGTGTCGTTGATACCCCGATCAGCGAAGCCGCTTTTATCGGCATGGGCGTTGGAGCGGCCATGCTCGGACTTCGTCCCGTGATGGAACTCATGTTCTGGAGCTTTGCCACGGTCGCCTACGACCAAATCGTAAACAACGCCGGCCAGATCCGTTACATGAGCGGCGGATTGATCAATTGCCCCATCGTCGTGCGGGGCCCGGCAAACGGTGGAACCAACGTCGGCGCTACGCACAGCCACACGCCGGAAAACTGGCTCGCCAATATCCCAGGCTTGAAAGTGGTTTGCCCCGCCACCGCTTACGATGTCAAGGGCCTCATGAAAACATCCATTCGGGATAATGATCCCGTAATGTTTATGGAAAATACCCTCCTCTATGGTGAGCAATGGGAGGTTCCCCAAGAGGAATACCTGATCCCGCTCGGTGTCGCTGATGTGAAACGCGAAGGAACCGACATTTCCATCATCGCCCATGGACGCGCCGCGATCACCAGCCTGAAAGCGGCTGAAATCCTGCAGGCCGAACACGATATTTCCGTCGAGGTCGTCGATCTACGCAGTATCCGCCCTCTGGACGAGGACGCAATTTTGGCTTCCGTCCGGAAAACGCATCGGGGCCTGCTCGTAGAAGAAAACAAGCCGTTCTGCGGCGTGGGCGCCCAAATTGCCGCAACGATCCAGGAGAAAGCCTTCGATGATCTCGACGGCCCGGTTGGCCGCATTAGTGCCCTCGACGCGCCTGCCATTTACAGCATGCCCGTCGAAAAGCTCCAGCTTCCCGATCCCCAACGCGTCGTCGCCAAAGTGCTGAGCATGCTGAGTTAAGCAAAGCCTACTCGACCCTGCCGGAACTTACTTCGTACTCCTACTCTTAATCTTACGCATTCCACCTCGATACGCTCTTCATCGTCCCCTGTTTGAAGGGAGGATGGTGAGACAGGAAAGAATACGATCAAAGTGGGAGGAAATTAAAGTCTACGCCGACAGGCGCGGACGTCGTTGCTGCGTTCCCATCGCGGTTGTGGCAATATTCCCACAGATGAGCGGTGTTGTTTCACAGTCCAATCCACTCCGTGCCCGGCGCGATGAAGAGAAACTCCAGCGACGTAACGAAATCCTCGACGCCGCGGAATCTGTCATTCGCAAGCATGGCTGGGAGAACACCGATTTTGGTAAGATAGCCAAGCTGGCACGCCTGAGCCGATCCCTGCTTTACACCTATTTCGAAACGCGGGATCACCTATTTCACGCCATCTGCGATCGCGGCCTCGAAATGTTGGAGAGCCGTTTCATTAAAGCGCTCGCACCCCATTCGAAAGGTCTCGACCAGGTCATGGCCCTGGGCCACGCGTATTGGGCTTTTTCGAAGGAATGCGCTTTTTATTTCGAGTTGCTCTCCCAGTTCCAAACAAAGTCCTGGAACCCCGACGAGCATCTTGCTGAAGAAGAAAACGCCAATCTTCACGGGCGCGGCTGCCTGCGCATACTCGCACAAGCGATCGCGACCGGTATCGCGGATGGCAGCGTCCGGAAAAGCATCGGAGATCCGGGCCCGGCATCGTTCACTATCTGGGCGTTCACTCACGGTGTCATTCAAATCGCGACCCGGAAAGAATATCTCATCCAGGAAGATCTCGGCATGAATTCCGGGCAAATGATTGAGCACAGTTTGCAAATGCTGCGCTCGGCCCTGGCGGCGGAATAGAGGCAGGGACGACACCAAGGGACGCCAAGTTCCCTTGCTCTCTTTGGGGGCCCAATGGGCGCTTCCGATTATCCGAAAACAGTCACTCAAAAAACATTGCGTCTAATGTTGACAGTATGTCAATTGCAGGCAATGTGTCAGCAGAGCCCCCTCTTAATCCTCACTTAAGGTCGGATGCGTTTCTGTCCAGCCGCCAACCTTTTCCCTACGCCACGATCATGACTGCTCTCTTCAATCTCCCAAAGACGCGCCATTTCGTCGTCGTCCTTTTCTCCGCGTTCTTTTCCGTTCTCCCAGGTTTCGCTGCAGAGAATTCCACCGCCTTCGCCGTGAGTGTGGAGCCGGTGGTCTATTCGACGGATGCCGTGCCGGTCCGCGCAACGGGCGTCCTAGCCCGGAAACGCGAAGCGGATTTGTCGTTCAAAACCGGCGGCGTCATCGAGGCGGTTCTTGTTCGAGTGGGTGATTCGGTCAAGAAAGGGCAGATTCTCGCCAAGCTCTGGCAGGATGAAATCCAGGCGCAAGTCGCTCAGGCGCGCAGCAATTTCGAAAAGGCCCAACGGGATCTGGCACGCCAGGAAAAACTGCGTGCCGGCGCCGTCGGGACGGTTGAGGATCTGCAGAATGCCCGCACTGCCCTTGAGCTGGCGGCCGCTCAGCTCAAAATGGCCGAGTTCAACAGCCGTTATTCAGTCATCACGGCGCCCGAAGATGGTCGGATCCTGCGACGGCTGGCCGAGCCGGACGAACTGACCGAAGCCGGCCGGGCGGTCCTGGGTTTTGCCTCGGATTCGGAGGGGTGGATCGTCCGCGCCGCGCTCGCAGAAAGCGATGTGGCGAGTCTTCGTCTCGGCAACCAAGCCGTAGCCGACGGCGCGCCGGGCAAAATTTCACAAATCTCCGAGGGAACGGATGTTTTAACGCGCACGGTGCCCGTCGAGATCGCCCTCGCGGTCCCGCCGCCTCATGCGCGATCGGGCATGATTGCGGCAGTGACACTATTCCCGCAACCCGTCGCGCCGCGCCCGGTCGTTCCTGCCTCGGTGCTCATCGAAGGCAACGGCAAGAAAGCGAGCCTTTTTCTCCTCGAAGCCGGCTCCCAAAACGCACGAAGGGTTTCCGTTGATGTCGAAACTCTGGAAAATACGCGGGCCTACTTGCGGACCGGCCTCCCAAAAACGGCGCGTCTGATCGTTCAAGGCGGCGAATATTTGCAGGACGGCTCGGTAGTCGCTGTGAAGGAACAAGAACAGGGCGTGGCACTTTCCCAAGCGCCGGGCGCGGTCAATCATCGGCTGAAAACTCTCACCCCGTGATCGGTCATGAGAATCATCGAATACTCCGTCAAGAATTCGAGGTTTACGTTGATCGTCACGTTGTGCCTGGTGGCACTGGGCGTGTCCTCGTTTCGAGCGATACCACGGTTGGAGGATCCGTCGCTCAAAGTGCCGAGTTACAACGTCGTCGCGACATACCCCGGGGCCGACGCCAAGGAAATTGAGCAGCAGGTAGCGCGTCCATTGGAGGATGCATTCAAGGAACTCGACGAGATCGACAAAATCCGCTCCACGGTGAAGGACGGTTTTGCATTCATTTCGGTGGAGTTCTTTTACGGCCAGGATCCCGAAAAAAAATACGATGAGGTTCTGCGCCAGGTGAGTTCAGTCCGCTCGCGCCTGCCAAATGGGGTGAACGGCATCGACGTGCGCAAAGTTCAAACCATCGACGTCGCTATGATGCAGGTAGCGCTCGTCTCGGAGGATGCCTCCTACGGTCGGCTCCAGGACCTTGCGGAATCCCTTCGGAAACGCTTCGAGAGCGTCCACGGCGTGCGGCAATCGCAAAAACTCGCCTTCCCCGAAAAACAGGTCCGCGTGTCGCTCGACATGAAAAAAGTCGCCGAGCTCGGCTTGCCTCTGGCGCAAATCATGACCGCGGTCCAGGGCGATAATACGGCCGTTCCCGGCGGGGCGGTCGAGCTCGACGGACGGCGATTCAACATCAAGACCAGCGGCTCGTACACCCGTATCGACCAGATCCAAAAAACACCGGTTGCCAGCAACAACGGCGCAATTGTCTACCTGGGCGACATCGCGCAGATCGAATGGACGACGATCGACCTGGAGACCTTTGGCCGATACAACGGCAAGCGCGCCGTGTTCGTGACGGCACGTCCGTTGGCGCAGCAAAATCTATCTGCCATGAGCGAACGCCTTCGGTCCGAAGTGGAAAAGTTTCGTGCCACATTGCCCGGTGACGTCCAGTTGGAAATCGGCTGGGATCAATCCAGCAACGTCGAAAATCGCTTGAGTCGGCTGGAGCATGATTTCCTCATCGCGCTTGGACTGGTGTTGCTCACGGTGCTGCCCCTCGGTTTTCGGGCGTCGCTCCTGGTAATGATGTCAATCCCTTTGTCACTCGCCATGGGCGTCACAGCGCTCTATTTCACCGGATTCAGTCTTAACCAGCTGAGCATCGTCGGCTGCGTCATCGCGCTGGGCCTGCTCGTCGACGACTCCATTGTCGTGGTTGAAAACATTGCCCGGTTTAGACGGGAAGGCGTTCCGCCCCTGCGCGCAGCCATCGACGCGACACGGCAAATTTCCGTCGCTGTCGTCGGCACGACGGCAACGCTGCTTTTTGCATTTCTGCCCTTGATGGTGCTCCCGGGCGGCCCCGGTCAATTCATCCGAAGCCTGCCCGTGGCCGTCGCCTACGCGGTGCTGGCGTCGCTGGTCGTGGCGTTGACGATTACGCCCCTGATGGCCAGCTTGTTCCTGCGAGGAAAAGCGCCAGCGGAAGGAGGATTCCTGCTCCGATTCTTGCATAGCGGAATTTCTCGCAGTTACCGGCCGATTTTGCACTGGTGCATGGGGCACCGTTGGATAGCACTGGGAACTGCCGCTGCCCTGGTGGTGGCGTCTTTTGCCCTCGTGCCGCGGATTGGATTTTCGCTATTTCCCAAAGCCGGAACGCCGCAGTTCCTTGTAAAAATCGAAGCCGAAGAGGGCGCGAGCGTCGCGGCGACGGATGCCATTGCGCGGCGCGTGGAAACGATCCTGACGAAAAATCCCGACATCGTGAGCAAGTTCACGACCGTCGGCGACACCAACGCACAGATTTACTACAACGAACGCACGGAAGCCCCGAAGGCGAACGTGGCGCAGATTTTCGCAGCATTTAAGAGTTACGACCCAAATAAAACACCCGCCGAAATCGCCCGTCTCCGGCATGAAGTCGCCGAGATCCCCGGAGCGCAGATTGTCGTAAAGGAATTTGAAAACGGTCCCCCCATCGAGGCGCCCATTGCGATCCGTATTTTCTCTGACAACCTCGATGAACTCGCCCGAATGGCTGCCCGGGTCGAGACGCTTTTACGGAACATCCCCGGCACACATTCCGTGAACAACCCGGTCCGCGTTCAGCGTACCGATCTCCGGGTTGAAATCGACAAACCCATGGCCGCGATACTGGGCGTGCCGGAGTCCGAAATCGATCGCGCCGTCCGACTCGCGTTTGCCGGACTCGACGTGAGCCGGTTCCTGGAAGACGACGGCGACCAATACAATATCCAGATCGCCCTGCCCCGCGGGGATCGCGGCACACTCGATAACTGGCCTTATATCCAGGTTCGCAGCAGCACGACAGGAGCGTATTTGCCAGTCACTCAGGTCGCACGACTGGATTTCGAAAGCGCTCCTCCCGTGATCCAGCGTTACAATCGCGAACGTTCCGTCACCGTGACCGCATTCGTTGAAAACGGCTATAATCCTAAAAACGGGAATGGGGAAGCTGACCGACGCGTTATGAGTCGGGTTTCCTGGCTTGGAAGTGACGCAGCTGGGGAGCTTTCAGCCTGAGAGGAGCATTTTGGCCTCGGGCGGCAGTGTCGCCAGCCACTTTCCACCCAG
>DATDAW010000001.1:0-22835 GCA_036525185.1 Chthoniobacterales bacterium | reverse complement strand
CGATCGATGGCGGCGATTTGTTCAAGAATCTGGTGAGCAGTGAGATCGTGAGGCATCAGGCCATGGTATATGCGAATACATATACGTTTCGACAAAAAAAAGCGGCAACAAATGCCTCCCAAAGATTTTTGTCATGCACCCGAGCGACGATCGGCGGTTTGCAGCTAAACGAGCCCGTGCGGGCCGCCACTTCTGCCAAAGAGCCTCAAAAAATTCGCCGTCACACTTTTTGCCAGTGATTCTGGCGTAACGCCTCGAATTTCCGCAAGTGCCCGTTGGATGGTGGCGATATTTGCAGGATGGTTCAACGGCTGGTTCGTCGGCGAACTCGGCAGCGGGAATTCGACTTTTTCGTCAGGCAAAGGCAAGGCAGGCGCATCCGTCTCGACGAGGAGGCGATCGATTGGAACAATCCGAAAAACCTCTCGTTGAGCAGATTTACGCTCATGCAGAAAGTACCCGGGAAACGAAAAATACGCCCCCAGTTTGACGAATGAATCAATCATTTCACGCGGTCCCCCGTAAGCATGGAGCAAAAACCCGCAGTCCGGAACTGCCTCATTTCGAAGGATTTCTTCCAACGCTCCCCATGCCTTCAGGCAATGAATCGTGACGGGCAAATTTCGTTCTGCGGCGATGGCAAGCTGCCAACGAAAAGCAGCCTTTTGGTCTTCAAAATCATAGTCCGGAATCCAGCGATCCAGCCCGATTTCACCGACTCCGCACGGGCGTTTGTCCAGCTGGTTCAGCAGGTTGCGCCGCCAGTCTGGTGTTCGCTCCCGCACATACCACGGATGGAGACCGTAACTGGGAATTGCCCAGGGATGTTGCGCTGCAAGTGTCTCCACCGCAGCCCAATCCACTTCAGTCGTCCCGTTTACAATCGCGCCGCCTATCCCGATCTTCTCCAAATCAGCGATAACCTTGTCCCGATATGGATCGAGCCATTCGTCCTGAAGATGGTTATGCGCGTCGTGAAACAAAGGAATCTGAAGCTATCAGGTGTAAGTTTTAGAGAGCCTCGCGAGTAGCAGGTAGACTCCAGACCTTAGTCTTACAAACTTACAAATTTTAAACTTAAGACTTGGCTCAGTCCACCATGGCCAGTTCGGCAGGTTGTTCTCCAGCCTGGTTGAACTGAATGTTATAGAGCCGGCGATAAACGGTGGATTCCGACAAAAGTTCTTGGTGCGAGCCAACTTCCACCAACTCGCCATTTTCCATGACGAGGATTTTGTCCGCTTTCAGGATGGTTGAAAGCCGGTGCGCGATAGCGATAACCGTTCGGCCTTGCACCAGCCGTTCGAGCGCCGCCTGGATCATTTGCTCGGATTCCGAGTCAAGCGCGGACGTGGCTTCGTCGAGGAGCAAAATCGGTGCGTTCTTGAGCAAGGCGCGTGCTATGGCGAGGCGCTGCTGTTGGCCGCCGGAAATATTGCAGCCTTTGTCGCCCACGACCGTGTCGTAGCCCTTGGCTTGCTCAAGAATGAAATTATTGGCGTAAGCCAGTTTCGCTGCCGCCGTGACCTCCTCATCCGTCGCATCGAGACGTCCGTAGCGGATGTTGTTCAAGATGGTGTCATGAAACAGAAACGTATCCTGGGTGACGACACCGATGTGTTCGCGCAGCGAAGCCTGCGTGACATCGCGCAAGTCACGCCCGTCCAGGGTGATACGACCCTTTGCGGGATCGTAAAAGCGCAGAATGAGCGAGAGGATCGTGCTTTTCCCAGCACCGCTGGCTCCGACCAAGGCGTAATATTTTCCGGCTTCGAACTCGAAACTGAGGTTTTTCACCGCTTTTTTGTCCTTGCGATAAGCGAAGGAGACATTCTCGAAGCGAATTGCGCCGCGGCATTCCGTAACCGCTACGGCGTCCGGTTTGTCGGAGACGGTCGGCTCCTCCTCCAGCATTTGAAAAATCCGGGTCATACCTCCCAGACTTCTCTGGATGACCATATGGATCATGCTGAGTTTTTTGACCGGATCGTAGAGCGTGAAAAGACACGTCAGCATGGCCATGAAGGTCGCCGCGGAGATTCCCTCGAACCACACGTAGAAAATCGTGACTCCCGCGCCCAAGGCAGCAACCACTTCCACCAGCGGGCTGACCGCCTGAATCGTCTTCTGGATGCCGATCGATTGCCGAACCTGTTGGAGATTCGTTTCCCGGAACAATTTCCGCTGATAGACCTCCCTGGCTAGCGCTTTTATGACGCGGATGCCTGCAAAGGATTCCTGCAAAATGACCATCATTCCGCTGGCGCTGTCTTCTTCGTTGCCGCCCGATTTTTTGACGCGCTTTCCGAAATAGATAACCGGCAGCAGGCAGATCGGAAAAACGCACAGGCTGATGATCGCAAACTTCCAGTCGAGATAAATCAGCACTCCCACGCTGCTGAGTATGGCAATTGGCTGGGTGACCAGATCGGCACTGACCGTGCTCAGGGCCATCTGCGCCATACGCGGGTCGTTATAAACGCGCGAAATCAGGTCGCCGCTCTTGTTCTTGTGAAAATAATCCAGCGACTGCCGCATCACGTGCCGAAAGAGGTGCTCCCGAATATCGGAGATTACTTTCAGGCCGACCTGGGACAGCAAAACGCCATTGAAATAGGAAAACAGACTGCGAACGATCATGACCAGCGGAATGGCAGCGCAGAGCCAGATCACAGAGTCGATACGGGGGCCGTTGGTCTCGGAAACGTGTTTCAGTATAGCCGTCCTGGATGCCGTGCCGCCAGGGACAAGGGCCAACACTTGCTGCAAGACCAGCGCCAGCAAACCGCTCGTGGCCCCAAAAGCGCCACCGAGTGCCAGCCCAAGAATGAAACGCCTGCGGTAAGGCCTCAGGTACGGAAGCAACTTGCGCATGGGCCCCACACCTTGCTTGATCGTCTTCAGAAAACCGGGGCGCTTCTTGTTCTTGGTCTTGGATGTCGAGGACATGAAATTTGCTGAAAACACTCAGACGAGCAGCAGATTAATGGCATGGATCACCTCGTCCGTCGATAAATCCTTCAGATTGCCAGCTGGAGGATCGGGCTCAAACTCGGTGAGCGGATTGTTTTTGCCGCCCTGCAAAACGAGTGAGCGAGCATGCCGGGCGCGCCAGTGAAAAGGATTGGTGGGACCAAAAAGCGTAATCTGCGAGATCTTCGCAGCCGCGGCCAGGTGACTGGGGCCGGAATCGACACCGACGAACAGATCGGCACCCGCAATGAGGGCGGCGGAGACCAGAAGCGACAATTGTCCGGCGACATCGACGCATTTCGGCTCCACTAGCGCCTGGACTTCGGAAATAGCCTCCCGTTCCATCGGCGACGAGCCGCCGATGAGGATGCAGGTCCGCTGCAGGGTGCGCAAGTGCCGGATCACCGCCGCCCACGACTCCCGTTTCCAGTATTTTTCCGCACGCGCAGCTCCCACATGCAGAACGACATAGGGAGAATTCACGCCGTGATGACGAAGAACATCCCGGGCGCGCGCACGGGCAAACTTCGGGATTTCGAGCTGCAAATCGGGCACATTCGGCGGTAGGCCGACGGAGGAAACCAGGTCGAGATTGTGGTCGACTGTGTGTCGCTCGAGTACAGGCGACTCAACGAGGTGTGTGTACGACCCGATCCGCAATTCGTTTTTGGGGCCCGGCTCAAAAGCGATGCGTTTTCTGGCTTTCGAGAGCCACGTCAACGCCGACGAGCGGTCCGTCCCGGAAAAATCAAAGGCGGCGTCGTAGCATTTCAAAAACAGGCGGCTCCACAATTTCAGATTCGGCCTTCCTTTTCGGTAAATGAGCACCCTGTCCACACAACGGATTGCAGGCGCCAACTCCGCACAACCGCCGTCGATGATTAGCGTGATTCGAGCCGCAGGATAGGAATGCCTGAGCGCTTCGAGCGCGGGCAGCGTAAGCACGAGGTCACCGATACGTTTGAGTTGAATGGCCAGAAGCGACACCATTTACGCACGCCTATTCTTGTTTTTTGACTCGTCTGGACACGCCACGCTTTTAGAGAGTGTCTGGCATGATTTCAACTTCGCGATGCGTATCGGATTGGTGAGACGCGGCTATTCGCCAGCTGGCGGCGCCGAGAGCTATCTGCGCGGATTCGCAAAGGCTGCAGTCCAAGCGGGACACGAAACGGTTCTTTTTGCATCACCTGAGTGGCAGGACTGGTCATTTGGCAGGAAAATCGTCGTCGAAGGAAAATCGCCGCAAGCGTTTTCGGAGGCCTTGGAACGAATCCGGCCACATGGGCAGTGCGATTGTCTTCTGAGCCTCGAACGCGTGTCGTCCTGCGACGTCTATCGGGCAGGTGACGGCGTACATGCTTCGTGGCTTGCGCGTAGAGCCCTGTTGGCATCGCCGCTTAAACGCCTCACATTCACCTGGAACCCCAAGCATCGGGCTTTGCTGAATCTCGAGAAAAGAGCTGTCACCGGAGCGCGGCGTATCATTGCCAATTCATGGCTGGTCAGGAACGAAATCGAGCTCCATTACGGCAGGGAGATCGCAGCCAAAGTGAGCATCGTGCACAACGGAATCGATGTCGCGCGCTGGGCACATCCGGCTGTTTCGCGTGACATCTGGCGTGCCCAGAACAGGATTCCGGCGTCTCAAAAAGTGGCCGTTTTCGCCGGTTCCGGCTGGGAGCGCAAAGGGCTTCGTTATGCTGTGGACGCCGTCAGCAGACTTCCTGACGTTCTGCTTCTGGTTGCAGGGAAAGGCGATCCGCGGCGTTTCGCCGGACCAAACGTAAAGTTTCTGGGGCCGATCACGGACATGCCTTCCCTACTCCATGCCTCGGACGCGTTCATTTTGCCGACGATCTATGACCCGTTTTCGAACGCTTGCCTCGAAGCGCTGGCGGCAGGTCTCCCAGTCATCACCACTCAAGCGAATGGATTTGCCGAAATTCAGGATCGAGCGACGGATGGTGCGGCGGTAAGCGCTCCGAATGACATCTCGGCTCTCGAAAAAGCTGTCGAATTCTGGCTCGCCTCCGGTGCCCGGGCCGAACGCCAGCAACATGCCGCCGTTTTTTCGCTCGAGCGCAACCTGCAGGCAACGTTGAGCATCATTACCTCCTGACGCTGGCAGGCGAAACCGATGCCACACGGCATCCGTGGCGTTAGCTCGGCGCCCCTGGATCGAGCTCTGCAAAACATCTCAGAAAGCCGGGAGCGAAATCCGTCGGACGATCGGCAATCCAACGTTTTACCAGCCCGACAGGGAAAAACCCGCCGCACTCAATTTCCCAAGGATGAAGCCGAAACGGGCCATCGTGCGTGGCCGTGTAAATGTGGATGAATTCAAAACCAGTATCTGCCGAGGCTTCGAGCTTTCCGGCAAATTCGGCTGCACATTCCGCGCCCAGTTCTTCGGCCGTCTCGCGGGCAGCAGCAGCGTCATAACTTTCGCCAGAATCGAGATGGCCGGCAGCGGCAGAATCCCAGACTCCAGGGTGGCGATCCTTTAGATGCGATCGCTTTTGCAGAAAGATTTCCCCGGCCCGGTTGAACACGAAAATGTGCACGGCACGATGCAGAAAATCGCGCGCGTGGACCTCGCCGCGAGTGGCCTGTCCAATGACTTTGTCCCGGTTATTCACCACGTCGAAGATCTCCCGTTCGGGCTGTTGACCGGCGCTGTCTCGGGCGGGTTCGAGTGCATTGACGAGTGACGTCCATTGCGACACGGACAGCTCTTCGGCACGGACAGTTTGCAAAATTCCGAGGTCACTGCAGAGCGTTGACCAGCGCTCCGGACCGATATCGAGCAGCTTCCGCAGTTGTTTTCGACGCTGGGAAAATCCCTTCCGCACCCAACGCTCAAAGGCAGCGCCATCGACAGGCTCCATTTCTGAAGAGGCACGGGCTGTGAGCAGGACAACGCCGGATTCAACCTTCGGTTCGGGGTGGAAAACGCTTGGTGGCAGTGTGCGCAAATATTTCACGCGCCAACGACGCTGAATGGCAGTCGTGAGCGAGCCGTATTCGCTCGTCCCAGGCTCGGCGCTCAGGCGCTCAGCGACCTCACGTTGTAGCGTGAACAAGGCGCGGCATACCGGTGTCGGCTCGCTGAGGAAGTTCAAAATAACGGCTGTTGATACGTAGTAAGGCAAATTGCCGACGAGGGTCGCCGGGCCGCCAGGAAAAAGGGTGCGTCGGTCGAATTCACAGGCATCCGCGTGGACGACTTGCCACCCGGCTTGGTGCGCGAAGCGCTTCTGCAGAAACTCAGCGAGACGACCGTCTTTCTCAATCGCCGTGCCATGTTCGAATTGTTCAACCAGCAATTCCGTGAGCGCTCCGAGTCCTGGACCAACCTCAACAATTTGTTCACTGGACGATGCTTGCAGCTGGCGGACCATCCACGTCGCGAGGTTTTGATCGTGTAAAAAATTCTGTCCGAGACTTTTGCTGGGTTGCAACTCCAGAGCGGCCAAATGACCGCGTAAATCGGTAAGTTTCACGCCGCGGAAGTAGTGGGTCGCCGAAATTCTCTCACAGGTTTATGCACAAGTTATTCACAGGCTTTCCGGATGCTGAAATGGTTGAATATTCATCCTCGAAAGTGCCGAAATCACTCTGTGAAAATGAATTACTTGTCATCTAGTTTTTCTACTTCTTTGGGTGGTTTCGGCGGTCTCTTGCGGAACAACTTCCGGGCTTCCTTGAGCGACACCCCATCGATGAAAAAGCCCGTTGCGGCGCGTCCCATTGCGAGAGTTCCGCCAGCTGCGACGGCTCCGGAAACCGCATAACCCCATCCTGGGAGGAGCTTCGCCGTGCCTCGCGCCGCCTCACGTAAAGCAATGGCGAGAGCGACGTTAACACCGAGCGCACCAATGAATTTCACTGCGCTACGAAGGTTTAAATCTCCGCCGCTAATGTAAATAATACCGGCAACCATGGCCGATTGGAGCGTGGTTAGAATCGGCATGTCGGCCAGCGGAATGGGCTGGGCACCGATCGCCGCGGAAATCGCAGTTGCAGCTTTGACCAGCGTTTGCGCGATCTTTTTCTGCGCGCTTTTGACACCCGAAATACGCGCCATTTCCAAGCGGGCACTTTGTGGAAGTTCATCGATGAGAAGACCTAGTAATTGGTTGAGATACGAGGCGTTTGCATCGTCTGCGTCGGCGCTTCCATCAGCCCGAAAACGGCTCCAACGGCTCACCGAAATGACCCTTGCGAATATCTTATTAACAGCCGGATTGGCACGCAAAACGTTCTCAAACTCCACCTCCTGCGACGTCCGCCCGGTCGTCGCAACCGGTTGCGGTGGAGCGTCTTCCAGCACGCCAATGAAGGCGGGTCTTTTTTGGAACTTTAGTTCCAGCTCATCTCCAATCCGAGCCGCTTGTTGCACCGCAGCAGCCAGTTTTTCATCAGGGCCCCCAGCCCGATGGAGGAAGAGGATGAGATCAGGCGGAAGATCTTTCCCTCCGGAAGTCCAACTTAACGGGGCGTTTCCAGAAAAACGGCCTTCGAGAATTTGAAGCGAGCCACGGCCGATGCAGCGAAACGTTTCCCACCCGGACGTCAACGCGAGCGTTCGCTGTTCGGCAAGGGAAACGAGCTGTTCGCGAAAAAGGGAATTGACGATTTCGACGCGGGAAATGTCGTCGGAGCCCAATAAAAGGATTCTCGGCGGGCGCTGCTCGAGAAAGAGCTCTTTGACCGGCTGGATTTCACCGAGAACCGCTTTCTGTATGGGGCCTGGGAGCCGTTCGACCAGCTTTTCAAACCGGTCGTACCACGCAAGCAAGGTTTCCTGATTCATTGAGTAAATGAACGTTTACCGAAAAAGCCAGATATAAGAATTTTGCTTATAAAACGGAGAGAACCTGATCGACGTGTCCTTCGGGTTTCACTTTTCGGAAAACCGCGCTGAGTGTGCCGTCAGGGCCGATGACAAATGTGGAACGCTCGGTGCCGAAATAGGTCTTGCCATAATTGTTTTTCTCCACCCAGACGCCGTAATCGTTGACGAGCGTTTGGTCGGGATCGCTTAAAAGCGGGAATGGAAGCGAATGTTTGGCGATAAATTTCTTGTGGCTCGTCACGGGGTCGATGCTGACACCAAAAACCCTCGCCTTTCCCGCAAAACGCGCCCAGGAATCCCGCAGCGAGCATGCCTGCGTCGTGCAGCCCGGCGTGTCGTCTTTGGGATAAAAATACAGGACCACGGTCTGTCCCGCGAAATCGCTAAGGCTGACTTCTGCGCCCTCCCCGTATTCGCCGCCAACTGCCTGTGCCGTGAAGGGCGGAGCGGCGTCTCCGGCCTGAAGTGCTGTGCTGGTGTCGCTCATCGTCGGCAAATCAAAGCTGGAAAAGGCGGTGTGTCCAAGGAAAAGGCAGAAGGGCGAACGCAGAATGCAAAACGGTGAATTCAGTACAAGAAGGTAAGAAGGCGGAGAAGAAACCGGGAGCTTGGCTTTACTTCTGCATTCTGCGTTCTGCATTGTGAATTCCAATTTTTGTCTTCCCAATGAGTCCTTCCATCCTTCAGCTGATTCTTGCCGCGCTACTGTGGAGCACGGGCGGCGTACTGGTGAAAGCCATTGACTGGTCGCCACTTGCGATCGCCGGGATGCGGAGCGCGATCGCGGCGGTAACGCTGTTGGTCCTGGTGCGGCGACCCCGTTTCCATTGGTCGGCAACGCAGATTTTGGCAGCGTTCTTTTATGCGGGAACCGTGGTGCTGTTCGTCCTGAGCACGCGCCTGACGACGGCTGCCAATGCGATTTTTCTCCAATACACGGCCCCCATCTACATTGCATTGCTCAGCGGACCGCTACTGGGCGAAAAGCCGACACGATTCGATTGGGCGATGACGGCCCTGGCGTTCAGCGGGATCTGCCTGTTTTTCCTGGATCAGCTCTCGGCGAGCGGAGTTTGGGGAATCGTGCTGGCGACCATCAGCGGCTTGAGCTTTGCCGGGCTGTCGATCACGATGCGAAAGCAGAAAACGGGATCGCCGATCGAATCGGTCATTCTGGGAAACGGCCTCGCGGCTCTCGTCGGGTTGCCGGCGATTTTAACCGCAGGCGCTCCTTCGGGCCAGGCGCCGTGGGCAGGGCTCCTGGTACTGGGCGTTTTCCAACTGGCGCTGGCCTACTGGCTTTACGCCAAGGCAATCAAGCACGTACCCGTTTTGCAGGCAGTGATTATCACGACCTGCGAGCCCATCCTGAATCCGCTGTGGGTGATGTTTTTCATCGGCGAAAAGCCAGGCCGGTGGTCCATCGCCGGCGGCGCTCTGGTGATCGCTGCCGCGACCTTGCGGGCATTGAAATCAAACCGCCCCGAAGCACCAGGCGAAGCTGTCGCCGAATCGCTCACTGCGAGATGAGCAGCGAAAAATACCGGATTTTGGCTGACCGATAGAGCAAGCCTCAACCCCGGCACGGTGACTTCCGCGCCGCTTTACTGCTAATCTCTGCAACTCACTTGTGTTTGTTTCAAATCCGTCACGGTTGACGCCGAAACGTTACCATAGGCTGCTTGTTTCCTCCGGCAGGTCTCGGGAGCATCCGGGGCATGAAACGTCTCCTGGTCTCGGCTGCGGCCGGAATTTCTCTCTCTCTCGCCGCACATGGCGCCGATGAACCTGTCAAAAAGACCCGGCAGCAGCTTAAAACCGCTGCCCCGGATGAAGTCGCGCCGTCCTCAGGCATGCCGGACGCAGATCGACAGATTCTATCCATCCCCGCGGCACCGGAAGGGGTTACCGATCTAAAATTTGGCGAGTTTTTCAAAAGCCCGGTCGGCCCGCGCGGTCTCGAACTCACGGAAAAACTGCAGTCTCTCAACGGGAAACGCGTCCGCATTCTCGGCTTCATGGCCAATGACGACATGGCCCTCCCGAATCAGATGCTGTTGACGCCTGTGCCAATGACCTTGCACACCTCGGAATACGGCTATTGCGACGATCTTCCCGCCGCCATTGTAGCGGTCCACGTCAACAGTCAGACGCCAAAAATCCTCCCCTACACACCGGGCCTTCTTCTTCTCAGCGGCACGCTCAGCGTCGGCAATCAGGAAGAAAAGAACGGCCGCATTTCCATCGTCCGGCTCACCATCGATGCGCCGCCCGATACCGCCTCCCTCCCCGCACAGCCAACACCCCTTTCCGCCGGTTCCATCACCAGCGGACACCACCACAACCATTAGTTCTTAGCCCTACCATGGAAAAGAAAACCTCATTCCTCGGCGCAACCGCTCTCGCCGTGGCAGCGGCACTGACCGCCACCTCTGCGTTCGCCGCACCTACCGTCAGCCGACTCACTCCACCCAGCGCATTGTTCAGCTTCGGCGACAAAAGCGCTCCCTACATCGCCCGCTTTCTGCCGGGACAACGTTTCGACATCCAGGCCACAATTTCCCCGGATGCAGGACAAACGCTCACCAGCATTACCTTCAAACTCGACGGCAAAGTCATCAACGCGACACCCACGCTGATCGACCCGACCGTTTCTGGATTCCCGGCAGGCACCAAGATCGCCACAATCCGCGCTGTATCTGTCCCAAACGCCGGGGTCCACACCTTCTCGGTCGATGCCAGTCAAACCGGCGGCCAGGCCACCACGCAAACTGGCAACTTTGAAATCGTCCCGATCAAATCCGCCACGGGCGGCAAAGCCAAAAATGTCATCATCATGATCGGCGACGGCATGGGCGTCGCTCATCGCACCGCAGCGCGCATCATGTACAACGGCGTGCTTCAAGGAAAAGCCATCAGCCCGCTCGCGATGGATACATTTCCATACACCGCGATGGTCCTGACGTCGTCGCTCAACTCCATCGTCACGGATTCGTCGCCCGGTGCGTCCTGTTATTCCACCGGCAACAAGGGAAACAACAACCAGCATGGTGTTTTCCCGGATGACACGACAGACAAATTCGACAATCCGCGCGTCGAATCCATCACCGAGTATTTCCAGCGTACTCAGGGCAAGGCTGCCGGCATCGTCACCACGTCGGATGTTTTTGATGCCACGCCAGGCGCATTTGGATCGCATACGCAGGATCGTGGTGCGGGTACAGGCATCGTCGACCAATACCTCGACGACCGCAGCCTCACCGGTCTCAGCGTTCTTCTTGGTGGCGGCCGCAAATGGTTCCTGCCGCAGGGCACTCCCGGTTCAGCGCGCACGGCAGCAACCGACTATGTCCTGCCCTCCGATCTGACAACCGCCTGGGGAGCTCAGACGGGCGCAATTGACCCGGCCCGCGATCTCATTGCCGGTTTCCAGGCAGCTGGCTTCGCCTACGCCCCCACGCGCGCCGAAATGTTGAGCAACGCCTCAACGGCCACCAAGCTGCTTGGCCTGTTCTCTTTTTCGAACATGAATGTCGCCAAGGACAAAATCGATGGCCGCCGCGGCACCTCCACCGTTGTTAATGACTACGGCTTCCCCAATCAGCCGATGCTCGACGAGATGACCGATGCCGCGCTCAAAGTCCTGAACAAATCCAGGAACGGATTCATTCTCATGGTCGAAGCCGCATCCATTGACAAACAGGCGCACAACATGGACACCGAGCGTTTCATCCTCGAGACCATTGAATTCGACAAAGCCATCGCTCGAGCCAAAAAATTTGCCAAAACCCATCCGGACACCCTCGTCGTCGTCACCGCCGACCATGAATGCTCCGGCGCATCCGTCATCGGCTCAAGTCTCGTCGCAAACGCCGATCTCACGACCCGGGCCTCCTCAGGCGGCGGCGTAGCCCAGCTTCGCACCGGAGTCGTCGGCAATTATGAAGCCGCAGGATTCCCCCTCTACGAAATCCAACGGGACGGCTACCCCGTCACGACGGATATCGACCACAAAATGCTCATCGGATACGCCGCCAACGCGGATCGGTACGAAGATTGGCTCACCAACGCCAAACCCATCCGCGATAGTCAGCAACCCTTCAACACTACCGCGCCACTGAACACTTATCCGTCCGGTCCTCTCGAGCGTGACGTTGCTGGCAACTTCCTCGTTACCGGCCAGGTCAACGGCTCGACCGCCGTCCACACAGCAAACGACATTCCGCTCTCCGCTTACGGCGCCGGCGCAGCGATGTTCCACGGCACCATCGACAACACTGACGTGTTTTTTAAAGCTGCTCAGGCCGCGATTGCGGGGACCGCGATAAGCGAACTGTAAGTCATTCCTTTAGAAGCTGATACAAAAGTCCTGCGCCTCTCGGGGTCGCGGGACTCTTGCTTTTCTCGCATTCCTTCCATTGCGCAAGGACGCGACGACAATTACCCTCGGCAGGAGTTACATGGAAAACCGTTTCGCAGCCCCCGAAAACTTCATCAACCGCGAGCTCAGCTGGCTCGAATTCAATCGCCGCGTTCTCGAAGAGGCCCAGGATGCTACACAGCCCCTCATGGAACGCGTTAAATTCATCGGCATTTTTGGGAGCAACCTGGATGAGTTCTTCGAAATCCGCGTCGCCGGCATCAAGCAACAGATAGCCAGCGACACCATCGACATGGGGCCGGATCACCTCACGGCCACCGAAATTTTCAAGTACATCGTCGCCACCACCCGCGAACTCGTCAGAACCCAATACGACCTCTGGAACAAGGAACTCGTCCCCTTGCTCGCCGCGCAAGGCATCCACATCCTCGACGCCAAAGACCTTGATCCCAAACGGGCGCGGAAGATGCAAAAATACTTCCATAACGAAGTGCTGCCAGTCCTCACGCCATTGGCCATCGATGCCAGCCACCCATTTCCACAGGTTCTCAACAAAACCCACAGCCTGTTGGTTCGCGCACATAAACGCGGCAAAAAAGAACCGCTGTATGCCGTCGTAGGCGTCCCACGGGTCGCTCCGAGACTCATCCCCCTGGCTACCGGAAAAGATGAGCCCGACTCACGAAAATTCGTTTATCTGGCATCTCTCATCAAACTCCACATCAGCCAGCTCTTTCCCGGTCTAAAAATCGAGGGCGTCCACGCCTTTCGTGTCACGCGAAACAGCGACCTGTACATCGACGACGAAGAAGCTGAAAACCTCCTACGCACCATCGAACAGGAGCTTCAGAAATCCAACCGCGGCAACGCCGTCCGCCTGGAAACCGAGCCCGATATTCCCGAAGATTTCGAGCAATTCCTCCTCGACCGCCTCAAACTCACCAGGGACGACCTTTACAAACTCGACGGGCCGCTCACGTTTGCCCACCTTAACTCACTCGTCTTCAGTGACGAATTCGGCAAACTTCGTGACCGCCCATTTGCCCCTACACAACCACCCGCCCTCCCCCGCCACTCCGATCCGTTCGTCGCTCTGAAAAAACAGGATGTTCTCCTGCATCACCCCTATCAAAGCTTCGACGCCGTCGTCCGTTTCGTGGAGAAAGCCGCGCGCGACCCCAAAGTGCTCGGCATCAAAATGACGCTTTATCGAACCAGCGGCGACTCTCCCATCGTCGCAGCGCTCATGAACGCGGCTCGCAACGGAAAGCAGGTCACCGCCCTGGTCGAACTCAAAGCCCGTTTCGACGAAGCCAACAATATCCAGTGGGCGCGCAAGCTCGAAGAAGCCGGCGCCAGCGTCGTCTACGGTGTTATTGGACTGAAAACGCATTGCAAGACCCTGTTGGTCGTTCGCCGCGAAAACAAACGCATCCGCTTTTACGCACACCTTGGCACCGGGAACTACCACCCCAAGACTGCCCGCATTTACACGGACCTCGGCCTGCTAACATCAAACCCTGAAATCACCACCGAAGTCGCAGCCCTCTTCAACGTGCTGACGGGGCTCACCGAGTATCCCGGCTTCAAAAAACTTCTCGTGGCGCCTTTCGATCTCAGCGATCGTTTCCTCGGGATGATCCAACGCGAGCGCGATCATGCCCTGGCCGGAAAACCGGCCCGCATCGTCGTCAAAGTCAATTCGCTCGTCGATGAAGACATCATTGAAGCGCTCTACGAAGCTTCCACCGCCGGGGTCCAGATCGAACTGATCGTCCGCGGCATCTGCTGCCTGCGTCCGGGCGTTCCCGACGTCAGCGAAAATATCCGCGTCATCAGCATCGTCGGCCGTTTTTTGGAACACAGCCGCATCTTCTATTTTCTCAACGATGGCAATCCCGAGGTCTATCTCGGGAGCGCCGATTGGATGCCTAGAAACCTCTTCCGTCGCGTCGAAGTCTGCTTCCCTGTTGAGGCTCCAGCCATCCGCGATCAGATCATTAACGACATCCTTCCGGCCTTCCTCACGGACAACGTCAAAGCCCGCGAACTCCAGTCCGACGGCTCTTACGTGCGGCTCAAACCCGCACCTGGCCAGAAACCAACGCAGGCCCAATACTATTTCCGTCGTCGCGCCCGCGAGGCCGCTGCCACTGCTGCCCAGGCGACAGAAGCGCCTAAAAAGTTAATTCCCGCTTCCAGATTCGAACCCGAGGCCGAACGGGATGCAATCGGCGAGCCAGCGCCTTAGCCGTCAGAATAAATCTTACTCCTACCCTTACTCGTAATCGCAGTCATTCCTGCTCCCCCTCTCAGGGAGCGTCTTGAATAACACGGATGACCTCCCTGCCGTCGGCTTTGATCCCGCCAAAGCGGAAAGCGAGAGCAAAGCAGAGGTTATCGAAGTGATATGTATTAGATTGACGCCGTTAGATTGACGCCGTTGGCGCAAAACGGCTAAGGCACGAACCAAATCCGTTCACTTCCCAGCCAGGTCGGTATTCCAAACGATATTGTTCCAGGGACTATTTGGATCCGCAGGGTTGAGCAACATCCGAAAAACGACCCGCAGCCTCCTTCCGCATTAGAGTCGCAAAGAAAAGAGCGGAGCGTTTCTGCTTGTTGAGGATGTTGAGATCAGCCCCCTTTGCGATCAAGAGCTTGAGCGTTTCCATTTCACCGGCATCCGCGGCATTCATGAGCGCCGTTTCGCCAAACGGGTTTTGGTAATTGATCGTCGCCGCGCGATCCAATGCCATCTGCAGTTTTACAACGTCACCGGCGCGGGCGGCATCGACCAGCTCGGAATTGGCAGCCTCTTCGCCGGCAAGCTGGGGGAGAAACGGCAACCGCATGCCGGACAGATTCCATACAAACCTTGCGTCACAACAGGTTTTTCTTGCTGGTGCGGCGCTCTGCGAGCACCGAAGCCGACCGTGAAAAACCGCGAAAGATCGCAGACGGATTTTCCTTCCCTCCCCGCTTATTTCCGCTAATCACCTGCATCTCCCATCATGTTCCCCGAAGATTACTTCCGCCAGATTCATCTCGACTTCCACACGTCCCCGTTTATCCCCGCTATCGGAGCGGCTTTTGATCCCGAAGAATTTGCCGATACCCTGGCGGAAGCGCGCGTAAACAGCATCACGCTGTTTGCCAAATGTCATCACGGGCATCTGTATTACGACACACCAAGTCCCGCCCGGCATCCACACCTTGGCGAAAACCTTCTCGAACGCCAGATCGACGCCCTGAAATCGCGCGGCATCGCCACACCGATTTACCTCAGCGTCATGTGCGACGAATTTGCCGCTGACACGCATCCGGAATGGGTCGTCCTCACTCCCGAAGGCACTCGGGCCTATCGCAAACCACTCAGCGGCGACATTTTCAGCTGGCAAATCCTCGATATGTCCAGCCCGTATGCCGATTACCTGGCGGATCAAATAGCCGAGGTCATGCAGAAATTCAGTCCTGTGGACGGAATTTTTCTGGATATGTGCTGGGACCAGCAAAGTGTGTCGGTCTGGGCCAAGGCTGGAATGGACCGGGCCGGGCTCGACGCCGGAGACGAGGCGGATCGAAAAACCTACGCGCGGCAGGTTGTTCACGGTTACATGGAGCGTTATACCACGCTCATCGCTAGTTTTCAGCGGGATGTCCCCGTGTGGTTCAACAGCCGGCCCCTGCTCCAGCTCAAGGACGAGATTAAATACCTGCGCCATGTCGAAATTGAAGCACTGCCCACGGGTCAGTGGGGATATTCCTATCTTCCGACATACATACGTTACGTAAAAACACTGGGCAAACCGTTCACGGCGATGACCGGGCGGTTTCACAAGAGTTGGGCCGATTTTGGCGGTTTGCGCGCCGTGCCCTCGCTGCTTTACGATTGTGCCCAGGGCCTCGCTCATGGCGCGCGTTGCAGCATCGGCGACCAATTGCATCCGTCCGGAAAGCTCGACAAAGGCGCGTATGAAGTCATCGGCACGGTTTATCGTCACGTCGAAGCTTGCGAGCCCTTTGTCCGTGATGCCGTCAGTCCTAAGGAAATTGCCGTCCTAATCCGCCAGCAATCGCACGACGACCGCGTCTATGCTGGTGTCATGCGGGCATTGAAGGAATTGCACTACCAATTCGATTTTGTCACCGAGGATACTCCCTGGGAGGACTACAAAGTCGTCGTTATCCCGGAGTCGATCATTCCCGACGAATCGTTGAAATCCCGGCTGGATGCCTACGGTGTCAAAGGCGGGCGGGTGCTCCACGTGTCCGTTGACGGCGCTGAACCGTCACCTTTTACCGTCACGTACCTGCGTTTCCCGGAACCGCTCCGCGGCGCTCTGCCCGACAGCGATCACGCCTTCTACGAGCGCGGCGTTCGCTTGACTCCCCAAAATGGCGAAACCGCGCTTGCCACCATTGTGGAGCCCTATTTCGAACGCACCTGGCGCCATTTCTCCTCGCATGCCCAAACCCCAGCGAGGCTGGAGGCATCACCCTACGCGGCGGCACTCGCCACGGAGAACACCGTCCGCATTGCCCTGCCAGTTTTCCGAGCCTACGCGGAACACGGTAACATCCCGGCACGTCACCTCGTCGACATCGCGCTGCGCCACCTCCTGCCCAATCCTATGCTGCGCATCCAGGCGCCCGCGTATGTCGATGCCGTTGTCGGCCTCAAGCCGGGGCTGACGGTGGTCCACTTGATTAGTTTCATTCCCGAAAAACGCGCCAGGCTCTTGGAGGTCGTCGAAGACGCAGTCCCGGCAAGAAACCTCCACCTGGACGTCCACGTTCCGGGACCGGTCAAATCCGTGACACTTCAACCGGCTGGAAAACCACTAAGATTCACCGAAGGCTCCCACCGCGTTAGCATTCCCCTCGAGATCATCGAAGGTCACGAAATGGTGGTAATAGCCACTTAGGAATCCCAGTCGGGTTCGAAAAATAACTCCCAACAAGAGGACAGGAGGTTTGCCTTTCTAGCGCTGGAATATTTCCACCCTCTCCGGACATTCTAAAAACCTTTAATACTTAAAAATGGACGCCCATACCCCCTTCCGCACCAAGGATCACGATCTTGATTTGCCTCCCTGGGGGCCGTACGGGAAACGGTATGCCGGGGCGGCGCACATTGCGGACAAAGAGAACGGCCTGAGGTTTGACTTTAACGTGGTTCCGGCGCTCTATCGCCGGAGGGCGGAAGTTCCAAGCGCGGGTTGGGAGTCGGGATATCATCCCTGGCAGTGTTCGCCGCGTTTCGAGTATTTCTCTTTCCGCCACGAGATCGTGTGGAAGGATCAAGTTTACGCGGATGTTTCCTATTCGGCTGTCGAGGGCATTTCGGGCTTGCTCGTGCGATGTGAGCTGGTCAACGCCACCCGTTCTCCCTGCGCCGCAGCGCTGCATTTCATGGCATCTCTGGCCTGGCCTTCGCCGTGGCAGAACTCCCGGGAAGCGATCCGGAAAGTTGTTCCGGTTCTACCCCAAGGGTCGATTCTGAAGCACCCGCTCGATTATGCGCGCCTCACGTTTGCGCGACGGGAAGCCACCGACGGACTCCGCGCCGACGGGTTGCTCCAAGGCGAAATTCGCGGACAGAACTTCCTCGATGGCAGCGCCCTGGGCGGCCGATTTGGTCGCCATCAGGGGGATTCAGTCAGCTACTATTTTGAGTTGAAAGACCCAGTGCCTGACGCGCATTTGCTAATCCTCTGCCGCTCGACTAGTCCCGGCGGCGGAGGCAAATGGCGGATTGAATTTTCTACGGCAGCCGGTGGCACCCTGCATGGAATCGATTTTTTGACGGCCAACGAGGCACCTGCGACGCAGCGGATTCCTTTGGGCGATTTGGATTCCGGTTCGTATTCACTTTCCCTGAACGCTCTCGCCGGTGGCTCGGAAGCCGAAATCGTGTTTCTGGCCTTGGTTCCCGAGCGTGGGATCTCCGGAGAGATTCCTTTGCAGAAAATCGAACCCGGATGGGTGCCTGCTCGGTGGCAAGGCCCCAATGGAAACTCCCTAATCCTTAAATACGCCGATGTTTCCGCATTTCATGGTCTCGCATGGGAGGGCGGCGATTTTGAAATTCGCGAAATTTTCAACAGCGAGTTGGACGTCTTCTTGCGGGCAAAGACCCACGATCATGTCAATGAAGTGCTGCGGGGAGACAGTGAAGGCCATTTCACCAATGTCTTTCTCCGCCCTTTGTCCCTGCCACCGGATTCCCGGCGTGTGGTTTGGGCACTGGTCTGCGAAGGTTCGCGGACCGAAGTCGAGCGCGGGCTCGCCGCCTTTGCCAATGGCACGATCGACAAGGAGGCTGCTCATGCGGAGGCCAAGGGCAAAGCTTTCACGTTCCAGCCGGACGAAGCCGGCGCAGACCTAACTTTCGGTCAGAACCTGATGGCGACGACCACATTGACCAATATCGTCTTTCCCATCTACACCCAACGCCAATACATCCGCCACCGCACGCCCGGCCGGTTGTGGGATTCGCTCTACACGTGGGATTCCGGCTTCATCGGACTCGGACTGTTGGAGATCGATCCCGCTCAGGCGGAGGAAAACCTTGCACAATACCTGACCGAACCCGGCAACCCGCACGCCGCGTTTATTCACCACGGCAGCATGGTGCCGATGCAGATCCACCTCTACCATGAAATCTGGAATCAGACCGGCTCCCTCGATTTCCTGGCAAGGCACTACGACGCGGTCCGGCAATACTACCTGTTCTTTGCAGGGCATACGCCGGGTTCCACCATGCGGAATCTGAAATCCAGCCTTCTCCGAAGTTGGGATTATTTTTACAACTCCGGAGGATGGGATGACTATCCTCCGCAAAAACATGTCCATGCAGGCGGTCTAGCTGATCGTGTTACAACGGCCAGCGTGACCGCACACGCCATCCGTGCGGCAAAGAGCCTGGCCACATTCGCAGACATGCTCGACAGGACCGGCGACGTCGAAGGTTACCGGAATGACGTTAGCAATTTTTCCGCCGCATTGCAGAACCTCGCCTGGGACCCCGATGCGGGCTATTTTTCATATGTCATCCACAGTGTTAAGGGAGAGCCGGAGGGCATTTTGCGTCATGGCAGCGGTGCAAACTTCAACCTGGGCCTCGACGGGGCGTATCCGCTTGTGGCGGGCATCTGCGATGATGCGCAGGAGAGACTCCTCCTGGAAAGGCTTTTCGATTCAGGCCGGCTTTGGACGGACATGGGATTGACCGCGGTCGATCAAAACGCGCCGTACTATCACAAGGATGGTTATTGGGTCGGGACAGTTTGGATCGCGCATCAATGGTGCTTTTGGAAGACGGCGCTCGATCTGGGACGGCCCGATCTGGCACTCCGCATTGCCCAGGCTGTGCTTGAGGCTTGGAGGATTGAAACGGGGGAGTCCTACAACTGTTTCGAACACTTCCTGATCGAAAGCGGGCGGGGCTGCGGCTGGCATCACTTCTCCGGTCTTTCCACACCGGTGATGAGCTTTTTCGCCTCGTGCTATTGTCCCGGAAAGCTAACTGTAGGCTTCGAAGTTCTCCCGTTGGAGTATCGCTTCGCGGATAGCAACACGTCTTTTCGCGGTCGGTTGCAGCCTTCGTTCAAAGCGAACAGCCGGCGCTCCATTCTCTTGGGGTTAAAATCGGACTATGTATACGGTGCCCGCTGGGAGGACGAACCGGTTCCTGTCGAAATGCTTTCGCCGGGGTTGCTCGCAGTGTTTCTCCCCGCCACCGGGACGGCCGGGACCCTGGAGATTGGTGTGCAACGGCGGGAACAGCGTTCGACGCCATAGATGATGCCTTTCCCGCGGCCCGCTGACACCGGCCGAATAGGTCATGTTGAGCTATCCTACGACCACGCGATCACTGCGGGCCTTCTGAAGCGCACAGACCACTGAATCGAGGAGCGGTGAGCGGTCTGCGCCACGCAGGTTGACCGTCCCTGCGATCGCTGCGCCACCCGCTAGCCAGAAATAGGGAAACGCCCAGACGCCAGTAGCGCCAACGATCCCCTCGCCACACGCCCGATTAACGCCGATCCCGAGGCCATAGCGGCGATACCGCGAGAATCGTCGCCTCTGCTTTCTCTGTTCAAAAATCTTCTGTGATCGCGCCGTAGCTCGCTTGATTTCTTCGTTATTTCATGGACGCCAGCACCTGGCCTTCCGCGGCAATTTGCTCCGGCGAATCACCCACCTGACTTCCGGAGCTACCGCTTGCGGTTTCGTGTCGATTGGTGAGACCAAGCTTGTTCTCGATTTGGGCAAGAACGCGTGCCACTCGTCAAAGAACACGCGCTCTTGCCCAAGGCTTGACGCGACGAGGCTCGGCAATCGCCCGTGCCTTGTCGCGATACCGCCGGAACGTCCGGAAGGCGGTGCGGGCACGTTAGTTATAAGGAAGGTGCTGGCACGCAGATGGACGTACACAACGCACAGCCAAGGCTTACCGAGACCCGCGACTCGGTCGTCGATGTCCTGAACGAGTGCTTTCGCGTTCCGCGCCCGCTTGAGGAGCACCACCCGCCGATTTACAGCAAAATAACCGCCTGCCGCGCCGAGATCGGCGTCTAGGGCCCAAATCAGAACATCAGACTGCCCCGCCATGAAAATAACCGCCATTCTTACTGCCGTGCTCTTATGCCTCGGCCTCACCACCATCCTGCCCACGAGCGCCAACGCCAAGAGCGCAGCCCAGATCAATCGTGAAGCACGCGTCGCGTTGCAGCAGCTTGTCGCCCAAGACGCAGCAGCTAAAAATCTCGCCCGTGATGCGTATGCCGTGCTCGTTTTCCCAAGCATTCTTAAGGGAGGTTTCGTGATCACGGCACACCGGGGGGACGGCGCCCTTCTCAGAGGCGACCGCACACTCGGCTACTACAACAGTACGGCTGCCTCGTACGGCTTGGAAGCCGGTGTCAAGAAGTTCGGCTACGCCATGTTCTTCATGGACAAGAAATCCCTTTCGCATCTGGACAGAGAAGGCGGCTGGGAACTGGGCACCGCGCCGGGCATCGTTGTCGTGGACAAAGGCAAGTCCGTCTCTCTGAGCACGACCAGTGTGAGAAAGGGAATCTACACCTTCTTTTTCAACGAAAAAGGCCTGATGGGCGGCCTTGGACTGGAGGGATCAAAGATCACGAGATACACGCCGTCGCGCTGAGGCCCTCACTCTTAAGAAACTAAGCTGCAGCCGGGTTCAGTGAACCCGGCTGCTACAAAATGCAAGCTTACGTCCTCGTGATCGAGAGGCCGCCATCGACCAGCGAAGCCGTGCCGGTGACAAACGAGGAATCCTCGGAGGCGAGGTACAACGCTGCGCGGGCAATTTCCTCAGGGAGAGCCACCCGTTTGAGCGCGTGCATGTTAGCCAGGAAAGCCTGGGTTTCGGCAGTGTCGTTCTTTTCCCGGAACATCGGCGTGTCTACCGCGCCGGGAAGAAGCGCATTCACGCGCACGCCCTGCGGGCCGAACTCTGCGGCCAATGCTTGAGTCAGCCCAATCAGGCCTGATTTACTTGCAGCGTAAGCCGCCACGCCCGGAAAGGAGCAGGTGTAACCTACGAACGTGGAAGTAAAGATGATGGACCCGCCCCCCGCTGCGAGCATGGCGGGGATTTGATGCTTGGCGCCCAGAAAAGCGCTGGTGAGATTCGTTGCGAGCGTGTCGCTCCATCCCTGCTGGGAAACCCCCGTGGAAGGTCCCATCTCGCCTAATGTTCCAGCATTGTTAAATGCGATGTCGAGTCGACCGAAATGATGCAGCGCCGCGTCCACCAGGCTTTTTGCGAAATCCTCCGACTTGACGTCGCCGGCCAACGCAACCGCTGTGCCGCCTTCAGCGGTAATTTCCGAAACGAGTGTCGTTAGCTCCGGTTCCCTGCGTGCCGCGACGACAACGCGGGCGCCTTCGTTGGCGAAGAGCTTTGCTGTGACCCGCCCTATTCCTGAGCTGGCACCGGTAATGATGGCGATTTTACCTTTTAAACGATTCATAGGTTTGTTTTTTGGAGTGACCGTTTCATAAACATTCATTGTGGACGAGATTTGTTTTCGGGCAAGGTTTAAATGAAACGATGGATTCAAAAATAACGGAGGTCCGACTCGCCCGCGGTCGTCCACGAGCATTCGATCGCGAGAAAGCGCTGGATCGTGCGATGAAACTCTTTTGGGAGCGGGGCTATGAGGGAACAGCGCTCGATGAGCTGACCGCAGTGATGGGAATCAGCACGTCCAGTCTCTATGCGACTTTCGGAGACAAAGCCCGCTTGTTCGACGCGGCGATGGACCGGTATCTGGCTGGTGCCGGTGGATATTTTTTACCCATCCTCGACGGGGAGCCGATTGTTCGGAGGGCCTTTGAGCAATTGTTAAGAACGGTAGCCCGCGAAGCGACCCGCCCGGACCAACCGATTGGCTGCATGCTTTCGACTGCGTTGACGCACAGCTCTCCCGCTGCCGATTCCGTTCGGACTTCCCTTGCGAACCGGCGGCACCGATCCCGGGCGGTGCTCCAGGCTCGGCTCGAACGGGCCATCGCGGAGGGCGAATTGACGCCAGATACCAACGCAGCGGTATTGGCCCGGTTCTTTATAACGGTCATCCAGGG